>JANPCV010000025.1:0-3451 GCA_031431115.1 Caulobacteraceae bacterium
ACTGATTCGGGCCATTCAAGAGTTCACAGAGGCCGCGGCGCAACCAGACGACATCACGTTTGTAGTGGTTGGGAAAAGCCGCTAGCGGCCCTCGGCTTTTGTCCTGCTGACGCGAAGCTGCTCCAGTTGCCGGCCAGTTGTTCCGCATCGCGGCCGGAGAAGTGGCACTTGCCGTGCAATAGAAGAAGGCAGCACCTACTGCATGGCTGCGAATCCAGCCAACCGGCTGAGATCCATCGGTCACTGGTGGCGCTTCTTCTGCCTACGGCCACCTGGGGGTGGCACGTTGCGGATTCCGGGCGAAGGCGAACAGGGTTCCGGGGTGAACGCGAAAACGATTCCGGGGTGAAGACGAACGGGATTCCGGGGTGATCGCGAACAGTTGTTCCGGCGGGAAGGCGAACGGTTTTCGCACTAAGACCGGAATGGTTTTCGCGATGGCCCGGAATGATTTCCACAGGGCGGCGCTGGACATGAACTCGGCACAATGGGCCCTCCAAGGGGAGGACCAGAGTGCCGGCAAGGAGATTGTCCATGCGGAAAATCCGGGAGGTGTTGCGCCTCCGATATGAACTCAAACTGGGCTACCAGCAGATCGGGCGCAGTTGCGCGATCGCGGTGAGCACGGTGCATAAGTACCTGACGCGGGCTGAGGCGGTGGGCCTGACATGGCCGTTGCCGGAGGACTGGGATGAGGCGCGGCTGATCGCGACGTTGTTTCCAAGGTCGGAAGTCGCCGAGCCATCGGGCAACTTGGCGCGGACCGCGCCGGACTTCGCCGCGATCCACGAACAACTGCGCCAGCACAAGCACGTCACGTTGCAGTTGTTGTGGGAAGAATACCGGCAAGTGAACCCGGAGGGCTATCGCTACTCGCGCTACTGCGAGTTGTATCAGCGATGGCGCAAGAAGCTCGACGTGGTGCTGCGGCATGAGCACAAGGCGGGCGAGAAGCTGTTCGTTGATTGGGCGGGCGTGACGATTCCTGTTCATGATCGGCGCACGGGCGAGGTGTGGCAAGCACCGTTGTTCGTGGCCACGCTGGGCGCCAGCAGCTACACCTGGGCCGAAGCAACGCGCGACATGCAGATGGAAGCTTGGTTGCGCGCGCACGTGCACGCGTTCGAACATTGCGGCGGCATTCCGGCGCTCGTGGTGCCCGACAACGCGAAGACGGCCGTGGCTAAGGCGCATCGTTACGATCCAGATCTAAACCCGACCTATTACAACTTCGCGCAGCATTGCGGCTTTGGCATCGTGCCCGCGCGGCCGTACAAGCCGCGCGACAAAGCCAAGGTGGAGAATGCCGTGCAAGTGGCGCAGCGCTGGATCGTGGCGGCGTTGCGGCATCGCAAGTTCTTCGCGCTGGAAGAAGTGAACGAGGCGATTCGCGAGTTGCTGACGAAGCTTAACAATCGGCCATTCCGCAAAAAGGACGGCACGCGCGCGAGCTTGTTCGAAGCCATCGACCGGCCCGCGTTGAAGCCGTTGCCGAATGAGCCGTTCGACATGAGCCAGTGGTCGCGCGCCCGCGTGAACATTGATTATCACGTCACGTTCGACTCGAACTTGTACAGCGTGCCCTACAACCTGGTGCAGGAACTGGTGGAGATCCGTTCGACGCCAACGACGGTGGAGATTCTGCACAAAGGCACGCGCGTCGCATCGCATCTACGCCATCGCGGGCGCGGGCAAGCCGTCACCAACAACGAGCATCGGCCAGCCAGCCATCGTGCGCATCTGGAATGGACGCCGTCACGCATGGTGCATTGGGCTGAAACGATTGGTCCGCAAACGGCGCGATTGTTCGAGCGCATCATGAACGACAAGCCGCATCCAGAAATGGGTTATCGCGGTTGCTTGGGCATCATCCGGTTGGCGGAAAAGTACTCGGCGCAGCGGGTGGAAGCGGCCTCGGAGCGTGCGTTGCTCACTGGCGCGTGCCGCTACAAGAGTGTCGAATCGATCTTGCGGAACTCGCTCGATCAAGCGCCCGTGCTGTCTCCGCCGCCAACATCCACGCCGCCGCATGACAATATCCGCGGAGCTGAGTACTTCGAATAAAGATAAGGAGAAAGCGCACAGGGCGGCCCGATGACGTCAGTCAAGGGCCAAGCTCCGTTGTGCGCGATAAAGAAAATGTTACAAGAACCCATGATGGAAAAACTCGTGGCCATGCGGCTCGCGGGTATGGCGGATGCGCTCAAAGTGCAAGAACAAGACCCGGCCTCACGCGAGCTGAGCTTCCTCGAACGGCTCGGCCTGCTGGTCGATCAGCAATGGACCTGGCGCGAGAATCAAGCGCTGGCGCGGCGCTTGCACGCCGCCAAACTCAAGGGAGCGGCAATCGAGGACATCGACTATCGTTCGTCGCGTGGCTTGGACAAAAGCGTGATCCGCGCGCTGGCGCAGAAGTCGGCCTGGGCCGCGCAACACGAGAACATCTTCGTGCTTGGGCCTACCGGCGTCGGCAAGAGCTTCGTCGCTTGCGCGCTGGCGCAGAAGGCTTGCCGCGATGGCTACTCAGCTCTGTACATGCGCGCCGTTGCGCTGTTCCGCGATCTTGCCATCGCTCGCGCTGATGGCAGTCTACGTAGTTTGCTGGCGCGCCTGAGCCGCATCGACGTGCTCGTCATCGACGACTGGGCCATGCAGCCGCTCGCCGAAACCGAGCGCCGCGACTTCTGGGAAATCTGCGAAGATCGCTATCAAACGCGCTCAACCATCCTCACGTCGCAGCTTCCCGTTGCCCGCTGGCACGAACAAATCGGTGATCCCACCGCCGCCGACGGAATCCTCGATCGCTTAGTTCACAACGCCCATCGCATCGACATGCGCGGCGACTCCATGCGCAAGAAACGCGCCGCACAACAGTCGGGCCAACCGGCATGATCGCGCCGCCCACCAGCTGGTGCGCGCCGAGCTATCGCTCGGAGGTTTCTGCCAGACTGAGCGGGGCAAAGGGCTGCTGCCCCTTTCCCCGCACCCCTTTCTCCGCTAGCAGTAGCCCACCTCCGCTGCGCTCCGGACAGGTTTCCCTTGACGAAGCCGAACACTTACGGCAGAATCGTTAAGCCAGCGTCGCTACGCTCCGACACCGTTCGCCTTCGGCCCGGAATGCCGTTCGCGCTCCCTCCGGAATCAGCATTCGCCTTCGGCGGAATCCGCACACAGGCAGGCGGCGATCTGCAATCATGTTGTTGAGGTGAACAGTTTTGGGGGCGAGGAGCAGCAGTACGAAGTCCTGGTCCAGCCCGGCAGACTCGTGGCCTACAACGTGTCGATTACGCAAGTGACCGAGGCGCTGCGCAAGAACAACCTCAATGTCGGCGGCGCTTACCTGGAGCGCGGCGGCGAACAGCAATTCATCCGGGGCGTGGGCCTGATCGAGACCGTGAAGGATATCGAGACGATCGTGGTGGCTGCGTCGGACGGCACGCCCGTGTATGTC
>JANPCV010000026.1:0-2621 GCA_031431115.1 Caulobacteraceae bacterium
GATATGCTGGGTCTGTTTTTTCCATCGAACTCACTGAAGACGGCGAGCTGGTCAGGTGGGTGCGACATTCGGACGGTCCGTTTCACGAGTAGGCGAAGCGACGCGCCGAGTCAGCGCGCGTCGTTTCGAAAATTCCGCGACCGGCGTTGTCCCTCCTTTTCAGTGGGTGACCTAGCACACGCAGCAACGGCGGGATGTCGCCGAAACCAATCACACGCGAGGTGAAGCTGGCCCCGACAAACCGGTCAGGCCGCAAACGACGCAACCAGTCCCTGCACTGCGCCCGCAAGCGCGCTAATCTGCGGCGGCGATGCGGTAGCGGAATCGCTCTAGCGCGAAAGCACGCTCGGCCAGTTTGCGTCTCCTCTGCGCACCAGATTTGGAACGTCGGCGGCCCAGCGACGCTGGAGCTCCGCACTGGAGAAGAGATAAAGCTTGCCGTCGACAAGGCGCCAATTCTGCGGATTGCCCGGCGCGGTGGCGCCTTGGCTCACGGCCCAGGCGCAATAGCCTCCATATTGGGGCAGATAGGCCTCCGTGGAGGTTCGAAAACGCGCCAAGTTCTGAGCATTCGCAAAGCGATATTGAACGCCTCGATACGTTTCCTGGAATTGTGCTTCGCCACGAATTGGCCGACCTGAGACAAAGTAGGCAACAGGATCGTAACCACCGACGGCAATGTTTGAGAACATGCCCACATGAACGGGCGGTTGATCGGCATACGCAGGCATAGCGAGCGGCGCCGACGCAAGGGTTGCAATGGCGAGTAACAGTGCGCGGCGATGCCTCATCGTGTTGCTCCAACATTTGCAGCGACGCCGGCGCAGAAAGTTAGCCAACACGCCTACCCGCCCGTCACAACTCTAATATCAGCACTTCCCTCTGGTGTCCTTAGCGAGTGCTTGCCCGCCAACACCGCTACCATGACTGCCGCCGAGCGACAGGGCCGCTCCTAAGCTGCCTTTCGCGGTTGCACACGCTCACAGGTCAGAGTTCGCCGAAACCGGCCGCTGCGCGCCGCGCCCGCACCACCGGCGGCTGGGCTGAAACACGGATGCAACAATCGGGTCGCAAGGTGGCGACAAGGCGGGCGGCATGCGCTTTCTAGTGTTGAATTTTGTGTTCGGTGTGTTGGCGTGGGCGGCGGCGATGCCCGTGTATGCCATTGTCGTGCGCGATGATGTCGATGCGGCGCGCTACGCCGTGGCGGCTGCTGACTATCCCTCCGTGTTTGGACTGTTGCGCACGCAGCGCGGGTTTTGGGACTGCCCAGCAACCTTGATCGCGCCGCATTGGGCAATCACTGCCGCCCATTGTGCCGAAGCGCCTCGCATCGCCAATGCGATGCGAGCAGGCAGCGGCTATTCGGTTGAGATCGCCGGCGTGGCCAACCAGATCGACCGCATTGTGCCCCACCCCAGCGCCCCGAACGTCGATATTGCCTTGCTGCATCTGCGCGACGAATCTGCTGCCCCGCCGACACCGCTTTACGCCGCGAGCGATGAAACGGGAAAGACCGTGGTGCTGCTAGGCTGGGGCGATACGGGAACAGGCGCGGTTGGCGTGACCGGTCCCGATGGGCAAATGCGTCGCGCCGAAAACGTTGTCGATCAAGTCGACGACGTCAACCTGTCGTGGGTGTTCGATGCGCCGCCGCATGCTGCGCCGCTCGAGGGCATTAGCGGCCCGGGCGACAGCGGTGGTCCGGCGCTCATTCGTTCGGCGCATGGCTTTGCGCTTGTCGGCATCAGTTCAGGGCAAGATCCGATGGGCCATGGGCGCGGTCATTACGGCGTGCGTGAATACTACGCGCGCATCTCGACCGTTCGCGCGTGGATCGAGGCGACAATCTCCGGGCGTTAGTCGGCTAACGCTTCTTCAAAACTCGATTGCCCGCATCGGGCCACGGCCCGCCGTCGCGTACCAAATCACGACCGGCTTGGTCACTCAAATGCTGCCGCCGGTAATGCTGCATAAGCTAAGGCAGGCCGTGGCGAGTCGCCCGGAGGAGTTTCACCCCCGGGCGCTCCTAGAACCGTGCGTGAGCCTCTCGGTTCGCCGAGTAGGCCCGGGGAATTTCACCCCGAGCCTCTCACAGATCCGGACTTGATACTCTCGCATCATCCGGCTCGTGCCATCGCGCAAGGCCTGTCGGCCTCCACTGAACTAAAGGCTCCTCCCGGTCGCCCGGTTGGCCCAAAATCAGCGGCGATGGCCTGCCCCCTTCGCTCCGGCCCCATTACAGAACCTTCGTCACTACTACGAGGCAGTCCGCCCCTCTCCGGCGTATCGGTACTTTCGACCTCACGGTGATCGCCGCTTGAGTCTTTTCCCTTGGCAGCGCCGGCCAGGTTCTCACGTTCCGCACAAGAGCCCGAATGAGAGTCACGCCTCCTGCACACCGGACACCGCACGGCCAATAAGTAGGTTGCCGCCGTGCTGATCCTGGGAAACCGTGTAGCCCCCAGTTTCGATGTCGTCTGATCGGGTTTCGATGCTTCGACAGAGGTTTGCTTGCGCTCGTCTCTCTCAATCCTACGTGACGCGGTCTTGCCCGCGTCTTTTCCATGACGTTCACCACCGCGGCTTTTGACCGAAGCAGCTCATGGTCGTTTGGAGCC
>JANPCV010000027.1:0-5266 GCA_031431115.1 Caulobacteraceae bacterium
ATTCGCGAGCGCGTTCTTTGCGCCACGCGACTTGATCAGTATCGGCATTCTGTTTCTGTGCTTCGTAGTTCAGGCAAGCGTCGAGGAGATCATCTTTCGCGGCTGGCTGATGTCCGCGCTTGCACGCAAGTTTAATGTCGCTCTAGCCGTGATACTGACATGCGCTGTGTTCACCTTGCTGCATTACAGTCGAGGCCAGGAGCCGCTCATCACGGCCGGCGTCTTTCTGTTTTCAGCCTTCGCATGCCTTTGGGCGCTCAAGGCGCGAAATATCTGGGGCGTCATGGGATGGCACGTTGGGTGGAATTGGCTGCTAGCGACGGGCTTCGAATTGCCGGTTACCGGATTTGACGCGGGCGTGTCGGCGCTTCTGGTGAAGCTCGTTCCGCAGGGGCCAGACATCCTCACCGGCGGTGCGAATGGACCAGAGAGCAGCGTGGTCTGTCTGATATTCTTTGTTGGCGCGACCGCAACGCTTATCTGGCGACTGCGGAACACCGCCCACTAAGCGCGGAACGGCTTGGCTGTGGCTTAAGACTTGAGCTCGTGCCCAGCGAAGCTTGTACGGTCGGTTCGGTCTCTGCGATCGGCAGGTATCGGCGATGAACGTGAGGTCGCTTCTAGAGGGCGCGAACGGTCAAATTGGAGCGCGGCTGCCGCTCAGGGGATTGTTGCGACCCGGGCTGGAATGGCCCATCGCGGCCTGGGCCGCAACCGTCAGTCCTGCGGCTTTTCGAATAAGAACCGCGTCAGCAACGTCGCCGGTTGAAACAAATTGAACATCAGTGCCGTGGCGAAAAATCCCTGCGACCAGGCCGGGACGACTCCGAACAAGGCCAAGAGTAGCGAAACCAGAATCGGAACTTCCAAACCGACCCAGAACAACAAGGCGAACAACGGCGCACGCTTCGCATGTGCGCGAAACCAATCGCGGAATTCGGAATTGATCAGCACCACCAACGTGCCACCGCACAAGTTCAGCAAGATGTAGATGCCACTTGCAACTTGCCACATCACCTTCGGGTCTGGCTGAAACTGCATAAGCGTCGCCGGGATTAGCGCCGCCGTCATCACGCCGAGGCTCGTGGCCACGACCGATTGCAGCAGCTTCACCGCTTGTGTTTGTGCATGAAAATCGCCGAGCGAGCCAATTAGGCCACCGAACCCAACAAAAACTCCTGCGATCTGCGCGACAGCTAGAAACAGAGATGGGTCGGGTGTCATTGGTTCCTTGGTCAGTTGGCCACCACGACGAAAGCATACTCCGCCTTCGCGCGCGACGCTGATCTGTTGAATTTTGTCCAAGCCAATTAGCAGCAGACATAAGACGGTGGCTTGTGGGCGGCTGCCGAACGTCAGGCCTTAGGAGTCGTCAATGTTGTTGCCTCATGGAGTCATCGTCGAACCTGCCGGTGGCAGTTCGCACTCTTCAGGTCGATGACGGAGTGAGAATCGATGACGGTGTCTCGAATCCACGGAGCTGATGTTCGCCCATCGAACGCCATTGGCCGCCTGCCGCCTGCGCAAACGGTTCGGTCGCGAGCACCGGGCAATTCAGCTCTTTTGTTAGATCCTGCACGCGGACGAGTTCGTTGACGGCCGAGCCCACCACCGTGAACTGCAGGCGCTCAGGTACGCCCACATTGCCGTAGATCACGTGCCCCAGATTGAGAGCAACGCCGAATTCTGGCGCTGCGTTGGCTTTCGGCGCCGCCCGCAGTCGATGCCGCGCCTCCAGCGCCGCTGCGAGCGCGCGTTTGCAGGCTTCTTCGGCGCCATTCTCTGCGCGGAACAGGCCAAGCACGGCATCGCCAATCAATGAGACGACTTCACCGCCCCGATGGAGCACAGCTCCCGCCGTCATTTCAAAATAACTATCGAGTACATGCAGAAATTCTTCGGCAGAGAGGCGTTCAGCAAGTTCGGTCGAGCGGCGCATGTCACTGTAGAACAAAGCCGCTTCAATTTTCTCACCGTCGCCGCGGCGTATCGATCCGTTGAGCACGGCCTGCGCGGCACGGCTGCCCAAATAGACCTCGGCCACATTCTGCGCGACATCGCGTTGAAGCTTCGCTCGAAGCACGACAGCAAGAGCTCGGCAGATGCGACGAAGCTGTTCGATCTCATCGTCAGTAAATCCAGTCTCGCGATCGCCGACCCAAGAGCAGATGATGCCTTCCTTCTGCTCTTCGTCGAAGCCGACCGGAACAACTATATAGTCCGTCCCACCGAGCGCGAGAAATTCCTTCAACACGGTAAAATCTAGTTGCACGTCCTTGCCGGTCAACCGTCGGCGAAGCATCGGCAGCCGGTGTTTGAGAACATGGGCTAGCGGGCCTTGCAGGAATTCCTCGCGAAGGCTGTCTGCCGGCGAAAACCGATCGACGACGACTTGATCCACGACGACGCCTTCGTGGGCACGCCAATTGAAGGCGTTTGCGTCGTAAAGAGGGTGCAGCACTCTGAAGCTTACGTGCCCCCGTAATACTGGCGCGCCAGCGTCACGCAGACGCTGACACAACTCGCTGTAAAGCCAAGCAGCCTCCGAGTCGCGCAACGCTTCCTTCTCAAGCCACGCAAGGACCTGGGCCCATGGCATCGTCTTGTGCTCGCTCATCGGCCACCCTTAGCACGAGGTGTGGCGAAGCGGCTGGTTTCGGCGACGCCCCGCCGAATTGACGGGCAGGGCGCATACGTCTTGATTGGAGCGTGCCGGCCGCTCGAAAAATTTCACCGATGGCGCGGCTCTGGCCCAAGTCGCCCCCGAGCGGCGCGACGTCCTTGCCCCCGACACAGGGCCTGCTTCTAGTGCTTTGGCGGGTCGTTGCGGGTCGCGAGCGCCACAGTCATGTTAGTGCGCGTGTGGCTGGCGATAAGCCGCACTTGGTCGCCCGCAAGGAGTTCAATGGGCTCGGGGAAGCGATGGATGACATGCATCCATCCATTGGCTCCGGCGTTTGCCTCGGGGCGATTTTCGTAGGTCGTTTCCGAGTCTAGGTCGAGGCGGAGCCACTGCGCGACGCCAACGCAGCGTCCAGAGACGCGAACGGTGGTGGCGATCTCACGGCGCTCAGGGGGAAAATATGATTGCATCAGATCGAAACTGAGAATCTCGAAATCATCCGACAGAATGTCGTGCGGAAGCCGATCCAGATGCAGACCAAACTTGCTCGACGCGAATAGATTGAAGCGCGATAAATCGAAGCCGGCGGCCTGCGATGCGTAAGCTTGGGCTTCGACGCTTGGCCCGCCGATCAGATAACCCCGAGCGGCCGCGCGTTGTGGGATGACGACGGCGTCTGGCGTCAATAAATGCTCGCGCGCGTGCTCAATGGTCGGCAGCACACCTTCGGTCAAGAGCCCGCTACAAAAGGTTTCCGTCACCAAAACATTCGCACGCGCCCACAAGTCCTGACCGATCTTGAGTTGATCGGAGCGCTTGGCGTGTAGCGTGATGGAGTCGGCTAATCCGTTGGCCTGGATAATCTCGCGCGCCGCAGCGGCGATCGCCGGCACCACTTCGCAGGTCGTGACCTTGGCGGCGCCTGCGCGCGCGGCCATCATCGCCAGTAGACCAGAGCCCGCGCCGATGTCCAGCACGCGTCGCCCCGGCGCAGCCCGGCGCAGTGCCCGATCATACGCTTCGTTGCGTGCGACGTCGGCCATCATCGGAAAGTGCCACGCGGGGGCGACTCCAGCGCAGGCCAGATCGAGATTATCGCGCGCCTCGATATAAGTTGGATCGATCTCAAGCGCCCGTCGGTAGGCCCGAATGGCGTTCTCATCCTCATTCAGGGCCGTGAGCGCCGCACCCAGGTTGTTGAACGCTTGCGCAAAGCGCTGATCTTGGGCGATTGCATTTTCAAAAGCGCACCGGGCGCCCGCATGATCGCCGCGCGCATGCAGCACAACGCCGAGATTGTTGTGATACTCCGCGTCCAACGGGTTGGCCGCGGCGGCGCGCTGAAGATATTGCGCCGCCGCTTCGGCATCCCCGTCAGCGAAAGCCAGCAGTCCCAGTTGGTGGTTGGCGACAGCATGCGCAGGATCGTTTTTGAGAATAACGCGGAACAGGCTTGCTGCCTTGACCATGTCGCCGCGCGCGTACAGGGCGATCGCCAAGTCTAAGAGTCCGTCGCCATCTTCTTCCTGAGCAAGCATTCGACGACTCCTAAGCGCAACACTTGGCTAGAAGTGATTTTATTAACGAAACCCTCTCAACAGATGCTTTGATCCGCCTGCGACCCAAGCACGCTCAAGGCACATTTGATCCCTATGGAGACCGTTATCAGCGACGTGTTTGGGCGAGAACGCGCCGTTGCTGCGGGCGCTAAACGATTGAACGCAACTGAGAGAGTAGGCCGGTCGCGAAAATCGAGCCATGACGCACGCGGGCCAATTCGTGACATCGGGTGGCAGCACCGTGAGTTCGTCAGGTCCCGAAACAGGTTGCCCGTCCGAATCTGTCTGATACGACGAGCGGGTGACCAGCGCTAATCCCACAAACCAGCAGCGCTTCTGGCTTGCGGTCGCGGTGCTCGTTATCGTCGGCGCAGCGTTCCTTTACTTCACTCGCTGGGGAAGCACACCTGCCTTCCGGGATGAAGCAGGTCGCCCCATTCCCGGAAGCGTCGCCGAAATGCAGCGCGTCAGGCTTGGCGGCGTGCAGCAATCCATCACCATTCGCGGTGAAGACGCAAACGCACCGATCCTCATTTGGCTGCATGGCGGACCGGGCATGGATGCGACCGGCATGTGGCGGCGCAACAATGCCGCGCTCGAGAATGAATTTGTCGTCGTGTACTGGACGCAGCGTGGCACAGGACGGTCATGGTCGAAAGAAGTCGCGCCATCCTCGATGACGATGAACCAGTTCGTTTCTGATCTCGATGAATTGGTCGACATGTTGACGGCACGCTTCGGTGCAAATCGTGTCGTCCTTGCCGGGCACTCCTGGGGAACGAATGTCGGAGTCGCCTATGCGCAGGCTCATCCGGAGAGAGTCGCTGCCTACATAGGCGTCAGCCAGGTTGTTGACGCCGTGGAGGGCGAGCGCAGGTCCTACGAATTTGCGCTCGGCGAAGCGCAGCGTCGATCAAACGCAACGGCTGCCGTTCAGCTCCAGAGCATCGGGCCGCCGCCTTACGATATTGAGGCCATGCTCTTGCAACGCAAATGGCTCGCCGAGTTTGGCGGGGTCTGGCGCGAGCCGCGCAGCCTGCCGCAGCTGATGTGGGAAAGCTTCGGGGCAAGCGAAATGACAATA
>JANPCV010000028.1:0-36401 GCA_031431115.1 Caulobacteraceae bacterium
CGCGATCCGCCGCGAATGCGCCGAGCAAGCTGAGCGCAATCAGCCGCAAGACTCGCGCTGCGCGCAGTATCAAACCGGCGTGCAGACGACGCCATAGTAGGACTGCGGGCCTTCCGGCCCGCAGTTCGCGCACTGGCCTAAGAAGGCGGGCCTGAAGGCCCGCGGTCCAAAAATCCATGAATCATTTCGACTACCGTGACGGCGCATTCCACTGTGAAAGTGTGAGGCTGGCTGACATCGCGGAAGCGGTCGGCACGCCCTGCTATGTGTATTCAACCGCTACGCTCGAGCGGCACTACCAGGTTTTCCGCGACGCGTTTGCGCCCCGCGGGGTGCTGGTGGCGTTTGCCGTGAAAGCCAACGCCAACATCGCGGTGCTCGCCACGCTCGCACGCAAAGGCGCGGGCGCTGATACCGTAAGCCGGGGTGAGATCGAGCGCGCCTTGATGGCGGGCGTGCCGGCGGAAAAGATCATCTTCTCGGGCGTGGGCAAGACGGCTGATGAACTGGCGTTCGCGGTAGAGGCGAGCGTCCATCAGATCAACGTCGAGAGCCGGGCCGAGCTTGAGCTGTTGTCGGAGATCGCGCGCGGGCTCGGCAAAACGGCGCCGATCGCTATTCGCGTGAACCCGGACGTCGGCGCAGGCGGGCACGAGAAGATCTCGACCGGCAAGGGCGATGCGAAGTTTGGCGTTTCGCCGGAGCAGGCGCTGGCGCTGTTCGCGCGCGCGGCTGGCGATCCGCATCTGCATGCACAAGGGCTGGCCGTTCACATCGGCAGCCAAATCCGCGATCTGGCGCCGCTGGAAGCGGCCTTCCGCGTGATGCGATCTTTGGCGGAAAGGTTGCGCGCCGACGGCATCGCCATTGAACGCCTCGATCTCGGCGGCGGCTTAGGCGTGCCATACTTCAACGAGCCCGACCCGCCCTCACCGGCAGAGTATGCCGCGATGGTCAGCCGGGTGTTCGACGGCTTGGATATCGGGTTTTCGTTTGAGCCGGGGCGGATGATTGCTGCGAACGCGGGCGTCCTGCTTTCGCGCGTCGTGCGCCTGCAGGACCGGCCGCGGCCGATCGTGGTGCTCGACGCAGCGATGAACGATCTCATCCGGCCGGCGATCTATGACGCCTATCACGGCATCAAACCGCTCCGCGAACCGGCACCCGGCGCAGAGCAGGCTTATGATGTCGTCGGGCCGATCTGTGAGACAGGCGATACGTTCACGCGCAATCGGACGTTGCCGCCCCTGGAGGCGAACGATCTCGTCGCGTTCATGACGGCTGGCGCTTACGGAGCGGTGATGGCGTCCACCTACAATGCGCGCGCGCTGGTGCCTGAGGTGCTGGTGCGCGGCGACAAGTACGAAATCGTGCGGCGGCGATGGGACATCGCTGAGCAACTCAAGCTGGAGACGTTACCGACATGGCTGGATCGCAAAGCATGATGAAACGCACGCTCCTTGCTGGCGCGCTGAGCCTTGCGCTTGCAGCCTGCGCTTCGGCGCCGGCGCCGGTTTCACCGCAAAACCAATTCTTCGCCAATCTGCGCGCGCTCTGTGGGCAGAGCTTTGAAGGACGCGTCGTTACGACAGAGGCGGCGGATGCGAGCTTTGCGAGCGAGCGGCTGGTGATGCAGGTGCGCGAGTGCAGCGACAATGTAATCCGCGTGCCGTTTCATGTTGGCGAAAATCGTTCACGCACTTGGGTGATTACGCGGACGGGCGCCGGGCTGCGGTTGAAGCACGATCACCGTCACGAAGATGGCACGGAAGATACGCTGACCCAGTATGGCGGGGACACCGCGAACGAAGGCGCAGCCGAGCGGCAGGAGTTTCCGGCCGATGAGTTTTCGCGGACGCTGTTCGTGAGCAACAACATCCCGCAATCAACCACCAACGTCTGGGCGGTCGAAGTCCATCCGGGCCGCACGTTCGCGTACGAGCTGCGGCGGCCAAACCGGCACTTCCGTGTGGAGTTTGATCTCACAGCGCCGGCAGCTGCGCCGCCCGCCCCGTGGGGCGCGCAGTAACGCGTGGCGTCGCCCTTCGACAGGCTCAGGGTGACGCCAATGCTGGCGCCGGTATTTCCTTCGACGTCAGCCTGAGCTTGTCGAAGGCGGCGACAAGCGCGCCGCTTAAGTCCGGCCCAAGCCCAGGATCGGCGCATCGACTTGCACCGCGCCCCGCTCAACCACCGGGAATTGGTAGTTGCTTTGGCCTTCCTGGGTTGAAGCGGTGATGCGCTCTTCGCGGGCGAACTCGCGGCGCACATAAGCGCCAAGCTCACCGGCAGTGATCACGCGATCGCGGTTTTCATCAGCGCCACCTTCAAGGCCGGTCTGGATGAAGTGCGAGAGGAAGCCGCCGGCTTGGAATTTTTCGGCGACTGAACTGGTGAGATCCTCTTCCGAACTAAAGAGCCCCATCACGCCTGGACGGCTGACGACGTCACGGGCGAAGCCGCCGCTGAAGCAGGAGTCGAGGATCAGCAGCGAGGTTTGTGCATGAACCTGCTGAAACATCTGGTTCAGTTCATCGTCGGTGATCGAACCGTCGACCATTTCGATGGTCTCGTCTTTGCCGTCAGGCTCGGTCGCGCTGACTTGGCCGCGCACTTGGTTGCCGTGGCCTGAGTAGAAGAAGAGGAAGAGGTCGTCGGGACCCGCAGCCGCGGCGACACGCTGGAATGCTTGACGCAGACCCGCACGCGTTGCTTGCGCATCAATGAGAGTGACACTTTCAGGCGCAAGCGTGCCTTGGCGCGCAAGCGCTTGCTGAAGCTTGCGCGCGTCCTCGGCCGTCAGCGGCAGATCGTTGCCGCTGCCGGGATAATCGGAAATGCCGACCATCACTGCGAAGACACGGCGGGCACTGCTGTTGGCAGAGACTTGCGGGGCGTTGCCCTGCTGGAGCGTCACGACATAAGCGCCGCGTTCGCCCGGTTGATAGGACGTCGCGCCGATCCGGTACTGGCCGGTTTCCGCGAGCGTGGTTTCGATACGGGCGTTGCGATCGCTGGCCGACGCATCGTCGTTATCTTCCTGCGCGCCTGATGGGGCGAGCAGAAGCAGGTACGGATCGAGGGCGGTGGAGCGCATATCGATGGTCACGCGCTGACCGGCTTCGCCTTGGAAGCTGAACGTATCGATGAACTCACCGGAGTTTAGCGTCGTGTCGCCTTGCGCGAGTTCGCCGTTCATCGTCTGACCAGCCGTGAAGCTTTGCGCATCACCGCCCGCGAGGGCGCCGCTCGCCGTGCTGGTGGTGCTCGGCGCAATGTTGAGCTGGTAGGCGCCGGTTTCACCGGCGGCGTACGAGGTCACGTGGATTGTGTATTCGCCGTTGGCCGGCAGCGTTGCGACGAGACGGCTGTTGCGGCTGTTATTCTCGGTGTCATCGTCGTTGTATTGCTGGAAGCCGCCTGGACCGCTGATCGCGACGTAAGTGTCGAACTGTTGCGAATTTAGGCTGATCTCGATCTGCTGACCGGCGACGCCTTGCAGTGGATAAGTGTCAGCGAACTCACCGGAGTTCAGCGTCGTGTCGCCTTGCGCGAGCGTGCCGGCGAGCTGTTGCGCCGCGATCGGCGGCGCTTGGCCTGGCGTGGTGGTGTTGGCCGGGTCGGTGGCCTCACCCGTACGCTCGACCAGGAGCTGGTAGGCGCCAGTGGCATTGCGGCTGAAGCTGGTGACGTAGATTTGCGCCGTGCCGTTTTCCGGGAAGGTGATGTTGAGGCGCGAATTGTAGCTGCCGCTGCCGTCATCATCGTTGTCCTGCGAAAGCGCACCTGGGCCGCGGACATAGAGGTAGGAGTCAAACGCTTCGGAGGTGAGCGTCAGAGTGTACTGCTCGCCCTGCCGGCCGTTGAGCTGGAAGGTGTCGGCCACGGCGCCGTTTTGGTCGGACTTGGCTTCGGTGGCTTCAAGCGTGCCGCTCACCGGCTGTCCCGGCTGTAGGCCGCCGGCGCCCAACTGGCCGCACGCCGCCAAGGCGGCCGCCAAAAATACGGCCGCAGCTGTCCGAGTGTTCATTGGAAGCATCCCCCTCAAGAGCGCTCGGACCTTAGACTTCGCCTAAAGGCCGTCAACATGGGGAACCAGGGCGTTTGGCTGCGCCTTTGCGAGGGATGGTCATGGTTTGGCTCAAAACGGCCTGATACCGTCGGTCTGCGGAATGAAGCACCAGGACGCCCTCAACCAACTCGCCCGTGAAACGAAACGGGCTAGGCGCAGTTTGGCGCTCGAACGGCTGTTGCGCGCGGGCCTGTTGCTGCTTGGCGCAATCGCGGTGTGGGCGGTGTTCGCCCTGCTCGGCGGACACGAGCGCTTGCCGCTCCTGCTTCAAAGTCTGAGCGCGATCTTCGCGCTGGCGCTGTTTGCGTACCTCGGCGTGCGGGCGCGGCGCGAATGGCGCGCGCCGACGGAAGCAGAAGCGCGCGCGCGATTGGCGGCGGACTCGCGCATGGATACGGGCGCGTTCGATGCGTTGCGCGATCAGCCGACGAAGTACGATCCCTTCTCGGTGGCGCTCTGGAATCGTGAGCGCGAGCGGCTGCTCGAGAACGCCGACAAGGTGCAACTCGGCCCGCCGCGTCCGCGGCTCGATGAGCTTGATCCGTACAAGCTGCGCTACGGCGTGCTGGTTTTGCTGCTTGGCGCGTTCGTGATCGCCGGTTTGCAATCTGGCGACCGTTTGGCGCGCGCGTTCTTGCCTGATCCCGGGCCACTTCTTGGTGATCAGGAAATGTCGATCGAGGCCTGGGCGGCGCCGGCGGAATACACGCACGACGCGCCGGTTTCGCTGAGCGATCTCGTCGGCCAGCGCGTGGTGACGCCGCCTTCAGTGCGGGTGACGGTGCGGGTGATGGGGCCGGCTGGCGCACCTGTATTGCGCTTCAACGGCCAAGGCGGGCGGCGCAGCGCGCGCTTCACACAAGCCGCCGATGGCGCTTGGGAAGCGCAGCTCGACATCCCAGGACGAGGCGAACTGCGGATCGTCCGCTTCCATACGCGCGCGCGCTGGCGGCTCGCGCCTGCGCCAGATTCTGCGCCGCGCGCCTCATGGGACGCGCCGATCAGCATGCTCTCGGACGAACGCGTGAGCCTCTCGTGGAAGGCGCGCGATGATTACGGCGTGCGGCGGCTGGTGCTGCGGGTGCGGCCGCTTGATCCACCGGCTGGTTTGGTGCGCGCCGACCCAATCGATACCGAGCTTGAGGCGCCGGCGGGCGATCCGCGTGAACCGGAAGCCGAAACCCAGATCGATCTCGCCGACCATCCCTATGCTGGTATGGAAGTCGAGGCGCGGATCGTGGCGATCGACGCGCTCGGGCAAGAGGGCGTCAGTGATCCGCTGCGGGTAACGCTGCCGGAGAAGATTTTCCTGCAACCGCTGGCGCGCGCGGCAATTGAGATTCGACGCCACATCCTGGCGGAGCGCAGGCCCTATCGGCACGGACCGGGCGTGCAGCGCCGCCGCATACCGGCGGGCGACATTCTGCTTGGTGACGAACGCATCGAAGTGCGTGACTACGATAGCCGCCCAGCTCTGCGCCGCGCGCCGGAAGGCATTCAACGCGCGGCGCGATTGATCGACGCGCTGACGATGGAGCCACAGGATCGCTACTTCCGCGATCTTGCAGTGTACTTCGGTTTTCGCAATGCGCGTTCACAGCTCGCCGTCGCGCGCGATCCGGACGAAGCCGAGATTGCGGCGGACACGCTCTGGCGAACGGCGTTGCGTGCGGAATATGGCGGGGCCGCGGATGCGCGGCGGGCGCTCGAAGAAGCGCAGCGGCAACTTGCTGAAGCCTTGGCGCAGGGCGCGCCGCAAGAGCGCATTCGTCAATTGCTGGAGGTGCTGCGCCGCGCGACCGAGAACTACATGCAAGCGTTGGTGCAAGAGGCGCTGCGCAACGGCGAAAGCCCGCAGAATATGGAAGACACCGAGGATCAAGCGACCCTCTCGGAACGCGACATCCAAAACATGCTGCAGCGGGTGCAGGAGCTTTCAGAGCAAGGACGAAACGCGGAAGCGCAGCAGCTGTTGGCGCAATTGGCGCAGCTGCTTTCAAATCTCGACGTGCAATTGAGCCAGGGCAGCGAAGGTGAAGGCGATCGCCAAGGCGGCGAAGGCGATGAAGCGATGCAGGAGAGCATCGACGAGCTTTCCGAAACCATGGGCGAGCAGCGCGCGCTGCGCGATGAGACGCGCCAGGAACAGCAGCAGCAACAACAACAAGGTCAAGGCGGCAGCGGCGGCGAACAGCAAGGCGGCCAAGGCGGCGATGAGCTGGCTCAGCGCCAATCTGATCTGCGTCAAGGCTTAGCGGAAGCGCAGCGCATGGCTGACGAAGCGGGCGCTGCTCCAAGCGACGATCTCAATGCCGCCGGCGAAGCCATGCGGCGCGCCGAAGATGCGCTACGCCGCGCCGACCTCGAAGGCGCTGAGGCGGCGCAAAGCGCGGCACTCGACAATCTGCGCGAAGGCGCCGAGGCGCTAGGCGCAGAACTGCGCGAGCGTGGGCGTGGCGGCGAGGAAGAAGGACCTGGCGGCAGCCGTGACCCACTAGGACGCCAAAGCGGCGCTGGCGAGTCTGACGGCGAGGGCACAGTACCGACCACGTCCGATCCAGCGCGCGTTCGCGAAATTTTCGACGAAATCCGGCGGCGCGCCCAAGACCCAAACCGGCCTGAAGCGGAACGCGAATATCTGCGCCGTCTCCTGGATCGCTTTGGTGATAGCTAAGCGGCTTCGCCTTGAAATCGACCAACCGCGCTCCACTCTCACCCATCGATTTGGAGGGACTACATGCGCGCTTTTTTGATGACCACCGCTTTCATCGCCCTGCTCGCGGCGTGTTCGCCGTCTGCGCAACAACAAACTGAACGCCCAAACGAACCGCCCGGCCCAACGGTGATCGCGTGCAATGACGTGACGCCCAATGCGGGGCGGCAAGTGAGCGTTGGCGAAGAAGTTGTCACGGCCGCCGCCGCTTCCGATCTGCGCGGGGGATCAATTGCGCCAGGCACGTACGATCTTGTCAGCGCAACGCGCATTGGCGGCGCGACGGGCTGGAATGGCACGCGTGCTGTCTCGCTGGCGGTGAGCGAAGATCAGAGCGGCGGCGTAACGTTCAATTGGGCTGGCGCTGAACCTGGCGGCGAAACCGATCGTTGGACGGCCACTCTCACCGAGGCGCCGCAACCGCTAGTTACGTACTCGTGCGGGCGCGTTGGCGAGGTCGCGGCTGATTTCGCAGCGCAGAACAATGCGTTGCAGCTACGCTTGCAGGATGGCGCATCCGGCCAACTGGCGCTGCAATTCGAGCGGCGTAGCTAGACCCCATATTCATGCGGTAGGAGCGCACCCCGGCGCACTCCATCCCTATCGCGAGGCGGATCTCCGCCGCGGAGGGTATCGCATGAAACGATCGACCACTTTGGCACTGGCCGCCGCCATGGGCGCGGGGCTGTTCGCGGGCGCGGCCGAAGCGCAGCAATTGCGCGAGTTCGATGCGCTGAACAGCGGCCGTGCGTCGGAAGGCGAAGCGGTGCGCATGCGCTTGAGCATCCCATTCGGCCAGGCGGAAGCAGACCGCCGCGACCCACGCCTCGCATTCTCACTGCAACAGGGCGACGGCCACGGCGTTCGCAGCATCGACATGTTCTCGTTCTCACTGAACGGCGATGCGCCGCCGCGCTTCGAGACGCCGTTCGCGTTTGGCGCAGCGGATGGCGAAGGTGGGTTCTTCTCGAAGCCGGTCAATTGGCTCTGGATCGGCCTTGGTGTTGGCGCGGCGTACTGGATCTATGACGAAACCCAGGACGACGACGACGCGCCGGCGCCGCCTTCCTAGTCATCTGGCAAAGCGGCGCGCCATCCCCCAGTATGGCGCGCCGCGACAGGACCCCCAGTGACCCAAACGCCTCCTCGTGCACGTGTCGCGATCGTCGAAGACGATGCGATCCTGCGCGAGGATTTGGTGCGCGTAGTGACACAGGCCGAAGGGCTTGAGGTTGCAGGCGCGGCGGAGACGCTTGCGGGCGGGCGGGCGCTGCTGACGCCGGGGCTCGATGTGTTGTTGATCGATCTGGCACTGCCGGATGGCAACGGCGTCGATCTCATCCGCGAAGCGCGCGATCGGATCGCCAATATCAAGATTATTGTCGTCAGCATTTTCGGCGATGCGCGCAGCGTTGTGCGCGCGATCGAAGCTGGCGCTGATGGGTATCTCCTGAAGGGCGCAGGCGAGCAGCAGGCTGAAGAAGCAATCCGCACCGTGCTTGGCGGTGGCGCTCCGATCTCGCCAGCGGTAGCGAGCCATATTCTCAACCGCATGCGCGAGCGCGCGACGTCAACAAGGGACGCTGCGCCCGATGCGCCGCTGACCGAGAAAGAAACAGCCGTGCTGGTCGACCTCGCCAAGGGGTTTCGCTATAAAGAGGTGGCGCGCCTGCATGGAATCTCGCCGCATACGGTTGCTGACCATGTGAAGTCGATCTATCGCAAACTCGCGGTGAACTCGCGCAGCGAGGCCGTGTTCGAGGCTGTGCAGGCTGGGCTGATTAAGCTCAAGGATTGAGCCTTCAACGTGAACGCACTGGCGCTTAGCCCATACACTGAGCTAGCAACGAGCGGCTGATGCTTAAGTCCGAGCCGCTGGGGGCGCCGACAAAGGGCGCATGGATCATTGCCGCGACAATCGTCGCGCTGCAATTGGCGCTCAGCGTCGGTTTGTTCTGGACTAACTCGGTCGCGGAGGACGCCCGCGGCCGGCATGTCATTGACGTCGGCGCGGCCGAAGCTTCATCGCAGAGCTATTCGCAGCTGCCTGACGCCGCGTTCCAACCGGTGCGCTTGCCGCGCCAAGGCTGCTGCTCCAGCGACAATCTGATTTTCCGCACGCATCTCACCGCCGAAGACGCGGCGCTCACCAGTCCAAGCGTGCTTATCGTCAGCGCTTACGACAACGCCTTGATCTATGTCGACGGAGAACTCGCCGCCGGGTTTGGCCGTACGAGCGGGCCGCCACCCAACATGGGCCGGCGCCCACAATTGCTGCGTCTGCCGCACAACATGGTGCACGAGGGCGCGGTGGTGGATGTCGCTGTGCAGCGGATCATCGGCTTTGGGCACCTGCAGCCCTTCTATATCGGCGAGTATGACGCGCTTTATCCCAGCTTTCGGGCGCTCGGGTTTCTGCGTCACGACCTGCCGTTGTTCAACGCCGCAATCGGCGCGTTTGTGGCGGCGTTTTGCTTCTGCGCTGCACCGCTCTTCGGTGCGCGTGGGCTGATGCTTTCACTCGCGATGCTCGGCGCGAGCTGGGTGTTGCAGCATATCGGTCTCTATCAGACGGACCCTCTGTGGGGCGCGGTCGCGAACAACGGCGTCTACTTCCTTGGGTTTCTTGGCGCCTGCGTGTGTCTGCCGTGGTTCTTCATCGAGTGGACCTCGGTTTTCTCTCGGGCCACCCCAAAACGGACGGCGTGGCTGGCCATCCCGCTCGATCCTTGGAACGCAACTGCACGGCGACGGCTCGCCATCGCGTCACTGGTAACGCTCGCCATCGGCGCCGCGTTGATTTCGTGGCGCCTGAGTTTCAATCCCGCGATCGCGTCGCAGGACATAAACCGCGTTATCGGCTGGATTGGGCTGCTCGCGATGGCGTTCTGCCTGGTGCGGATCGTAGCGTTCTATTTGCGCCCCGGCTCGCGCGACCCGATTGCGGCATCAGCGTTCGTTTTCGTGATCCTCGCAGCCATCGCCGACATATCGATGGTGCGCTTTTTCAAAACCTACGGGGTCTTTCTTGGCGCGGCGGTGACATTCTTCCCGCTGGCGCTGTTGCTTTCACTAGCGTTCCGCGCGCGTGGCATTTTTGAAGCGGCGACCGCTACAGCGGAAAAGCTCAACGTGCTGGTCACCGATCGCGAGCGTGAAATCTTGCGCAGCCACGAGGAAATCCGGCGCAACGAGGGTGCGGCGATGCTGCTCGAAGAACGCAGCCGGATCATGCGCGACATGCATGACGGCATTGGCGGACAATTGCTTGGGCTCATTCTGCAAGCGCGCTCGCGCAAGCTTTCGGATCAGTCGCTGGTCAGCGGGCTGGAGCAGAGCTTGGATGATCTGCGGCTGGTGGTGGATTCGCTCGAGCAAGGCGAAGGTTCGCTCACCGGCGCGCTCGGCGCGTTTCGCGGGCGCATCGAGCCGCGCTGCGAGGCCGCTGGCGTCGAACTCGATTGGCAGATCGAGGATGTAGGCGCGACGCCCAACATCGGGCCGGACAAGACGCTGCAAATCTATCGCATCCTTCTGGAAGCTTGCACCAATGCCTTGAAGCATGGCGCGCCGAAGCGGATCGGCGTCGTGTTAAAACGCGAGGCCGAGCGCATCGAGATCGCCTTGACCGATGACGGTGTTGGTTTTGCCCCGGGCGCGCCGCCAGGGCGCGGTCTTGCGAACATGCGTACGCGCGCGCAGCGCATCGGCGGGCGCCTGGCAATCGAACCCAGCACCCCTGGCACACGGATTTTGCTGACACTCGACGCGTGATCCCAAAAACATGGGAGTGCGATGCACGCGGGGTAAGCGCATGGCGGCGAGATGGATGCGCCGCTCATCATTCGCCCGACGCCGTGGCTGTTGTTTGGCGCAATAGCCGCTCTGATCGTGACTCCAATTGCGCTCTGGTTCTTGCCTAATCCGTTCGCGGACCTCGCCGTGGATGAACGGCCAAGCCGCTTTCTGCTTACGATGTGGCTGCTGCTGCCCATTCTGATCTTGGTAGCGGCGTGGCGATTACTTTCGTGGACGACGCATCGCGCCACAACCGAAAGCCTCGAGATACACGGTATGCTGGGCGCGAAACGATTTGCGTGGACCGAGCTCACGTCATCTGAACTCGATACGCCAACCGGCATGCCGCCGGCTTACGAGCTGCGGTTCGGCAAACGGAAAGTACGCTTTATTGCGCGCCATCACGACCGCAAACATATGCAAGCGCTAAAGGCGTTGCTCTCGCGCGCTCACCAGCCGTTGCCCCCTTCGGCCAACAGCGCGGCATAAAACGCGACGCCTTGGCGGAACTCACGCATGCGAAGGTTCTCATTCGGCGCGTGCTGGTTGTTATCGGCGTTGACGATCGGAACGATCACGAACGGGGTCTGCAACACTTCCCCGATCGGCGCGATGGGCAAGCTGCCGCCCATGAGCGGCGCGATGCGGACTTCATCGTTGGTGGCCGCACGTGAGATGTCGACGATGCGGCGGACCGCGGGGTTGCTGAGATCGGACGCGGCGGAGGCGTAGCCGAGATCTCCGAACTCAAGCCGCGCCAGGTGCGTATTAGCGCGCCGCTGTTCGGGCGTCGGCGGCGCATCAACAAGCGTGTAGCCTTGGCGGCGCACGTGCGCTTCGACCAATTCCTTGGCGCGTTGTGGCGTGATGCCAGGCGTTAGGCGAATATCGAACCCGGCGCTGGCTTCAGCGTCGATCGCGTTTCGCTGCGGACCTGTGCCGCCATAGGTGAGCTGCGTGACGTTGAGCGCGGGGCGCAAGATCGATTCGCCGTAGCTCAGCCCCGCTTCGGTCTCAGCGATCGCTGGGCCACTCAGCATGCCTTCGGTGTCGAAGCCTTCGCGCGCGAGGGCGAGCGCCTCGCGGGAGGGCGGATCAGCGTTGAAGCCATCAATGGTGATGCGTCCGTCGTCAGCCCGCATGGACGCGATGAGATGCGCCAAACGCGCAGCGGGATTGGGCGCGACGTTGCCGTAATGACCGGAGTGAAGGCTCATCGCCGGGCCATAGGTGGTGAGGCGAAAGGTGGTGATGCCGCGCGCGCCAAGAGAGACACGCGGCAGACCACGCGGATCAATCGGGCCATCGCCGAAGAGCCAAAGATCGGAGGCGAGCAAGTCGCGGTGCAGATCGAGTGTTTGCGCGAGATGTGAAGAGCCGGCCTCCTCCTCGCCTTCGAGAAAGAATTTGAGATTGGCCGAGAGCGGAATGTTCGCTGCGCGCATCGCGTCGATCGCAGCGAGCATGGCGACAATGGGCGCTTTATCGTCGCTGGCCGAGCGCGCGTAGATGCGGGCGTCATCGGCAAGCGGATAGGTGGCGCGATCCCACGGAATGATCTCAGCGCCATCTTCGAAACGGCCGCTGCGCAAAGTCGGTGTAAACGGCGGCGTGACCCAGGCGTCCAACGGTTCCACCGGTTGGCCGTCGAAGTGCGCGTAGAACAGCAAGGTGCGCGTAGCACCTGGCGCCGCGAGTTCGGCGTACACGTTCACCGGCGCGCCCGGCGTTTCGAGAATGCGCGCGCTGATGCCTCGACGCTCGAATAGGGAGACAAGCGCTTCCGCGTTACGGCGGATGTCGTCAGGGTTCGACGCGACGTTGGGGAGCGCCAGAAGATCGCGCAATTCGCGGACGATGGCTTCTTCGTGGGCGGCGACGTGATCGCGCGCGGCCGTCATCGCGCTGGTCATCGCCGACGTTGGCGCCACTTCGGCAGTTGTATTGGATGCGGTCGCGCAAGCACACAACGCAATCGCCAGAAGTCCAGATCCCAAAACCCGCATGGCACTCTCCGATGGGCGCCTCGTACGAGCGGGCGCGGGGCTTGTCGACGACGTTCCCACGTGCGGTGCGTCACATGGCGCTATCGATGGATAGCAGCTAGTCGATGGCGGCGATGTACGGGAGACCGCGAAAGCGGCCTCTATCGTCCATGCCGTAGCCGACGAGAAAGTCCGCTGGCGCATCCCAGCCGATAGCGTCGATGTCCTGCCCCACCGCCTCTGGTTTGCGCACAAACGCGCAGGCGAGCGTTTGTGACGCGCCCTTGGCCATCAGATGCGCGCGGGCGTAGGCAATGGTGCGGCCGCTATCGAAAACGTCATCCACGATGAGCACGCCGCGGCCTTCAATGGCGCGAGAAATGTCGGCGCGGACGACGACTTTTCCGCTGCTCTCGCGTTCGTCGCGATAGCTCTCCAGCCAAAGTGAATCATAGATCGGATGCGAGCCACGCACTTCGAGCGCGCGCATGAGATCAGCGGCAAACGGGATCGCGCCCTGCAGCAAAGCGACGACGGTCCAATCGTCATTCACTTGGGCTGAAAAGCGATCAGCCAGCGCATTGACGCGCTGGCTGATCTCTTCTGCAGAAAGAAGTATGCGCACTTAACCGGCGGTGAAGCGCAGCGCGAGACCGTCCACCGGACCGAGTTCGCTCGTCGTCGTCGCGTGCGAAGGATCGATTAGTTCGTGCGCGGGCTCGAGCGGCTCATCGAGGAGCAATTCGCCCTCCGGCGCGACCGACGGCGGCGACACGTGCGCCGGGCCACCAGCCATCGAAAGCTCACCGAAGCTCGCAAACGTCGCTTCAAGATCGACGGCTTCCGCCGGCGGGTTCTCAACGCGAATTTGGAACGGCACTGCGGCGCCAGCAGCGATCGGTTGATCGGTGATCGCGTTCACCAGTTCGAAGATTTCGTGCGAGCGCGTGTCACGCAGCGAAATGCGAACCGGCGGCACGAGCTTGTCGTCGCGGCCGATATTCCGGACTTCACCAGAGACAACGAGCACCGGCGTCGCGCCGTTGAAGTCGCGCTCGACGGCGAGGTCGTAGAACTCGAGACCGTAAACGTTGACGTCGAGACCAAGCGCGGCGAACGCGCTGGCCGAACGCGGCCACAGCTCGGCGACATCCTGACGGAAGGCCACCATGCCGGTGGCGCTTGCTGCGAGCGCAGCGCCGGTCGCGCCCCAAACCAAAAGCGCGGCGCGATTGCGATCACGGCGCATACGGTCGGTTTGCTGCTGACGGAATTTCGCGGCTGCAGACGGCGCGGGCCCCGGTTGCTCGGCGGCGCGGCGCAATCTTTCGACACGTTCACGTGTAAGAGGTTCTTGAGCGGACGCTTCGGCGGTCCGCGCTAGAGGCGCATCGGCCGGGGCGCGCAACTCAAGGTGCGGCTCAGCAAACCAGGAGAAACCGCATGCGGCGCATCGAACAGTTCGACCGGCGGGACCGATCGCTGCATCATCCGCATAATAGCGGGTCGAACAAGACGTGCATGTAAGGATCATGGTAACGGTACGTTCAGCTGCCCAATAACCGCCTTCGGTGCATTGATTCTATTAAGCTTGTCCAGTCATGACTAGAACTCGAGCTAGTATTGAAACCGATTTGTTCGAGCGCGGAGTATTAGTCCGCCTCTCGAATGTTGACGCCGGCTATGGCGCATCCACCGTTCTGATGGGTATCGACTTCGAAGCTCGTGCTGGAGAAGTTAATTTAATCACCGGCCCCGCTGCTGCTGGTAAGACTACATTTACTCATCTCTTACGGCTAGCGCTGCAACCCCGGTCTGGCAGAAGTGTAATACTTGGCGTCGACTTGATGCGCGCACGCTCGCGCGAGATCGCGGATGCGAAGCGCCGCGTCGGCTATGTCGCTGAAAATCCGGTGTTCATTGAACAATGGTCGACCTTCGACAACGTCGCCATGCCGCTGCGTATGCTGGGGCAAAAGCCGCGCGACTACGCCGAGGATGTGAGAGAACTTGTGGAATTCGTCGGCCTCGGCGGCGCGGCTGAGTTGCCTGTGGAAAAGCTTTCGGGAGCGGAACGACGTCGCGCTGCCATAGCGCGCGCGCTTGCGGCGAAGCCCAATCTGATTTTGGCGGACGATCCTACCGCAGGCATGTCGCCAGCGGACGGACGCCGCATTGTGCGGCTGCTCTCCGAAATGCGACGCGTCGGGGCGGGCGTTGTGATCGCAAGTCAGGACGACACGCTCTCTGATGTGTCGCCGATGTGGGTCTGGCGAATTGATCGGGGGCGGCTGTCGCAGCCGGAGCAAACCGAGGCGGCGGACGCGGAGATGTACGAATGAAGGGCGGGCTACTCGGCGTCGAGCGCGCCCTCTTCTGGACTTTGGCATTTGCCGCTTTCGCGGCCGCGGCGGCAGGCTTGGCCGCACGGGCGGCAGACCGGGTGGCGGTCACCTACGAACAATCGCGCAACGCCTACGCAATCGTCCGCGTTCTGGCCCCAGATGGCCCGGCCGGCATGGCAGCCGCCGAGACTGCGCTTGCGAGCGCTCCGCATGTGACCAGCGCCGCGCCGATGACGGCGGGACGGGCGGCCGCTCTGCTCAGCGAAGCCAGCGGTGAGCCGATCGATCCGGAAAACATGCCGGACCTTCGGCTCATCGAGATCGAACTTGCCCCCGCCTCACCGCAAGCCGACGTGTCGGGCGACATCGTCGCCGCGCTCGCGGGCGGCGGTGTGACCGCAGAAGTGATCGAGGCGCCGGATGCGTCCAGCGGCGGCGGCTTGGCGCCCCGGGTGCGCAACGCGGCGTTCTGGGGATCAGTCGCGTTCGCCGCCATGATGGCCGTGATCGCTTGGCTGGCGGCGCGCGGACTTGCGGCGCGGCGCCGCGAAATGGTGACGGTGATGTGCGACCTCGGCGCAACGCGCAGCCAAACGGCGGGCCGCATCGCTGATGAAGCCGCTGTCATCGGACTTTATGCTGGCGTCGCCGGTGGCATTCTCGCGGCTATCGCTGGTGTAATCGTGTTGTTGCTGGCTATCCCCGGCACGACGCTGAACACTCTGCCGGGCATGATTCTTCCCATAGACTTCATTCCAATCGCGGCGGCGCCGCTTCTCACCGCAATCGTCGCGGGCGCTGGCGCGCGTGCGGCGGCGGGACACTTCCACGGCCAGGCGGCGAGGCTCGGCTGATGCGACTCTTGCTCTTCTGGGCGGCGATGATTGCACTCGTGGCGTTCATCGTGGGCTTTTGGAGCTTTGCTGAAAACGTACGCCAGGAAGCGGATGAGCCGGCGCCCGCACAGGCAATCGTCGCGCTCACGGGCGGTTCGTTGGAGCGGCTCAGAACCGGCGTACGTTTGCTGGAAGAGCGCAAGGGCGAGCGGCTGCTGATCTCCGGCGTCAATCGTATCGTCACCGACGCAGAACTCTATGATGCGCTAGAGGTCGATCCGGCGCTTGGCGAATGCTGCATCGATGTTGGCCGCCGCGCCGAAGACACGCTCGGCAATGCGTCCGAGACAGCGGCGTGGGCGCGCGAGCATCGCTACACCAACATCATTCTCGTCACTGACGATTATCACATGCCGCGCAGCCAAGCCGAGCTTGAGGTCGCGCTGCCGGAGGCGGAGATTCATCCCTATCCGGTGCGCACGCGCTGGACCGACCCCGCGCTCTGGCGCAGCGACCTTGGCGCGGCGATGCGTCTAGGCGGCGAATACGTGAAATACCTTGTCATTCGCGGGCGGGAAGCGTTGATCGGCCTCGGCAATAGCGACACTGAGACGGCTCCGGGCGACGCATGACTTTCATCCGTTCGTGTATTTTCGTCCTCTGGTTTTACGCCTCGATGGTGGTCATTGGTTTGGTCCTGTGGCCGCTGGTTGTATTCAATGAGCGTCACGTTTGGACCGCGCTGCGTTCATGGGGCGGCGCCACTGTGTGGGGGCTGCGCTGGATCATTGGCGCACGCGTTTCGTTTGAAGGCTTAGAGAACGTCCCTCAAGGCGGCGCGCTGATCGCGATGAAGCATCAATCGGCGCTCGACACGGTTGCGCCGGCATTGTTTTTGCCGCGTCCGGTTTACGTTTTCAAAGCTGAACTTGGCGGCGT
This sequence comes from Caulobacteraceae bacterium, assembly GCA_031431115.1. Classification (GTDB taxonomy): domain Bacteria; phylum Pseudomonadota; class Alphaproteobacteria; order Caulobacterales; family Aquidulcibacteraceae; genus Vitreimonas. The sequence continues at coordinate 16,689 of JANPCV010000028.1, forward strand.
GCCGGTCATGGGCGCGTATCTGAAGCGCAATCAGATTGGCGTCGATCGCGGCGGCCATGCGAAGGCGCTGAAAAGCCTTGTGCGCGGCGCGCGCGATGCCGTCGCCAAAGGCGGCCAGGTTTTGATCTTTCCAGAAGGCACGCGCCAAGAACTCGATGCGCCGCCGGACTACAAGCCCGGCATCGCGGCGATGTACAAAGACCTTGGCGTGCCGGTGACGCCGGTTGCGCTGAACACCGGGCTCATCTGGAAACCCAAAGGCATCGGCCGCACGCCCGGGCACGTGACGTTCAAAGTGCTACCGCCGATTCCGCCAGGTTTGCCGCGCGACGAATTTATGCGGGAACTCGAACGCGTTCTCGAAACCGAGAGTCAGGCCTTGCTGCCGCCCGATAAGCGTCGCAGCGTAGCGCAATGAAGGTTCGCGGAATTTGGCTTGCTGTTCCCTGGGCGCTGTTTGTTTTGGCGGCGCTGGGTTGGGTATTCTACTGGAATTATCTCGCGACAGCAGCCGAGCGCCGCGTTCACGAATGGGCGTTTGAACAAAATGCTGACGGCGCAACGGTTGAAGTCGACAACATCGTTCGCCACGGCTTTCCAGTCCTCCTACGGCTAGAGCTACAGGGCGTCAGTTATATATCAGCGCGCAGCGGCTGGAGCGCGGAAACCGAACGCGCCGATCTGAACGTGCAAGTGCTGAACCCGCAGCACGTCATCCTAGAAGCAAAAGCGCCGATCACGATCACACGCGCTGGCGGCGCCACGACAAACATCAGCGCCGATACGCTGATTGCGAGCCTGCGCACCGATGGCGGCGCGCTGGTTGTCGCCGGCATCGAGGCGGACAATCTCGTGCTCGATGATCCGGCTGAAGAAGGCATACTGCACGCCGTGAAGGTCATCGCCAACGTGCGGCCAGATCAGCGCGCGGCGGGCGAGTATCAATTAGCGTTCGACGCCCAGACGGTGACGCTGCCGCGTCCGGTGCGTAGCTTCGAAACGTTCGGCCTCGATGTGGCGCGCCTGCGCGCGGCCATCGTCATCACCGATGGCGCGCTGTTGCTGCAATCTTCGCCGGGAGATCCGCTTGGCGCATGGCGCGAAGGCGGTGGCCGTTTGCGTTTCGAAGCGTTGGAGCTGAATTGGGGGCCGTTGCAAACGACAGGCACGGGCGAAGGCGGCCTGGATGCACAACGTCGGCTCGATGGCCGCTTGGTGCTGCCGGTCGAGCGTCCTGCGCCTGTGCTCAGCGCAATTGCGAACGGACCACGCATCGAGAGTGATGCGCGGCGGGCACTAAGTTTGCTGGCCGCGGGATACGTGGTGACAGGCAACGACATCACGCTCGATATCGGCGCGCATGATGGGGTGCTGAATATTGAGGGGCTGCCGGTGCGGCCGCTGCCGCCAGTCTATTAGGTCGATGTTTCGTCGCGGCCCCAGTTTGGCGCCGGTGAATCCTGGCCAGCGTCGATAACTTCGCGGCGCATCCGGCGGGCGCGATCGAACAGATCGTAAAGCGTATCGCCTTCACCCCAACGGATCGCGCGTTGCAGCGCGGCGAGATCTTCCGAGAACCGGCCGAGCACTTCGAGCACGGCTTCACGGTTGTTGAGAAACACGTCGCGCCACATGGTGGGATCGGACGCGGCAATACGGGTGAAGTCGCGGAAGCCTGAAGCGGAATATTTCACCACTTCGCCTTCGGTGACGTTTTCCAAATCTTCCGCCATCGCGACGATGTTGAACGCGATCAAGTGCGGCAAGTGACTGGTCACCGCGAGCACGACATCGTGCCGTTCAGCGTCCATACGCTCAACGTTGGCGCCGAGCGCACGCCAGAATGCCTCCAACTGATCCACAGCCGCGGGGTAAGCGGCGCCTTGGTTCGGCAACGGCGTGAGGATTTGCCAGCGGTTTTGAAACAACGATGCAAAACCAGCGTCCGGCCCCGAATGTTCGGTGCCCGCCAGCGGGTGGCCCGGCACGAAATAAACGGACGTCGGCAGCACAGCGCCGACGGCATCGACCACCGCCCGCTTCACCGAGCCCACATCGGTGACGATCGCGCCGATCTTCAAACCGCGCGCACACGCGGCCGCCGCCGCGCCCATGACGCCGACGGGCACGGCGAGAACCACGAGGTCCGCATCCGCGACCACCTTCTCAGCATCATCGAACACCTCGCCCAAACCAAGTTCGCGCGCGCGTTCGCGCACAACGGGGTTCGCGTCGTAGAGACAAATCGTGTTGGCAGCGCCGTGTTCACGCGCCGCACGCGCGATCGACGCGCCGATGAGGCCCGCGCCGATGATCGCAATACGGTCAAAAATCATGGACATCAGACGCGCGCGTAGGAGCCAAGCACGCGGACGCTTTCGAGGCCCGCGCGTGCGAGCGCGCCAACGCGTGCATCCTCAAGCCCGAGGAACGTATCGACGCGCAGCAGCACGCGCGGCTCGGCGCGGGCGATCTCGCGGCCGTTGAGGCCAACTTCGTTGAGCGCACGTTGCAAACGGTGATGCGGATCGAACGCCAGCAGCATCGTGATATCCGCGCCCGCCTCTTCGGTCGGCGAGGCGGCAAAGACGGCGGCCTCCGGCTCTTCAGCGGCGCCGAGCAGCGGCAGAGCCGCGATCAGATGTAGGTTGTGGAAACGGCGCTCCGAGAGCGCGGGCCACCAGGCGCCAACGCCAGGCGCGGCCGGCCAACTGGTAACCGCAACGATCGTGTCCGGATTTTCCGCGGCCTTTTGCAGCGCGGCCTGCGGCTCACCCAAATCTTTTATCCGCGTTCGGGCGCCGAAATGACGGCGCGCGATATCGAACAGACGCGTGGGATCACCGCGGCCGCCGCCGACAACCACGTCAATCATGCGCTGACGGCGCAACGACGCCGCGATCATCGCGCGCCAAATTTCGACGACGAACTCGCGCTCTAACGGCGCTGGCGCTTCCGCAACGAGCCGCCGCAGCAAAGCGACTTCACGGCCGGGACGGATCGGCAAACCGGCTTCGGGAGGTTTCAAACCAGCCATCTTATCGACAGCGCGCAAACGCTCAGCCAGCAGCGACAACAAGTTCTTGTCGATGCTGTCGATCTCGGCGCGGATCGTTTCGAGTGGCGAACCGGATGGGGGGCTCTGGTCGTTCATCGCCGAACCTTAGCGGCCTTTCACGCTCTGCGCCAACGACCCACGTGCAACGCGAGTCTTCAACAGCAGCCGACCATCCCAGGGGGATATTTCCCTCGCGACGCAGTTTATAGACGGCGACATGATTCATGCAGGTGGCGCAGCAGCGAAACTTCAGGCGGCAGGCGGCGTTCGTTCGCTGGCGTTTGACGCGTCAACACCGCTGCAATTGTCCAGTGGCGAGGCCCTGGCGCCTCTATCGGTGGCGTTTGAAACCTATGGCGCCCTCAATTCGGATCGCAGCAACGCGGTTTTGGTCTGCCATTCGCTGACTGGGGACCAGTTCGTTGCGAGCCCAAACCCGATCACCGGCCGCCCCGCATGGTGGCCGCGCATCGTCGGTCCCGGCCGGCCAATCGACACCAACCGCTTTTTCGTCGTGTGCTCGAATGTGCTCGGCGGCTCTATGGGCTCGACTGGGCCGGGAACGATTGCGCCGGATGGTTTGCCCTACTCGCTGCGCTTGCCGGCGCTCGCGATGGCCGATGCTGTGCGCGCGCAGGCGATGCTGGTCGAAGCGCTTGGCATCGAGAACCTGTTTTGCGTGATCGGCCCAGGCATGGGCGGCATGCAGGCGCTGCAATGGGCAAGCGCTCATCCCAAACGCGTATTCGCCTGCGTCACGATCGCGGCGGCGGCGAAGCAATCGGCGCAGAACATCGCGCTGGCCGAACTTGGACGCCAAGCAATCATGGCCGATCCCGATTGGCGCAATGGCGCATATCTTTCTCACGGCGTGCGTCCCACACGAGGCGGCAGTGTCGCGCGCACGTCGGCGCAGTTGGCGGGCTTGTCGGCGCAGGATGTGCGCTCTCGCTTTGAAAGCGCGCGCACCCAGGAACGCTTCGCGTTCAATGCCGAAGGCGCCAACGACACCTTGCGCCAACAGCAAGGCGCCGGCTTCGTCGATCGCTTTGATGCAAACTCGTACCTCTATCTCTCGCGCGCCATGGACGGCTTCGACCTCGGCGCCGACTTTGGCGGGCGCCTCTCCAACGCGTTCCAAGGCGGCGCGACGCGTCATGGCGTGTTTTCGTTCTCGAGCGATTGGCGCTACCCGCCAGAAGAAGGCCGCGAGATTGCACGCGCTTTGGCGGCGGCAGGCGCCGAAGCGTCATTCCTAGAAATCACCAGCGCGCAGGGCCACGACGCGTACATGGGCAACGAGCCTGCGTTTGAAGCGGCGCTGACCGGCTTCATTGATGCTTCCGCCTCTGCCCGCGGATTGGCGCTCAACGGCGGAGGCGCATAATGGCGCAGCTTGAATTGGTTCACCCCGCCCCACTCGAACTGACGAGCGCTGAGCCGCGCGGCGATCACATGGTGATCTCGCGCATGGTCAACAAAGGCGCGCGCGTCCTCGATGTTGGTTGCGGCGACGGCGCGTTGATGCAGCTTCTCGTCCGCGAGTGCGGCGCGCGCGTGCGCGGCTTGGAAATGGATCCGAACAAGGCGCATCGCTGCGTGGTGCGCGGCCTGTCCGTGGTGCAGAGCGATGCCGAACGCGATCTGAACGAGTTCCCGAGCGGCGCGTTCGACTACGTCATCTTCTCGCGCACGCTGCAACAGCTTCGCCGTCCGCAAGCTGCCTTGAAGCAAGCGGCGCGCATCGGCGAGCGCGTGATTGTGTCGATCACCAATGCGGGACGCTGGGACAAGCGCCTGCAACTACTCAGCAAGGGACGCCTTGGCGAAAGCGAACACCTGCATCGCTATACGGTGCGCGACTTCGCCGATCTCGCCCGCGAGATGCGCCTCGGCATCGAGCGCGCGGTGCCGCTCTCTCATGGCCACGCTGGCGCGCCGTTCGCGAAAACCATCTGGCGCGCGAACTGGTTCTGCGAAGAAGCAGTTTTCCTGTTGACGCCGTGAAGCACCCCGCATGAAGCGCCTGGTCATCTGTTGCGACGGCACGTGGCAGCGCCTTTACGGCGATAGCCTCACTAATGTCGCGCTGACGGCGCGTTCGGTCGCGTCGCGGGACGCCAAGGGCAATCTGCAGATCGTCTATTATTCCGCCGGCGTCGGCGCCTCGCTCGATCGCGTCAGCCTATGGCAAGGCATGACCGGCGACGATCTCGACGATAACCTCCTCGACGCGTGGCTCTTCATCAATCTGAACTACGAGCCCGGCGATCAGATCTATCTCTTCGGCTTTTCGCGCGGCGCTTACACAGTGCGCTCGCTGGCGGGACTGTTGCGCAAGGTCGGCGTTTTGCGGCGCGAACACGTCGATAAATCACGGCAGGCGCTTGAGCTTTATCGCCACCGCGAACTCACCGCTGATAGCGAAGAAGCGGAACGTTTCCGCGTGGCGCATGCGATCGCATGGCCACGCCTGGCAAGGCCGTTCACATCGCCGCCCGTCGATCTCTCAATCCGCTACCTAGGCGTTTGGGACACGGTTGGCCAACTTGGCATTCCGCGCATCCTGCCGATTTCGATCGGCATGAACGCCCAGTACGAATTCCACGACACCGCTCTTTCGCGCTGCGTCGAACATGCGCGGCACGCAGTGGCGATAGATGAACGCCGCGCAGCGTTCACGCCGACGCTGTGGAGCAACATCGACGCCTTCAACACGCCCGGCACGCGGCCACGCGTGGCGCAGCAATGGTTTCCTGGCGACCATGGCGGCGTTGGCGGCAGCCCCGCGCGCGGACTTTCGAACTGCGCGTTGATGTGGGTGCTTGAGGGCGCGGAGCTGGCTGGGCTCACCATTTCGCGCGAGCCGGGATCGGTGATTTCCGGGTGCCTTGCCGATATCGATCCGATCACGCCGTCAGTGGATGGCAAAGGCTTCCCGATCATGCGCGCGCTGACGTCGCGCTGGCGCACGGGGCTCAACCGCTACGAAGATTTGCACGAGACGGCTCGGCTGCGCTTTGCGGCCAACGCGAGCTACCGGCCGCCGTTGCTGACGCCGTACGCCGATCGCATCGCGGCGTCAGTGCTCGAACGGCAAGCCGCCTAGAGATACGAGAGCCACCAGTCGCGGCGGCGCGCTTTCAGTCCCTGCCAATAGCGGCAAATTGGGTAAAGCAGCGCGAGCACGACAATCCACGTCAGATAAATCCAGCCCAACGAGAACCCGAGGCCTTCGAGCTTTTCTGGGGCCATGAAGACGTTGATCATGTAGTTGAACAAGCCCTCCACGTCGTTGCCGGCAGCGGTGTTCGCCGCGATCGCGAGCAAGTGGATCAGATAGACGTGCAGCACGTAGAAGAAGAACGGCACCGCGCCAAACGTGCCCAGCACGGAAGCCACTGGTCCGCGCAGCCGCGAGAACACCGGCCACAGCGTGAACATGATGCCGAGCGTTACCAGCGTGTATTGCAGCGACGGTGGATATTTTTGGACATCGAAGAACACCATAAACGTCGCGCCCATCGATCCTTGCGTGCGCCAGTCGCTCCATGCGCCTTCGGGGCCGGTCGCGAATGATGGATCGCCGTAGATCATCGAGCCGCGAAGCACGAGAAACGCGAACAGCATGGCGAGCCCCATCAGGAAGATGGTGCGCGTGCGCTTTTCCGGCGCTTCGGTGAACACGCCGCCCAGGCCGTAGCCCAAGGCGGCAATGCCGATCCACGGCAGCACCGGATAAGCAAACAAGCCGATCGGCGCGTCACCAACGATGATGATGCCGCCGTCATGGAGAAAGCTCCAGAACATGCCGAGTTGTTCGGCGCTCAAGGGATCGAGCAGATTGTGCCCCGCCACAATAATCGCGCCGATGGCCAACACCGCCACGCGCGGCAACCACACCAGCGCCGCCAGCGCCAACATGCAAAAGCCAATCGCCCAAATGACTTGCAGGAAGAACGGGTACGGAAAGCCAAATGACCAGCCGAAGCTGAGCACAGTAATCTCGAGAAAAATGAGCCACAGCCCGCGCGTTAGCAGGAAGCGGGAAAGTTGCGCGGTCCCCTTGCCTTTGACGAACTGCAAGTAGGCGGAGACGCCGGCGAGAAACACAAAAGTCGGCGCGCAGAGGTGTGTGATCCAGCGCGTGATGTAGAGCGCAGGCGTGGTCGTCGCCGGATCGAGCAAATTGCCAATCCCGGCCATGCCCGGGCCGCCGAGAAAATAATCGCGGACGTGATCGAGCGCCATCAGCACGATGACAAAGCCGCGCATCATATCGATTTCGGAAATGCGCGCGCCTGCGGCGAGCGGCGCCGATGTAGCCGAAGCTGTAGTTGCAGTCATGGAGGGCATCCCGCGCCAGATTTAACGCGCGGAGCTATGCCCTAGGTCACGCGGTATGGCGAGGCGCCCGCGACGAACTCAGACGTCGGCGTAGGCGAAGGCCAGCCGGCCGAGCAGGCCCTGCGCCTTCAAGCGACCCTCGGTAGCGAACAAGCAGACGCAGTCCTCATCGCCCTCGACCACCGGCAAGTGATTGAGATCGTCATCGGCAGCCGCGAAATCGCCCGCAGCGTAGAGCCCGGTCTCATCGCGGAAGGCGCCCTTCAGGACCGTGCAAAACTCTGCGCCGGAGTGCCCGTGCCGGGCCGCCGGTTTGCCGGGAGCGACGGAGAGCAAATAGACGCGGTTCTCAGCGGCGTGCGGGGTATCGACCGCGGCCACCCACACACCAGGGGCAATCCACTTTTTCGGCTTCAGCGTCAGGCGGTCGATAAACGAGCGCGTGTCGGTTTCGGTCACGACTTGCGGCGCCGCGTCGAGACGCGCGAGAACATCGCTCAGTGCACCTTCGCTAATCTCGCTCGCCGGGATACCCTTCAACGCTGCACCTGAGGCAGCCTCGAGCGTCGCGGCACGCGCGCGGCAGTGCGCGCACGATTCAATGTGCGCAGCAGCGACGAGACCAAAGCCGGGCTCAAGCGCACCCGCTACATAAGCGGTCAGGATATCATCCGATGGGTGGTGACGCGGACTCACTTGTATTGCTCCCAATGCGCGCGAAGCTTAATGAGCGCTAGCCGTAGGCGCGATTTCACAGTGCCAAGCGGAAGCGAAAGGCGTTCCGCAATTTCCGAATGTGGGCGGTCTTCAAAGAACGAGAGCTGCACCACTTCGCGTTGATCCGCAGAGAGCGTCGCCAGAGCTTCCTCAACCTGCGCTTCGGTTTGCCCGCGCACAGTCGCATCGTCGGGCGACTCATCATCGCTCTCTTCGGATATAATGGCCGTTTGCCGGTAAGCGAGTTCTGTCTTTTCCCGGCGAAGCTTGTCGATCCACGCATTCCGCGCGATCACAAAAATCCATGTCGAGGCTTTTGCCTTGGTCACATCGAAGGACGCCGCGCGCCGCCACACCGACACCATGGCGTCCTGCATCAGGTCTTCTGCGACCGCCGCCGGAGCGCCAAGACGCATCAGATAGCCCTTCACCTTGCCGGCGTAAGCGCCAAACAGGCGCGCGAACGCCTGCTTGTCGCCGCTAGCGGTTTGAACAAGCAATTGCTCGTCCGATAGGTCGACGCGCTCATTCACGACGCGCAACCTCCGGCGAGGCAAGCGCGCCTCTATCTCGGCGCCGGGAGTATAGGCCATCGCACACATTGAGTGTCCTACGCGCGGGTTCCCCGCTTGGATCACAGTGAACCGCGGGCGCGATCGATCCGTATCTGCACACAAACCAGCCTGCATTTGGCTTGCTGGAGCGGGAACGTTCGATGGCCTTTACCTCCGGCAACAATGCGCGACGCCAAAATATAGCTGTGGTCGGCTCGGGCATAGCCGGAATGTCGGCGGCATGGTTGCTGAGCCAAAAGCACGACGTCACCGTGTACGAAAAGAACGGGCGCTTGGGCGGACATTCGAACACGGTAACGGTGAACACCAGTCTTGGGCCAACGCCGGTTGATACTGGCTTCATCGTCTTCAACGACGCCACCTACCCTAATCTCATAGCATTGTTCGAACATCTTGGCGTCAAGACGAAAATTTCGGATATGTCGTTCGGCGTTTCGCTGCGCGGCGGCGACACGGAATATTCCTCCGTCGATACATCGGCGTTCCTCTGCGGCGGGCGCAACCTCATCAGCCCGCGCTTTTGGTCAATGACCTGGGACCTGCTGCGCTTCTACCGAAACGCCCCGCTTGAGCTTCTCGCCACCCGCGACTCCATGATCTCGCTGGGCGAGTATTTGAACGGCCGCGGCTACGGCGACGCCTTTCAGCGCGATCACCTGCTTCCACAAGCGGCCGCGATCTGGTCCGCCTCGATGGGCGACATTCACCAGTACCCGGCCTGCGCCTTTGTGCGCTTCTTCGAAAACCATGGACTACTGAAGCTAAAGGGTCGCCCAGCTTGGCGCACCGTCGAAGGCGGCAGCCGCGCTTATGTTGAAAAGCTAACTGCTGGCTATGCGCAGCGCGCACGACTCAATGCCGGCGCGGTGTCGATCCGCCGTGACGGCGGCGGTGTTTGGGTGCGCGACGCACAAGGCCACGCCGAGCGCTACGACGATGTGGTCATCGCGACCCATGGCGATGAAGCGCTAGCGATGCTCCAAGATCCGAGCCTGGAGGAGCGCACGCTTCTCGGCGCGTTCCGCTATGCGAAAAACCGCGCTGTTCTGCATACCGATGCTGCTTTCATGCCGCGTCGTGAGCCGCTTTGGGCGAGCTGGAACTATGTTGGCGACAATCCAGATGGCGGCTGCGTCGTCAGCTATTGGATGAACAAGCTACAAAACATCGAGAGCGACGAGCAAATATTCCTCACGCTAAACCCACGTAGCGAGCCGCGCCCCGAAACCGTGCTCTACGAAACTGATTACGATCATCCGTTGTTCGACGCTGCCGCGATCCGCGCGCAAGAGCAGCTGTGGTCCCTGCAAGGCGCACGCAACACTTGGTTCTGCGGCGCGCACTTCGGTTCGGGTTTTCACGAGGATGGCCTGCAGTCCGGACTTGCGGTCGCTGAACAACTCGGCGGCGTGCGCCGCCCTTGGACAGTCGAAAATGAGTCCGGGCGCATTTATGTCGGCGCGCCTGTGCTGCCACCGGCAGTCGCTGCATGAACGCGATCTACACCGGACACGTCGCGCATGTGCGGCCAGGCAAGCACCGCTTGCGCTATCCGGTGTTCATGCTCACGCTCGACTTAGACGATGTGCCGAGCGATCTCAAATTTCTCAAGCACAATCGCGGCGCACTGTTCTCGGTCTTTGACCGCGATCACGCCGCCAAGCGCGACGCGCCGTTGAAGCCCCAGATCGAAGCAAAGCTGCGCAAAGCAGGCATTGCATGGAATGGCGGCCGCATCGTCTTGCTAACCATGCCCCGCCTGTTCAATTACGTGTTCAATCCGCTCAGCGTCTATTTTTGCTATCGCCGCGACGGATCAGTCGCGGCGCTTGTGCACGAAGTGTCTAACACGTTCGGTGAAAGCCATTTTTACGTATTGCCGCCGCGCGTGGGAACCAACGGCACGATCACGCAAAGCTGCGCCAAGGAATTCTTCGTATCGCCCTTCCTCGAAAGCGGCCTCAACTACGAATTCAACATCACGCCGCCGGGCGAGCGCGTGGCGGTCGCCATGCTTGTCCGGCGAGCCGAAGAAATTGCGCTCACCGCATCTTTCGCGGGTGCACATCGCGAGCTCACCGACGCGCAACTGTTTCGCGTGTGGCTCGGCAATCCGCTGATGACCTTCAAGGTCATCGCGGGCATTCACTGGGAAGCGCTGCAAATGTGGCTCAAAGGCGTGCGCTTCCTTGGCAGACGCGGACAATCCCCTCGCCCCAGTGTCCGCGAAAAGAAAGCGGCGGCGTGAGTTCTCCCACGCCGCCGCCTGCCGCTCTTCGAACTGCTTCGTTTTAGTTTTGCGCCGGTCCGGAAACTGTCGCGACCCACTGGCTCACCAGCGACTCGGTGACTGAGAGCGGCGTCGAGCCGTTCGTCAGCACTGCATCGTGGAAACCCTTGATGTCGAAGTTAGCGCCCAGCGTCGTGCGTGCGCCTTCGCGCATGCGGTTCAACGCTTGGCGGCCGACCATGTAGCTGCAAGCTTGGCCTGGCCACACGCAGTAACGCTCGATCTCCGTGGTGACGTTCGAACGCTGGTCGCCAGTAGCGGCGACCATCGAGTCGATCGCTTGCTCACGCGTCCAGCGCTTGGAGTGGAGACCCGTATCGCAAACGAGACGCGAAGCGCGGAACGTCGCCGATTGCAGGTAGCCGATCTTGCCGAACGGATCGTTGGCATACATGCCCATCTCGTCGGCGAGTTGCTCAGCGTAGAGCCCCCAGCCTTCAGCATATGCGCTGAAGCCCAGAAGCGCGCTGCGGATGAACGGGATCGAGCCGGACTCTTGCTGGATCGCGATCTGCCAATGGTGGCCCGGGACGCCCTCGTGATAGGTGAGCGTCGGCAGCGTGAACTTCGGCCATTCGGTCGCCGGGTCGCGCAGGTTGATGTAATACGCGCCAGGACGCGAACCATCGAGAGCCGCACCTTGGTAGTAGCCACCCGGCGCGCCGGCTTGCGTGTATTCCGGCACGCGCTTGATCTCGAGTGGCGCCTGGGCCAGCACACCACAGACTTCCGGCATACGTGCGCGGATGGCTGTGACTTGCGCGTTGAGCGCCGCCAGCAATTGTTCGCGGCCGGCATCGGTGCTCGGATAGATTTGATCCGGACGGCGACCAAGCGCGCCGATGCGTTCGGCGACTGAGCCACGCGTCATGCCTTGAGCGCGCAGGATGGTGTCCATCTCCGCAGTGAATTGCGCGATGAGGTCGAGGCCCATTTGGTGAATCTCGTCCGGCGCCATCGAGGTCGTCGTGTAAGCCTTGAGTGCAGTCGCATAGAGCGCTTCGCCATCCGGCAGCTTCCAGACGCCAGCGTCATGTGTGGCGCGCGGACGGATCGCGGTGATCGCGTCGATCTGGCGCTGATATGCCGGCAGAACCGTCTCGCGCACGATCGTCTCGGCCTGACTGACGAGCGTCGCCTTGTCGGCGTCGCTGATGTCGGTCACGGCGGCGAGACGTTGCTGAAGCGACGTCACCAGCACGGTTTGCGCCGGCGCCTTGCCGCGGAAATCGCCAAGCTGCGCCAGCGCGCCATCAAGCGCGAAGTCCGGCGCGATCACGCCGTCGCCGGCGTCGAGCCCAATGCGCTCGGATTCTTGATCGAGCACGCGGCCGTAGGCGGTGAGACGCGCGAGGTAGGCGTCGGCCTGATCGCGGTTCGTGACCGGGTGCTGGCTCGCCAGGAAGTCCGGCGTGCCCGTGTAGGAGCCGGTGAGCTGCGTGACCGTGTACGGCGCCTGCGCGCCGCCGCCCGTCTTATAGTGTGACGAGGCGATGCCATCTTGCAGCGCCGTCAGCACCACGTCGTGCGTGACCGCGTCTTGAGCCGAGAGCGAGTCACGGCTGATGGCTTCGAGTTGCGTGACGGCGTTTTGCGAAATCTGCAGCAGACGCTCGGCGCCCGCGCGCGATGAATCGCTCAAGCGATCGATGTAACGGCCGCCCGCTTGCTCTTCAGAGATCGAGAGCGAGGTGGAGTATTCCGGCAGTTCGCGGAGGATGTCCGTCGAGAGCCGATCGAGAATGCCGTTGAGGTCGCCGGACGCAGCCGGACGCGAGCATGCCGCCAGGACGAAGCCAGCAGCCGATGCGCCCAAAAGTGAGCGCCGTGAGAGTTCCATGGGTAATTTCCCTTCAGAGGCTAAGGTTGCCTGCCGTTGGCGATCCTAGCCCAATCGGAAGCCGCCGCATCGGGGGTGCGACGAACGGCCTTGCAGATACGATGTGGGAACCGCCGCTTTTCCGCAGGCGGCGGTTCTAAAGCCGATCAGCCGCTTTGGACTGACGCGGCCCAATCCGTAACCAGGCTTTCAGCGACGGTGAGCGGCACCGCGCCGGCGGCCAGCAAAGTGTCGTGGAAACCGCGCTGGTCGAAGCGTGCGCCGAGCGTTTGGCGGGCGCCGTCGCGCATGCGGTTGATGGCTTGGCGGCCGACCATGTAACTGCAGGCTTGGCCAGGGATGACGCAGTAGCGCTCGATCTCCGTGACCGTGCCTGCGCCGCCGCCGCCCGTTGCCTCCGCCATCGATTGAAGCGCCTGCTCGCGCGTCCAACCCTTGGCGTGGATGCCAGTATCAACAACGAGACGTGACGCGCGGAAAACGGCCGAGTTGAGATAGCCGATGCGGCCGAACGGATTATCGGCGTACATGCCCATCTCGTCCGCGAGTTGCTCAGCATAGAGCCCCCAGCCTTCGATGAAGGCGCCGAAGAAGGTCAGCGCGCTGCGATAGAATGGCAGCCCTTCGCTCTCCTGTTGGATCGCGATCTGCCAGTGATGGCCCGGAATGCCTTCGTGATAGGTGAGCGTTGGCAGCGAATATTTCGGCCACTCGTTCGCTGGATCGCGCAGGTTGATGTAGTAGGCGCCAGGACGCGAGCCATCGAGCGCGGGCTGCTGATAATAGCCCCCAGGCGAACCTGCTTCGATGTAGGCGGGCACACGAACGATTTCGAGATCGGCGCGCGCCAAGCGTCCGCAGACTTCCGGCATACGCGTCCGCATCGCCGCAACTTGTGCATTCAAATCGGCGAGCAACTGGGCGCGGCCCGCATCCGTGCTCGGGTAGCGTTGATCCGGACGGCGGCCGAGCGCTTGGACGCGCTCGTTCACAGTGCCGGTGGTCATGCCCTGCGCACGGAAGATCGCGTCGATCTCGCCTTTCAGCGAGTTCACCAACTCCACGCCCATGTCGTGAATCTCGTCGGCGCTCATTGTCGTGGTCGTGTAGGCGCGCAAAGCCGCGGCGTACATTTCGGCGCCTTGCGGACGATGCAGGATGCCGGCGTCATGGACGGCGCGCGGACGGATCGCTTCGAGCGCTTGTATCTGTCGCTGATACGCGGGCAGCACATCATCGCGCACGATCGATTCAGCGCGCGACAGGAATGCAGAGCGCTCGCTTTCCGGAATTTCCGCAACTTCCGGAATGCGCTGCGCCAGCGAAGAGACAAGCACCGTTTGCGCCGGTGCAATTTGTGCGAAGCCGCGAAGTTGTGTGATTGCGCCGTCGATGCAGAAGTCCGGCGGGATCATACCGTTGCCAGCATCGTCCGCGATCATTTGCGATTCTTGATCGAGCACGCGCGCATACTGCTGGAGGCGCGTAAGATAAGCTTCGGTCTGGTCGCGCGTGGTGATCGGGTGGCGACTGGAGAGGAAATCCGGCTGTTGCGTATAAGCGCCGCCAAGTTGCGTGACGACATACGGCGATTGCGCGCCATTGCCGAACTCGAACGCCCCGGCCGCGAGACCATCTTCCAGCGACGTTTTCACCACCTCGTAAGTGACCACGTCCTGGCCTTCGAGCTTGGCGCGATCGACGGTGTTCAACGTCGCCAACGCACGCTCGGCGATGGTGCGCTGACGGCGCAGCCCTTCGCGCGACACATCGCCCAGGCGATCAATGTAGCGGCCGCCGGCCTGTTCTTCCGAAACACCAAGGCTGGTTGCGAACTCGGGCGCCTCGCGCAGCGAGTCGATCGAGAGTTGATCCAGCAGTGCGTTCAGTTCGGGCGCGCCGCCGGTCGCGCGATTGCAACCAGCGACAGAGAGCGCGAACGTAGCAGCGGTTGCGCCCAGCACGGCGCGGCGGTTCAGATGCATAGGATTTGTCCTCGCGAAGATATTGGCGCGGACACTAGCGGCGCTTTCCGCAATGGCGCCACGTCAAGCGACGAACCGTCCTTAGGTTTCGACCGCCGCCTGCCCGGTTTCGCCGGTGCGGATACGTAGGATGCTGTCGAGATCGCTAACCCAGATCTTGCCATCGCCGATCTTACCGGTTTTCGCGGCTTCGCTGATGGAGTCGACAATACGCTCAACAGCGTCAGGCTGGGCGACGATTTCGAGTTTCACTTTCGGCAGCAATTTCACTTCGTACTCGGCGCCGCGATAAACCTCGGTCTTACCCTTCTGACGGCCAAAGCCGCGCACTTCCGAAACGGTGATGCCGCCGCAGCCGGCCTCCTTCAGCGCATCGAGCACTGGATCGAGGCGGCTTGGCTTGATGATAGCAGTGATGAGTTTCATGACGTTGGCCCTAAGCCACGTACTTAGGTGTCGCGGTTGTTCTCGGGCAAGGCGCCTTTCGTCTCAGGTCGCGTTCGCCGCGGAGCTTTGGCCAAAAGGACACGCCCCTCTGAGCGCGCCGTGGTCGCGTAGAGCCGCTTCACAGCTTCCATGAGCACAAGGCCGCCCTGCGCGGGCCAGAGCAACTCTCCAACGCGCTCAAATGGGTCCGCCGCGCCGGACGCCCAACGCCATGGCGGAACGTAAAGCGCGCGTGCAGAGACCACCGGCTCGAACATGGAATCGCCGAGCAGCGCCGCAAGTTGAGTGCGCGAATACGGACGGCCATAGCCAAACGGCGAGGCATCCGACTGCGCCCACAGGCTCCAGCGGTTGGAAGCAATGACCACCAGCCGCCCCTCGGGCGCCATGACGCGCCAGACTTCACGCAGCATCGGCTGAACCGCGTCGCATTCTTCAAGCGCATGCACGAGCAACACGCGGTCGAATACTGCATCCATGAACGGAAGCCGTGCTTCTTCCGAGAGCGCGGTCGCGACCGGACCGTTCGCAGGCCAAGGCTCCGCACCTTGCGCCGCCGGCATTGTCATCACCACACGCCGCGCGGCGCCGCGAAAGCGATCAAGATACGGGACCGGATAACCAATGCCCAGAACATCGAGGCCATCGGCATGCGGCCAGAGCGCCGCTAGCCGCCGCGCCGCAGCGCGCCGCGCCGCTTCGCCCAAGGACGAAGCATAAAAGCGCTGGAGGGCAAGAACATCGACGCGCATGGCTTGGAAGGGCTAAGCTAGGAAATGCTTCAAATCCATCAATTCCCCTGCCTCTCCGACAATTACGGGTTCCTCATTCACGATCCCGCAACCGGCGCCACTGCCGCGATCGATACGCCGGATGCCGAAGAGATCATGCGTCAGGCAGATGCGAAGGGTTGGCGCATCACCGATATCTGGAACACGCACTGGCACCCTGATCACGCCGGCGGCAACGCTGCGATTAAGGCAAAGACCGGCGCTATTGTTACAGGCCCCGCTGAAGTCGAACGTATCGGTGCGGCGGCGGATCGCGTCGTTGATGAAGGCGATCGCGTGCAACTCGGCGGCATCGGAGCACGCGTGCTAAACGTGGGCGGCCACACGCTCGGGCACATTGCTTATGTGTTCGATGCGGACAACGTGGCGTTTGTTGGTGATGCGCTGTTTGCACTTGGCTGCGGACGCTTGTTCGAAGGCACGCCGCAGCAGATGTGGACGAGCTTGCAAAAGCTTGCTGCTCTACCAGACGACGCCACGCTCTATTGCGCGCACGAATACACGCAGGCCAACGCGCGCTTCGCACTGTCGGTCGATCCGAAGAACCAGGCTTTGGTAGCGCGGGCTGCGGAGATCGATCGTTTGCGCGCCGCCGGTAAACCTACCGTTCCGATGACGCTTCGCATCGAAAAGGAAACCAACCCCTTCCTGCGCGCGCCAGCATTGCTGCCGCGCGTGGCGGACTGGGAAGCGTTCGCGTCCATTCGAAAACAAAAAGACGAATTCAAATAGCACTCTCACCCATTCCCGGGGCGGCGCGAAGCGGCGAGCCCGGGACCCATTAACTCAACCGATTGCGGAAATGGGTCCCGGACTTTGCCTCCGGCAAATCCGGGAATGGGTGTTAGTTTTAAAGCCGTGCGCGTTGACGAGAGCCGTCTCACCGCAACGCACATGCTCGCGAGAGCTCAGCACTGAGCTAACAAAAAAGCCGCCTCACTGAGCGGCGTTTGCGGTCTTATTGTTCGGGACCTTGCACCTGCCCCATCACAACGTTGCGGATGGCGCTGGAGGAAGGACGCCCAGCATAGCCGAGCTGTGGCGCAACCTGAATGAGAAGCGTGTCGCCCCGAAGCGCGACCGCCGGTGCGCGGCCGATGACAATGATGACGCGCCTTACGTTGGTGAGCGGCGCTTCCGCCAAACCTTCAGCGGCCCGCTCGGCGGCATCGGTAACAACGCCAGCCGCCATCGGCGACATTTGCGCAGGCACCGTAAACATCACCGGCTGACCAATGCTGCGTCGTGCGCGATTTTGAATACCGCGAAAGCGCGACTGCATCTCCGCGAACGCCAGTTCTTCCGGCGTCAGCGGCGCGGCGCGGCCCTCTTCGGATGCAGCAGCGCCAGTGCGGTTAGCGCGCGTGTAAACCGTGATGCCGCCATGCGATGTGACGCGCAGGCGAACGTCGCCGTTCTCGGATTGGAAAATCTCGTCGCCGCCAGCGCCCATAGTCGGCCGGAGCACGTGGACCTCAGGATCGCCCTCGAACTGCACCAAAGCAGCGCGGCCGCCCGACCGATCCAGCACGAAGCGCACAGCCCCGTCCGGCGTCGCGTAGCGACTGGCGCCGGCCGTGACCGGGACAAGCCGCTGTGGGGGAGCGGCGTTAGGCTGTTGGCGGGGCTGTTGCTGAGCCTGGGCGATGCCCGGCGCGGCTAGAGTGAGCGCGGCGGCGATAACCGCAGCACCCCTCCCGTAAAAGCTCTGCCCGATTCCCTGGCTCATGCAGGAAGAGAAGAGCGCTCCGAAGGGGGCAGTATTTTGGCGGTGTTGCAGGCGCCCGGCGCCAGTGTTGCAGCAAAGCCGCACTAATTCAGGCGACTTTGGTCTCATGACCCGTCGCGAGAACCTCCGACGTCGGCTTCACCCGAGACGGATGCTGCGGCTTCGGATCGGCAATCGCAGCCATTTCAAAGGCGATTGGCGCCGGCTCGAACCCGGCCTCGTGCGCGATCTGAACCGCCTCAACGAACTGACGCGCCTGCTCGCGTGCCGACTGACGCACGAACCGAACCGGCATCGCCTCTGCCGAAGCTGTGGATAAAATCGGCCCGGCGCGCGGCGCATCACCCGGAATTTCCGGCGGGAGACGCAAAACGACTCGCTGGCCCGTCCGCGGCGGATCGATGATCGAGAGATCGCCAGCCACGCCAGCCGCAAAGGAAAGCGTACTCAAACCAATCGCCACGCAGGCAATGCGAATGAAATTCTGACCGGCCATCGGTCACTATAATTAACCGAGTCGCGCGCCGCCGTCACGGGTCTGGACCGTGACGGCGCCCGCAAACTTAGCGAAGCGATTCCGTATCGAGATTTAGTTCCGATGCCGGAATGCGCTCGGCGTTTGGCCGGACGCGGCGCAGGCCATCGTAGAAGTGCTGGGCATCCCCCACCACAACGACATCGGCGCGGCTTGCATCGAAGTAACGTTGCGCGGCGGTCTGGGCCTGCGCCGGGGTCACCGCCGTAACGTCGGCGACGTAAGTGCCGAGGCGTTCTGGCGGCAAGCCGTAGAGAGCCAGCGTCGAGATTTGACCGGCGAGACCAGCTGTCGTCTCGATGGTGCGGCCGAAGCTGCCGATCAGCACCGCTTTGCGGGCGGTGAGTTCTGCGACCGATACCGGCTCAGCGCCAATGCGCGTGATTTCGGTGCGCATCAGATCATAGACCTGAACCGCCGCATCGTTACGCGTTTGCGCCGAAGCGATGATTGGGCCCGGCGCCATGCGCGCCTGCAGGCTCGAGTTCGCGCCGTAGGAGAGGCCGCGACGGATGCGGATCTCGGTATTGAGGCGCGCCGAGTAGCCGCCGCCGAGGACGTTGTTGGCGACCAACAGCGGGAAGTAATCCGCATCGGTACGCGCAACGCCGCGTAGGCCCATCAGCACCGCCGCTTGGCCAGTGTCCGGCAGATCGACAACGATGGTGCGCGACGGCGCAGCGTACGCGGTCGCATCCGGACGGGCAGGCAACGGCGTGGACGGGCGCGTCCAGTTACCGAAATAGCTTTCCGCGAGCGCAAAACCCTCGTCCGCCGACACATCGCCCGTAATGACGAGCACGGCATTGTCTGGACGCCAGTAGGCGCCGTGATAGCTCGCCATGTCATCGCGCGTGATTGCGCCGATGCTCGTTGGCGAAGCGATCGCGCCATAGGGGCCTGTGCCGTAGATCGCGCGTGTCATGGCAAAGCCAGCAATGCCGCCAGGCTGACTCAGCGCCACTTGCAAGCCGTCGAGGGCTTGCGATTTCGCGCGGTCGAGTTCCTCAGCGGCGAACGCTGGGTTGCGGACCACGTCAGCGAAGACCGTGAACGCTTCTTGCGCGCGATCGCTGCGGGTTTGCAGCGAGACCGCGGAAGAATCGAAGCCGGCGCCCGAGCTGATCGCTGCGCCGAGAGACTCAATCTGGCTGGCAATCTCGGTGGCGCTGCGCGTGGCCGTGCCGCGCGTCAGCAAATCGCCAGTCATGCCGGCAAGGCCAGCGCGATTGGTGGGGTCCGACGAGGAGCCTGAAGCGACGCGGAAATCGGCGCTGATCAGCGGAATCGCACGGTTCGGCGCAACGATGACACGGACACCGTTGGCAAGCGTGCGTTGCGACGCAGCGGGGATGCGCGCGTCAATCGGCGTCAAAGCAGCCGGCGGCTGTTCGCGCTG
>JANPCV010000029.1:0-2276 GCA_031431115.1 Caulobacteraceae bacterium
CGGGCTGCGGGGATCACAGAAATAGATCTGAATACCCGCGTCCAGCCGCAGCTGGGCATGCTGCGCCATTTCAGCGCCCTGATCCCAGGTCAGCGAACGGCGCAAGTGCTCCGGCAATTCGACGATGGTCCGCGTGATGGCGTCGCGGACAGCCTCAGCGCCATGCCCTGCGAGCGCGGGGCCGTTCTTCATACGAGCGTCACTGCCGTGGCCTTCCATGCGCGGCAAATGAAGAAGGAGCGTGAGACGCGTTGTCCGCTCCACCAGCGTGCCAATGGCAGAACTGCCCAGTCCTAGGATGAGATCGCCTTCCCAATGACCGGGAACGGGCACGGTCTTCGACTTCAGCAGGGCGTTCGCTAATCATGACTTCTGGAGTCACGAAAGGCCTTCCGCTTTTGCGGGTTCGCGCGCGTGGCACACGAAGCGCGCGCCCAGTACGCAGGCAAGCGGTCAGTTCACGACGTAATGCGCCACGGCCTTGTATGTAGAGCGCTTGGTATATGGTCTCAGGGCTCACGCGCATTGTCTTGTCGTCAGGAAAATCATGCGGCAGGCGGCAAGCGATCTGCTCTGGACTCCACGCTGTCGCCCAACGACGACTTTGTCGAGGTCCATGTCGGCGTCCCTTCCATGCCGTTCTGGGTCCAGCGATTGTTTTTCCCTGCAGGTTGACGATTTTCCCGGATAGCCGATCTTGCACGTAAGCCTGCAACGTCACATTCGAAGCCAGCTTTGCAAGCTTCGGCCGGCGCGCCGATCTGTCCGCATGCCATTGCGCTGTCGTGGCGCGGTATTCAAAGCCGCCGTGGCGAGTGGCTGCATTGCGCCGAAGTTCGCGTGAGATTGTCGACGCCGCTCGCCCAAGCCGCCGCCCAATCTCGCATACGCCATGCCCCTGAGCTTTAAAAAGCGCGATGTCTTCGCGTTCTTGAAATGACAAATAGCGTCCAGACAAAGGTTTGGACGAACGCGCAAATATCGATGGCGCCATGCCGCCTGCCTCACGGAACCATCGAGATCCAAGCGGCGAAGACACGCCGGCCGCGATCGCCGCGCGTTCGCTCGATAATCCCGTCGCGATCGCAATCCAAAATAGTTTGCGGTGCTCCCGTCGCGAAGCCCGCGGTCGCCCCGGCGACCGCAATGGCTTCCTTCCTGCGCGATTCGAACATCTTTTCCGATTGCTCATCACAACTCCCTCAGACTGGGCGTTGCGACGACCGATTGAATCTACCCAATATCTGTCTATTCGCTACACCGAGCGTCTCGCCGAAGCCGGCATCGAGCCGTCCGTCGGCAGCGTCGGCGACAGCTACGACAACGCACTCGCCGAGACGATCAACGGCCTCTACAAAGCTGAAGTGATCTGGCGGCGTGGGCCGTGGCGGTCGATGGAGGCCGTTGAATTCGCCACCCTCGAATGGGTGGATTGGTTCTACAACCGAAGGCTCCTCGAGCCGATCGGCAACATTCCTCCGGCAGAAGCCGAAGCCATCTACTATGCAGCGCAGGAACCAAGAGCTATGGCGGCGTAACTTAAACCCGGATGCCTCCGAGATTCTCGGCGCGGTTCAAAGTGCTTCCCGATCTTTATGCTCCATGGCGCTTCCATAGAAGGCGCCGCCCTGGGGCAAAATACTACGATGGCCAATCTACCGAAAATCAGAAGATTTCGGCTTATCTTGCTACTATCTCCCCAACACTATCCGACAGACCCCGGAACTAACCGGGTTTCCGCTC
Organism: Caulobacteraceae bacterium; assembly: GCA_031431115.1. GTDB lineage: Bacteria > Pseudomonadota > Alphaproteobacteria > Caulobacterales > Aquidulcibacteraceae > Vitreimonas. The sequence goes on from JANPCV010000029.1 coordinate 1,744, forward strand.
TCGGCTTGAGAAGTTGCTGCGTTAGATGCTTTTGAACGGCACTTGAACGCGCGACACCTGGAGCTCGGTCTCGTTCTTCAGGCGCGCGGCGCCTATGCCGACGCGCTCAAGATCTTCCGCGCCGCATCAGCTCTCGTCCCGGCGCTCCTGATGGTGCGCGTCAGTATCGTGCGCTGCTTGATGTCCTTGGGCGAACTCACCGAGGCTGAGCGGGAAGCGCGAGAGTACGTCGCCCTAGCGCCTGGTCCTGAGAGCTGGACGCTGCTCGGCACTGTGCAGCGCGCGCAGGAACGTCACCAAGACGCACTGGTGACGACCGAGACCGCACTGAAATACGGGCCCAGCTTGCGCGGTCTGCGATACAATCACGCCACCGCGCTGGAGAAAGTCGGACGCAACACCGAAGCGTTGGCGGTGTTCGAGAAGTTAGCGCGCCAGGAAATGGACACGCCTGACCTAGCGCACCACTTCGCCCGCGCGCCGTGTCGAGCAACCCGATGAGCAATACCTGATCGCCTGCGCGACGACGGCGA
>JANPCV010000030.1:0-7694 GCA_031431115.1 Caulobacteraceae bacterium
ACCATTCCGTGCCAGAAATTCGGAACTCGGCGAATTGTTCGTGCCGCGCGCGTTCGCGGTACCGGTCGCCTCGCTCGAACGCGAGCACTTCGTCGTGCGGCAAGCTTGCGATCCTGCTGCGCGGGTTCGAGGTCGACCTCGACAGCTTTCGCGATCTCACCAAGCGCTTGTGTACGGGCTCTGTCTTCAACGAAAGCCCTGGCCGCGAAGTGATCGATCGCGAGCAGAACATCCAAACCGTCAATCTCGGCGCCGAACCTTTTCCCTTGCATCCCGAACTTTCACGCGAACCGTGGAAGCCGGACATTTGCTTCTTCTGGTGCATGCAAGCGCCAACCAATGGCGGCGAGACGACTGTTTGCGACGGCGTCGAAATTGCGCGCAGAGTGCCTACGCCAGTGAAGGACGCCTTCGCCGGGCGGCAACTCCGCTACCGGCAGATAGCGACGCCAACAGAATGTGCGTTCTGGCTCGGATCGGAAAATCCCGATGACGCCGCGCTGGCAAATCCGCCGGCGCATTGCCCGTACACATTCGAACGCGCCAACGGAAAAATTCACCGCGCCTTCTTGATGCCGGCGCTCCACAGGCCGATGTTCACTAACGAGTTGGCATTCGGAAACTTTCTACTCTTCGCGCGCTACCTTCAGCGCCTGCGCATTTTTCCGACGTTTGAAAACGGCGAACTCGTTCCGGATGATCTACTCGCTCAAGTGAAGGCAGTCAGCGACCAACTCGAAACGCCTGTGCCGTGGCGCGCTGGCGACGTCGTAATTTTGGATAACACACGCTTCATGCATGGCCGCCGTGCGATCACTGATGTCAGCGAGCGGCGTATCGCAACCTACTTCGGCTATGTACGCTTCGCTGAAGTCAGCGCACGCGAGGGTCAATTTCCTTGGCGCGCCGCGTCATTCAAGCCGCCTGCTTTGGCGTAACCGAGCCGCTCCGCCCATTGCGTTAGCAACGGCAATACCGGTTCAAGTTGCGTCTCGTAACGTTTCCAGCGCGCCAGTGAGCGCGTGTAGACCGGCTGAACGACTTGCCGCGCCGAGGGCGTGTTAATGTTTCGCTTCAACGCCGCCTCACGGAACGCCAGCATTGACGGCTCGAAATCAAGACCGAGAAACGTTGTCACGCCTTGCGCCGCGCCCTCGAGATCAGCAACGACGCTCTCATATCGGACTTCGTGAATTTCAAGGCCAAGACGCTCGCGGCACAATAGTCCGAGCGACATCACGTTGTCGTAGTAGGCAGCGGCGGAATGCAGATCGAGAAATTGCACCATCGCGGCGTTCATACCGAAGCGCTGCTGAAAACAGGAAAGCACGACGTCACGCGGATCGCGCAATGCCAGAAGCACTTTGGCATCCGGGAAGACCCGCCGGATAAGCGGCAGGAAAATTATATTGAGCGGCAGCTTATCGACCACCATACGCTTGCCGACTTGAACTTCGGCTTTGACCCGCCGCCAATACTCGGCGCGGATGGCATTTGCGCCTTCGTCGCTGAGCGCCGCGAGCTTGGAAGCGTCAGCTGCATATTCGGCAGCCGCGCGGGCGAGATGCTCGCGCTCTTCAATGCAGACGATTTGCGAATGCGCCGACAACACCTGCTCGAGAAGCGTTGTGCCCGACCGCGGAAAGCCGACAAGAAAAACCGGTGTTGGCGACGTGAACGCCTCACCTGCATCCCAGGCGGAGAAATCCTCGCCTTCAACGAACGCCCGCGTCCGCGCCACGCCCTCTGGATGATAGGGAAGGTGCGAGGCGTTCAGATGCGCCTGATTCAGGCTCAACAGAATGCGATTGGCTTCACCAAAAGCCGCAAACGCCGCTGCCGCGTCACCACGGCGATCACGTGCATCGCCGACGATGCCCCACGCCAAAGCCTGGTTTGTTGGCGAGCGCGTACGACGCGCGACGCCGGCAGCGAGATTCTCTGCTTCCACACCGTCGCCATCGTGCATGGCGAGATTGGCTAGCGTCAACGCTGCGATTTCATTTGCCGGATCGAGCGCAAGCGCCTTCGAAGCATGCTCTCGCGCCTTGTCCACCTTGTGCAATAGCTCCAGCGCCTGAGCCAACCCGGCATGAGACGCGGCATCATCGGATTTCAGCTTCAGCGCCTTTTCGTAGGCGCGCGAGCTTGCCAACACATCGCCGGCAGTGCTTTCGAGATTGCCGAGATTGCGCCAGCCATCGATCAACTTCCGCTCGCCGGCGCGGGTGAACAGGCGACGCGCTTCGGCAATTTCGCCTGATCGGCGGCAGGCGACACCGAGCGCGTTCAGGATGTGCGGCTGACCTGGCGCTGCGGCGTCTGCCCGGCGCAGGTGTTGCTTGGCGAGTTCCACGTCGCCGAGTTCAAGCGCAGCAATACCGGCGATTTGGTTTGCTTGCGCATCGCTTGGCCTGTCGCGAAGGACGGCGTCAGCGGCTCGTAGTGCGCTTGCAAAATCACGCCGCGCTAAGAACGCTTGCGCCGCCTGCAAGCTCATTTTGGCGCATCCGGATAGGCGTCAAGCACCGGGCCAAGCGCGTCTTTAAGAGCGCCAAGATACGGCTCGTACGGTTTCCAACTATCGAGCCCTTTCGCGCTGATCGGTTGGCGCACTTGCTCAGAACTCGCCGTCTTCACTGCACGCTCATTTTCGTGCGGCCGCAGGCACTGCTCTTCGAACGAAAGCCGGCAATAATCGAGCAATGCGCGGATCTGCGTTTCTGGATCGGTCACAAGCTGTTCGTGAATGACGCGGTGAACGCGACCCGGAAGCACATCGTCATAATGCGCCATCAACTGAACGTAGCTTGCGTAATAACGGCCGATTTCGCCCAGATCATAGGTGAACGGCTGGCCGCGCGCGAAATGCTGCTTGAAGCACGACCAGCCGCACGCCATCGGATGACGGCGTGCATCGATGATCTTTGCGTTGGGCAATGCCAAGTGAATAAGCCCAATATGCATGAAGTCATTGGGCATCTTGTTTATGAAGAGAGGCCGCCCGAGCCCACGATGCAGTTTTGTCGTTCGAAGATAATCTTCGCCCAACGCGCGGAAGCGCGGCGGATCAAGCTCCGCAACTGCATCCACGAACGTCCTGCCGCCGCGCGCCTCAGCGGGCGACAGCAAGCTCTGTGCAACGAGATGCATATCCGCCAATTCCGAGGTGCCCTCGACCATGGAATGCGAGGCGAGAATTTGTTCGAGCAACGTCGATCCCGCACGCGGCAAACCGACGATGAAGATTGGATCTTCGGCTTTCGCGCCTTGGCCTTCGCGCGCGGCGAAGAACTCGGACGTGAAGACCTCACGGCTTTGCTGCACGATCGGTGTGAACCGGCCGGGCTCGTAGTTCGACGCTCTTAGATGAAGCGCGGCGCCTTCGCTGTAGTGGCCGAAGGCTTCCGCAGCCTCGCGGCGATCCTCGGCGGCTTTGCCTAGGGCAAACAAAAATCCGGCTTTGTCTTCGGCGCTGATATCGCTACGCGCTGCTTGCGCGCGCATGTGCGTGACATCGGCTTCGCTGAACGTAAAGGTCTTAAGGTTGGCGAGACTCCAATAGACTTCGCCGAGGTGCGGAGCGATTTCTGCAGCGCGCCGGTATGCGACAATGCCCTCTTGCGTCCGATTGAGCGTCTTTAGCGCGTGCGCATAGCTAAGCCAAGCCCCCGCGCGATTAGGATCAGATTTGACCAAAGGTTCATAGATTTGCAGGGCGCGGTCATAATCGCCCATCGCCATGTAAACCGCAGCGTGCAGCCGCTTAGAGCCGGCGCCGTTTGGGTCCAACAGCAAGAGTTGCTGCATCTGGAGCAGCGCCTCTTCCAAGTGCGACAGGCCGAGCAAAAGCTGCGTCAACGCATGGCGCGCGCGCCTATAAGTCGGCGCCAAAGCGATGCATCGACGAAGTGTCGCTTCAGCTTCGTCGGAGCGATCGGCGCGCGCTTCCGCTTCGGCAAGGAGATTGAGCGCCGCTACGTCTTCCGGATGCTCCGCAAGGTAGGCGCGCAGAGCGGCCTCGGCGCCTGCAAGATCGCCGGTGCGGAGCAAGGCCGACACACCCGTCAACGCCGGTTCAGCAATTGGCAAATCCGCGTGGCGCGCACGTGCCTCCTTGGCGCCGCTTTCATCACCCGCAAGGGCCAGCTGCAACGCAAGATCGCGCCAAATCGTTGGGTGCACGGGCGTGCTGGCTGCAGCTGCGCGAAACGCGATCGACGCCGCCAAAGGTTCACGCATGGCGGCATAAATGACGCCGAGTTGACGTTGGGCGCCGAACCAAGTCGGGTTTACCGCAGCGAGCGGCGCTACGATCGCGCGGGCGCCAGTCAAATCACCGCTCAGCCGCAACGCCTCACTGAGCAGCATTTGCGCGTCGTTATTGCCCGGCTCGGTCTGAAGCACGGTTCGGCATAGCGCCGCAGCGCGCGCGGGATCGGCGCGCATGGACTGCATCGCCTCTTTCAACAGAGCGGGAGCTGCGGTCATCAGCGCGCCGCTGCGCGCTCGGCGCGCTCAACGAGCGCCGCGATTGACGGCCACACCGCTTCGATTTCATCAGCGCGCGCGCGCCATTTGTTGGCGTCCGGCGTCGATACGGTGTGACGCGCAATCGGCAGCTCGCCTTCGATCTGCCGATCCCACTCAAGTCCAATGGCTTTGCAAAGACGCGCGACTTCGGCGTTCGGGTCAGCGAGCAATGCGTCGTACTGAGCCGCGATCCAGCGATCAGAAGGCAAACGGTCGAGCGCGTCGAGCATCACAGTCGTCGCCGACGCCCACTGCCCTGCGACGACGCGTTCGAGCGGCTGCCCAACGAGATCACGCCAACCAGGGGTCAACAGGAATGACCATTCGAGCCCGCCAGTCCAGCCAGGGAGATTACGATACATCGTGAAGCGGCCGGATTCCCAGCCTTCCATCATCGAAGACAGCACTTGGTGCGGATCGCGGTGGAGATAGATAAAGCGCGCTTCCGGGAAGACCTTCGCCAAAAACGGAATGCGCAGCGCATTCTTCGGCGTCTTCTCGAGCATGCGGATGCGGCCCGGCGGCGGCGGCGCACCGTCGCGGTTGCGCAATGTCTGATCGAAGCGCTCACGCAGAAGCGTGATGATCTCCGGCCGTGCGTGACTTTCGTCGAGGCAATTGGAATCGAAATTCGCAGCAGGAATACCCAGGCCGCGCACGCCTTCGATAATGCCGTGGCTCTCTCCGCCAACCGTGTAGACGTTCGGCGCCTGCGCCAGCGTTTCAAACAGCAGCGATGAGCCTGAGCGCGGCGGATTGACGATGAAGATCGGTTGATCGAAGCGCGGATCGGCGGCGCCGGTGTTGATGTTCGGCGCGGCGGGCGCGGACTGTGGCGCGGCGACATCGGGTCGGGTTTCGCCAGCGACGTCATCGCGCTTGTCGCTGAGGGCCGGCGCGATGACCAGCGCGGTCAATGTTGCGTAGAGATCGGAGCCATTGCGCAGTTTCACTTCGTGCGCGCGCGCCATGCGAATCTGCGCGCTAAATTCCTCGATAGCGCGGCGATAGCGCGGCCAGCCGGCTTTGGAGTCACCGAACGTGGACCAGAGCGCGCGCCACACATGCGTGAAGTGCGACGCAGCGTGGGCGACGTGCTGGAATTGCGGATGATCTTGCGTCGCCTCACGGAAGAGAAAGTCGACGTGACCCTGAATTTCCCACGGCGTCATCACCACGGGCATATTCTGGCTCTCGTATTCGAGCTGATCGAGGCCTGCGCCGTTACGTTCAAAGGTGCGCGCGACCCAGTTGGGCGCTTCGCGTTCCGGCAAACGGCCAGCGGCGGCGAGGTTCCAGAAGCCCTCCCCGCCAACTGTATCGGCAACAAGGTGGATGCGCTTGCGCTCGGCGTCGTTGAGAACGCGGTGACGTGAAAACGTGTCGAAGATCCAGCACTCGCCCTCGGCCATGTTCACGGTGAGGCCGCCGCAATGGAAGCTGACGGTGGGCTGCGTCACGATCGGCACGTGAATGCGCATGCGGTCGCGCCAGTAATAGTGGATATCGACGTGCGGGGTAACTTCAGCGCCGCCGGAGAGGCGCATCAAGCGCGTGCGGCCGAGCGAGGCGCCGAAGCTTGCAAGCACCTCGCTGAGGTATGGGCACTCTTTGAGATATTTCGTCGGGGCCATCTGGCCTGCGAATGACTCGTTTTCTGGTTCGCCGTTGATCGAGATCAGCGGGAGAAAGTCGTTGCCCTCGAAGCGCTGCGGATGAGGCAGCCAGCAGCTTTCGTCGAAGGCGAGGACTTCCTTGGCGAGGAGCTCAGCATCGTACTGAAGCGGCAACTGGATAAATCTGGCCTGCAGTCTCATCGATGCGTCCGGCTCGGGCTCCCTGCGGGTTGGAGGGTTCGTTTATCGCCCGGCCGAAGGGCGCGGCAAGGACAAAAGCCCGTTGGGCCACGCCGCAGGCAGCCGCCGCTCGCGTTTGGTGCGAACGACAGCTTGCGAGGCGTGCTTCAGAGCGTCTGGGCGAGCGCTTCGAGTTGGCGTGCGGTTTGGCCCCAGCCTTCGTGGAAACCCATTTGCTCATGCTGCGTCTTGGTTTCTTCGGTCCAGTGACGGGCGACGGCGCGGTACTTGGTTTTACCGTTGCCGAGATCCTCGAAGGTGATTTCCGCGACCATGAACGGACCGGCCGGCTCGAACGTGTCCGGCGTGATCGCGTCGGTGGTGACGATCTTCTTATTCGGCACGATCTCAAGATAGATGCCGGAATTGGGATATTCCCTGGCCCTCGGGCGACGCCATCACGAACGCCATGCGACCGCCGGGGCGAAAGTCGATGTCGGTGCTTTTAATCGTCCATGGCTTGGGCGCGAACCATTGTTGCAGCAGCTTCGGATCAGAATAGCAGTGGAAGAGCTTTTCAGCCGGCGCGTCGAGGGTGAGATCGAGAACAAGTTCGTGTTGGGACATTGCAGCGTTCCTTCGCGTTGTCTGATCCTAGGACGAACCGGCTCGCATAGAGCCGACACGGGACTCGATCATTTTTCCTTGGCCGCTTTTGCGAGCGTATCGAGATGTTGGCGGATGTGAGCGGCTTCGGCGGGTGTGTTGGCGAGCGCGATGGCTTGATTGAAGGCCTCGCGCGCTTCGGTATTGCGGCCGAGCTGCATCAGGAAAGAGCCGCGCGCGCCGTGAAAGTAAAAATACCCGCCAAGGCGATCGGCGAGCGGCGCGATGAGATCAAGTGCGGCTTGAGGTCCGCTGAGCTTTGCGACCGCGACCGCGCGGTTAAGCGTTATGACTGGCGATGGCGTGCGTCGCTCAAGCGCCGAGTAAAGCGCATCAATTTCAACCCAGTCGGTTTCGACGGCGGTGTCGGCGCGCGCGTGCAGGCCAGCGATCGCTGCTTGGATTTGGTACGAGCCAGGACTGCGCAGGCGCATGGCTTTATCGATCAGCGCTAGCCCCTCTTGGATCGGTGAGCGCTTCCATTTCGTGCGATCTTGATCCTCGAGCAAAATTCCGTTGCCGCTGGCGTCAAAGCGCGCGGCAATGCGCGAATGTTGTAACAACATCAGCGCGAGCAAGCCAATGATTTCAGGCTCGCTGGAATACATACGCAACAAGAGCCGCGCGAGGCGGATGGCTTCATCGCAGAGCAAAGCGCGATCACTGGCGGGATCGGCGGCGGAATAGCCTTCGTTGAAG
>JANPCV010000031.1:0-1992 GCA_031431115.1 Caulobacteraceae bacterium
GACAGCCTGCGCCACACCAAGCGCGCTCGTGCGATCGCTTGACCGCATCGAAATCACCAGGCAATCGTCATCCGCCGAAAGGACACGCGACCCCTGACGAACTCATTTCGTAACAGGTGGCCGAACTCATCGGAATCCGCAATCGATTCTATGGCGCGCAAGAAAGGCGTGAGCCCTGCCTTGTGCGCGTGCTTATAAGAATCCAGTTCGTTGGCGCGGGGATAGCGGCGCCGTTGTAAGGCAAAGATGAGGGCGGTGGCGGCTTCTTCTTCGGCTGTGATGGCTCTGAATGCCTCGCGCACTTCGCGCATCGACTTTCTCCTCGCGGACATCGGCTCCCCTCGCTTTCAGGGGACGACGTCTCGCACGCGCTGGGCCTTTGGGGCCTGTTCAGCTTCGTCGGATTGGCCGTTCAGCTTCCGTCGGAACCGGTGTTCAGGTTCCGTCGGACTGGGTGTTCAGCTTGGCTCGGAATCGATGTTCAGAATGCGTCGGTGCACGCATCATGAGAATCTCGCAGAGCCACTGCGAGGCTTGCCACGCCTCGTGCAACTCAATACCCGAACACGAGAAGCTCTGCTTGTAATGCGTCACGCGGTTTTGGAAGAGTGCCAAAATATCGTAGGCGTCGCCGCAGCGCTGCGCTCGGTCGATCTGCGCGCAGAGGCCCTCGTGATCGCAATAACAACCCAGCACCTCAACCTGGTGCAGGCGCGACTTTCCGAAGTCGAGGTGCGGGGTCTTCAGGAGTATCAGATACTCGAAGCGGTCGAACACTCGGCCGGTCGCGTGCCACTTGCGCATGGCCTCAGCCCTTCCGGCCCATGGCGCGCAAGTCCTCGATGACGCTTAGCAGCACCCGGTGCGCGCCAGGGTAATCCTCCGGATCGATGATCTCCGCGACGACGCCCAGCTTGGCGGCGGCGCCGTCCACTGTGAACGCGGGAACGCCCCGCAATCGCCGGACGATGCGAACGCCCGCTCGCACACAGCGCTCATATTCCGCATCGATGGCGGAGAGCAGTTGCGCCTCAGGCAGCGCACGCTGCTCAGCCTTGCTGAGGTTGAACCAATCACGGTTGTCGCCCAGCCACGCTTCCCGGGCGCCCCACCGAAATGGCCGGCTACAATGCCGGCATAAGTCAGCGGCCCAAGCACGAGCAGAACGATCAGCCAATACCAGAGCAGTCGCAGCACGATGATCGCCATGGTGAGCAAGAGCGCTAAGCCGGCGAGCGAACCCCAATCCATCGTCAGCTGCAATGCAGCGCGCGATAGTCGCGCATGATGCTGGCAATCAGGCGATGCGCCTCCTCATTCTCTTCCGGGCACACCTCTATGGCGGCGATTGCGAGCTTGCCGCAGATGCCGAGCGACGAAGTTGCGACGAGCGCAGGAAGCGACGCGAGCAGGACGCGGTTCTCCTCGTGAAGTGCGTCCATGCGATCATAGAGATCGTCCATCTCGTGTTTTTCGGGGAAGCGTTTGCGCTGCGTGCGCGTGAGCTTCGGCCAGTTATGATCCCGGAAGAGCCGGGTCTCGATCTGCTGCCAGCGCTTGCCCAGGCGCTCGTGCTCGGCGTGACGCGAGAGCCAAGTCTGCGAGGCATGAGCCGCTCGATCCTCGGATGTCGGGGCTGCATCGCTGAGCAAGAGCGCGGCCGATGCACTGTTGATGAGACGGCGACGAGACATAGTCATCGGATCTCCGGCGCGAGCGCTGGCGACAGCCGTTTCGGGCTGGTGAGCGACTTTAAAGAGCTAGAGCATTTCCGTGATTTTCCGATTCGGAATTGGGATTCACAAACGCGCCGAACAGTGATTCGCCTCGCTGGAGGCGATGAATGGCGAAGGCTTATGATCAGGATTTGCGCGATCGGGTGATTGCGACGGCGGTTGGCGCGGGCGGCTCGGCGCGGAGCGCGGCGGAGCATTTCGGCGTCGGCATCGCCACCGCCATTGTGTGGGTGCGCCGCTTTCGCGAGAGCGGCGA
>JANPCV010000032.1:0-1851 GCA_031431115.1 Caulobacteraceae bacterium
GTGGCGGTGGTTGTCCCGTCGCCGGCTTCGTCGTGTGTCTTAGACGCGACCGCGCGGATCAATTGCGCGCCCATGTTCTGGAACCGGTCTTCCAGTTCTATTTCCTTGGCGACGGTGACGCCGTCGTTGGTCGTGCGCGGAGCGCCGTAGGATTTCGCGATCACCACATTGCGGCCCTTTGGACCCAACGTGATCTTCACGGCGTTCGCCAGAAGGTCGACGCCCTGAAGCATCCGCTTGCGCGCGTCGGCGCCGAAACTCACGACTTTCGCCGCCATGTCAGATTTCCTTTTTCAAGATGCCGATCACAAGAACGCCTACGCGGCCTTCTTGGATTTCTTGGTCTCGATAACGCCCATGATGTCGCTCTCCTTCATGATGAGGAGGTCTTCACCGTCGATTTTCACTTCAGTTCCCGACCACTTGCCGAACAGGATGCGGTCGCCGACTTCCACATCCATTTTGATGCGCTTGCCGTCATCGTCGCGGCCGCCTGGGCCGATGGCGATCACTTCGCCTTCCTGAGGCTTTTCCTGAGCCGTATCGGGAATGATGATCCCACCCTTGGATTTTTCTTCTTCCTTCACGCGTCGAATGACAACGCGATCGTGAAGCGGACTGAAATGCGCCACGCTCTGCTCCTTGGGTTTGATGCTTGGTCTGCCTGGCAGGCAGTCAGATCGGGCTAGCAATCGCCAGCTTCGGTTGCCAACGGCATGTGGTGCATGCGGGGCCGGTTGCAAGCTCGCGGGGGAATAGACTGCGCCCTTCTTTGACCTGAGGGGCGTTGAGCCACGTGATGTAAGCGTGCACTCGAAGCCGAGGGCTTATCGAGTGCATCGGCGATCCGCTCATGTCGCCAAGCCACGGCCGCAGCGCACCTTAAAAGCCCGGCGAACATCAAATCCCTTCGATCGGGACGCCTTGTACGCGACCAACCCCTGTGCTACTGTAGTACACTGGAGAGAAGAATGCGATCAACCACCGTGCGCGACGCCAACCAGAACTTTTCCAAGCTCATCGCTGAAGTGGAGCGAGGAGAGACCGTACTCATCACTAAGAATGGCCGCACCGTCGCGGAGTTGCGACCTCGCGCTGACGATCCTCGCCAAGACCCCGAGTGGCGCTCCGCGTACGAACGCATGGTAAAGCTCATGGCCGACACCCCCGCGACCGGCTTTCGCGTGGGCAAGATTACTGAAGATGACAAATACGGCGACGCGTCATGACCCGCGCGGCGATTGACAGCAACATTTTGGTCTACGCTGAACTCGAACCAGAAACCGGCAAAGGCCAACGGGCCCAACACATCATCGCTTCGTTTGCGCCGCGCGGAATTTTGGCCGTGCAAACGTTGTTGGAATTTGTCGCCGTCATCCGTCGCAAACGTCCTGAAAGCCTGCACAGCGCACTCGTCAAGGCGCGCGCTTGGAGTGAGGTTTTTGAACTTGCTCCAACGAACCAGCGCGTTGCAGCCAATGCGCTCGACCTGGTCGAGGCTCATCAGTTTCAAGTCTGGGACGCCGTGATATGGTCCGCTGTCAACGATGCAGGCGCGAGCATCTTCTTCAGCGAGGACCTTCAGGACGGCTTCTCCAGGGACGGCATGCGCGCGATGAATCCATTTCCAATGGATGAGACGCAACTGCGAACCATCGCCGGGAGCTGAAACCTGTGTGTTACGCAAATGGATATCGCGGGCGCGCCGCACTGATTGATCGCACCGCCGGGGGCGCACTTCATGCGCCGGCGGCGCTCGAAGCGAAGGCGCGATGATGCCGGCGTCATCGCGGCGCGCTCCAGACTTCGAGATGGTCGCGACGTTCAACGCGGCGCGTCGTGCGAAGCGTC
>JANPCV010000033.1:0-210173 GCA_031431115.1 Caulobacteraceae bacterium
CCAAAGGCGTCCTTGGCCTCCTGGCCCTGCAGCAATTGGTCGAGCACGGAATCGGGGATGGATGGGGCTTTGCGTCGGGCCATGCGAATCTCCTTCAGATCGAAGTGTGGAGGCCCTCACACGAAATTTCCGATAGTCCCAACGGCGAACCAATTGTGCGCGCTTACGTGCTCGCGGATACGGCGCATCAGCATTGGTGTTTCCCCAGGCTCGTCAGACCTAGCCCATTATCTGATCCACAAACCACCCGTCATTCCGGAAGCGCGGAGCGCAGCGCGTCCTTGGCGCTGCGTTCGCGGCTCGCCCCTCAACCGCCCCAGGATGACGAGGTTGAATTCTGGACCGCCGGCGCCCTCGCCGGCTCTTCGTCTAATCTTACGATAGCGCCGGCAGTTGAAGCACCGAATGCCGGCGAGGGCGCCGGCGGTCCAGACTATTTGCGCTCAGCCCGCTTAGCCTCTAGCCAGAGCGCTTCCATGTCGTCCAGCGGCTGGGGACCGGTGCGGCCTTGTTCGGCAAGCTTGGTCTCGATGTATTGGAAGCGGCGGGTGAACTTGGCGTTGGCGCGGCGGAGGGCTTCTTCCGGGTCGACCTTCAGCTTGCGGGCGAGGTTGGCCATCACAAAGAGGATGTCGCCCATCTCTTCGGCGATGTGGTCCTGATCGCCGCTGACGCGCGCTTCCTTCAGTTCGGCCAGTTCCTCTTCGAGCTTCTCCAGCACTGGCTCAGGCGTCGGCCAATCGAAGTTGATCCGCGCAGCGCGCTTGGTCAGCTTCTCGGCGCGCATCAGAGCAGGGAGGGCCATCGCTACATCGTCCAGCAGCGACGGCGCGCCCTTGGCGGCGCGCTTCTCGGCTTTGAGTGTCTCCCACGCGACGGTCTGCTGATCCGCCGTACGGCCATCGCTGGCGTCGCTGAACACGTGTGGGTGGCGCTCGATCATCTTGTCGGCGAGCGCCTGTGCCACGTCGGCGAAATCGAACGCGCCTTGCTCTTCGGCCATGCGGGCGTGGAAGGCGACTTGAAAGAGCAGGTCGCCGAGTTCTTCCTTGAGCGCCGGCATGTCCTCGCGCTCGATGGCGTCTGCGACCTCGTAGGCTTCTTCGATCGTGTACGGCGCGATGGTCGCGAAGGTCTGCTCGATATCCCATGGGCAGCCGCCGTCGCGGTTGCGCAGCTGCGCCATCACGTCGAGCACGGCCTGGGTCGCGGCGGCGTTGCGGGCGAGCGTCTCGGCGCCTTTTTCATTCGACTTTTCAGTAGCTTGGGCCGACATGCAAATCTCGCATAAGATAGATTATGGGAAGTTATACACGACTCGGATCGGATACTCGCCAGCCCAGCCATCGTAGGCGGGTTCGACGCCCAAAGGCAGCCTCGCCTTCAGCGCTTGGTAGTCGAGGTCGATGTGCATGTTCGTCAGCACGGCGCGCGCGGGCTTCAAGCGCTCGATCCATTCGAGCGCGCGGCCGACATGCGCGTGCGTCGGATGCGGCGTGTCGCGTAGCGCGTCGATGATCCAGAGCTGCAAGTCATCGAGCGCCGCGAACGTCGTCTCAGGCATGTCCACGAGATCGTTCGAGTACGCGAGCGGTCCGGCGCGAAAGCCGAGCGAGCGCGAGAAGCCGTGGTCCTGATCGAGCGGCAAGATTTCGAGCGCGCCGCCGGGGCCTGTGATGGTCACTGGCTCGAGCGGCTTCATGTGGCCAGCGTCTAGCGCGATCGCCGGGTATCCACCTTCGCTGCGGAAGCAATAGCCGAAGCGCTGCATGAAGCTCGTGCGCGTGCTGGCGTCGATCCAGGTCGGGATCTGTTTGCGTTGCTTGATGAAGAAAGCGCGGATGTCGTCGAAGCCGTGGATCTGATCAGCGTGGTCGTGGCTGATGAGGACGGCGTCGAGATGTGATGGGCCGGTCGCCGCCAGCTGCTGACGCAGCTCAGGCGGCGTGTCGATCAGCACGGTGGTGGCGTCCGCTGGCGTCGTCGCCTGCCCGCTCCACTTCTGCAGCAGCAGCCCGCAGCGCGTGCGGCGGTTCTTTGGCTCGGCCGGATCGCAGACGCCCCAATCGCCAGTGGCGCGCGGGACGCCGCCGGAGGAGCCGCAGCCGAGGATAGTGACGCGCAGCGTGCCCATCAGGCTCGTCCTTTGCAGGTTGGAGCGCGGGCTTCCGAGCCCGCACTTCTGCGTGCGGGGCCAAATCTAGCGCGCTCGGAAGCGCGCGCTCCAACCTGCCGAGAGCTGTGCCCCCTCATTGCGTCACGCGTGGAATAGTTGGGAAGAGGCGGAAGAAGTTGTCGGCGAGCAGGGCGCTCGCCTCCTCCTCACCTAGCCCTCGGAGTTTCGCGAACGCGGTCTGCACGTCTGCGACGTGCTTGGGCTCGCAGCGTTGGCCGCGGTGCGGGACGGGCGCGAGATATGGGCAATCGGTTTCGACGATGATGCGGTCGAGCGGCGTCTCGCTGGCGATAGCGCGGACGTCGGTGGCGTTCTTGAAGGTCATGATGCCGGAGAACGAGATGTATGCGCCGAGCGCGAGCGCGCGGCGCGCAAGCTCAGGTCCGCTCGTATAGCAGTGCATGAGAATGCGAAGAGGGCCCTTCCCCGCCTCTTCCTCCAGCAGCTCCGCCATCGCGTCGTCGGCTTCGCGCGTGTGGATGACGAGCGTTTTATCGAGTGCGTGCGCGGCTTTGGCGTGCGCGCGGAAGAGTTGGACTTGATCCTCGAATGGGCTGAACTTGTAGTGCTGATCGAGACCGGTTTCCCCTACTCCAACCACCCTCTCGTGCTTGCCGAGTTCGATGAGACGCTCAGCGGTGAGATCGAGGTGGTCCTTGGCGTAGTGCGGATGGGCGCCGACGCTGGCGTAGATGTCGTCGTGCTGTTCGGCGATGGCGATGACTTGGCCGAAGTTTTCGACCTTATCGCAGATGGTGATCATGCGGGCGACGCCAGCATCTCTCGCGCGCGCGATGACGGCGTCGCGGTCTTCGGCGAAGCTGTGGTGATGCAGGTTCACGTGGCTATCGATCAAGAGCGTCACCGGCGCGATGCTCCGGCGCGGTCGAGGACGCCGGCTGCGCGCGCGAGCGCGTGGCGTGGGTCCATATCGAGGCCTTCAGCTTCGCCGCGAAGCGTTTCGAGCGCGGACCAGGCCTCAGCCCATTGTTCGCCGCCCTGCTCTAGTCCTGCGGCGCGCGTCCACTCGCCCGCGAGTTCGAGCACGCCTGCGAGCTTTTCGAATGGCTCGCCGCTCATTTTATCGTAGAGGCCGCCGAGCAGCGATGCGGACGCGCCGCGGGCGATTTCTGCTTGGGCACGCTTAGGATCGGCGCCTGCCGTGTCGACTCCTTGTGCTTTGAGCGCGATGGCGCGGCCGGGACGGCCTTTGGCCAGCGATACAATGCCGGCGTCGGCGCCGCTGGCGTTGCGGACTTGCTCATCGCTCAGCGGACGCAGCGCCAGGCGCCGGCAGCGCGAGCGGATTGTCGGCAGGATCGCGCCGGGCGCGTGGCACACGAGCAGCAGGATCGAGCGCGCTGGAGGCTCCTCAAGCGTCTTTAGGATCGCGTTGGCAGCGTTGCGGTTGAGATCATCGACCGCATCGACGATGGCGACACGCATGCCTCCTTCGGACGGCGCCAGCGAGAAGAAGTGTCCCAGCTCGCGCGCGTCATCGACAGCGATCTCGCGGCGCGGCTTGCCGCGATCGTTGAGACCGCGGCGCAGCACGAAGAGATCCGGATGCGAGAGCGCCATGACGCGGCGTGCGACTTGATCTTCGGGATCTACATCAAGCGGACGTGGACCAATGCGCTTGGCGCCGAGCGCCGCACGAGCAACGCGATATGCGAGCGTCGCTTTACCAAGGCCCTTGGGGCCAGCCAGCAGCCAGGCGTGGTGCATGCGGCCGCCGCGCAGACCATCAGCAAACGCAGCTTCTTCAGTTTGGTGACCGACGAACGAGAACGTCTCGCGCGGATGCGGAGCGTTGGGTTCCTTGTCGAGTTCGGGGGCTGTCTTTTCGGCCTTCATGGCCCTTATCAAGGGCCGAAGAGGCTTAAGCGCAAGCCTTCGAAGGCGCGGGAGAACCAATTGGCGCGGCCAATTTTGCGGCCGGCGGCCAGCGGAAATTCCTGCGTCTGGAAATTTGGGCCTTCAATCACGAGTCGCGCGACCACTTGCCCTTCGGCAATCGGCGGATGCAGCGGGCCGTCATAGACGATGTGCGCCGTGAGACCGTCCTGCACGCCGCGCGGGCCACCGATGGTGATGTTCTGCTGCGCGACGAGCGGGACGTTGCGCCTTGAGCCTAGACGCACGTCAGCTTGCCCGACTTCATCGCCTGCAGCGGCGACCTGTGAGATCGCGAAGTCGTTGAACGCCGCGCGCATCAGGCGCTGCGCTTCGCTGTTGCGTGCGGCCATTGTTGGGAGGCCGTTGAAGACGATGATGCGGCGCTGGCCGTTCAGCACGGCCGAGCCGACGAGGCCGTAGCCGGAATCGTCGGTGTGGCCGGTTTTCACGCCATCAGCGCCGGGATAGGCGCCGAGCAGTGGGTTGCGGTTCTGTTGGGTGATGTTGTTATAGCGAAACTCGCGCTGCGAGTAGGTCCGGTAGAATTCCGGGTACGTGAGGATGATGTGGCGCGCGAGACGCGCAAGGTCGGCGGTGCTGATGCGGTGCTCAGGATCATCGAGACCGGCGACATTGCGGAAGCTGGCGGAGCGCAGGCCAAGCTCGTGCGCGCGCCGGTTCATGAGCGCGACATAGGCCTCTTCCGAACCGGCGATTCCAGTGGCCAGCAGCGCGCAAGCATCATTCGCGGACACCACGATGATGCCTTGCAGCAAATCACGGACCGACACACTGGTCCGCGCCGGGATGAACATGGTCGAGCCAGCTGCGCCGCCGCGATAGCGGCTCCACAGATCGTCAGTCATCGTGAACTGGGTATCGAGCGTGAGCTGACCGGCTTCGATCCGCTCCAGCGCGATGAGCACCGTCATCAACTTGGACATCGACGCCGGCGCCACCGGCGTTTCGCAGTCATCGCAGAATAGAAGCGCGCCGGACGCGCCGTCCAAAATAGTTACGTGCTGAGCGATTGCGGGCGGCGGCGGCGGTGCAGGCTCGCGGCGCACGCGGCGGCGCTGTGCGTCAGCGTCTGGCGCGAGGGCCACGACCAGGAGTGCCGCCAAGACAAACGCGCCAACTTTGCGCTGCAAGTTCATTCCGTCCGCCGAATCGTTTGCGCGTTTTGCGCGGGTTCATTCAAGCAGACCGGCGCGGCGCTTTCACGTCAACAAACCGGCGCTCAGCGAGATGCGACAACGCTATCTGAGTAACCCAGGGCGCCCAACGAGCGGCGCGCAGCATCTGCCTCTTCCCGGCTGCCCCAGGGGCCAAGCCGCACCCGGAACAACTCCGCGCCTGACGCGGTCGTGCGGGTATCCACAACCACCGGTCCGGCATTGCTCACCGCATCACGGACGCGCTGGGCGTTCACGGGATCGGAATAGGCGCCGACCTGAACAAAATAGCTTCCGGACGCCACAGCGCTGGCCGGCGTGAACACGGGGCGTTCCGCGGTCGGCGCGCCGTCGAGCTCGGCGGATTGCACCGGCCGAGATGGGAGCAGGGAGCTAGGCCCCTCTTCCGTTGACGGTGTCGGTGCGGAAGCGGGGGCGTGCACGGATTCCGGGGCAGGCGTGCCGTCAGCGTTAACACGCCGGGGAGCAGGGCCGAGGTAACGAACATGAACGCGCGCGTGACCGGCTTGCTCGAAACCGAGAACGTTGGCGGCGCCGCGCGACACGTCGATGAGACGGTCGCCGGTAAACGGGCCGCGATCGTTCACACGCACGATGACTTCGCGGCCGTTCTCGAGATTGGTGACTTGCACGAGACTCGGGATCGGCAGTGTTGGGTGTGCGGCGGTCAGCCCGTGTTGGTCGAAGGTCTCGCCGCTCGCCGTGCGCTGACCGTGGAATTGGGCGCCGTACCAAGAGGCCGTGCCGGTCTGCTGGTAACCCGGCTCCGGCGTCGGCACGTACCAACGGCCATTTGCTTCGTACGGCGGACCGACGCGCTCTTGCTCTAGCCAAGTCTGGGGGCCCTGCTCGGTCGCGGGCGTTGTTTCAGTTTGTGCTTCGGCTTGAGCTGGTGTTGCTTGCGCCATCTGTTGCGGCGCAGGCGTGAGGTTCATCGGACCCAGCGCGGCCTCGTCGTCTTCATCTTCTTCTACGGCCGGCGGTTGGAACACCACGGGCTCTGAGCGGCGCGCGTCGGCGCGGCGAAGATCAATCACGGCGCCTTCGCGACGACGTTGCGGCGCGCCGTAGCCATAGGAATTGTCGCCGCCGCCTGAGAGGCCGCTGGTGTTCAACGACGCGGTTTCTGTGACGGGCGCATTGGCGCCGCCACCCTGCCCGGCGAACGTGATCGGCGCACGTTGCGCTTCGGCGGCAGCGGCAAAAGCCAGCAGACCAAAGCAGGAAACGATCAAAGCGCGCGGCGTACGGCGAAGCATAAAGACCTCAACGCAATTCTTGCGATGCGCCCTTATACGGGATGGGGACTTTAGACCCCGTAAGGATTTATCCTTATTTCAGCTTCACCAATAATCGGTGTTCACCATGGGCAGGACACAGCGACGTTCATTCGCTTGTTCGTCTTATCAGCCGCTTCAGAGAATGGCCTGCCACCCGAAGCCATGGGCGTAGGGTGGCGGAGGGAGTGGGATTCGAACCCACGGTGGACTTGCATCCACGCTAGTTTTCAAGACTAGTGCCTTAAACCACTCGGCCATCCCTCCGGAGCCGTGGCGGGTACCAGCGTCGCAGCGTCGCCGCAAGCGGGCAAAGCGCCCATTTCCGCTACTTCTCAGCCTAGCGCATTGACGAACGCGGCTTCGGTCTTCGCGGTGATTTCCTCGAGGGTCACGCCGTCCGCCAACTGGGTGAGCGTCATGGGCTTTGACCCGTGTTTGTCGATCTCGAACACGCCAAGGTCGGTGATCACCAGATCCACGACGTTGATGCCGGTGACGGGCAGCGTGCATTTCTTCAAGAGCTTCGAGGCGCCGTCCTTGGAGGTGTGCTCCATCACGACGACGACGCGTTTGACGCCGGCGACGAGATCCATGGCGCCGCCCATGCCCTTCACCATCTTGCCGGGCACCATCCAATTGGCGAGGTCGCCGCGATCGTTGACCTCCATGGCGCCGAGGATCGAAAGGTCGATGTGACCGCCGCGGATCATTGCGAACGAGTCCGACGAGGAGAAGTAGGACGTCTTCTTGAGTGCGGTGATGGTTTGCTTGCCGGCGTTGATGAGATCGGCGTCGATCTCGTCCTCGTAGGGGAACGGCCCCATGCCCAGCATGCCGTTCTCCGATTGCAGCGTCACTTCAACGCCGTCGGGAATGTAGTTCGCCACCAATGTCGGAATGCCGATGCCGAGGTTCACATAAAAGCCGTCGCGCAATTCCTTGGCGGCGCGTTGAGCGAGCTGATCGCGGGTCCAAGCCATTATGCATTCTCCCGCTTGGTGACCGTACGCTGCTCGATGCGTTTTTCGAACGTGCCTTGAACAATGCGATCGACGTAGATGCCGGGGGTGTGGATGGCGTCAGGATCAAGTTCGCCGGTCTCGACCAGGATCTCGACTTCCGCGACGCACTTCTTGCCAGCGGTCGCCATCATCGGATTGAAGTTGCGGGCGGTCTTGCGGAAGATCAAATTGCCTTCCTTGTCGCCCTTCCAGGCTTTGACGATCGAAAGGTCAGCGACGAGGCCGGTTTCGAGCACGAACGTCTCGCCGTTGAAGACTTTCGTTTCCTTGCCCTCGGCGACGAGGGTGCCGACGCCGGTCTTTGTGTAGAAACCGGCGATGCCTGCGCCCCCTGCCCGGCAACGTTCAGCCAGCGTGCCTTGCGGGTTGAACTCAAGCTCCAACTCGCCGCTCAGATACTGGCGTGCGAACTCCTTGTTCTCACCGACATAGGACGAGATCATTTTCTTGATTTGTTTGGTTTCAAGCAGCAGCCCAAGGCCCCAGCCGTCAACGCCGGCATTATTGGAGATCACCGTGATCCCTTTAACGTTGCTGTCGCGGAGCGCGATGATGAGGTTTTCCGGGATACCGCAGAGGCCGAAGCCGCCGCTCATCACCGACATGCCGTCGAAGGTGAAACCTTCGAGCGCGGACTTGGCGTCCGGGTAAACTTTATTGCCCATGGGCGCTCGTTTACGGAGCGGAACGCGCGCACGCAACCTGCCGTGGCGGATATGCAAGTTTCAAGTCCGCCTAGAAACGAGTGCACCGGCAGCTGAGCCGGCTGCCGGTGCTTTCGCTTCACCCCTAAGGTGGGGTGAGAACCTGATCCCGGTACGAGCGAGGGACGAAAATCGTCCGGAACCGGGGATGATAAAACGATATTCGCGCTGAACGGGCGCTGAGGCCGCTGATCATACTGGGCGCTCAGAAATGCGCCCTGACCCTAAACGCAATTGCACCGGCAGCTGAGCCGGCTGCCGGTGCTTTTGCTTCACCCCTTAGGTGGGATGAGAACCTGATTCCGGTACGAGCGAGGGACGAAAATCGTCCGGAACCGGGGATGATAAAGCGATAATTGCGCTGAACCGGCTCTGAACTTGCCAATCATAATGGACGGACGGCAATTCCCCACTCAGCGAGGATTTCCTCGGTTTTTGCGCCCATTCCGCCTGGCGGTCCCTGAATGGCGGACGGCGTGCGCGAGAATCTTGGGGCTGGCGCGGGTTGAGTCAGGCCATCGACTTCAACAAACGTTCCTCGGGCGACGTTGTGAGGGTGGGTAGGCGCTTCTGCCATCGTCAGCACCGGCGCGAAGCAGACGTCCGTGCCTTCCATAAGCGCTGTCCATTCATCACGCGTCTTCGTGGCGAGCACGGCGGCGAGCTTTTCTGAGAGCTCCGGCCAATCGGCCTTGTTCATATGGAACGAGAACTTTGGGTCGTCCTTGAGGCCGGTCTTTTCAATGAGCAGGGCGTAAAATTGCGGCTCGATGGAGCCAATCGAGACGAACTTGCCGTCTTTGGTTTTGTAGACGTCATAGAAGTGCGCACCGCCATCGAGCAGGTTGGCGTCGCGCTCGTCGCTCCAGATGCCTGAGGCGCGCAGACCATAGATGACGCTCATCAGCGACGCCGCGCCATCGGTGATCGCCGCATCGATGACTTGGCCTTTGCCAGAACGTTGCGCTTCGAAGAGCGCGGCGCAGACGCCCATTGCGAGGTAAAGCGAACCGCCGCCGTAATCGCCAACGAGATTGAGCGGCGGCGCCGGTGCATCGTCTTTGCGACCCATTGCGTGGAGGGCGCCAGAGATCGCGATGTAGTTGAGATCGTGCCCCGCGGCTTCCGCGAGCGGACCGCTCTGCCCCCAGCCGGTCATGCGGCCGTAGATCAGTTTTGGGTTTCGTTTCAGCGCCTCATCCGGCCCAAGCCCCAACCGCTCCATGACGCCGGGCCGGAAGCCTTCAATCACGACGTCCGCCTTCTCGATCAGCGCGAGCGCGACAGTGACGTCGTTCGGCTCCTTTAAGTCGAGCACGACATGGCGACGTCCGCGCGCGGGGATGTCTGCCTTGAATGCCGGACGCCCACCCTTGCGGTCCACGCGCACCACGTCGGCGCCCATGTCTGAGAGTAGCATGCAGCAGAAGGGGCCGGGCCCAATGCCGGCGAACTCAACGATCTTAACGCCGGAAAGCGGTCCCTGACCCATGTCGTGCTCCGTTTACCCTCACAGTTTCGGACTGTGCTAATCGGCGATACTTATAGTAGTTCGCAGCCCGCCGTCGCGGGGCGCCGGAGCGTTAACTTTGCGCATTGTCGTGAGAGCCGCCGACGCACGCGTCGCGCGCGATGCGCAAGCTATGCTGGGCGGCGCTGGCGTCGCGGCTACCGCACAAGTTGGTCCGTTTCGCGCCGCACCAGATGGCGAAGATATCCGCGTCATCGCGGGCGAGAGCGCGAGCCCTAATGGGGAGGAGGCGCCCCTCCTCCTAAGTCTCACCGGCTGCCGCATTGAAGCCCCACCGACACTGGGTGTTCAAGCACATGGCGCGATTGCGCTGAATGCGCCACCGAAATTGCTCGCCGCACAAATGGATTCTTGGACGCGAGTCGGAATTGCGGAGGAAGAGCGCGGGCGCAGGCTCGCCACCGCGACAGCGATGGGGATCACGCCACCAAAAGCGCCGGAGCCGCGCAAGCTAAAGGCGCTTTATATTGGCGCGCCGAGTTCCATGTTTCTGGCGCTTGAGCGCACGCTCACTGAGCAGGGCGGGCTCGTTGCAGCGGCGTTCACTTCATACACCGGCTTTGACCATTTGCATGATGAACCGTTTGACGCCGTCGTGCTCAACGGCGCGCAGGACCCGAGCACGGCGCTTTCGCTTTGCTCGGCTCTGCGGCGCAACGCGAGCCTCTATCATTTGCCGACGCTCATGCTCACCAAGCCTGGCGACACGGCGACCGCCGCGTCCGCAATCGATCGCGGCGCGTCTGCGATCTGCGCGACGCTGTCGCCGTGCGATGCGAGCATGGGTTGGCTCTTTGAGGCCGTGCGCCGTGAGCGCCGCCGCCGCGCCGCCGAGCACGACATGCGCGCACTGCGAGATGTTATGGGCGATCCGCGCACCGGGCTTTGGCTGCGGGACAGCTTCGACGCACACTTGGCGCGCCTCGCAATGGACCACCACACGAGCGGACGGCCAATGAGCATGGTCGTGCTGCGTGTAACGCCTGCAATCGGCGCACGCGAACCGAGCGCAGAAGTCTGGCGCAAAGGATTCACAGAGATCGCATCTCTGGCGGCGCGGCTAATGCGCGACGCCGATAGCGGTATGACGATGGGTTCTGACCTGATCGCGCTCGCCCTGCCTGCAGCGCGCCTCAACAATGCAAAGCGCACGGCTGAGCGCATCGCGTCCGTTGCGGAATGCACGGCGTTTGCCTCGGGCGAAGGCGGCGCGGGCCCGCTGGTGTTCGAACAAAGCGTTGTTGAGCTGCAGCCCGGCGAAAGTGGCTCGGCCATGCTGGCGCGCGCCTGTCGCGCCATCGAGGTGGAGAGTATTCCCGCTTAGGCAGCCTTACGCGTGGCCAAGCGCGACATCGCCTCAAGCACCGCGCGCAGCGCCTTGAGCCGCTGTATGGCTTCCGGCCAACCACCCTGCACCACCAGCTTACCGTCTGGGCGCATCTTATAATCGTCGGGGCGCTCGGTGATGAAACGCACCAGCGCGAGCGGATCAGGAAAGCCGGTTTCGCGGAACGACAGCACAGCGCCTTTCGGGCCAGCGTCGAGCTTCGAAATTTGGCAGCGACGGCACAACGCTTTCAGCGCTGCAACGGCGATGAGCTGATCTGCTTCCGCCGGCAGCGGCCCGAAGCGATCGATGAGTTCGGCAGCAAACGCTTCGCGCTCTTGATCAGAATCCAAATCTGCCAAGCGCCGATACAGCGCCAAGCGCACCGTTAGGTCGGCAACATAAGCCTCGGGGATCAACACCGAGGCGCCAACATTAATCTGCGGCGACCATGACTTCTCGCTCACCGCTTCGTCGGTCCCATCGCGTAGCGACGCCACCGCCTCTTCCAGCATCGACTGATAAAGCTCGACGCCGACTTCCCGGATGTGGCCTGATTGCTCTTCGCCGAGCAAATTGCCGCCGCCGCGCATATCGAGGTCGTGACTTGCGAGCGTGAATCCGGCGCCTAGGTTATCAAGCGATGCGAGAATTTTGAGGCGCTTTTCAGCGCTCACCGTCATCGATTGCTCAGCGGCTGTGGTCAGGTAGGCGTAAGCGCGGAGCTTCGAGCGCCCGACGCGGCCGCGCAGCTGATAAAGTTGGGCGAGGCCGAACATGTCAGCGCGGAAGCAAACCAGCGTGTTTGCACGCGGGATGTCGAGGCCAGATTCCACGATACTGGTCGACGCCAGAACATCGAACGAACCATCGTAAAAATTCGTCATGATTTCGTCGAGCGAGCCTGCCGCCATCTGTCCGTGGGCGAGCGCGAACGTCACTTCCGGCACGTTGCGGCGCAGGAACTCTGAGATCTCTTCCAAATCTGAAATCCGAGGCGCCACGAAGAAGCTTTGGCCGCCGCGATACTTCTCGCGGAGCAGCGCTTCGCGGACTGTCACTGCATCGAACGGCGTGACGTAGGTGCGCACGGCCATACGATCGATTGGCGGCGTGGTGATGAGGCTCATCTCGCGCACACCGGCGAGCGCTAGCTGCAACGTCCGCGGGATTGGCGTGGCGGAGAGCGTCAGAGCGTGGACTTCGGCACGCAGGTCTTTCAGGCGCTCTTTGTGCTTCACGCCGAAGTGCTGTTCTTCGTCGATGATCATCAGGCCGAGATCAGAGAACTTCATCGTCTTTGAGAGCAGCGCGTGCGTGCCAATGACGATCTCGATCGTGCCATCTGCCAGCCCGGCCTTGGTTTCGCTGACCTCCTTGGTACTGACGAGACGTGAAAGTTGGCGGATGCGCACCGGCAAGCCGCGGAAGCGCTCTGAGAACGTGCGGTAGTGCTGGCGGCATAGCAGCGTTGTCGGCGCCACCACCGCCACTTGCTTGCCGGTCATCGCCACGAGGAACGCGGCGCGCAGCGCAACTTCGGTTTTGCCGAAGCCGACATCGCCGCAGATCAGACGATCCATCGGCCGGCCGGCCGCAAGATCGCCAACCACATCGTCGATGGCGCCGAGTTGATCTTCGGTCTCTTCGTAAGGGAAGCGCGCGCAAAATTCGTCCCAAAGACCTTCTGGCGGCGCGACAGGCTCGGCGACCCGCGTTGCGCGCAACGCGGCGATGCGCAGAAGTTCTTCAGCCATATCGCGTAAGCGCTGCTTCGCGCGTGCTTTGCGGCCCTGCCAAGCGACGCCGCCCAATTTGTCGAGCTGCGCTTCAGCATCCTCGGCGCCGTAGCGGCTGACCAGTTCGATGTTTTCAACCGGCAAATAGAGCTTGTCGCCGCCGTGATAGGTCAGATCCAAACAATCGTGCGGCGCGCCGGCGACGTCTAGTGTTTTCAAACCCTCGTACCGGCCCACGCCGTGATCCTGGTGGACGATCAAATCACCCTGGTTCATCGCCGCAGCTTCAGCGATGACGCTCGACGCCTTGCGGCGCTTACGCGGACGCGCGAGGCGATCACCGAGAATGTCCTGCTCAGCGATAAGCGCGAACTGTTCAGTCTCGAAGCCATGCTCGATGGGGAGCACAGCAAGAGCATGCGCCCCTCTTGGCAGCGCTGAAGTGTGACGCCAAGACTCGCTGCGGACGACCGCCTCAACACCGTGATCGCTCAGCACGCCGGCAAGGCGCTCGGCGGAGCCATCGGACCACGCCGCGATAACCACGCGCTTCTTCGCTTTCGTGAGCGCCTCGATGTGCTTTGCCGCCATCTCGAAGACGTTGACGTCTGCTGTGTTGCGCTCCGGCGCGAAATTTCGTCCGGGCTTTGCGCCAAGATCGAGCGACTTCTTTGCGTCGGTATCAAAATGCGTGATGCGGCGGACGGCACGCGATCCGAGCGCAGCCGTTAGCGCAGCTTCGCTGAGATAGAGCAAATCCGGCTCTGGCGCTCGAAACGGCACGCCGCCGCGCGGAAGTGGGGCCGTTTTGCGTGAATCATGGTGATCGCGCGCGGTTTCAACGCGCTCTTTGATGGCCTCTTCCGCGAGCGCATCGAACGCCACCATTGAGGTTTCGCCGGCGTAATCGAAGATGGTCTCCAACTTCTCGTAGAAGAACGGAAGGAATTGCTCGACGCCTTGGCGGCGGATACGCGCACTCACGCTGTCGTAAAGCGGATCGCTGACAGCGCCGAAGGCTTGCGTGAAGCGGCGGCGAAACTGCAACACGGTGAGTTCGTCGAGCAGCACTTCGCTGACGGGCGTCAGCAGTGCGGTCTTGAACTTGGCCTTCGAGATCTGCGTTTCCGGATCGAAGCTGCGGATGGTCTCGAGCGTGTCACCGAAGAAGTCGAAGCGGAATGGCTCGCCGGCGCCTGGCGGGAACACGTCGATCAGGCCGCCGCGCACCGCAAACTCACCGGGCGCACGCACGGTCGAGGCGCGCGAATAGCCATTGACGATGAGATAGCTCTCAAGCTGCTCCATCGACGTTTCAGCGCCTGCCTCGGCCGAAAACGAACCTTGCGCCAAGCGTTGGCGCGGCGGAACGCGCTGAGCCACGGCCGACGCTGTCGCGACAACCAGCAGCGGCGTGTCCTTGTCCCCTCGCCGCGCCAATTGCGTCAGCGCAGCGCACCGTTGCGCGGCCACCGAGGCGGCCGGGGAGATGCGATCATACGGAAGCGTGTCCCAGGCAGGCAGACGTAGCGTCTCCAACTCGGGCGTGAAGAATTTCGCGGCTGCCTCGAACTGAGCGGCGCGCGGTTCGTCGCGCGCCACGAAGAGCGTGACGCCGCCGCGCAGACGCGCGGCCTCAGCCAAGCCCGCGGCATCCACGCCCTCTGGCGCACCAGAAACCACCAGCGCGTCTTTCGACTTCGCCAGCGTCTCAATCAGTTTTTGTGGGAGAGCAGGGTCTTTCATCAGTCCGGTTTGGCAGTGAGTTCGAAACGGAAGGCGCGAATCGACGCCAACACCGGCGTGTCATACTCACGCGGCGCGGGCGCCTGTTCTGTTACCCACTCGTAGACCTCTTGGTCCTGCGCATCGAGTAGGGCCTCAAATGCGTCCAAGCCGGTTTCGTCGAGTTCGGCAAGATACCGATCCGCGAAACCGCCTAGAATCAAGTCTATCTCCCGGAATCCCCGACGCCACGCGCGGAATTTCAGCTTCTTGCGACGGTCGTCCATGGGCCCCGTGGGAGTAGGCAAAACGCGAGGGGGCCGCGCTATAACCTATATGAGCTGCCGTGTCAGCGCCGCCAGAGCCAACGATGAACGACCTGGTCCCTTCCCCAGCGACAGCCGTGCAGGACGCGCTCCTGTCGCCGGTGCGTGCGCTCAAAGGCGCGCGGAAGGACACGATTGATCTTATCGCTAAAGTTGCGGGCGGCAGGCTGGTCCGCGATTTGGTGTTCCTGCCGCCAAATTCCGCCATCGACCGCAGGCTGCGGGTGCCGATCGGCGAAACCAATGAAGGCGACATCGCGACGATCGAGGCGGAGGTCGATGCGCACATGCCGGGATATAAAAATCTGCCCTACCGCATCCGCCTTCGCGACGAGAGCGGCTTTCTGACCGTCGCCTACTTCCGCGCAAACGAAGAGATGCTGAGGCGCATGTGGCCGGTCGGACAGACGCGCCTGATCAGCGGCACCATCGGCGTCTATGACGGCATGCGCCAAATGTTGCACCCCGACCACGTCGTGGACCCAACAAAGGGCGAAGCGCCGCCGTCAGTCGAGCCTGTCTATCCACTCACTCAGGGCCTTGCGGGCCGCACGCTTGCGCGCACCTTGCAAGCAGCGCTCGACTCCGTACCTGAGGCGCCGGAGTGGCTGGAGGGCTCAACTGTGAAGGCGCACGACTGGCCAGACTTTCGCACGGCGCTCGAACACATTCATCGGCCAGCGTCGCCCGATGACGTTTCGCCGGAAAGCGCGTTTCGCACGCGTCTCGCTTATGACGAACTCTTCGCGCGCCAGTGCGCATTGCGTTTGAGACGTCAGCACCGGCGCAAGGAACCTGGACGTTCGGTCCTCGGAGATGGACGCCTCTCCAACAAATTGATCGAAAGTCTGCCGTTTGCACCGACAGGCGCGCAGCGGCGCTCAATGAACGAAATCTACGCTGATATGAGCGAGCCCGCGCCGATGTTGCGCTTGCTCCAGGGCGACGTCGGTTCCGGCAAAACGCTGGTGGCGGCGCTGGCGATGGCGCGCGCGGCCGAGGCGGGATTGCAGAGCGCGATGATGGCGCCGACAGACCTGCTTGCCCGACAGCATGGCGCGACGCTCGCGCCAATGCTGGAGACGGCCGGCATATCAATGGCTGTGCTCACCGGCCGCGACAAAGCCAAGGACCGGAAAGTCATTCTGGAGCGCCTCAGCCGGGGCGAGATTCACGTCGTGGTCGGCACGCATGCCCTCTTCCAGGATGATGTGACATTTCAGGACCTCGGGCTCATCGTCATTGACGAACAGCACCGCTTTGGCGTGTCCGACCGCATGCGGATGGTGGCCAAGGGCTTTGCGCCACACGTGTTGGTCATGAGCGCAACACCTATTCCGCGGACACTGGCGCTTTCAATCCACGGCGACATGGATCTCTCCGTGCTCGACGAAAAGCCGCCGGGCCGCATGCCGATCAAGACAGCGACAATGCCGACGTCACGGATTGCTGAGGTCATTGAAGGCATCGGCGATGCGATGAAGCGCGGCGAGCGCGCCTATTGGGTGTGTCCGCTGATTGAAGAGAGCGAGGCGGTCGATTTGCCGGCGGTGCTTGATCGCCACGCGGAGCTGCAAGCCTATTTCGGCAAAGGCGTCGAAATTGTGCATGGCAAGATGAGTGTCACGGCGCGCGAGGTGGCGATGGATCGTTTCCGCTCGGGCGAGTCCTTTCTCATGGTCGCCACCACCGTGATCGAAGTCGGCGTCAACGTGCCAGAAGCGACGATCATGGTCATCGAACAAGCAGAGCGCTTCGGGCTTGCTCAATTGCATCAGCTGCGCGGCCGCGTCGGGCGCGGCGACAAACAGGGCTCGTGCGTCCTGATCTGGAAAGCGCCGCTGGGCGAAAGCGCCAAGCAGCGCCTCGATGCCATTCGCCGCAACGATGACGGCTTCGCGATTGCGGAGATCGATTTCAAACTGCGCGGGGCCGGCGATGTGTTGGGTACACAGCAATCGGGCCTGCCGCCGTTCCGGCTGGTCAGCCCTGAGGCGCACGCAGACATGCTTGGCGCCGCCGACAAGGAGGCGCGGCTCGCAGTTGAGCGTGATCCGGAGCTTAAATCGCCTCGTGGCCAGGCAATACGGCTGGTGCTGTCCCTGTTCGGCTATGCTGATGCAGCCGAACTAGCGCGGTCCGGATAGCGCACTTGCAATTCAATCCAGCTCAGGCTTTCCAACACTCCACATGACCAACCTTCCGATCTCCTGCTACATCCGCGCCAAGAACGAAGAGCGTTTGATCGCTGAGGTGATTACGGCGGCGCTTCAGGTGGCCGACGAGGTCATCGTCATCGACAGCGGCTCCACCGACCGCACCATTCCGCTCAGCGAGGCGGCCGGTGCGCGCGTGGTGCCGTCGCCATGGCTTGGCGGCGGCAAACAGAAACGCCTCGGTGAAGAGGCGTCGAAGCACAATTGGATGCTCGACCTCGACGGCGACGAAATCATCACCCCGGAACTCGCGACAGAAATTCGCGCGCTATTTGCCAATGGCAAAGAACCGCCCTGCCCGGTCTACACCTTCGAACTCGTAACGAAACCGCCGGTTGGCGAGCCGTGGTGGAGCGCGAGCGTGGTCAAGCGCAACCGCTTCTACGATCGCCGTGTGATCCGCGCGCGCGATCATGCGGGCTGGGACCAACTTGAAATTCCGCCGGGGATGAAGGTCGGCAAATTCAAGCACAAGATCTTGCACGTCTCGTTCACCGGCCTGGAGCAACTCCAAGACAAGTTCAACAAGACCTCCTCGTCGCGCGCAAAGAACGCGACGCTTAAGTCATTCTGGTACGTCGCCCTGCGCTTACTGTTCGCCCGGCCGTTCTACTTTTTGAACCACTACGTTCGGCGCGGCCTTTGGCGCGAAGGTTGGTACGGATTCGCTGTCGCCAACATCGCCGCGCACGGCCGCTGGCTCAAAGACGCCAAGATGCTGGAAATCTATTTGCGGCGGCGCGACGAGGCGAGGGCTCGGAAGGGTTGATCCGGCGGACGTTGGGGGCCGTAGAGGGAACAGGCGCAGGAAGCTGGGCCTTTATCCCCAAAGGACACTTCTTACATGAAGTCCATGCCAGACGAGATTGCACCTTCCGGGGCTGCGCAAACGCGATCGCGCGCGACCTCCGCGATAATTGCGGCCCTGCGTGCGCCGCCGAGCGCCAAGGCGGTGTTGCTGGCCTTACTTCAGCTAAAGGGCGGCTCGGCTAACATCTCCCTGCCCGGCGGCCGCACGCTCATGTTCGGCGATGGCGACGGTTCGCAAGTTGACTTCACGATCAAAGACTATCGCTTTGCGCGCCGCGTCCTCGCCAACGGCGACATCGGTTTCGCCGAGGGTTTCATGGCTGGCGAATGGGAAAGCAATGATCTCTCCGCGCTGCTGACGCTGCTAGCTTCCAATGTCGAGCGCCTGACGCGCCTGTTGGAAGGTGGCCCAATCGGCAAGGCGCTGCACTGGTTGCGGCACCTCGCCAACGCCAACACGAAAAGCGGTTCACGCCGCAACATCCTCGCGCACTACGATCTCGGCAACGAATTCTATAGCTCTTGGCTTGACGCCTCGATGACGTATTCCTCCGCGCGCTTTGACGCCCAGGTGCGCGATCTGGAAGCCGGACAGCGGGCAAAGTACAAGGCGCTAGCTGATCACTTGGATCTCAAGCGTGAGGATCACCTGCTAGAGATTGGCTGCGGATGGGGCGGTTTTGCGGAGTTCGCAGCGCGTGAATACGGCGCACGCGTCACCGGCATCACGATCAGCGATGAGCAATTGGCTTACGCACGCGCGCGCATGGAACGCGCTGGGCTTGCCGATCGGGTTGAAATTCTGCGACAAGACTATCGCGATGTTGAGGGTCAATTCGACAAGGTCGCTTCGATCGAGATGTTCGAGGCGGTGGGCGAAAAATATTGGCCTGCTTATTTCAGCAAGATCGCCGCTGTGCTGAAACCCGGCGGCAAAGCCGGCTTGCAGGTTATCACGATTAAGGACGAGCTGTTCGACGAGTACCGGAAGCGCGCTGACTTTATTCAGCGATACGTTTTTCCTGGAGGCATGCTCGTCAGTATTGATCGCCTGAAAGAAGAGACCGCCAATGTCGGGCTGATCTGGCAAAAGGCCGAGGCGTTCGGCCAATCATATGCCGATACGCTGGCCGAATGGGCGCGCCGCTTCAAAGCCAAGTGGGGCGATATCCGGGCGCTCGGCTTTGACGAGCGGTTCAAGCAGCTTTGGCTGTTTTATCTCAGCTATTGCGAAGCCGGCTTTCGCACCGGCCGCACCGATGTGGTTCAGCTTGAACTCGCAAAACCCGCCTAACCTCTTCTCACTCCCTGTTGAAGCTGAATGCGGAGCGGATTAGCCTCGGCCCCATGAGTGACTTGCCTGACGATCCTATGGTTTCAGCCGCGTGGTTGGCGGAACGCATCGACGCGCCTGATATGCGCGTGATTGACGCGACCTGGTTCATGCCAAACGATCCGCGGGACGCGAAAGCGCTCTATGCGGAACGCCGCATTCCCGGTGCGATTTTTTTCGACATTGATGAAATTGCGGACACCTCGAGCGACCTGCCGCATATGCTGCCGCCGCCGGAGAAGTTTGCTTCGCGCATGAAGAAGGCCGGCATCGGCGACGGCACACGCGTCATTATCTACGACAATCACGGCCTGATGACCGCCGCCCGCGTTTGGTGGACGTTCCGCGTCTTTGGCCATGAAGATGTCGCGGTGCTCGACGGCGGCTTCCCGGCTTGGGAGCGCGCGGGCTACGAAATTGAAACCGGTCCGCCGCGGGCGCGCATGGAGCGGCATTTCACACCGCGTGTACGCCACGACCTCGTGCGAAATCTGGCCGACGTCCAGCGCGCGATCGATGGCGGCAACCGCACCCCTATTCTCGACGCACGCGCCGCACCGCGCTTTAAGGGCGAGGCGCCAGAGCCGCGCGAAGGCCTCCGCTCAGGACATATGCCCGGCGCGCTTAATGTGCCGTTCCAATCTCTCTTGAATGCCGACGGCACAATGAAGAACGCCGGCGAACTAGGTGAGCTCTTCGACAGCGCCGGCCTTAAGCCGCCAGCGCCGCCCATCTGCAGCTGCGGCTCGGGCATCACAGCGGCCGTCATCGCCCTGGCGCTTGCGCGAACCGGGCGCTGGGACGCCGCGATTTATGACGGCTCCTGGACCGAATGGGGCGGACACAAGGATACGGTGGTTGTGACTGGCGCCTGATGGCGACCCCAGCAGGACTTGAACCTGCAACCGCTCGCTTAGAAGGCGAGTGCTCTATCCAGTTGAGCTATGGGGTCAGCAGGAACGGTTGGTACCACGGTTCACGACAGCCTGTTCAGTGCGACCAGGGCTCGCGGCGTCTGAAGGCGAAATTGTCGCTGTACGCCTTGATTTGGCGTTTCGCCTCCGGGGGATCGACCACCTGATGCGGAATGGCGTGTGCGCGCGCGAACTCAATCGCCGCTTCTTTGGTTTCGAAGCTCATGCGCACTTGGCCATTCGTGTCGGCGCCGCTGATCCAGCCCATAAGTGCATCGGGTCTCGGCGCATTCGCCAGCACAAATTCGAGCCACCACTTTTTCGTGGCCGCTTTACCGGACTGCATCGCGTTCTTTGCGGGGCGGTAGATTTTCGCCAGCATTGGTTTTGACCTTGTGACCGGTGGCTACACGCGCGCGGCTAAAATGAAAAGGGCGGCCCGCAAGGACCGCCCTTTCGCAAATCGCCGCAACTGACTTTAGATCGCTTCTTTGAGCGCCTTGCCAGGGCGGAATTTTGGACGCCTACCCGCCGGCACCAAGACCTCTTCACCGGTCTGCGGATTGCGCGCCTTACGCTCCTTCGTCTCAGCGACAAGGAACACGCCGAACTGCGGCAAGCGCACTTCGTCGCCGCGCTTCAGCGCCGCCGTCAGAGCTTCGAACACAGCGTTGACGACTTCTTCGCCCCGTTGCTTCGACTCGCCCATGCGCTCGGACACGTCTGCAACGAATTCTGCTTTATTCATGAGGAATAGCCCCTATCCCGCTTGGAGTTTGGCGCGCCGATTCCGGCTGCATCGGGCCCGACGCTAGGAGCATTTGCCCCTAGCGCCAAGCAAAACGCTGGATTGTTGCGGTGCGAAAACGGTTCCCTGGACCCACACGCATCCGTTAGTGCGGACGCGCACCTTCCTGGCCACTGCCGCCACCTTCAGCACGGCGCGTTTCAGCCAACTCGTCCTCTTCGCTCCATTCGATCGGCGTCAGCGGGCGTACGAGCGCGCGCTGAAGCACTTCATCGACGGTCGCAACAGGCACAATCTCGAGCCCCATCTTCACGTTCTCGGGAATATCAACGAGGTCCTTCTCGTTATCCTTCGGGATCAGCGCGATCTTCACACCGCCGCGCAGCGCCGCGAGCAACTTTTCCTTCAAGCCGCCGATCGGCAAGACGCGGCCGCGCAGCGTGATCTCGCCAGTCATGGCGACATCCTTTCGGATCGGAATGCCCGTCAGCACCGAGACAATAGCAGTCGCCATGGCAACGCCGGCGGACGGACCGTCCTTCGGGGTTGCGCCTTCCGGCACGTGCACGTGAATGTCGCGGGTGCGGAAGAGCGGCGGCTTTACACCGAAATGGATGGCGCGGGCGCGCACGTACGAGTTCGCGGCCGAGATCGATTCCTTCATCACGTCGCGAAGGTTGCCGGTGACAGTCATCGAGCCTTTGCCCGGCATAGACACTGCTTCAATCGTCAGCAGCTCGCCGCCGACTTCTGTCCAAGCCAAACCGGTCACGACGCCAACCTGATCTTCCAGGTCGGTTTCGCCGAAACGATACTTCCAAACGCCGGCATACTCAGGAAGATTTTCCGCGGTGATCTCCACCTTGGTCACCTTCTTCTGTTCGAGCTGACGCACGGCCTTGCGCGCGAGATTACCGATTTCGCGCTCAAGCGAACGAACACCAGCTTCGCGCGTGTAACGGCGGATCAAGTCGCGCAGCGCATCTTCTGACACGCTGAACTCGCTCTTCTTCAGGCCGTTGTTTTCGTACTGCTTGTCCAGCAAGTGGCGCTTGGCGATCTCGAGCTTTTCATCCTCTGTGTAACCAGGAATGCGAATGATCTCCATGCGATCCAACAAAGGCTGAGGCATGTTGAGGCTGTTTGCCGTCGTGATGAACAGCACGTCGCTCAGGTCGTAATCTACTTCGAGATAGTGGTCGTTGAACGTGGAGTTTTGCTCCGGATCCAACACTTCGAGCAATGCTGCCGAGGGGTCGCCGCGATAGTCCGCGCCGAGCTTGTCGATTTCGTCGAGCAAGAACAGCGGGTTTTGCGTCTTCGCCTTCTTCATCGACTGAATCACGCGGCCGGGCATTGAGCCAATGTATGTCCGGCGGTGACCGCGGATTTCCGCTTCGTCGCGCACGCCGCCGAGCGACATGCGCACGAAATCGCGTCCCGTCGCACGCGCGATCGATTTGCCGAGCGAGGTCTTGCCGACGCCCGGAGGGCCGACGAGGCAAAGGATCGGGCCACGCAGCTTATTGGTGCGCGCTTGCACGGCGAGATATTCGAGGATGCGGTCTTTGACCTTGTCGAGGCCGTAGTGATCTTCGTCGAGCACCAGTTGCGCGGCGTCGATATCCTTCTTGACCTTCTTCTTGTTGCCCCAGGGCAGCGAGAGCAGCCAATCGAGATAGTTGCGCACGACAGTCGATTCCGCCGACATCGGCGACATCTGACGGAGCTTCTTCATCTCCCCGTCAGCCTTGGTCTTGGCTTCCTTCGACAGCTTGGTGTTCTTGATACGGTTTTCGAGCTCCGCGATATCTTCACGGCCTTCGTCGCCGTCACCCAGCTCGCGCTGAATCGCCTTCATCTGCTCGTTCAAATAATATTCGCGCTGCGTCTTCTCCATCTGACGCTTCACGCGATTGCGGATTTTCCGCTCGACTTGAAGCATCCCGACTTCGCCTTCGATGAGCGTCAAAATGCGCTCAAGGCGTTGCGGCACGTCGGCGAGTTCAAGCAAGGCCTGCTTATCAGGAATCTTGATGCTGAGATGGCCCGCTACAGAGTCAGCAAGGCGTGACGGCTCAGAGATCTGGCTCACGGCCTGTGTCACTTCCGGCTGCGTCTTGCGCGAGAGCTTTGTGTAATTGTCCCACTGATCCACAACAGCGCGAGCAACTGCGCGCGCTTCGGGCGTGTCAGCGTTCTCATCCGGCAGCTCTTCAGCTTCGGCTTCGAAATAGCTGTCGTTCTCTTGGAAGTTCGTGATCTTCGCGCGATAGGCGCCCTCGACCAGCACGCGCACGGTGCCATCGGGCAACTTCAAAAGCTGCACGACAGTGGCGACCGTACCAACGGTGAAGATGCGATCGGCAGTGGGCTCATCCTCAGACGCGTCCATTTGCGCAGCGAGCAAAATCTGCTTGTCCTTACGCATCACTTCATCGAGTGCGCGCACCGACTTTTCGCGGCCCACAAAAAGCGGCGCCGCCATCTTCGGATATACGACGATATCCCGAAGCGGCAGGACTGGGAAAACACGGCTCTCGGCCATTCTGTGCTCCTTTGCCGAATGCCCGCGTCTGAAAGCAGCCCACGGAAAACGGCATTAACAGGTGAAAATGTGGAAGCGTTCGGGGGCCGCTTCAAGTGTTGGCCAGACACGTCCATGTGGAACGCGTGGCAAAGCATAGGTTCCGCCAGCATTCCTGCGTGGATTGCGGGCGATTCTTCCTAACGTTCAGTTGGCATTCAGCTCTGGGAACAGCCCTAAAGGGCCCGTTCCGCGCACGATACATGGTGTCAGTGCGTTTCAGCTTCAATCCGGGCCAAGACTTCCGTGGCGTTATCGTTGGCCGGGTCGAGTTCAAGACTACGGCGATAGCTTTGCACCGCTTCAAGCCGCCGCCCGGCCACCAATTGCGCTTCGCCTAAGGCGTCATGCGCGTAGGCGTTATCCGGATAGTATCCGACATTGTCGGCGAACACGCGCAGCGCATCGTCCAAGCGCCGCTGTTCCAACAGCATGTATCCCCAGCCATTGAGATCACCCGGCCCGAACCAGCGCGGCGGCTGGCCAATGCGCATCGCCCGATATTCGCTCAAGCCGCGCTCGACACCGCGCTGACTTGCAATAAGCTTTGCCGCAACGACCGGCGACAGCGAACGCGGCGTGTAGTTTGGCCAAGCGCGATCGGCGGCAACCGCGTTCGTAAGATCGAACATGACATCAAAGCCGTTGTCGGAGTTGGCGATAAACACCAGCCCATCGCCGGTCTCCGAATACATGCGCATGTGCGCGCGATAGCCCTCGGTGCCGCCATTGTGCCAGAACATCCCGCCGCCGGAACCAAGCATCCAGCCAAGCGCGGAGGACTCGCGCTCCTCGGTCAACATGCGCTGCGCCACCTCCGGCGACATCACGCGTTGCGATTCTCCGCGGCGCGCGCGCGCCATCTCGATTGCGACCTGGGCGAGATCGCTCGGCGTCGTCCAGAGGCCCGCAGCGGCCATCTCCGGATGCACACGCCAACGACCCTCCTCCACGCCGCCGCCTAACGTGTGTCCACTCGCGGCGCGGCGCTGAAAACGCTGTGGCAAAGGCTGCTCGTAAGTGCTGTTGCGCATGCCGAGCGGCGCAAAAATACTCTCACGCATCAGCTCCGGAAACGGCCTGTTCGCGCGCTCGGTAAGCGCCAGCTGGACGATTGTGTAGGCTGGTCCGCTATAAGCCATCACGCTTCCCGGCGTCGCCAGAACTTGCGCCGCTTGCGAATTCGCCGGTGGCGCGCCGTTCAAAATTTGCTGAATTGTCGGCAGTTCTGCGCCAGGCGCATACCCATCAAATCCGCCCGGCGTCACCCCAGCCGTATGCGACAGCAAGCGCCGCAGCGTGACATGTTCTTGCGCGGTGAACTCGTTGTCTGCGAGGCGCCAACTCGTCAGCGATTGATTGATGTCGCCATCGAGCGTGAGCTGTCCCCGATCCACCATCCGAAGCGCGACCATGGCTGTGAGCGGCTTTGCAATCGAACCTGCCTGCAGCACGGTGTCAGGCGTCATTGGCACGCGGGTGGTCGCGTCGGCAAACCCGAACCCATGCGTCCAAACGACTTCGAAATCGTCAATCACAGCGACGCTCACACCGGGCACCGCAAGCGCATCCATCCACTGACTGAACGTCAGCCGAAGAGGCGCTTCACCCGTGAGCGGGATTTCCGGCATACCGTTTTCGATCGCGGCAAGATGCGGATTATCTGAGCGATCCGGTGCGTCAGCCGTCGCGCAGGCAGCCAAAGCGAACAACGACAAAACCAAAGCGCGCATGCAAAAAACCCCGCGCGTTTTTCCAAACGCGCACTGTTACAGCCGTAGTGCAGCTTAGGGTTTAGCCCGTAGCGCCAGCGCCGTCACGACGCTCGGAGTAGATTTGAAGTGGCTTTGCGCGCCCTTCGACAACGTCGGCCGAGACAACCACTTCTTCCACGCCGCTCATCGTCGGGAGTTCGAACATCGTGTCGAGCAAGATGCTTTCGAGGATCGAACGCAAGCCACGCGCGCCCGTTTTGCGCAGGATCGCTTTTTTCGAAATCGCCGAGAGCGCGTCGGCCGGGAACGTGAGCTTCACGTTCTCCATCTCGAACATACGTTGATACTGCTTCACCAGAGCGTTCTTTGGCTCGGTAAGGATCGTGATCAACGCCGGCTCATCGAGGTCTTCCAGTGTCGCCAGAACCGGCAGACGGCCAACGAATTCAGGGATGAGGCCGAACTTCAACAGATCGTCCGGCTCGATTTGACGGAGGATCTCGCCGGTGCGGCGATCTTCTTCATCGCGGACGTTGGCGCCGAATCCGATCGATGTGCCCTTGCCGCGCTGATTGATGATCTTGTCCAGACCCGCGAAAGCGCCGCCGCAGATGAACAGAATGTTCGTGGTGTCGACTTGCAGGAATTCTTGCTGCGGATGCTTGCGGCCGCCTTGTGGGGGAACGCTCGCAACGGTGCCTTCCATGATCTTCAAGAGCGCTTGTTGCACACCCTCGCCCGACACGTCGCGCGTGATGCTCGGATTGTCCGACTTGCGCGAAATCTTGTCGACTTCGTCGATGTAGACGATGCCCCGCTGCGCGCGCTCAACGTTGTAGTCAGCGGCCTGCAGCAGCTTCAGGATGATGTTCTCGACGTCTTCGCCGACATAGCCGGCTTCGGTGAGCGTTGTCGCGTCCGCCATCGTGAACGGCACGTCGATAATGCGCGCCAGCGTTTGCGCCAGCAGCGTCTTGCCGCAACCGGTCGGGCCGATCAGCAGGATGTTTGATTTCGCCAGCTCGACATCGCCGTTCTTCGCGGCGTGGTTCAGGCGCTTGTAATGGTTGTGCACGGCGACGGCGAGCACGCGCTTGGCGTGATCCTGCCCAACGACGTAATCGTCGAGGACGCCCTTGATCTCCTTCGGAGACGGAACGCCTTCCTTCGACTTCACGAGCGAGGTTTTGTGCTCCTCACGGATGATGTCCATGCAGAGCTCAACGCATTCGTCGCAGATGAACACTGTCGGGCCCGCGATAAGCTTGCGGACCTCGTGCTGGCTCTTACCGCAGAACGAGCAATAGAGAGTGTTCTTGGACTCTCCGCTGGTCGTGGCTTTGCTCATACGCGATCCTTCAAAGGGCCGACAGGGACCAGAGTGCTAGCAAGTGAAAACGGCGGGCTGATGGCCCCGATATCGCCTGCATAACAGATGGTTGACCATCATCCCTTTCAAAAACGTTGCACCGCCCGGCGACCCCGGCCGATCAATACGACCATAGCAAGGATGGGGCCGCAAGCGGCGCTCACCGCGAGATAGTGTTCCCGCCGCCGGTTTTCACGCCAAAATACAGCAAATTGCAGCGGTTCAGGCTGACGCCAGCCCATCAAATGGGCCATTGGTCATCGCGAATCAACCAAGTCCAGTCAGCGCCGGCGCTAACAGGACTTGGTGTTATCCACAGAGGTATTTGATCCTAATTGGTTGGCGTAGCGCTCGGATCGAGGTGCTCGACCATCGTCCGGGAAATATCGCGCTGCTGCCAAATGGCCCGCGGCGCCGTCCTCCGCGCGGTGTAAAGCCCCTCCAGATAGGCCTCATCCCACTGGGTCATGTCCGCCGGCATCGCGCCGCCTGAGTCACGATCGGCGAACAGGTTGAGAATTGTCGGTGTGTCGGTTGTTTCGCCATCCGCATCCAGCTGCGCCAAAGACACCATGGCGAGGTAATCGGCCAGAGCCTGGAACTGGAGGCCCTGCGCTTGGCGAGCATCAACAATGATCAGCACCCGCAAGAAGTCCTGCCGCGTGGCGCGCCGCAGGCGGCTGGGAGGTGCGCCGTTACGAACGACCTGCGTGCCGCCCATGTCGCCGCTGAGCTCCTGTCCGTCGCCCGAAACGGTTTGGTTCACGTGCCACCACCGCACCGGCGCGCCAGACGTGCTGAACGTCTCAAGTTCGCCGCGGCCAAGCGTGCTTTCACCAGTGGTTGAGTAATATCCAACGAGAGCACGAAATTCGTCGACAATGCCTGTCGCCAAGCGAGACGCGTCGGGCGTGACAAAAATCAGGATATTGGCGCGACAGCCCGGACCCTCGGTCTCGATGTCGACCTGATGGGCGCGCTGCGCGATTCGATCGGCCACGTACTGCATCTGGCGCGCCGGCAAACCGGCAACCAGCGGGCAGATGCGACCGTCCCAACGCGCCAATTGCTGCTCGCTTCCCGGAGCCACAGCGACTTCGCCAACGAAGTCCCGGACCATCTCCTGCAATCGTTCGCCCACGACGACGATGTCCTCTTCGTCCGTCTGCTGCGCAAATGCGGGTGTCGCCACCGCCGCAAATGCCACCGCAAAGGCAGCCGAAAACGCTTTGATCATCTCAACTCTCGCTAACTGTATGTTGGCACGGCAACGGCGGACCGGCCGGCTCGGATCGATTATCGATAATAACCGCCCCGAGGCGCTTCGACCATCTCGAGACGACAAAGCCGGCGATTATACCGCCGAATGGCTGCTTTCAGTTGGAGTTGCGCTCCTAGTTTGACATGCGGCGGCTAATGTCACGCACCTGCTGGGTCATGCTCGCGGCGTTCCGCTCACTGCGATAGAGGCCGTTGAGGTAAGCGGCATCCCAATTGGTCATCTCAAATGAGGTGTTCTCCAGGTCCTCGTTGAACAAGTTGAGGATCGTTGGGAATTCACGGATCTGCGCCTGGGGATCGATCTGCGCCAAGGTGACCATCGCGACGTAGTCAGCAATCGAGTCCAGCGGATAGCCTTCAGCCAATTGGGCATCCACGATGATGATGACGCGGTTGAAATCTTGCCGTTCGACAGAGCGGACACGTGTCCCCTGCGAGCGCACCGACTGCACGCCGCTGAATCCGTCCGGAACCGCCGTCATGGTGTCAGGCGGCGGCGGCGCTTCACTGCGCGCCGATTCGCTTCCAAGCCTGTCGCCATCGGCGCCGCGTGTCTGAACAACATGCCACCAACGGACCGGACGGGGCGTCTCAACGAACGACGTCAGCGCTTCCTGACCGAGCGTCGCAATGTTCTCTTCGTGATAGTACGCAAACAGCGATCGCCGTTGCTCCAACAGGCCGCGGGCGAAGCCCGAACCATCGCTGGCGAAAAACACGAAAACGTTGGGCCGGCAACCTGCGCGACCGGGCCTCAAGCCAACGGCCTGCGCGCGCGACGAAACGCGATCAACCACCGTTTGGCTTTGCTCGGCGCCCAGCCCAGCCGCGCTGATGCAAATGTCGTCATCCCAACGCGCGATCTGATCGACGGATGGAGGCGCGATGGAAACTTGCTCCACGAAGGCTTGGATTTGCTCCGGTCTCACACCCGTAACAACGATATCAAATTGCGGGTCGGGTGCGCCCTCCTGCGCGAACGCCGAAGATAAGCCTACCAACGTGAACGTCAGAGCCAAAACGACGGTGCGGATCATGCCTCGACGCCTCCCATCAGAAGCTACCGCCCAGAGTCTCGAAGGACGAGTGCGAAAGCGTGGCTTCACAAGAGGTTTACCGCCAACAAATTGGGGCGAGCCAAGGCCCGCCCCAATCGAAACGCTCATTCTGCCGTAACGGGTTAGCGCGAAATGTTCTCTGCCATTCTACGCGCGACGTCGCCGAACTGGCGGCTGCCACCGGCATCGCGACGGGCGCGATACAGCGCCTTAAGATACGCGTCATCCCACTGACTGAGTGCGGTCTGTGAAGATTCCGCTGTCGAAAACAGGTTCAAGATGGTGTCGAATTGTTGCGTGCTGGCGCTCGGATCGATCTGCGCGAGCGACACCATAGCCACATAGTCCATCCAAGCAGTCGGCTGCAGGTTTGCAACGCGCCGCGCGTCCACGATGACCAGCGCATAGGTTAGCTCGTTACGAAGCGCCGTGCGCGCGCGCGTTCCGTTGGTGCGGACAGAATCCATGCCTTGAATATCGCCGGAGCTTAGCGACATGTCACCGGCGCCGCTGGCGGCTGCGGCGGCCTGCGAACGGCCCGACGACTGCCGATCCATCTCGGCGCCTGGCCGGCTTTGGATCGCGCCCGCGCCCTCGCTTGCGACGTACCACCAGCGCACTGGCCTTGACGTATTCGCGAACTCGTCAAGTTCAGCACGTCCCGAAGCAACGGCGCTTCCATCGGCGTAATAGCCCAGAAGATCACGCCGCTGATCCACAATCTGACGGGTAAGAACGTCCGAATCGGGCGCGTAAATCACCATCACGTTGGCGCGGCAGCCTGGGGCGCCTGGATTGAGCCCCACGGCACGGGCGCGCACCGAAATCCGATCTACGAGGGTTTGGGCGTCTTGAGGGCTGAGCCCAACGGCGCCCACGCAAACGTCACCTTCCCAGCGCGCCAACGGCCGCTCATCTGAGCGCGGCTCGAGCGCGACTTGCTCGACAAAGCTCCGCGTGGTTGGGCCTTCGGTCTGCGCCGAGGCAGATGTGCTAAAGCAAAGAACGGCGCCAATGGCTGCCGTGAACATAGCTGTACGCATGCCGATCACCCTCATTTCGAACCAAGAGGGTAACTGGCATTACGAGCGCCGACAACGTCCGTTGGTCGATGTAGAGCTTAGCTTAAGCAGCGCCCGAGAGGCCGCCGTCAGACAATTCCCGCCGCTCATAAACGCGGTCAACTATGCCAAAAGCTTGAGCTTCTTCAGCGGTCATGAAGTGGTCACGGTCGAGCGTGCGCTCGACTTTCTCATACAATTGACCCGTATGCTTCACGTAGATTTCATTGAGCCGGCGCTTGGTTGCGATGATGTCCTCGGCGTGACGCTCGATGTCAGAGGCCTGCCCGCGGAAGCCGCCTGAGGGCTGGTGGACCATGACGCGCGCGTTCGGCAGCGCGATCCGGAGGCCCTTCTCACCCGACGCCAAGAGCAGCGAGCCCATCGACGCGGCTTGGCCGATGCAGACGGTCGAGATCGGGCTGCGGATGTATTGCATCGTGTCGTAAATCGCGAGGCCGGAGGTCACGACGCCGCCCGGGCTGTTGATGTACATAGCGATTTCGCGCTTCGGGTTCTCGGATTCCAAGAACAAGAGCTGCGCCGTCACCAGGCTGGCGAGGACATCTTCAACCCCACCGGTCACGAAGATGATCCGCTCCTTCAGGAGGCGTGAGAAAATGTCGAACGCCCGCTCGCCGCGGCTGGTCTGCTCGACCACCATCGGGACGAGGTTGGCGTAGGTGGCGATAGGGTCGAACGTCTTCATGGGAGCCTTTCGGAGCGGCCGGAATCAAACGACCCCGGCGCGCTTCATATTTGACGCTTAGACGCGCCCCGCAAGCCCTAGCTACTGCGTTCGAGCTTAACGTTTAGTCTTCGGCCTTCGCGGCCTTGGTTTTCTTGGCTTTCTTGGCCGGGGTAGCCGTAGGCGGCTCATCGTCGGCGAAGAGCTCGTCCTTTGTGACGGTCTGATTGGTGACGTTAATCAGCTCCATCATGTAGTCGACGACCTTTTCTTCGTAGAGCGGCGCGCGGACTTGGGCCACCAGCTGTGGATTGCGGCGGTAGGCCTCAAACACTTGCTGCTCCTGGCCGGGGAAGTTGCGTGCTTGCGCGGCGATCGCGCGGCCGACTTCCTCATCCGAAATCTCAAGCTTGTGACGGCGGCCGATCTCCGCGAGGAGCAGACCAAGACGCACGCGGCGTTCCGCAATCTCGCGATATTCGGCTTTCAGATCGTCGTCTGACTTGCCCTCGTCTGACGGGTCGAGACGGCCCTGCTCGCGATCTTGTTCAATCTGACGCCAGATTTGGTTGAACTCGGCATCGACCATACGCGGCGGCAATTCGAAATCGTGGGTCTCGTCGAGTTGATCAAAAAGCTGGCGCTTCGCCTTCGCGCGCGACTGTTGCTTGTGATCGTTCTCAATGCGCTCTTTCAGAGCGTCTTTGATCGCGGCCAGATT
The DNA here is from genome assembly GCA_031431115.1 of Caulobacteraceae bacterium. Classification (GTDB taxonomy): domain Bacteria; phylum Pseudomonadota; class Alphaproteobacteria; order Caulobacterales; family Aquidulcibacteraceae; genus Vitreimonas. Next base: position 31,427 of record JANPCV010000033.1, read on the forward strand.
GTCGAAGCCGAGTTGCTTTGCCCAATCATCATCCGGCTCGCCCTGCTTCGGGCCACGAACAGTTTTGATCTTCGTCTCGAACTCAGCAGCCTTACCAGCGAGCGGCGCCGCCGGATAATCCTCTGGGAACGCCACTTTCAGCGTGCGCTCATCGCCAGCTTTGGCGCCAATGAGCTGCTCTTCAAAGCCTGGAATAAAGCGGTTGGCGCCGATCACGACTTCAGCGTCGTTTGCAGCGCCGCCGTCGAAGGCTTCGCCATCAATGCGGCCGAGGAAATCGATAACCAATTGGTCGCCGTCAGCTGCCGCGCCTGTTTTTTCTTCAAAGCCGCGCTGCGCCTTCGCCAATTCAGCGAGCGCTTCGTTGACTTGTTCTTCCGACACAGCGGCGGTTGGACGCGTGATTTTGATGTCTTTGAGGTCGGCAGGTTCAAAGTCTGGCATCACTTCGAGCGAGAGTTCGAATTTCAGGTCTTCGCCGCCGGCCATGACCTTGGCCATGTCGCTCTTCAAATCCAACGCGGGTTCGGAAGCAGCGCGCAAATTTGCGAGACCTTCCTTCGTGGAAGACTGCACCGCCTCATTGATGATGTCCTGCATCATCCCAGGGCCATAGACCTTGCGAATATGGCTCACCGGCACTTTGCCAGGACGGAAGCCGTTGATGCGCACCTGCGGCTGCACTTCCGCAATCTTGGCAGTGAGTTTCTGCTGCAGTTCGGCCGCCGGAACGACGACATCATAAACGCGCAGAAGACCTTCAGAACGGCTCTCGGTGAGCTGCATTAGACGTGCTTTCGACAGGCGCGCCGGGGCTGCAAATCCTTTGCCGCGACGCAGAATTCAGGAAAGGCGGGCTTATGGCATTCCGCCCCGGCAGAGTCCACGGCCCGGGCGTGCGGCCTTGCGGCGTTAGCCATCGCAAGCTCGCGCGTTGGGAGAGAAGACCCTCCTGCGCCAAGGCTTCGGAGACCATCCTTCGCTGCGCGCAGCGAAGGATGGTGCGGACGGCGGGACTCGAACCCGCACGCCTTGCGGCGCTGGAACCTAAATCCAGTGCGTCTACCAGTTCCGCCACGTCCGCTGGATGGCGGGTGCTTAAGGGGTGAGGCGGCGGGCGTCCACCGCCCGCTTGCTCAATTCCAGCCGCTTGACGAAGCTTCTGCCGCCACTTCGTTGGTCGCTCGCGCGATCAGGCCGTTCTGAGTGATCCGAACCTCGTAGCGGGCGCCATCTGCCATCGGCATGTAGGCGCCCGAACCGTAGAGTGTGTCCACTGCCGGGGCATAACGGCTGTATTCACGCGCCAGAGGCCACAGATCGATCCCGGATTGGCGGCTTGGACGGATGTCGTAAGCGCTACGCTCGGCGTTGAGTTCTTGCTGAGTATCAGTGTAGCGGCCAGAGAAACGGTCCAACCGATACTGTGAATCCAAGCCCAACACATTGGCCCAAGGCTTCCAGCGCAAAACGCGTGCTTCCATACGCCATTCGTCGCCATGCACTTCAAACGTGCGCGTTACACCTTCCGGATCCTGCTCAGTCGGCGGCTCAGTAACGACCGCATCATAGAGTTGCGGACCCTTCTGAGTGAGTTCGATCGTCGCCACTGGCCGATCGTAGGTGAGGCGGTGGTAGCTCTGAACGTTGAGGCCCAAAAGTCCGATCAAGCCTCCGATTCCGAGGAAGAGCGCGCCTCCAAGGACGCCTCGTCCGCCCTTAACCGGCCGGCCACGGAACATCCAACCAAGGCCGCTTAGCGCAAACGCCAAGCCGATCACGGCTACAAAGCCCGGAATGATCCACCACCACCAAAGCATAATCTCTTCCCCTAAGACGGAGCGTGCGTCCCAAAGCAACGGTTAACGCAAAAAGTAGGACCAAAACAGGTCCGATCAATCCAGTGGCTTTCGCCTTAGGCTCTCGGGAGCCAAGATATTGAATATAGACGGTAAAATGGAGGGCAAATCGTCGGCGCTAAGTCCGGGCCCGAAGGCCTCCCCTGCCCGGCCGTGCAGCCATGCGGCAGCCGCCGCCGCCTCAAAGCTTGCCATCCCTTGCGCAATTAGGCCTGCAATCAGTCCAGCCAACACGTCGCCCGAACCTGCTGTAGCCAGAAAAGGCGTGCCCGTCGTGTTGACGATGGCGCGGCCATCAGGCGCGGCGATCACGGTCGCAGGGCCTTTGAGTAGTACAACACAGCGGGCGTAAGCGGCGGCGGCGCGGGCCGCATCAATTGGGTTCGCCGCGTTGCTCCACACGCCGGGAAACGCCCGCCGGAATTCACCAACGTGCGGCGTCATCACATCGTGCGATTCTAAGCCATGCGTGAGAGGCGCCAGCAGCGTGATTGCATCGGCATCCAACACCAATGGACAGCGTGGCTTCACGTCCAACACTGCAAGAAGGTGCTTGTAGTGCGCGTCACTGGTTCCGAAGGCGGGTCCAATCACCAGTGCGCTCGCGGTGCGGGCGGCTTCGGCGTAGCTTGCCTCCGCGTTTGCCTCGCGCAGCATGATCGCGGTGAGTTGCGCCGCGTTCTCTGCTAGCGCATCGGTTGGACTGAGCACCGTCACTAGCCCCGCCCCAGCACGCAATGCTGAGTGTGCCGATAGGCGCGCGGCGCCAGTGCGCGTGTGGCCGCCACTTGCAACGATGACATGCCCGCGCTCGTGCTTGTGCGCATCAGCCTCCGGCCAAGGCAACGACCATAGCGACGGATCGTTCTCAAATAGCGAAACGTTTTGCATCATGACGGCGCTTTCGGGCGCGCCTATGTCGGCGACAACAATTTCACCGCACCATGCGCGCCCGGGCAGCAACACGTGCGCTAGTTTCTTGCGGACGAAAGTCACGGTGAGCGCCGCTTCGAAGCAGACGCCACCCAACGGATTGCCATCGTCGCCCCGAACGCCGCTTGGCACGTCTACGGCAACAACACGCTCAGCTGGCAAAAGCGCCGCCAACCGGGCGATTTCACCTTCCAACGGTCGCGACAAACCCGCGCCGAATAGCGCATCTACGAAAAGATCCGCGCTGCGACCACTTTTACCGAGTTCAAACGTCTCACCGGTCCAGGCGCTCGCTGCATCAGCTGCGTCACCCATCAGAGCACTGACAGGCGCCAGCGTTTCGACCCATACCGGCCAACCCATTTCACGCAAGCGGCGCGCCGCCACCCAGCCATCGCCGCCGTTGTTGCCTGGTCCACAAAGCACTGCCGTCTTCTGTTGCGGAAACCGCCCGACGATCGCGTCTGCGACAGCTCGTCCCGCATTCTCCATGAGTACGCGCACCGGCACCCCGGCCTCGGCGCTCGCTCTATCGATAGCGCGCATTTCTTCGACGTTGATAATCTCGCGCTTCACCGCACCTCGCCTTGCACCATGCTCTCGCCCAAACGCACCAGCGCCAACGCACCGTCCCTCACTTCAAATTCGGTAATCGACGCATAGCCCGGGACGCACACAATCGTGTCGTCACTTCGCATCGCCGCACTCGCAAGCGCGTTGATCGCGATGAAGTGTGAGAACACCGCAGTGTCTTGCGTCAACATCAACACTGATGACACCACGCTATCGCGCCACCCGCGCAATGCCGGGGCGGCCTCGCTCCAGGATCTGCGTGGAACGCCCCGATCCCACGGAAAGTTCTCACGCAGCCAAGCGCGCCGATCTCCTACACCCGCAGGCGCGACGACCTCACTCACGCCGGGGTCTAACCGAGCGTTTGAGCCGAGCTTCACCTCGAAGGCCGCGGCCGTCTCTCGGCACCGCCGCATCGGCGATGAGACAATCGCCAGCTGTCCAAACGAGGCTAGAACGTTGGCGGCCTCCGCCGCCTGAGCCCGCCCCGCGTCCGAGAGACCAGGGTCGTCCGATGCACCGCCCCAGGCGGCCTCCGGCTCGCCATGCCGGATGAGAAACAATCGTGTCATTACCTGACCCTAAGGTAGCGCTTGTCCCGCGCCAGCCAATTGATTGGGCATTGGCGCCTCCAAATGAGGCGCCCACGACGCCGTCCCCAGCGCCGACAGCCGCTTAACTTCCAGACTCATGCACACCGGTCCATGACCACGGAAATCACAACAGGCGCCGTGTGGATAAAGGGGATGCTGACGTGAAGAAAATTGAAGCGATCATCAAGCCGTTCAAGTTGGACGACGTGAAGGAAGCCCTCCAGGAAATCGGCCTGCAGGGCATGACTGTCGTCGAGGCCAAAGGCTTCGGGCGCCAGAAGGGCCATACCGAACTCTACCGCGGCGCTGAATACGTGGTGGATTTTTTGCCCAAGCTGAAGGTCGAAGTGGTCGTCTCGGACGAGCAAGTCGAAGCTGCGCTTGAGGCCATCCAGAAGGCCGCCAAGACCGGCAAGATCGGCGATGGCAAAATCTTCGTCCTGGATGTGAGCAACGTTGTGCGCATCCGGACTGGCGAAACAGGCGCTGCGGCGGTCTGATCGCAACAGGCGACACTGATTCTCAAGCGAAAGCGCGCGGACCGAGACGCGAGCTTTCGCTGAAACATATCAACAAAAGAGCTCGGGGGAGTTACCGATGTCAGAAGAAATTCTGAAGCTGATCAAGGACAAAGAAGTCCAGTTCGTTGACCTGCGGTTCAATGATCTTCGCGGCAAGATGCAACATGTCACCTTCGACGTGTCGATGATCGACAAAGAGATATTCACCGAAGGCACGATGTTCGACGGTTCATCCATTGCCGGCTGGAAGGCGATCAACGAGTCCGACATGGTCATGCGCCCTGACCCCAAAGGCGCCCACATCGACCCATTTTACCAGCAAACCACGCTCGCAATGTTCTGCGACATTCTCGAGCCTGGGACGTTGCAACCGTATTCGCGCTGTCCGCGCGGCATCGCCAAGAGGGCTGAAGCCTACGTGAAATCGTCGGGCGCCGGCGACACCTGCTATTTCGGGCCGGAAGCCGAGTTCTTCGTATTCGACGACGTGCGTTGGTCGACCGATCCGAACAACACCGGCTACTCATTTGATTCAACCGAGCTGCCGTACAACACCAACAAGGCCTACGAAGGCGGCAATATGGGCCACCGCCCTGGCCCCAAAGGCGGCTACTTCCCGGTGCCGCCGATCGACAGCCTGCAGGACATGCGCGGCGAGATGCTCGAGATCATGGGCCAACTTGGCATGCGCCCCGAGAAGCATCACCACGAAGTCGCGCCCGCACAGCACGAACTTGGCCTCAAGTTCAACACGCTGACGACGATGGCCGACAACATGAACTTGTATAAGTACATCATCCACCAAGTGGCTGCGTCGTACGGCAAGTCCGCGACATTCATGCCGAAGCCGTATTACAAAGATAACGGATCGGGCATGCACGTGCACATGTCGATCTGGAAGGGCAACAACAACACCTTCGCCGGCGATCGCTATGCTGATCTCAGCGAAAACTGCCTCTATTACATCGGCGGCGTCATCAAGCACGCACGCGCCATCAACGCATTCGCGAATTCGACAACCAACTCCTACAAGCGTCTCGTGCCGGGCTACGAAGCTCCGGTTCTGCTCGCCTATTCTGCGCGCAACCGCTCGGCCTCGTGCCGCATTCCGCACGGCACTGGCGCGAAGGCCAAGCGCGTTGAGGTGCGCTTCCCCGATCCGGCGGTCATCATGTACCTAACGTACGTCGCGCTGCTCTTGGATGGCCTCGACGGGATCGAGAAATAAATCCACCCGGGCGAACCGCTGGATAAGAACCTCTATGACCTGCCGCCGGAAGAGCTGAAAGATGTGCCGACTGTTGCGTCGAGCCTGCGCCAAGCGCTCGAGGCTCTTGATGCAGACCGCGGCTTCCTGCTGAAGGGCGGCGTCATGACCGACGACCTGATCGATGCCTACATCGAACTGAAACAGGAAGAACTCGATCGCTACGAAACCCACCCGCACCCGGTGGAATTCGACATGTACTACAAGGCGTAACGCGTCTTTTCTTGCAAAATGCTGGCGGGCCGGGGAGCACTCCCCGGCCCGCTTGTTATGCGCGGTCCACTTGGCGCGGCGGTCGATGCGCCGTAAAGCGCCATTATGCACCGACGATTGTTCATTCTCGGCGCGACGGCCAGCCTTGGCGCCTGCGTCACCAATGATCCGGTCGATGATCCCGGCGACGCTTGTGAAATCTTTGAGACTCAGGACGGTTGGTGGCGCTCTGCGAAGCGCGCGCAGCGCCGCTGGGGGGCGCCGCCGGCGCTGCAGCTGGCCATTATGCGCCAAGAAAGCGGCTTTGATCACAACGCGCGCCCGCCGCGCGGACGCATCCTTTTCGTCTTCCCGGGGCGGCGAGCGTCGAGCGCCCACGGCTACGCGCAAGCGCTGCGTTCGACGTGGGACGAGTACGAACGCGCACGCGGCGACGACGGGCTAGACCGCAACGAATTCGGTGACGCGGCGGACTTCGTATCTTGGTACACGAGCATTTCGCACGGCGAACTCGACATCCCATACTCCGACGCGCGTAGTCATTATCTCGCCTATCACGAGGGCCGCGGCGGGTACCGGCGCGGTAGCTATAATGGAAATTCGACGCTGCTCGCGGCGGCGTCACGGGTGCAAAGCTATTACGATACCTATGCGGCGCAGCTAGATCGTTGTGACGGACGCTTAAGCCGAGGCTGGCTTCCGTTCTGACGATGCGTTCGGGCAAGACATAGAAAAAGGGCCAGAGATATTTCTCCGGCCCCTTTTGTTGAGTTGTTCTTTTTTGCTCAGCGGCGCTGCCGCGCTTGATAGGCGTCAACCTGAGTTTGCCACGCCGCACCCGCGTCACGGCCCGCAGCGAGCGAAGCATTGTACTCAGTTTCACGCGCATCGGCTTGCGCACGCAACGCGCGAACTTCCTGAACGCGACATTGCATCGGCGCGCTTGTCGAGGCGTTCCACACTTCATATTGCGCGACAGCGGCGGCCATCTGCTCAGCGTTTGCGCGCGCGCCGTTCGGAGCCGCTGGCGGTGCTGGTACAGCCGGGCATGAAGATGGCGCAACCGCGGCAGCGGGGGCAGTGGTCGTTTCTTGCGCGTGAGCGCTCACAGCAAATACGCCCATGATCACTGCGGCCAAAACATATCTCATCACGCCTGCTCCGATTGGGTGTCCCTGGCCCGCAACCTACGGACCTCCCCCGGCGCAACGCAAGCGGGCCAGAGCATAAGCCCTGGCCCGCCGCGCTTCACGTTCTGCTGAGGCGTTAGAAGTTGAATGCCGCGCCGAGCGAAATCGCGTCGGAGTCGAGGTCGCCTTCCATACGCGTATAGTCGGCGCGAATGCCGACGCCTGGCGTCGCTTGCCATGAAACGCCGCCGCCATACGCGACACCGTCGTCGTCGACATCACCGAACGGCGTGCCGACCTCCATGGTTTGGTATCCCAGGCGGCCGTGCGCAGCGAAACCGGCCCCGATCGGTATAGTGCCAACTGCGTACGCGCCGACCGCGTGGTTCAACTCGACACCTTCATCGTCATCGATCCCAACGGTTCCTTCCCCTTCAACCGCGAAATTCGGGTTGAAGCGATAACCCAAGCGGCCTGTAGCGCCGCCGACTTCCGCGCCATCCAAATCGTACTGACTGTACGCGGCGCCTGCGTACCATTCCGCATGCGCAACTGCCGGAATGGCCATCAAAGCGGTCGCCGCTACTGCGGCCATCATTGCGAACTTCTTCATGCTGCTGCTCCTCGTCCTGAGCGGCCCCCGCATGCCGTTGACGTGCGACCCAACTGCGCACCTGGACCGTTGTTTCGTGCGAAACGACCATTTGCTGTGCGCCAGACAGCGGCGTGTCCCGGCGGACACTTAATTTCCCCACAACGGGGCATTTACTCCCCGGATACCGAAATCTGTTGGGTTCCTCAGCACAGCTGAGCATTGCTGGAGGTGCGCGAAGCGCCTTAAGGAACGTCCATGGCGCAAGCGCAGAAGAAATCTTCGATGCCCAAAGACGGCGACAACAACCTCTGGGATGGCAATCTGTTCGGCGAGAGCGATCCGCCGCCGGCAGCCGCGAAAGACGCCTACACCGCAAAGGACATCGAGGTTCTCGAAGGCCTCGAACCGGTTCGGAAACGTCCGGGTATGTATATCGGCGGCATCGACGAACGCGCGCTGCACCACTTGTTCGCTGAAGTGCTCGACAACTCGATGGACGAAGCGGTCGCAGGATTTGCCGATCGCATCGAGGTGGAACTGGAAGCTGATGGCACGTTGCGCGTAACCGACAACGGCCGTGGCATGCCTGTCGATCCGCACCCGAAGTTTCCGAAGAAGTCCGCGCTCGAAATCATCATGACGGTGCTGCACGCGGGCGGAAAGTTCTCGGGCAAGGTCTATCACACGTCAGGCGGCTTGCACGGCGTCGGTGTCTCCGTTGTCAACGCCCTCAGCGACAAGGTCGAAGTTGAAGTCGCGCGGGACCGCAAACTTTATCGTCAAACCTTTTCGCGCGGAGCGCCGACATCGAAGCTCGTGGAAGTCGGCCCGGCTCATAATCGCCGCGGCACCACCGTTCGCTTCCACCCAGACGCTGAAATCTTCGGAAAGGGCGCCGCGTTCAAACCTGCGCGCCTTTTCCAGATGGCGCGCTCAAAAGCGTACTTGCAGCGCGGCACTCAAATCCGCTGGAAGTGCGCGCCAGAACTGATCAAGGACGACACGCCCGCCGAAGGCATTCTGCATTTTCCAAACGGCCTTGCTGACTTTCTCACCGAGCTGACGAAGTCGAAGCGCAGCGTCGTCAACGAGGCATTCTCAGGCCGCACCGAAAAGGATGGCCCGCACGGACGCGTTGAATGGGCCATCACGTGGGTGAGCGATGGCTTCGGCGAAGCTGATGGCTTCCTTCGCTCTTATTGCAACACCGTCTACACGCCGGACGGCGGCTTTCATGAAGCCGGGTTCCGCGCCGCGATCGCCAAGGGACTTCGCGCCTACGCTGAGCTGCGCAACAACAAGAAGGCTTCCGCCATCACGCAAGAAGACGTGATGAACACTGGCGCGGGTCTCGTCTCAGTTTTCATTCGCGAGCCGCAATTCGAGGGCCAAACCAAGGGCCGCCTCGTCTCCACTGAAGCCGCGAGGATTGTTGAGAACGCCGTCCGCGATCCGTTCGATCACTGGCTCGGCGCCAACACACAAGAAGCAAATCGCCTGCTCGACTGGTGCATTCAGCAAGCTGAAGACCGGATGCGGCGGCGCAAAGAGAAGGAAGTTTCGCGTCAGTCCGCAACGCGCAAACTTCGCCTTCCAGGCAAGCTCGCTGATTGTTCGCGCTCCGACGCGAAGGACACCGAGATATTCCTGGTCGAAGGGGATTCGGCCGGCGGCTCCGCCAAGCAAGCCCGCAACCGCGAGACGCAAGCTATTCTCCCGCTGCGGGGCAAAATCTTGAACGTCGCCAGCGCAGGCGCCGAGAAGATGAGCGGCAACCAGGAACTTGCGGACTTGGCGCTCGCTCTCGGCGTGCAGATGGGCGCGAAGTTCAAAGTCGATGATCTTCGCTATGAACGCGTAATCATCATGACTGACGCTGATGTCGACGGCGCCCACATTGCTTCGCTTCTGATCACGTACTTCCATAAGCAGATGCCCGCACTGGTACGCGCAGGCCGGCTCTATCTAGCGATGCCGCCGCTCTACCGGGTCACTGCCGGCAAGGAGAGCATCTACGCCCGCGACGACGCCCACAAAGAAGCGCTGCTCAACGGCGAATTTAAAGGCCGCAAAGTCGACATCTCGCGCTTCAAAGGCCTTGGCGAAATGATGCCAGCCGATTTGAAGGACACGACGATGAATCCAGCAACACGCACGCTTGCGCGTGTGGTGCTGGATGATACAGGCGCACCGGATTTCGAAATATTGATCGAAACGTTGATGGGCAAAAAGGCGGAGCTTCGCTTCAACTACATCCAAGCGAACGCGAAGTTCGTTGAGGATGTGGACGTCTAGTTCGTATTGATAGTCCAGTCCTCGGAACCAGTCGGGCAGCAGCGGGGGTCGCCGGGGCGCGGCATGGTCGAGGTCAGCGTCACGCTGCCATTCGCAAACACGACGTTTCGAGGCTCGCCGCCATACACATCTGCGGCGCTGCGATAATAGGTCATGCGCCCACCCTGACTTCGGAACAGAGCAACATCTAGCAGTGCGCTATTGCCGCCACCCGAATACATAACCCACGCCAAGGCGTCGGGGGCGCCGTCACCGGTAAAGTCGCCGTAGAAAATCTCCACCGGCTCGAACAAATTGCCCGGCCCGAATTGTGTGCGCGCCCAGGTTAGAATGGCGTCTTCCGCGCCTGTCGGCGCGCCAGCGGGTGTCTGTGCTGCGGCCTCGCTGGGACCTGGGCTCGTAGCCGCCGGCGGCGAGCAGGCCGCGACTAGCGCCAAACTCAAAGCCATCGCGACGTGCTTGAACATGCGAAATCCTCCCCTACCACATGCACTAAACACCCGGCGCCGGGCCTAGCCAAGCCCACGCCCCAAAGTTGCGAATGATTGTGCGTGCGCCAGGCCGAGTTCGCGCGCCGTAGAGCCCAATAGGAAAAGCAAGGGCCCCTACGGGCCGCCAAGATCAACTTAGGACGCCGCGGCCATCGCCAGGTCAGGTGAAAGCAACGCATCGATGCCGTGCACCACGCCGTTGCGGGCAACAAGATCAGGCTTGCATACGCGCGCGCCGTTCACTTTGAGGCCAGAGGAACGGCCGTCGATAATCGCATCACCACCCGCTTGCATCACAGCACGTATGCGCTTGCCCACGAGGCGTGAGGACGCCACCTGACCGGCAGCAAAGTGATAGCCCAGCACAAGATCGCGGTGTTCGCGATCATCGTTCAAGAAGCTATCGAGTGCGGCGACGGAAAGCGTCTTAAACGCCGCATCCGTCGGCGCGAAAACCGTAAACGGCCCCTCGCCTTCAAGCTTCGCAAAGTGGGCACTTGAACGCAGTGCAGTCGCAAAAATGTGAAAGCCAGCGCGATCCGCGACGCTCACAACAGATAAGGCGCTCATAGTTATTCGCTCCGTGGCGCTCGGCACGCTTTGCGGGCCAACAGCGCTCGTTTTTTACTGGGCGTTATAGGCGTCGCGCGCCTTCACGTAGACGTTGTAGAGTTCGCGCAGACGCGTCCCGGGCTCACCGGTTGCACGTCCATGAAAGCGCGCCATTCCCGCATCGCGTTCGCCAAACACCGACCGAACCTCCAGCATCCAGGCCTTGTCGGCTTCCGTGGATTCTTGGAGCAGCCTGAGTTTGCTCATGCGGCGCCCTGCGTTTTTTTGATCTCTTCACGCAACTGACGTTCATCGAAAATTGTGCCGGTGTCCGTGTCTCGAATGCGGATCAAACGCATGCCGCGCCGTTGCAGGCCTGCCGCCCATCCAAGAGCGTCCTTTGCGTCCGGAAAGGTCGCGCTCGGTTCAAAACGCAGACCTGCGCCCGGTGAAGAATTCACAATGAAAGGCATCGGGATTCCCTATTTCAAACCGTTGGCGCGGTTGATGAGTAGCTGAAGTCCGACGAGCCTGGCATGTGTTCGCCGTATTTGATCGTGTAGGCAGGCCCCAATGTTTGAGCCAACGCCTCGGCTTCAATGCTCGAGGTAAACACCCCGGCCAGGTGCCATGGCTGCAGGCGCAGAACGCCCCACCCGCGCTTCAACATTTCACCCGGTATCGGCATCTTGTATCCTTCAACACAGTCAAACGCGCACGCCACGGCGACCGCCCGTCGCGGGCGGCACAAAGCAGTGGTTCTGGTTGCTGATCACGCAACCTAACACGGTTCGCTAGGCCCGTCGGATTATTCTGCTGTCAGGGGCCGGGAGCTGGGTCTTGGCGCACCCTGATTTGGCTCAAGCAATCGCTTGCTGCCGCGCTCATAAGTGCGAGCCGGAAACCGATTCGGCAGGAGCCAAGACATGGCCAAGTTCGTGAAATTCATTTCTGCCGCCGATCCCCGCCTGGAAGTTCACATTAACCCCGCTGAGGTCGCTGCAGTCAGAGACAGCCACGGAAAGACGATCATCCTCTTCCGGGCCATCGCGGCAACGGAGACCGTCGTCGGCACGGTCGAAACCGTCGTCGCTGCACTGGAGCAAGCGAGCTAGGCGGCCGGCGCGCATGGACGACATTCATTGACTTTCTCCACAAATGCCCCCATTTGCGCGCTGTCCGTTGTGCGCGCCCGAGGGCGTGCTCGCCCTCGCTGAACGCCCCCGCCTGATCCGCAGGCGATGCCGGCACGAAGCGCCAAACCAACGATCTCCGTATGCGCTCAGCGAATGCGGCGGTCATAAGTGAGATTGAATGACCTCTGAAATACCCGCGTCTGAAGGCGCAGAAACCACCCAGCCGCAAATTACGTTCGACGACCTTGGCCTCTCCGAACCGACGCTGCGCGCGGTGAAAGAAACCGGCTACAACACGCCGACCCCGATCCAAGCCCAAGCAATCCCGGAAGTCCTGAAGGGACGCGACGTCTTGGGCATCGCTCAAACCGGCACCGGCAAGACTGCGGCATTCGTGCTGCCGATGATCGACATCCTCGCCGCCGGCCGCGCTCGCGCGCGCATGCCGCGGACGTTGATCCTAGAACCGACGCGCGAACTGGCCGCCCAGGTCGCCGAAAACTTCGACAAGTACGGCAAGTATCAAAAGCTCACCAAAGCCTTGCTGATCGGCGGCGTCAGCTTCGGTGATCAGGACGCGCTGCTCGCGCGCGGCGTCGATGTCCTGATTGCCACGCCTGGCCGCCTGCTCGATCACTTTGAACGCGGCAAGCTATTGCTGACCGGCGTGCAAGTCATGGTTGTCGATGAAGCTGACCGCATGCTCGACATGGGCTTCATCCCCGACATCGAGCGCATCTTCAAACTTACGCCGTTCACCCGTCAGACGCTTTTCTTCTCCGCCACCATGCCGCCGGAGATCACGCGCATCACCGAGGCGTTTCTCTCCAGCCCCAAGCGCATCGAAGCGACGCGCCCCGCCACCACCGCCGCCACCATCGAACAGCGCGTCATCATGCTGCCCGGCGGCGATCCGCGCACACGACGCGCCGCCCTTCGCGCCGCGATGACCAGCGTCAACGTCCGCAACGGCATTATCTTCTGCAACCGCAAGACCGACGTCGATGTCGTCGCCCTTTCCCTGAAGCGCCACGGCTTCAATGCCGCACCGATCCACGGCGATCTCGACCAATCGGTGCGCACCAAGACGCTCGACCGCTTCCGCTCCGGCGATCTGCAATTCCTGATCGCCTCCGACGTCGCCGCCCGCGGCCTCGACGTGCCGGACGTCTCCCACGTGTTCAATTATGAGCCGCCGCGCAGCCCAGACGATTACGTCCACCGCATCGGCCGAACCGGCCGCGCCGGACGCCAAGGGGCTTCGTTCACGCTGGTGGGCCCGAGTGACAAAAAAAGTTTGGAAGCGATTGAAAAACTGACCGGCAAACCGATTGAGAAAGCCGAAATCGAAGGCATCCCGGAAGCGTCGCTTGGCGACCCGCGTGACAGCGGCGGTCGCGGCCGTCGCGCGGAGGAGCTCAAGAAAGAACATTCAAAGCGCATCGGTGAAAAGAAGCAGCGCTACCAAAAGCGCGACGACGAGCGCCCGACTGCATCCACTGAGCCAGTCGAACGCACCGAAGCGCCGCCAGCCGAAGCTCGCCGCGAAAAGCGCGAAGAACGGCCCCCGCGCAACGAAGCGCCTCGTGCCGAGCGTGAAGCGCCCCGTGCTGAGCGTAGTGAGCAGCCGCGGCGCGAAGAGCGCCGTCCGCCACGCCAACAGGATAACGGACCATCTGTCACCGGCTTCGGCGACAGCATGCCCGCGTTCCTTAAACCCAAGAAATAGCGCTTAGGGCTTTAGGCGCGCCGCAATCTGCTTGCGGAAGGCTGCGCCGTAAGGGGGACGCAAGATCGCCAGCAACTCAGCGGATATCTGGCGGTAAATAGCCTTTTCGTGGCTGAACTCGATGAAGCCGCGATGGCCGTGATAGGCGCCCATGCCTGATGGCCCGACGCCACCAAACGGCAGGTCGTCCATGGCGAAGTGGAAGATTACGTCATTGATCGTCACTCCGCCAGAATGCGTGCGGTTAAGCAGCGCTTCGCTTTCTGCGTTGTCATCGCCGAAATAGTAGAGCGCCAACGGCCGCGGGCGCGCGTTGATCTCGTTCACCGTGTCGTCGAATGCCGAATAGGTGCGCACCGGCAGCAACGGGCCAAAGATTTCTTCCTGCATCACCTGCATGTCATCGGTGGCGTTCAGAATGATCGTTGGCGGAATTTTCCGGTGCTCCTGCTGACCGAAGTCCTCATTCGCCGGATTGATTGTAACGATCTCGCCGCCCTTCGCCTTCGCGTCGGCGATCATGCCAGTGATGCGATCGAAGTGACGTTGGTTGATGATGGCAGTGTAGTCGGAATTGTCCTTGATGGTTGGGTACATCTTGGCAACTGCGGCTTTTGACGCTTCCACGAAACCAGGCACGCTTTCCTTGGGCGCCAACACATAATCCGGCGCTAAGCAGATTTGGCCAGCGTTCATCGTCTTGCCCTGCATGATGCGCGCAGCCGTCTTTTCGAGATCCGCGCTCGCACCAATCACCACGGGCGACTTGCCGCCAAGCTCAAGCGTCACAGGTACAAGATTGTCAGCGGCTGCACGCATTACGTGCCGGCCGACGTTGGTTGCGCCTGTAAAGATCAGATGGTCGAACGCGAGCCCGGCGAACGCGGCGCCAACATCTGGGCCACCTTGGATCACCGCGAGTTCGTCTTCATCGAAGTAGAGATCGATGGTCTGCGCCATCAATGCCGATGTCGCTGGCGTATACTCCGACGGCTTCAGCATCACGCGATTACCCGCAGCGAACGCGCCGGCGATGGCGTCGAATGACAACGAAATCGGAAAATTCCATGGTGCGATCACGCCAACCACGCCCTTAGGCTGATAGCGAACTTCCGCACGCGCTCCAAAAAGCCCCAACGCAGAAGGCGTCACAGGGCGCTTCTGCGGCGCCATCCATTTTTCAACGTTCGTCCGCGCCTGTTTCAGCGGTCCAACCGCTCCCGAAATATCCGTGAACAAGGACATCTCTCGCGACCGGGCGCCGAAATCCTCGCTGAGAGCGCTCAGGAACTCGTCCTTGTGCGCAAGCACCAGGTTGATGGCGCGCGTCAGCCTATCTTTGCGCAGTCTGGCATCGGGCGCGCCTTGCTTGGTCTGCAGGCGCTTCTGCAGCTCCAAAATCACGCTCATCCGCGCTTTCGTCTCTTCGATAGACGGTTGGACCGGCCGGTTCATGTGCGTCTCCCTGTGCCTTTGCGCACATGTCTACCGCTTACCGTACACGTAAGCGCAACTACTCATTTCTTTCAGATAGTTCGTCGCATTTACCACTCGTCCATACCCTGCCTACTACCGTCTGTGAGATTGCAGATTCTGCGGGTTTTGCGTGACTGATCAAGAAATCCTTATGCAAGGCCCCGGCGGCGCCAACGTGGCGGCCGAGACCCTTGATCTGATGCGCCTCCACGGCGTGCCGCCGACAAGCGCAAACTACGAAGTCTGGCTCGCCTATCGCCTGGGCCGCAACCAACCACTTCGCGACGCGATCGATACGCGTATTGGATCGGGCACGATCTTTTCGGCTGACGAAAGCGCGCGCCTGCACGAGCAATTCTTTACCGGTCTCGGCGCGTCCGCGCAGATCGTGCTGGCGGGTGAGAAAATCGCCCGCGATCTGGGTCACGTTGTCTCGTTCCTGAAGGAAGCCGAGAGCAAAAGCGGCGACTACGGCCGAACGCTCGAGACCGCCGCTACAGACCTAAATCGCGGCCTCGGTACCGAGCAGATTCGCCAGATTGTCTCAAGCCTGGCTGCCGCCACGCTCGACATGGCCAACCACAATCAGACGCTCAATGAGCAGCTCAAAAAGTCCACGTCCGAAATCGATACGCTGCGCACCAGCCTCGAGTCGGTGCGCATGGAGTCGCTTACAGACAGCCTCACCGGCCTCGCCAATCGGCGCATGTTCGATGAAACGCTGCGGATGCGGATTGAGGAAGCGCGGGCTCAGCGCAGCGAACTCTCACTGCTCCTCTGCGATATCGATCATTTCAAACGTTTCAACGATACTTGGGGCCATCACACTGGCGACCAAATCCTGCGTTTCTTGGCGAGCGCGCTGCAGGCGCATGCCCGTCCGGACTTCCTCGTTGCGCGTTACGGCGGCGAAGAGTTTGCAGTCGTCATGCCGCGCATGAGCCAACGCGTTGCGCAGCAAACCGCCGAAGCTTTGCGCGAGGCCATCCAAGCAAAGCGCCTGCGCCGCCGTTCAACGAATGAGGATTTGGGTCAAGTCACGGTGTCGATCGGCATCGCACGCCTGCAGTCCGGCGATACCCCGGCGGGCCTCATTGAGCGGGCTGACGCATGCCTCTACTCATCAAAGCGTAACGGCCGCAACCAGACGACGACGGACGCGACGCCAGTCCTTTACGTTGCGTAGCACTGCCCTTCCGGCAGCATATCCCATGACCCGAAAGTTCGGCTAAAGTCTCCCAGCGCTCAAGCGTGGGAGAGAAAAATGGCCAAAGCCAAATACGAACTTGAGAACGGCGTTGCACTCATCACGCTGTCCGACCCGGCCACGCTGAACGCCATTTCCGTTGAGATGACGGACGAACTCACAGTTCTGTTCAATCGCGCAAGCGAAGAGGCGCGCTGCATTGTTCTGACGGGTGAAGGTCGCGGCTTTTCTTCGGGAGCAAATTTGGCGAGCGGCGCACCGCCACTGGATGCGGATGGTCAGCCCGATTTGGGCGCCCGCCTCGAGCTGACCTTCAACCCATTCGTCGCCCTACTGCGCGATCTTCCGGTTCCTTACGTAACGGCCGTGAACGGCGCCGCAGCGGGCATCGGGTGCTCATTTGCGCTGTTGGGCGACCTCATTGTCGCTGGCGAGAGCGCCTATTTCTTGCAGGCCTTCCGCCGTATCGGCCTCGTGCCAGATGGCAGCGCGACCTATCACTTGCCGCGCATGATCGGTCGTGCGCGGGCATTGGAGATGATGCTGCTCGGCGAAAAGATCCCCGCGAAGACGGCACTGGAGTGGGGACTGATCAACCGCTGCGTGCCTGATGTCGAGTTGCTGGCGACGGCGAAAGTGCTCGCCCTCGACCTCGCAAACGGTCCGACAAAAACGCTCGGTATGATCCGGCGTTTATCGTGGTCGTCGCTCGACAATTCGTGGGATGAACAACTCCAGGCCGAGCGGCAGGCGCAAAAGATTGCGGGACGCACCGAAGATTTCCGCGAAGGCGTCCAAGCGTTCTTTCAGAAGCGGCCCGCAAGTTTCAAAGGTAGCTAGCGCTTCGCTTTCTTAGCCAGTTTCGCGGGAGCCTTCTTCGAGACGCGTTTCGCCGCGACCTTCTTCGGCTTGGCTGCAGCCTTGGCTCTGGCCACAGCTAGCGCTTTTCGGCCCCACACCGCTGCTTCGTCCGGATCATCGAGCGCACTATCAGGCAAACGCCAGTAGCCGAGATCAATAGTCTCGCCAGCGCGCGGGCCCTTCTGCGGCGTCCATTCAAATGCACCTGAACCCTCGTCGCGCAGCTCCGCCTTCAAAGCATCGTCGACCTTGATGTGGATGGTGTCATTTCCGAGCAGCAGGAACATGACGCCATCAGCGTAACCGCCCGCGCCGCCAAACATGCGTTTAATCTGAACGGGACCAAGGCCAGCGAACAGCTCCTTCACGTACTCGTGGAAGCTGTCTGCCATCAATTACGCTTCTGCTTTGGCCGGCACGATGGTGACGCTCTCACCGCAGCCGCAAGCGTCCGTCTGGTTCGGGTTGCGAAACACAAACTTCGACGCAAGACGCGTCGTCTCATAGTCGATCTCCGAGCCCAGCAAGAAAAGCACGGCATCGGCGGCAACAAGGATTTTTACGTCCTTGTCCTCAACGAGCTCATCGAACTGTGCGGGCTCGGCGGCGTAATCCAGCGTGTATTCCATGCCAGCGCAGCCGCCGTTGACTACACCGACGCGCAAATAGGGCTTATCGTCCTTCGCAACGATATCTCGCACGCGCGTCGCCGCAGCGTCCGTCAAAGTCACGATCTTGGGTCTCGGTCTACGCGTCATTGCCTACAACATATTCAATTCAAGTTTGGCTTCATCGCTCATTCGCGCCGTCGTCCATGGCGGCTCGAACACCAAATTCACATGGACGCCTGTCACGCCGCGAACCTTACGCGCCGCCACCTCAACCCAGCCCGGCATCTCACCAGCTACTGGGCAACCGGGCGCGGTCAGCGTCATCTCGATATCGACGAAGCCTTCGTCGTTGATATCGACTTTATAGATGAGCCCGAGCTCGTAGATATCAACCGGGATCTCAGGGTCGAAGACCGTCTTGAACTGCGCCACCAGATCATCGGTGATGCGATCAAGCTCGCCCTGGGGCAAAGCACTCGGCGGGGAAACAGAACCGTCCATCATCCTCTAGCTCAGAAGCTTCCGCGCCTTGTGCAAGGCCTCGACCAGCGCATCGACCTCTTCCAGTCGATTATAGCACGCAAAACTCGCCCGCACCGTTGCGGTAACGCCCAAGCGTTTCATCAACGGCTGCGCACAATGGTGCCCGGCGCGTACCGCCACACCCTGGCGATCCAATATCTGCGCGATATCATGTGGATGTGCGCCCTCAACTGAGAACGCCACGATGGCGCCTTTGTCGGCCGCCGCCCCATGCAACGTCACCCAATTCAACTCCCGCAACGCGTCCATCGCACGATCGCGCAAAGCAGCTTCATGAGCCTCGATCGCGGCGCGATCCTGGCTGGTGATCCAGTCGATCGCAGCCTTGAGGCCAACCGCTTCGATAATCGGCGGCGTGCCCGCCTCGAAGCGATGCGGCGGCTCGTTATAGGTAACGCGCTCCTGCTCAACCACATCGATCATCTCGCCGCCGCCCTCGAACGGCGCCATCGCCGCGAGAATATCCCGCTTGCCGTAGAGCACGCCGATGCCGGTCGGGCCGTAGAGCTTGTGACCCGTAAAGGCGTAAAAATCCGCATCGATCGCTTGCACGTCCACATGGCCATGAACGGCGGCCTGACAGCCATCGAACAGAACCTGTGCGCCCTTAGCGTGAGCAATCCGCGCAATTTCGGCCGCCGGCGTCTTGGCGCCCAACACATTCGACATGTGCGTAATCGCCACGAGCTTTGTGCGCGGACCGATCAGCGCATCGAGCGCCACCAGATCAACAGCGCCATCATCATCAATATCGAGCCACTTCAGCACGACACCTTTGCGCTCGCGCAGGAAATGCCAGGGGACGATGTTGGAGTGATGCTCCATCACCGACAGCACGATCTCGTCGCCGGCTTTCACGTCGAGACCAGCCGCTACAATGTTTATCGCCTGCGTGCCACCCTTGGTGAAAATGATGCTCTCTGGGGTCGGTGCATTGATGAAACGCGCGACAGTTTGCCGAGCCGATTCAAAAGCTTCTGTTGTCTCGTTCGCAAGTGTGTGAAGGCCACGGTGAACGTTAGCGTACGCGCCGCGCATTTGCGCTGCCATCGCCTCGATCACCGCTTCCGGCTTCTGCGCGCTCGCGGCGCTGTCGAGATATACCAGTGGGCGTCCGTTGACTTCGCGGCCAAGGATGGCGAACTGCGAACGCACCGCCTCGACATCAAACGGCCGGTGAATCAAAGGCGCATTCATGAGCGGGCCTCGGCAAGCCAGGCGCGGATCATCCCGGTGAGTTCGTCCTGCAAATCCTCCGGCAAACTTGCTGGGATCGTCTCGGCCAAAAAGGCTTCGATCAGCAACGATCGCGCTTGCGACGTCGGGATGCCCCGTGCGCGCATGTAGAAGAGCGCCTGCTCATCTAGACCGCCCGCCGTGTTTCCATGCGCGCACTGCACATCGTCAGCATGAATCATCAGTTCGGGTTTGGCAAAAATCTCAGCGCCGTCTTCGAGCAACAGCCCCCGGTGGTGTTGGCGCGCGTCGGTTTTTTGCGCGGCACGCTCAACGACAATCTTGCCTTGAAATACGCCTCGTCCGCCCTTGCGTGCGACACCCTTGATCAACTGACGCGTCGTTGCGCCGCGTGCTTGGTGATTAATTGTTGAAGTCAGGTCGGCGTGTTGGCCACGGCCCGCGAGATATGCGCCATTGAGCGTGACCTCCGCGTCTTCTCCCTCGACGCTCACATGCGTCTCCAGCCGCGCCAGACGTCCGCCGAAGGCCAAAACGAATTGCGTGTACTTAGCGCGCGCACCAAGGCGAACTCGCGCCACCGAGAGCGGCAGGTCTTTGCCGGTTTGGACCACCACGCGAGTCAGAGAAGCGCCAGGCTCCAGAACAAATTCAAACGAACGCGCATCCATGTGACAATCGTCGTCCATGCGCTCTACAAACAGACGCGTTTCGCCCGACGCAATCACGGATCGCTGCGTCCCCGGCGCTAGCCGCTCGATAATATCGCGGCCATCGCGCAGCACATGCCGCTCTGCACCGACCGCCTGGCGGAGATCGGAATACTTCCACGCCTCGTTGCGGCGCGTCGGGAGTTCGAGAGCGATGCTCACGCGGCCCTCACGTACTTGTCGTACCCATCGCGCTCGAGTTCGAGCGCAAGCTCGGGGCCGCCGCTTGCAATGATGCGGCCCTTGGCAAGGACATGAACACGGTCCGGTTTGATGTAGTCCAGCAGACGCTGGTAGTGCGTGATCACCAAGAGGCCGCGATCTGGCGCTCGCGCCGCATTCACGCTGGCGGCGACGATCTTCAGCGCGTCAATGTCGAGGCCCGAATCCGTCTCGTCCAAAATTGCAAACTTGGGCTCAAGCACTGCCAGCTGAAGCGCTTCGAACCGCTTCTTCTCACCGCCAGAGAAGCCAACATTCAGCGGTCGCTTCAGCATCTCTTGGTCGATCTTCAGCGTCTCCGCCTTCGCCCGCATCAGCTGCAAAAGTTTCGGCGCCGGCATGGGTTCCTGGCCGCGCGACTTGCGCTGCGCGTTGATCGCCGCCTTCAAAAACGCGATCGCGGAGAGCCCTGGAATTTCGACTGGATACTGGAACGACAAAAACAGCCCAGCCGCCGCGCGTTCCTCAGGTTCGAGTGCGAGCAAATCGCTTCCGTTCAGAGTCGCCGATCCTGCGGTCACCTCGTATCCATCGCGGCCACTCAGCGCGTACGACAACGTCGACTTGCCGGAGCCGTTTGGACCCATGATCGCATGCGTTTCGCCAGCGGGAACGCTGAGCGAAAGACCCTTGATGATCTCGGCGCCGCCAACGGCGACATGGAGGCCAGTTACATCAAACACGCTGTTGTTTATCCTTCTTGTAGTCCGCGACAGTGCGGATCGGATCCGCTTTCGCCTTCGCCGTGAACGTGAACCAAGCGCCCGCGAGCAGCGCGACGCCTGCAAACACCATCACGCCCATGAAAATGTTGCGTTGCGCGCCGAGCCAAGCGAAAGCGACGCCGCCGCCCGTCAGCGCGGTCACAAACACGAGCGACACCGCGTAACCCTTCCAGTTCACCGGCGCGAAGGCTTGGCGGCCATCGCTTAACGGGAACCGGCGCGCGAACCAGTAATTACGGTCGCTCATGGGCAAAGCCCCGTCGTCCATTGGCCCGCCTCGCCGCCGCGCGCGCACTTCGTGCGGCGATAGGCGTTGGTCGGGTACCAACCATCGGCCTCGCGTCGGAATTCGATGCGAATGTGGCCGCCAGCAACGGAATCATCCTGCACGCCAGTGCGTACAACGTCGGCAACAGCTTCATCACCGTTCTCACGGACAGTGAGGCTGACCTCGGAGCCTTCAACGACTTCAGCTCCGAGCAATGGCTCCAACGCTTCCATCACCGCCGGAGCACCGAACACACCGACCTCGCTCGGCTCGATCGCGGTGAACAGTTCGTTCGGCGCGCCAAGCAGAGATGCGTCCACCGGCGGCAGTTCGACACGCGCCGGTTCGCTGATTTCCGGAGTAACGATCGGCGGCGTCGAACCTTCCGCTTCGCGTTGCTCCGGCTGTTGATTGCAAGCGGCAAGCGAGACAGCGCACGCCGCCAGCGCATAGCGCCACATACTCATCCGACGCTCCCTTCGAGACTGACTTCAAGAAGCTTCTGCGCTTCCACGGCAAATTCCATCGGCAGCTTCTGCAACACCTCGCGAACAAAGCCGTTCACGAGCAACGCCACCGCCGCCTCTTCCGGGATGCCGCGCGAGCGCAGGTAGAAGAGCTGGTCGTCGGAAAGCTTCGTGGTCGTCGCTTCGTGTTCGAACTGCGCATCGGGCGTGCGAGTCTCAACATAGGGCACAGTGTGCGCCGCGCATTGATCGCCAATCAGCAATGAATCGCACTGCGTGAAGTTGCGCGCGCCCTTTGCTTTCGCATGCGCTGAGACAAGCCCGCGATAGGCGTTGGACGAACGGCCCGCCGAGATGCCCTTCGAAATGACCCGCGAGCGTGTGTTCTTTCCGAGATGAATCATCTTGGTGCCGGTGTCCGCCTGCTGGCGGCCATTGGTCACAGCAATCGAGTAGAACTCACCGGAACTATCGTCGCCGCGCAGCACGCAGCTTGGATACTTCCAAGTGATAGCCGAGCCCGTCTCTACCTGCGTCCAGCTGATTTTGGATCGAGCGCCGCGGCAGTCGCCACGTTTGGTCACGAAATTGTAGATGCCGCCCTTGCCCTCGGCGTCGCCGGGCCACCAATTCTGTACGGTCGAGTATTTGATCTCAGCATCATCGAGAGCGACGAGTTCCACCACCGCAGCGTGCAGCTGGTTCTCGTCACGCATAGGCGCAGTGCAGCCTTCGAGGTATGAAACGTAAGCGCCTGCATCAACGATAATCAGAGTGCGCTCAAACTGACCGGTGCCCTGCGCATTCATGCGAAAATACGTGCTGAGCTCCATCGGGCAACGCACACCCGGCGGCACGTATACAAACGAGCCATCCGAGAAGACGGCGCTATTAAGCGTCGCGAAGAAATTGTCTGACGTCGGCACCACTGAGCCGAGATATTTCTTCACCAATTCGGGATGTTCGCGCACCGCTTCGCTCATCGAGCAGAAGATGACGCCAGCCTTCGCCAACTCCGCTTTAAACGTCGTGACGACACTGACGCTATCAAACACTGCATCCACGGCAACGCGCGGCGCGCCTTCGACACCCAACAACACTTCGGCTTCCCTCAACGGAATGCCTAGCTTCTTATAGGTCTCGAGAATTTCAGGATCGACGTCGTCCAGACTCTTATACTTGGAGCCAGCTTTCGGCTCCGCGTAGTAGCGCGCCGCTTGATAGTTGATTGGCGGATAGTGGACGAGTGCCCAAGTCGGCTCCTCCATGGTCTTCCAGCGTTTGAAGGCTTCTAGGCGCCAAGTCAGCATCCACTCCGGCTCGGTTTTCTTGGCCGAAATGTACCGGACGATATCCTCGTCGAGGCCCGGCGGCGCCAGCTCTTGCTCAAGCTCGGTGATAAAGCCGTGCTTGTATTTCTCCGCCTCAAGTGCGCGCGCGGCGTCCACCGTGCCTTTGTCGATGGTGTCTTTCACCGCGCTCATGCCGCCGCCCCTTGCGCGCGGCGCGAAGTGATCTTCGCGAGCGCGGAGAGCGCTTCATCGACATCGGAATCCTTTGACTCGTGCCCGAAGCTCACGCGCAACGCGGCCTTCGCCAACTCAGGCGCG
Source organism: Caulobacteraceae bacterium (assembly GCA_031431115.1). Classification (GTDB taxonomy): domain Bacteria; phylum Pseudomonadota; class Alphaproteobacteria; order Caulobacterales; family Aquidulcibacteraceae; genus Vitreimonas. The sequence continues at coordinate 55,211 of JANPCV010000033.1, forward strand.
ACGCCCATAGCGCCGAGCACCCGGCTTGAGCGCACTTTGCCGGACGAACAAGCAGCGCCAGAACTGACTGCAACACCCTCAAGGTCCATGGCGATCACAGCGGTCTCGCCAGTGATGCCGGGAAGTGCAAAGTTTGAAGTGTTCGGCAAGCGCGGCGCGGTTGCACCGAACACGGCGGCGTCTTTCGGCAGCGCGGCTTCGAAACGGTCACGCATCGCGCTGACTCGTGCGGCCTCACCGTCAAGGTCACTGAGCGCCCACTCCACAGCCACAGCGAAACCAACGAGAGAGGCGCCATTTTCGGTGCCAGGACGGCGCCCGCGTTCTTGGCCTCCGCCAAAACGCGTCGTCACGAACGGGGCTCCGGGCGCAAGCACAAGCGCGCCGGCGCCAGGAGGTCCGCCGAGCTTATGGCTAGAGACCACCAGATACGCCGCATCGAGATCGGCAATGCTGACTGGAATGCGCCCGAACGCTTGCGCGGCATCCACCAGCAGGAGCGCTCCGTGTTCACGGCAGAGCGCCGCGATTTTCGCGATCTGTTGAATGACGCCGGTTTCGTTATTCGCGAGCTGAACGGCGACCAGTGCAGGCTTCGGGGCGGACGCAAGTAGCGTCGCCAAAGCCGCAACATCGATCAATCCATCGGCGCGAACTGGCGCGATCATATCCGTCTTCAGCGCCTTGCCGGCATGCTCAAACACAGCGTCATGCTCGACACTGGACACAATCACCGAGGCAGCGCCTGTACTCGTAAGGACCAAATGCAGCGCCTCGGTCGCTCCCGAAGTGAACACAACATTTTCTGCGCTCGCATCAAGCGCACTCGCAATACGCTCACGCGCATCCTCGATCATTGCGCGCATGCCGCGACCGACGCTGTGCACCGAAGACGCATTGCCGCCCGCCGCCAACGCGCGCGACATCGCCACTGCAGCTTCCGCGCGGATCGGCGCGCCGGCGTTGTAGTCGCAATAGATGGGCGTCTTCGTCATCTATCTATTCCGCGGCAACGCGTGCGCCGCCGTCGAAGCGTTGCTCGAGCACATCAGCGAGCGATACCGATCCGAGGAAAAGCTGGATGCGATCACCCATCTCCTGCCAGAGACCGTGAGCGATGCAGCGGCCAGTGCGGCCGATGCAGGACTTGCTCGATGCAGAGTCGCACCGCGTGGCCTTGATCGGCTCATTCACAGCTTCGATGATCTCAGCGACCGTCAGCACATCGGCGCCCCGCGCTAAGCGATAGCCGCCGCCTGGGCCGCGCACGCCGGAGACAAGACCAGCGCGGCGCATCTTCGCGAACAACTGCTCGAGGTAGGAGAGAGAAATTTCCTGACGGCGAGCCACTTCCTGCAGCGGCACAGCTCGTTCAGCGCCGCCGTGCAGCGCCAAATCGGCCATCGCCATAACCGCATATCGGCCTTTCGACGTTAAACGCATGCCTGTCCCTTCCCGCGCCCTCGCCCGCCCCCAAATTGAGTGCTAGAAGCCGCCCCCTTTGGGGACCGGGCCTCTTATGCTGTCAGCTAAGATACCCGAGTGTTTTGGTCAAGAATAAGCCGCCTGCATTTTCAGGGCAGCTGGGGTCGAGAACGAATGCCGGAAGTGATTTTCCCGGGCGCCGCTGGGCGCGTTGAGGGCCGTTACCAAGAACCGTCAAAAGAGGGCGCGCCGATCGCCCTCATCCTCCACGGCCATCCGCGTGCGGGCGGCTCGATGCAGGACCGGGTTACCGTGCAACTTTATAAGCTTTTCACCTCGAAAGGCTTCGGCGTCCTGCGCTTCAACTTCCGTGGCATCGGCCGCAGCCAAGGCATTTTCGACAACGGCATGGGCGAGCTTTCCGACGCCGCCTCCGCTCTCGACTATTTGCAAGCGATGAATCCGAACGCCGAGCAATGCTGGGTGGGCGGTTATTCATTCGGCGCATGGATTGGCTTGCAGCTGCTGATGCGCCGTCCGGAAATCGACGGCTTCATCGCAGTGGCGCCGCCGGCGAACCACTATGACCTATCGTTCCTCGCCCCGTGCCCGGCGTCTGGCGTCATCATCTATGGCACGCGCGATAGCGTGACGACGGCGCAGGATATGGAGCGCGTGATCGGACGTATCCGCACGCAGAAAAATATAAAGGTCGATGGAGCGATCGTCGAAGGAGCTGACCACTTCTTCCGTGGTCGCGATCCAGGTGAGGACCACCTTGCCGACGTCGAACGTCACGCGCGCGAGTACCTTGAGCGGCGCCTCGCAGCGCCGCCCCGGCCTCCGACGTCCAAGCGCTAATTACTCGGTGGCGCCGCCGCCACCGCCACCACCGCGAAGGAACGCTGGCTTCGGACCATCCGAAAAGCCTTCGCGGCTGCCAGAATCACGATCTTCACGCGGCTGACGCTCGCGGCGCGGCTCACGCTGTTCGCCCTCGGCGCGTTCGCGACGTGGCGGACGCGGCTCAGCGGCCTCAGTACGCTCCCGACGGGGTTCACCGCCTTCTGGCGCCCGCTCTCGCCGCGGTTCGCCGCCTTCTGTGCGCTCTCGGCGTGGTTCACGAGGTTCTCGCGGTTCGCGGGGTTCCCGCTGCTCGCGAGGCTCACGCGCTTCCCGTTGTTCGCGAGGCTCGCCGCCTTCGCTGCGCGGTTCGCGGTTGTCGCCATCGCGTGCCTCTTGGCCGCCTTGGCGCTCGCCATCCGGGCTGAAACGACGGCGGCCGCGGCCGCGACGCGGACCACGATCACCTTCGCCGCGGTCGCCGCCTTCGCGCTGACGCTCGCCTTGATCGTCACCGTCAGACTGCTCATCGCCCTCGCCGCGGGCTTCGTTTTCTTCGCCGCCTTCGCCGTCTTGGGCGCCGTCGTCGTCGCCTTCATAGTCAGCATTGTCGTTGAAGTTCTGTTGCTGCTGCACCGGCGCCGCAGGCTGCATCGATCGCCACAGGCGGAAATAGTGATCAGCGTGTTGGAGATAGTTCTCGCCCAACACGCGATCGCCTGAACTAGAGGCATCGCGCGCGAGTTGGAGATAGCGCTCGTTGATATGTGAAGCGGTCCCACGGACTTTCGCCTCGGGCCCGTTGCTGTCGAGCGAACGGTTGGGGTTATAGTGACCGCCGCCGCCGCCGCCACCACCGCCACCTTGGTTGTTGTGGTAGTTTCCACCACCGCCGCCTGGCTTACGGCCGCGGCCTCGCTGACGCTTCATTGGAAGTTCACCATTGTGCTTTGTGGTTCCAGTTCGGGCGACGGCGCGTGGCCAAGGGCCAGTCGCGAAATGCGCCACGTTTCAAAAGCCCGTTCAATTTGGTTCGGGCAGTTCCAAGCAGCGCCAAGCGCTACGATTGAACCTCTTACTGAGGGAGCAGCCGGCGGCGCTCTAACGCCTGCCAGCCTATTGAACCGGCGGACAAAGCCCCTCTGCCGTCGATTCCGGCTCCGAACCTAATCCGTCGCGAGCGCCGATCCAAGGGGTTTTTCCAGACCGGACGATCATACCGCATGTCCTACAACAACGCGGGGAATGCCTGCGAGGTCCCGGCGCGGCTCAGACGTGGTCAAACCCACTGTTTCCGCCATCGCTTTAACGCCCTCGGCCTGCCCCAAACCAACCTCTAAGGCAAAGGCGCCGCCCGGCTTCAAGAGCCGCGGGAGAGCCGCCGTGATGATGCGATAGGCCACCATCCCGTCTTCGCCGCCGTCGAGTGCGAGGCGTGGCTCAAAGCGACAAACTTCAGGCGCCAGACCATCGATGTCGTTGGTACGAATGTAAGGTGGGTTCGAAACGACGAGATCAAAGCGCTCGTCGATATCCGCCGCCCAATCACCCGGACGAATTTCAAGCCGATCGGCTACGCCAAGATCTTCGGCGTTCTTGCGCACGACTTCCAGCGCCCGGTCGCTCAGATCGACGGCGACTCCGGTGGCGTTGGGGCGATCCTTGAGCAGAGCGAGGATGATGGCGCCGGAGCCTGCACCAAGATCGAGAATGCGATGCGGCGCATCAGCAGGCAGCGTCTCTTGCAGCCCCGCCTCAACGACAAATTCCGTCTCCGGACGCGGCGTGAGCACGTGAGCGTTGACCGCGAGATCAATCGTCCAAAAGTGCTTGCGGCCAATGATGTGGCTAATCGGCTCGCGCGCCTCTCGCCGCTGTGTGAGCTTGTTCACCGCATCCGCTTGCGCGTCGCTGACCTCTCGCCGCGGGTCCGTTACGATCTCTAGCCGAGAGACACCCGCGCCGGCTTCAAGCAGTAAACGTGCATCCAACACTGGCGTATCGATGCCCGCGGCTTCCAGGCGCTTGCGAACATCTGTCCAGAGCGACACGAGCGTTTCGCTCATTCTTCCTGCTCCAGCGCCGCGAGCTTCAACGCCTGCTCCTCCGCCGCCAACGCATCAAGTACGGGATCGAGTCCCGTCCCGTGCAGCACTTCCGGCAGATTATAGACGGTAAGGTTGATCCGGTGATCCGTCACACGACCCTGCGGAAAATTATAGGTACGAATACGTTCGCTTCGATCGCCTGATCCAATCTGCCCCTTGCGCTCCGCGGCGCGCTCAGACGCCTGGCGTTCACGTTCGGCGTCGTAGAGCTTTGCCTTCAACACCTTCATCGCGTTAGCGCGGTTTTGGTGCTGCGACTTTTCCTGCGCCACAACCACAATCCCAGAAGGCATGTGCGTTATGCGCACCGCGGAGTCAGTCTTGTTGACGTGCTGACCGCCAGCGCCGGATGCGCGCATCGTGTCGATGCGGATATCCTTGTCCTCAACGACGATATCCACTTCGCCTTCCGGCTGCGGCAGCACGGCGACAGTTGCGGCGGACGTGTGAACGCGCCCCGCCCCTTCCGTCTCAGGCACCCGCTGCACGCGGTGGACGCCGCTCTCGTACTTTAGGCGGCCGAACACGCCATTGCCGGTCACGCTGACGACGGCTTCTTTCACGCCGCCGAGGCCAGTGTCGGAAAGCTGCTCCAGTTCAAACTTCCAACGGCGAATGCCGGCATAGCGTTGGTACATGCGCAAAAGATCGCCTGCGAAGAGCGCAGCCTCATCCCCGCCCGTACCAGCGCGAATTTCGAGAATTGCGGACGCGCTCTCGTCCCTGTCCTTCGGCGCAAGCAGAATGAGCGCGGCCTGCTCAAGCTCGGGCAAACTCTCTTTCAGCGTCTGAAATTCATCGTAGGCCATCGCGGCCATCTCGCGATCACCATCTTTTGCCATCGCCTCAAGATTGGTCATCTCGGCCCGGACCAAGCGCACGGCCGAAACTGCTTCTACCAGTGGCTTCAGTTCAGCGTGCTCTTGCCCGAGCTTTACGATCTCCGCGCCATCGCTCGCGGCGCCGAGACGCGCCTCAATACGCTCGAACCGATCGACTGCCTGCGAAAGGCGCCGTTCCAATCTATCGTACGCGGACATTATCTAATTCAGTTCGGAAAAAATCTCGGGCTGCACTTCCGAGAGTTGCGGTTCGTCGAACGCAATCGCATCTGCAGCCCGGCGCGCGTAAGGCACGATCACTTCGACCGCCTGGCCGTTAGCGACTTCCAGATGGAAGCAAAGAGCAGCAGCATTGTCGCTACCAGAGCGGCCATCGAACACGAGACCTGCTGCAATCAGACCATTCTCTTTTTCATCGAGGCGAAAGCCCGCAATCAAACCCGAGATATGATCCTGCGGCGCTGAGCGATCGATCGGCAGGTCAACGTTTGTGTGAATCTGTTCGCCGGTTTTGCGGATGCCTGCACCAAAAGGCGCGAACGAGCCGCCCTCTTTCAGAGCGCGGTGCGCAGTATCAAATAGATACTCGTACGTGTCCTGCAGGTGGTGCTGCAGCATCACTCAGCCCTTCGCTTCGCGCATCGTGCGAGCGCGTTCCTCAACCAAACCAACGATATGGTCGATCATGGCGGCGTTGTCGACCTTGTGGTCGGCCTTGCCAGAGACATACATCATGCCTGCGCCTTTGCCGCCGCCGGTGAAGCCGAGATCTGTCATCAGCGCCTCGCCCGGCCCGTTCACCACGCAGCCGATGATCGAAAGCGTTATAGGCTCGACGATGTGGGCGAGACGTTTTTCCAGTTCATCCACGGAAGCAATGACATTGAACCCCTGACGCGCACATGAGGGACACGCGATGATCGTTACGCCGCGCTGACGCAGGCCAAGCGATTTCAGAAGATCATTGCCGACTTTGATCTCTTCAACCGGATCGGCGGCGAGCGACACGCGGATCGTATCGCCAATGCCGGCCCACAGAAGTGAGCCCATCGCGATCGATGACTTCACGGTTCCCGCCCGCAGAGCGCCCGCTTCGGTGACGCCCAGATGCAATGGCGCGTCGGTAGCTTCCGCGAGCGCGTGATAAGCCGCTGCCGTCAGAAAAACGTCGGAGGCCTTCACGCTGATTTTGTATTCGCGGAAGTCGTGCTCTTCGAGCATCGCGATGTGATGCAGCGCGCTCTCCACCATCGCCTCGGGACAGGGCTCGCCGTACTTCTCCAACAAATGATGCTCAAGCGAACCGGCGTTCACGCCAATGCGGATCGCGCAGCCATGGTCCTTCGCGGCTTGCACGACGTCCTTTACGCGCTGCGCATTGCCGATATTGCCCGGATTGATGCGCAAACAGGCAGCGCCCGCGGCAGCAGCCTCGATCGCGCGGCGATAGTGGAAGTGAATGTCGGCAACCAACGGCACTTTGGCAGCGCGTGCAATCTCGGCGAACGCCTTGGTGGAGTCTTCGTCAGGGCAAGAGACGCGCACGATATCCGCGCCTGCGTCTTCCAATTGCCGTATCTGGTTGATCGTGGCGTTCACGTCCGCCGTGATCGTATTGGTCATCGACTGCACGGCTATAGGCGCGTCGCCACCGATCTCGACCGCGCCCACGCGAATTTTGCGCGAGCGGCGGCGCTCGATGCGGCGCCAAGGCCGGAGGTGGTGAAGGTCGCCTGCGGCGCCGTCCATGACGGAGTCCTTTCCAGCCGGAGATAGCGTGCCGAAGCGCTTGCTAACAGCCCTGAGAACTGCGGCTTAGCTGCGGGGCGAAGTCACCTGGGCCTGGGTCAAAGGCTGGATTTCGTCAATCGCGCGGCCCAGCACAGGCATCCCAGCGGTGCCCATCAGGCCGGCCGGGACTCCATTCACGAACATCTCAAAGGCCCCGCCATCACGAGCATGGAGGGTCCAGCCCGGGCTCGGGTCTGGACGATAGACGTCCCCAGCGCGCAAGTTCCGCGACAGGAACACGGTCCCATCCGGCCCCCGGGCCTCCAGCCAACCTTCCGATACAGCACGGATCTCAACGACCCGCGTCGGTGCTTCGCCCGTGGAAGCTGGCGTTGAACCAAGGGAAGCCGAGCCCGCTGACGAGGCGACCTGTGGCTCGTCTTCCGAGCGAAGCTGTGACTCGACCGCCCGCCAGCCCACGAAGCCAGCCGCGATCAGGACCAGGGCCGCCGCCGCCGCCCATGGCGGGCGCTGGCGGGGCTTGGAAGTGGGCGAGCGAATGGCCGGCTTGGCCTCGTCGTCACGTGTCAGGGCGCATTCGTCCTGAAACTGATCAACGATCGCCTTTTCTTCGATGCCGAGCTCGCGCGCGTAGGAGCGCAAAAACGCCAGCGCGTAGGCTTTGCCTGGCAGCAGCTTGATGTTCATCTCTTCGAGCGCTTCGAGGAACTCCTTCCGCACGCGGATGCGGTCTGCCACCTCATCCAGCGACCAGCCGCGCTGACGGCGCGCTTCTGAGAGCTTCCGCCCTGCGCGCCACGCGTTGTCGAGCACAGGCGGCGGCGCTGCCGGCGCCTGACGTTGCGCGCGTGCATCGACTGGGTCGCCAGCCGGTTGTGGATCGGTGGGTACGGGTTGCAGCATCGAGTGCGAGGTCCCTCCTTACGAGACCATACGTTTACAAAGGCAAATTTTGAGCCACTGAAAGAAGACTAATCACGAATCAAGCATAGCTCAACGCGGTGCATGCACGCGCTACAGCGCGTAGCCCTCGGCGATCGCAAATTCTGTGAGTTCATCGCGAATCGAGGGCCGATTGCGGCTCATGAGACGCGCGAGTGCGCGCTCTACAGCTTGGACCTCCATCGAGAGGATGAGTCGTTTCACAGGACCGATGCCCGATGCTGGCATTGAAAGCCTGCGGAAGCCGAGCGCGGTAAACGCCATCGCCTCAAGAGGCCGTCCCGCCGCCTCGCCACAGATGGAGACCTGCAGCCCCGCCACATCGGCGTCGTCATGTATGCGTTTGAGCAACCGCAGCGCCGGCGCGCTGAGGATGTCGTAGCGCTCGGAGACGCGGGCATTCCCACGATCGGCAGCAAAAAAGTACTGCATCAGGTCGTTGGTGCCGATGGAGATGAAATCGGCCCGCCCCTTCAAGTCAGGTATGGAGAACGCCAGCGCCGGCGCCTCAACCATAACGCCGACTTCTACCAGCGACGGCGGCGCCCGCCCGTTTTTGCGAGACCAATCCAGCTCGCGGTCCACGAGAGCCCGAGCCGCATCGAACTCATTCACCGTCGTCACGAGCGGAAACATGACACGCAAACGGCGGTTGGCGGCGGCACTGATGAGCGCCCGGAGCTGGTATCGCAACAGTGCGGGGCGATCGAGGCCGATGCGAATGGCGCGCCAGCCCAATGCCGGGTTCTCTTCGCGCTCGGCCGACACGTAGGGCAGCACCTTGTCGCCACCGAGGTCCAGCGTCCGGAACGTGACGGGCCGCAATCCGGCGGCATCCAAGACGTCCCGGTACAGCATTGTCTGGCTTTCGAGCCGCGGCAGCGTCTCTGAAACCATAAACTGAAATTCGGTGCGAAACAGCCCAATGCCTTCGGCTCCCGCCTCGTCGAGGTGGTGCACATCAAGCGCGAGCCCGGCGTTCAGCAACAACGTCACGCGCTCGCCGTCTTGGGTCACAGGCGGGATATTGCGGAGCCGCGCGAACTCTTCGACGCGCGCAGAGCGCAAGTCGATGCGCTGCTTGTAGCTGTGAATGAACGCTGGCTCTGGCCGCAGGCGCGCTTCGCCACGTTCGCCGTCGATCACGACCCGGTCGCCAGCTTCAACGCGCGACAGCAGCCCGTGGAGCGACCCGACCATCGGAATGCCCAGCGCTCGCGCGACAATCGCGGCGTGCGCTGTGTTCGCGCCCTCTTCGAGCGCAACACCCTTTAGCCGCGCTCCGTAGTCCAGAAGCTCCGCCGGACCGAGGTCGCGCGCGATCAAGATGGCATCGTCAGGCAACGCTTGCGCAGCGCCTGCTTCAACGCCGGCGAGCGCTCGCAGCAAGCGATTGTCCAGGTCCTCCAGGTCGTGAAGGCGCTCCTTGAGATACTGATCGCGAGTAGCGTTGAACTTGGCGCGGTGTTCACCGCGCACGCGCTCCACCGCAGCATCCGCGGAAAGGCCCGCCCGCACACCTTGGCGCAGCTTCGAGTCCCAGCTGGGGTCGTTGGCGAGCATCAGGAAGGTTTCGAGCACCTCTCGCGAAACACCAGAGATGCGACCGGGATCACCCTCCAGCATATCTTCCAGTGCGCGCCGGACTTGGGAGAGCGCCGTGTTCAGCCGCTCTTCTTCCTTAACTGGATCATCAGCGATCACGCGCCCGAGCGGCGCATGTGGTTCGTGAAGCACTGCGGTTCCGATGCAAATGCCATCCGAAAACGAACGCCCGCTCAGAAGCTCTGGGCGGCTCGGCACAGCCTCTACTTCAGCGAGCCCAGTAAGATCACCGAACGCGCCGGACGCCACCATCTCGGCCAGAACCATCGCGATGGTCTGCAGCGCTTCGACTTCGTCCTCGCCGTAAAGACGCGAAACTTGGTTCTGGACGACGAGAACCCCAAACGTGCGCTCCGAGCGCACGATCGGCACGCCTAGGAAGGAGTTGAAGGGCTCTTCGCCGGTCTCGGCTTTGTACGCGAAGCGCTCATGGTGTTGCGCATCTGCGAGATTAAGCGGCTGCGCGGTCTCGGCGACCAAACCAACCAGGCCTTCGCCCACCTTCAGCCGTGTGTTGTGAACGGCGCCGGGAGACAAGCCTTGTGTCGCGAAAAGTTCGTGCTGACCGCCACGGGTCAGATAGATCGAGCAGACGTCCGCAACCATGGTCGAAGCGACCATGCTGACAAGGCGATCCAGCCGCTCTTGCGGCTTCGCCCCAGTCTCCATGATCTCCCGCAGTTTACGCAGGAGTATCCGCGACCCACCGATGCTCGATTGAGCAACCATTGCGGTTTAGCGTCCTCCAACACCACCGCTCACGCGGCGTCTAAGTCATAAGCCGTGTGCAATGCTCTTACCGCAAGCTCGGTGTATGCGGCATCGATCAATACAGAGATTTTGATCTCGGAAGTGGCGATTGCCTCGATATTGATGCCCTTTTGGGCCAGTGCCGAAAACATCGTGCGCGCAACACCGACTTGGCTGCGCATACCAATGCCAATCACCGAAACCTTGGCCACATCGCGGCGAATGTGGACCTCTTCAACCCCGATCTTGGTGCGGATTTCCTCAATCGCTTCCGCCGCGCGCGAGGCGTCGCGATCCGGGCAGGTGAAGAGGATGTTCTGCCGCTCAGGCTGACGCGCTTCACTTTGGACAATCATATCGACGTTGATGTTCGCGTCAGCGAGTTTCGCGAATATCTCCGCCGCAACGCCGGGATGGTCTTCAACACCCAGCAACGTGACCTTTGCCTCATCGCGCGAATAGGCGACGCCGGAAACGACCTGCTTTTCCACGATCTCATCCTCAGGACATACGAGCGTTCCGGGATTTGGCGTCCCGGGCTCGACGAAACTTGAAAGCACCCGCACCGGCACGCGCTTAGCAAAAGCGAGCTCAACCGAGCGCGTCTGCAACACCTTCGCGCCGGCAGAAGCCATTTCGAGCATCTCTTCGTATGAGATTTTCTCAAGCCGTTGCGCCTTTGCGACGATGCGCGGGTCAGTTGTGTAAACGCCATCGACATCCGTGTAGATGTCGCAGCGTTCGGCATTGAGCGCAGCTGCCAGCGCGACGGCGGAGGTGTCTGAGCCACCACGGCCCAGCGTTGTGATACGGTTGTCGTCAGTGATGCCTTGAAATCCTGGCACAACCGCGACGACGCCCTCATCCATCGACTTACCGATCAGGTCTTCGGGAATATCGGAGACCCGCGCTTTGGAGTGCGCAGAGTCAGTGCGAAACGGGATTTGCCAATTCTGCCAGGAGCGCGCCGGGATACCGATGCGCCGAAGCGCGATCGCCAATAGACCCGTCGTCACCTGCTCCCCCGCCGAGACGATAACATCGTACTCATCGTTGAAGTCTATGGCGCTCATCCGCGCGCCGTTGCCGCCTTCCCCTGCAGCGCCGCGCGCCAGACCGACCAGGCGGTCAGTCTCACCCGACATCGCCGAGACCACCACCGCCAGCCCCTGCCCAGGCTTTCGCTCAGCCGCAATGATGCGCGCGACGCGGGCGATGCGGTCCACGTCGCCCACGGACGTGCCACCGAACTTCATCACCAATCGAGACATGGGAGAGTGTGCCGTTTTCCGAAGCGTCTGCGCGGCATTAGCACGCTTCCAGCGCATGGCGATACACCTTGACCAGCCTCGTTCCCGCGCCGATCTGGATGGCTGATGGCCAGCACGCTCGACCCCGCCGAGATCGCCAAATTCAGCGCACTCGCGGCTGAGTGGTGGAATCCCAAAGGACCGTTCGGCGCGCTGCACCGCCTGAACCCCGTGCGGCTCCAATACATTCGCGACTTGGCGCTGAAGCACTTCGCCAAGGGCGGCCGCCGGCCACTGGAAGGCGTCACAACACTCGACCTCGGCTGCGGCGGCGGTTTGGTATCGGCGCCGCTCGCGCGCATGGGCGCCAAGCTCACCGCAATTGATGCTTCAGCAGAAGCCATCGGCGCGGCGAGCGCCTACGCTGAGCAAGCTGGCCTCGATATCGACTTCCAAAACACCACCGCTGAGGCTCTCGTCGAACGTGGCGCACAGTTCGAATTGGTGGCCGCGCTCGAAATCATCGAACATGTCGCCGATGTGAATGCCTTCCTCTCAGCGGCTAGCGCGCTCGTCGCCCCAGGCGGCTTGTTGATTCTTTCTACGATTAACCGCACCACCAAAGCTCGGGCGCTCGCCATCACCGGCGCCGAACGCATCCTAAAATGGGCCCCCGAAGGCGCGCACGATTACGAGAAGCTCGTCACGCCCGAAGAAATCCGCGCTGGTGCGCCAATGGTGCAATGGGATGAGCCAGTCGGCGTCACCTATCAGCCGCTGGGAAGCGGCTGGGCAATCTCTCGCGATACTGACGTCAATTACATGATGGCGGGTAAAACATCCTGAGCTTGGCCCGCTCTGGCCTTCGACACGCTTAGGCCGACGCTACTGGGAGATGGATCAAGTATCAGAAATGGCGTCACGCTGAGCTTGCCGACGCGCGGCGCCACGCACCTCTAGTTCAGCTTCTTCGGCTGCACTGGCGCTAGCTCCGGCGGTAGCGGCGCAGCAGGGATGCCTTCTTCCGCCAACTCTCGCGCCTGCTCCGGCGTCGCCTCGCCCCAGATCGCACGCTCTTCGGTTTCGCCGCCGTGCATCTTCCGCGCTTCGTCAGCGAACTTATCACCGACATAGTCGAAATTGTCTTTGATGTGCTCGCGCACCTTCGCCGCCATCGCCATTGCGACAGCACGTTCGCTACGCGCTTCCCGCTTGCGCGCGGTTTGAACAGAGGGCGCCATTGGCGCTTTCTCAACGTGTTTGGAGCCGCAATGCGGGCACTCGACTAAGCCAGCCTCCGCTTGCTTGTCGTAATCGGCAATCGAGCCGAACCACGCCTCGAACTCATCACCCTTATCACACCGGAGGTCGTATTTGATCATGGCCCTGTGAAGTTACGTCCGCCTTGCCACGCGGGAATTTTCGCGCGCGCCGCGGACACAGCATCTAGGTCGAGATCGGCGACAATGTAACCCGGCTCGTCGGAATCGAGCTTCGTCAGCACCTTGCCCCACGGATCTATGATCAGCGAATGACCATACGTTGCGCGGCCGTCTTCGTGCTTACCGCCTTGCGCGGGGGCTATCACAAAGCAGTGGGTTTCGATTGCGCGGGCGCGAAGCAAAGTTTCCCAATGCGCTTGGCCAGTTGGCACTGTGAACGCAGCGGGGACCGCGATCACCTCCGCGCCGGCGCGCGCCAGCGCGCTATAAAGCGGCGCGAAGCGTACATCGTAGCAAATCGTGAGGCCAATCTTGGCGCCCATCGGACCGGTCACAACCACGGCCTGCTCGCCGCCCTCGAACGTGTCGCTCTCCCGATAGGTCTCGCCACCGCCAAGCGTCACATCGAACAAGTTGATCTTGTCGTACGTCGCCGCGATCTTGCCCCCCGGATCGAACACGAACGAACGATTGAACACTTTGCCGTTGCCGGCATCGATTGAACCCGAACCGAGCAGCAACCAAACGCCGAGTTCCTGTGCAGCGGAGCCCCAGGCTTTGAGTTCGCTCTCGATCTGCGCCGATCCAATCGTTTGCAGCATGCGCGCCTTGTCGCGATCGAGCACCATCGTGCACTCGGGCGTGGCGATGAAACGCGCACCAGCAGCAGCAGCCTCGCGCAGAAGCGGCATCGCCGCCGCCCGGTTGGCAGCAGGATCAATGCCCGAGCGAAGCTGAATCGCGGCGGCCCGTAACTTACGCATCAGGCGCCCGCCAAAAGCGGATCAAGCGCGCCGCGCTGTTCGAGTGCGTGAAGATCGTCGCAACCACCAACGTGCGTCTCACCGACAAAGATTTGTGGAAATGTCCAACGTCCTGAGCGCTGGATCATCTCCTGGCGCGTCTGCGGGCAACCAGTGGCATCGATTTCCTTCACGTCGACTCCTTTGCGTTGCAGCAACGCGATGGCTCGCGTGCAGTATGGGCAGAAGGAGCGGGTGTAGATCGTTACCGGGGCCATGTCCGACTCAAGAGTGTCAGAGAGAAATATCAGTCGGTCTAACAACACGCGCTAGGGTCACTGCATGCACTTCTGCAGCTCCAGCCTTACGCAAAGCGCGGGCGCACGCCTCTAAAGTCGCTCCGGTGGTGAAAACATCGTCCACAATGAGGATCGTTTTGCCGTCATAGCGGCCCGACGCCTTGATCGCGCCGCCAACGTTCCTGCGCCGTTCCGATGCCGAGAGGCCCGCCTGGCTTTTGCGCCGCTTCACTCTGCGCAATGCGCCTGGCTTCCAGGGTTTACCACCCGCCCGCGCTACCGCCTGGGCGAGCCAGGCGGCCTGGTTAAAACTGCGCATTGCGAGCCGCGTCCAATGCATGGGCGTTGGGGCTACAAAATCTGCCTTGGCCAGCGCCTCGGACGCGGCTGTGGACATCCACTTCGCAAAGACGGGCAATCCATCACGGCGCCCGCCACGCTTGAGGTCAAGAATGAGCCGCCGCGCGTGATCCTCGTAGGCCAGCGCCGCCCGCGCGGTGTCGTAAGCCGGACTGCGCCCAGCGCACGCGCCACACAGGTCGCCGGGATTAGCGCCGTCTGGAAGCGGAAAGCCGCAACATGTGCACTGAGGCTCGGTCAGGAACTTCAGCTCCCCCCAAAGTTCGGCTTCGATCACGCCGGGCCGGTCGACAATCGTGTCGGACAGCAATGATCGAGGCGGCCAAATGAGGTCGGACAGGCGCGAGACCACGCCGCGTTTCCGAAACGCCCCCCTAGCGCGATAGGATGTCCCCATGAGCAATCCCGCCTTGGGCCCATTCGAGCCACGCCTTGTGCGCCAGCGCAAGCGCCGTGCGCGCGCAACCTTTCGCGACGCTTCGTTTCTGCACGAACGTGTTGCGGCGGATCTCGCTGATCGTCTCGAAGTGATCCCGCGTCCCTTTGAACGCGTCCTGGCGCTTGGCGGCCGCGGGCTCTTTTCCGAAGAGGTTCGTCGCCGTCCGGAGCTATCAGCGCGTATCGCAACGATTTTCGAGACCGACCTCGATCAGATCGACCCCGAGCATTTGCCATTTGCTCCCGGCGCCTTCGATCTGATCGTTTCGCCGCTCGCGCTGCACTGGATCAATGACCTTCCCGGTGCGCTTATTCAGCTCCGCTTGGCGCTGAAACCAGACGGATTGCTGCTCGCGTCATTGTTCGGCGGAGAGACACTCACCGAATTGCGTCTCTCGTTGATCGAAGCAGAGTTTGAACTGGCTGGCGGCGCAGGGCCACGCGTGTCGCCTTTCGCTGATCTGCAAGACATTGCCGGCCTCCTGCAACGTGCGGGTTTCGCGCTGCCGGCAGCAGATCGCGACGTTATCGCAGTGCGCTACGGTGAACCCATGCGCTTGCTCGCCGACCTGCGCGCCATGGGGGAAACCTCAGCGTTGCGCGAACGCAGTCCGCACGGCTTGAGCCGTCGCATCCTCGCGCGAGCCTTCGAAATCTACCGCGCGCGCTACTCTGACGACGATAAACGCATACGCGCAACGTTCGAGATTTTGACTGCGACCGGCTGGTCGCCGCACGAAAGTCAGCAAAAACCGCTGCGGCCAGGAAGCGCAAAAACGCGCCTCGCCGATGCACTCAAAACCACAGAACAATCCGCCGGAGAGAAGCCAGGCGGTAGCTAGCGCGGCATCCGCGTCATGCACCAGAAGTGAAGGCCAGGGAGCGCGAACTCATTCGTCACTTCAAACCCATGGCGCGCATAGAGCGACACGTTACGCTCAGTCGAGGCTTCGAGGTAACCGACCATCCCGCTGCGATCGAGCGGCGCCAGTGTTTCTTTGAGGATCGCCGAGCCGACGCCTTGGCCCTGCGCGCTGCTCGACACACCAAGAAACTGAAGGTGCGCATGCGCCACAGCCGGATGACAAGCAGAAAGCCGGGCGCCCAATTCCTGCGCGCGCTTCAATCCAGACGCGCCGGCAATTGATAGAAAGAGCGGCGTATAAAAAAGCTCGCGGCACCAAGGAAAATCGAACGCTTTGAGCCCCGGCCCCAACCAGATCGCAGCGCCCGCGATCACGCCGTTGCCCTCAGCGACCCAAATGTCGCGCTTAGGGTGCAGCATGTTGCGCACGACTGCGCTGAAGAACTTCGCCCGCGCGCGCGCGCGCGTTGCATCCTGGCGCAGCCAATAGTTCAGCCCAGATTCATCAACGAACGCATCGGTCAACACGGCGGCGGCTGTGTTCAGCTCATCCGCGCGCAATGCGCGAACCGCGAGACTCATATTTTTTCCGAGATCCGGATCGCCGCCCGGCAACCAAATTTAATCATGGCTGAAAGCACGGGATATCCAAGTGCGTTGCGGGCGCCTTGATCGATTGCCGTTTCCTTGTGTGCGATTTCCTCGGCGCGGAATTTGTCGACAACGTATTTGAGTTCGGAGTCGACGCCATCGAGTTCCTCACCTTGGCGGCCATAGTGCTCTTCAATTACTTCCTCGACCGCCTCGGTACAAGCATGCGCAGCCTGCTCGCCCAACAACGCTGTTACTGCACCGAGGCCAAACCCCGCCACGCGCCAAACCGGCGCCATCAGGGTTGGGCGAACGCCACGCTCGGCAATCAAACGGTCAAACGTCTTGAGGTGCTCTTGCTCGCCCGCTTCCATTTCCGCGATCAACCGCGCTGCGTGCGACTTGCCTTCGATGCGGCTAAACACAGCGCGCTGGCCGCGATAGATTTGAACCGCACCGTACTCGCCAGCGTGATCGACGCGGATCATCTCTTCGAGGCGGCGCTTAGCGACATTCTCACCAGGCATTGGCGGATGCGGACGGTTCATTGGTCCCGCTTTCCAACAAGCGCCACGTAAAAACTCGCCAACGCCATCACGAGTGAGATGATGGCGTTATATCCAGCCATCGAAATTCCCAACATCGACCAAGCGACTTCATCGCACCGTGGCGGACGAAGATTGTCGCCAAGATTGTCCAGGCTCAACTGCGACGCGTCGATCGCCCCACCGACATCGCATTGCGCCACCAGCCAACCGTGCTCCACCGCCACATGGTAGCTCGCCATCGCTGTGCTGCCGAGCAGCACCAAACCGATGACTACGATCGCCCAACTGGTCCACCCTGGCCGCAGGCGCGTGACGATCAGCGCCACAATGGAAATTGCCACAACACCCCAATGCCACTCCCGCTGCTTCAGGCAGAGCAGACAGGGCGCAAGGCCGACAACCTTCTCAAAATAGTGCGCGCCAGCCAGCAACGCCCCTGAGGCAAAAAGGGCAAGGGCGGGCCAAAGTGGGCGCAGACGCGAGATCATTGGGCGATCCTAGCCTGAAATTGCGGCCACAGTCTGCGGCGCGCCGCCGCGTTTAGTGGGGAATGTACTTAAGCGCCAACACGGCGCCGACGAGCACCACCGCCACAACGATGAGCACCAGCCCCATGCGCTTTTCCATGACCGGGGCGATCTGCGGGCCAAACTTCTGGAATATCCACGCCACCAAGGTGAACCGCAGCCCGCGCGTCAGGATCGACGCCAGGATAAAAATTGGAATCGAGAAATGCAGCGCGCCAGAAAGGATGGTCACCAGCTTGTACGGAATCGGCGTAAGGCCCTTCAAGAATATGAACCACGCGCCGTACTGATCGTAGAAGGCACGCAATTCCAACTCGCGGTCTCCGGAATAGCCGAAGAAATCGAGGATATAGCGCCCGACCTGATCCATCAGGAACATGCCGATCGCGTACCCAGCCAACCCGCCGAGCACCGAGGCCACAGTGCAGATAATCGCGTAGCGGAGCCACTTTGACGGCTCCGCAGCCGCCATCGGCCCAAGCATTAGATCTGGCGGCAGCGGGAAAAACGAACTTTCCGCAAACGACACTGCGAACAAGGCCCGCTCCGCATTCGGAGAGCGGGCGGCGTTCATCATCTTGGCTTTGATACCGGTCAGCATGGTCACGCGGCTAGCACGGTTCAGGCCATGCCGTCATGGGCGCGAGCGTCGCAATATGCTTTCGGGTGGTAAACGTCTTTGGCGTAGCCGACGCTCGCGCTTGCGAGCGAAGGATGGTGCCCCCGGTCGGAGTCGAACCGACACACCTTGCGGTACCGGATTTTGAGTCCGGCGCGTCTACCAATTCCACCACAGGGGCAACGAACACACCTTAGCGCAGCGGCGTTTGCTTCTTCAAGATTTGCCGCGGCGCGCGAGCCTGTTGCGTAGATCGTTCCGCCACTGGGGCTTCCAAAGGCGAGGCGCTGAGGTATGAGGCGGAAAAGCCGGTGTCAAATCCGGCGTGCGGGGGAAACGCATGACCGACGAGAACATCGCCGGCGAGGAGACCGGTTTTGGCCGCCTCGGCCGCTGGATTGGGCTCATTTTGGGACCCGCGCTGGCGCTGGGCCTCCAGGCGCTGCCGCCGCCCGAGGGACTCACGCCCGAGGCATGGTGTGTGGTTTCCCTGGCGGCGCTCATGGTCGTTTGGTGGGTTACGGAAGCCATCCCGATCTCGGCCACCGCGCTGATCCCGCTAGCCGCGCTGCCATTGATCGGCGCCCTCAGCATGAAGGATGCGGCGTCGCCCTACGCCGACCCAATCGTCTTCCTGTTCATCGGCGGTTTCATTCTCGCAGCTTGCGTCGAGCGCTGGCGTCTGCACGAGCGCATTGCGCTCTCCATCGCATCCGTCGCTGGCGGGCGCCCTGTCGCTCTGGTCGGCAGCTTCATGATCGCGTCGATGCTGATCTCGATGTGGATCTCGAACACCGCAACGACACTGATGCTTGCGCCTATCGCAATTGGCGCCGCACGCGCCATGTCCGGCAGCGGCAAAGTGGATCTCGCCCTCGGCGGCGCGCTTACGCTTGGCGTTGCACACGCCGCCACTATCGGCGGCGTCGGAACGCCGGTAGGCACACCGACCAATCTCATTGCCATCGCTTTTTTTGAGCGCGCTGGCGAGCCGATCGCCTTCGTCGACTGGATGGCCAAAGCTTTTCCAATCATGTTGCTCATGATGCCGGTGGCGTGGCTGTTACTGTGCTGGCCACTTTTCGGGAAAGGTCACTCGCGCTTCGACGCCATCGGCTCCGTTGTAAAAGATGCGTTGAAAGCCCTCGGCCCAATGACGCGGCCGGAAATGCGAATTGGGCTCATCTTCGGCCTCGTAGCAATCGCCTGGATGACGCGCACAGAGCTTGTGAAGCTCCCCGGACTTAGCGCGCTCACTGACACCGGCGTTGCGATCTTCGGCGCACTGCTTTTGTTTTTCGTGCCGTCTGGGCGCGGCAATGGCGAAAAGCTCATCGACTGGAAAACCGCCGAGCGCATACCATGGGGCATCGCCATTCTGTTCGGGGGCGGCCTTGCCCTGGCTGCAGCAATGGAAGCAACCGGTCTCGCAGCTTGGATCGGCGCGTGGATCGCGGGTCTCGATGGGCTCTCGGCATTTGCACTGGTCGCGTTGCTGGTCGTGACCACCATCCTGGTATCGGAACTGGCCAGCAACGTCGCGACGCTGACCTCGATGCTTCCCGTCGTGGCCGCGGTCGCCACCGCGACGGAGACGCCGCTACAAGAATTGGCGTTTCCGGTCGCGCTCGCCGCGAGCTTCGCCTTTATGCTCCCCGTCGCTACCGCGCCAAACGCGATTGCCTATTCGTCCGGCATGCTGACGCTCAAACGTATGCTGACGGTTGGCTTCGGCCTCAACGTTGCGGCTATCGTTTTAATCCTGGCGTTCGCGACCTAGCGCTTCAAACCAGCTGCCTTATGTTGAGCCCATGACGAGCAAACGCACACAAGCAGAAGCCGAAGCCGCGGTCCGCGTCCTCATCGAGTGGGCGGGCGACGATCCCAATCGTGAAGGCCTTCTGGAAACACCGAAGCGGGTGGCAAACGCTTATCGCGAACTCTTCGCCGGCTACGATGAAAACCCGCGCGAATACCTTGAGAAAACATTCGAGCAGGTTGGCGGCTACGACGAACTCATCGTACTGCGCGACATCCGCGTTGTGAGCTTTTGCGAACACCACATGTTGCCCTTCACTGGCAAGGCGCATGTGGGATATCTCCCCACCAATCGCGTTGTTGGCATCTCGAAGCTCTCCCGCGTCGTGAACGCCTTCTCGCGCCGCCTTCAGATTCAAGAAAAGCTCACCGCACAGATCGCGGATGCGATCCAGGAAATATTGGAACCGCAGGGCGTCGGCGTCATGATCGAATCCGAGCACTCGTGCATGACGATGCGCGGCGTGAACACGCTAGGCTCAAAACTCGTGACATCTCGTTTGATGGGCATCGTTCGCGACGATCCGCGCACGCGCGAAGAATTCCTGCGCCTCGCGCGCGGCGACCACTAAATCAGCGTCTCAACCCGGTCCCAAAACGCCTTCGGCAGATCGAGACCACTGAAGCGCTTCAATTCTTGCGCCAACGTGGGTGAGGTCACGTTGATCTCAATGAGCTTGCCCGCGATCACATCGAGACCTGCGAACACAATGCCTTCGCGCTTCAACAACGGCGCGACCGTGGCGACAATAGCGAAATCCGCATCATCCAGCTCGCCGGGCGCAGCCTGGCCGCCGACAGCCAAGTTCGCGCGGAAGTCGCCCGCCTTTGGAAGCCGCTTCAACGCGGCGAACGGCTCGCCGTTCAGCACGAACACGCGCTTGTCTCCACCTGACACGGCAGGAAGAAATTCCTGCGCCAATATCGGCTCGCGACCTGCCGCGGTCAGAAATGCGCGCGCCTTCTCTCTGAATTGCGGATCGCTGGCAGCGAGTTTAATTACGCCTTCGCCGCCCATCATAAAGAGTATCTTCAACACCACCTGATCGAAGCGCTTCGCGAACGCCTCAAGCGCGTCGATATCGCGTCCAACCCAGGTCGTTGGCGTCAGCTCTGGGAACTGTAGGATCGACATCTTCTCAGAGATGTTGCGGATGCCCTGCGGCGGGTTGATCACCAGCGTTTTGACCAGCTCCAACAGGTACGTGTTCGAAACGTACCCCATGTCGAACGGTGGATCTTGCCGCACCAACACGACGTCGAAATCGTCAACCGCGCGCACGGCGGTCTCAAGCGTCTCGTAATGCTTGGCGGCATCGAAGCTCACCGAAACCATCCGCACTCGCGCCTTCACCACGCCGGTGTCGTAAAACACATCGTTCGGCGTGAACCACCATATCTCATGCCCGCGCGATTGCGCCTCGACCATGAGCGCAAGCGAAGTGTCGTGGTTCACGATCATCTTCTCGATCGGATCCATCTGCACGGCAATGCGGAGCGATTTCATTTAGCCAGCCTGCGACTTGCGCCCATTCGAGCGTGCGCCACGTAGCTGCTCAGCAATCAGAAACGCAAGATCGAGTGCCTGCGTGCCATTGAGGCGCGGATCGCAATGCGTGTGATAGCGGCTCGAGAGATCTTCCTCCGTCACCATCGAGGCGCCGCCCAGGCATTCGGTCACCTGCTGGCCGGTCATCTCGACGTGCACGCCGCCGGGATAGGCGCCCTCGGACGGCAGAATGTCCGTGAACGCCCGCGCTTCGGCGAGGATGCGGTCAAACGGCCGCGTCTTGAAACCTGATGACGTCTTCAGCGTATTGCCGTGCATCGGATCGCACGACCACACGACACTCCGGCCCGCCTTCGTTACAGCTCGCACCAGCTTCGGCAGTCCCGCCTCGACCTTATCTGAACCAAACCGCGCGATGAGCGTCAGACGCCCCGGCTCGTCGTTCGGGTTCAAAGCGTCGATCAATCTGAGCAGGTCGTCCGGCTCGAGCGACGGTCCGCATTTGATTCCGATCGGGTTCTTGATCCCTCGTGCGAACTCAACGTGAGCGCCATCGAGTTGTCGCGTGCGATCACCGATCCACAAGAAGTGCGCGCTAGTGTCGTACCAATCGCCAGTCGTGGAATCGACGCGCGTCATGGCCTCTTCGTAGCCAAGCAGCAGCGCCTCATGGCTGGTGTAGACCTGCACCTGCTTCATCTGCGGCACGCTCTCTGGCGTGATCCCGCAAGCTTCCATGAACGCGATGGCTTCCGAGATGCGATCCGCAATTTCTTGGTAACGTTTGCCTTGCGGACTATCGGCGACGAACCCGACCATCCAGCGATGCACATTGTGCAAATCGGCGTACCCGCCGTTCGCGAACGCGCGGATCAAGTTCAGCGTGGCCGCAGATTGCGAATACGCTTTCACCAAGCGCTCCGGGTCCGGAATGCGTGACTCCGGGGTGAAGCCCATGCCGTTGATGTTGTCCCCGCGATAGGAGGGGAGCGTCACGTCGCCTTGCGTTTCAATTTGCTCTGAACGCGGCTTGCCGAATTGCCCGGCGATGCGGCCGACCTTCACGACGGGGCGCGAGGCAGCGAACGTCAGCACGACACTCATAGCCATCAGCGTGCGAAAGGTGTCGCGGATATTGTCCGGATGAAATTCTTTGAAACTCTCCGCGCAGTCACCGCCCTGCAGCAAAAAGGCTTTGCCCGCGGCAACACTTGCGAGATCCGCTTTCAGCTTGCGTGCTTCGCCGGCGAACACCAGCGGCGGATACGAGCGCAATTGCTGTTCGACACGCGCGAGCGCATCGGGATCAGGGTAGTCGGTGGGGATGTGCTTCGCGGGCTTCGCGCGCCATCCCGAGGGGGTCCATTTTTCTTTCATCGCGCCGCGACCCTAACCGAACATGCGAGGCGCAAGCGAGGCCCCAAAAGCTGTGTCCACCTGCAACATGGGTGCAATGAGGGGTGTGACCAAGAACCAAACCACCGCTGCGGCAATTGTCGCCGCCACGGCCGCCGCAAAATAGAGCGCGGCATAGCGCGTGCCACCGGTGACGAGGCCGATCACTCCCTTAGCCAGGGTATTCATCAGCACGGCGATCATAACCGCATGCGCGCCTATCGCGGGATCAAGGCCACCACGCACGAGACTTCCGGCCGCCAAGGCGACCGCATCGACATCAGCCAAACCTGCCGTGGCCGCAAACGGCAACAGACCTGCCTGGCCGTAAGCGTCGGCGACGACGCGACCAATAATGATCACCGCGCCGAGGAACGCCGCGAACTTGAGCACCGAAACCAGATCGAGCGGACTGCGTAGTTTTTGAGCAGACTCTGAATTGTTGCCCTCGCGGTCAAAGTGGCGCATCGCAAACGCTGCCCCCGCAAACACGATCAGCGCCGCGGCCAAAGCTGGCCCCGCCTCAGGCACGACCGGCATCGCCGTTGCCGCCAGCAGAACGATCACCCGCCCGACACTAATCGCGGCGGCGATCGACGCTGCGGCGCCGCCGACCAGCGCATGCGTCTCGCCGGTCTTCACACGTCTGCCGATTTCGGCGGTCACCACTGTCGAGGATACCAAAGCTCCCGCAGCCGCGCCGGCAAGAACGCCAACATCGTTGCCGAGAACACGAACGGCCACGTAACCGGCAAACGATGCGCCAGCGACGAGAATGGTCAACAACCATAGCTCACGTGGATTGATGGCTTCCCAGAGATCAATGGTGCGATCGGGCAGCAGCGGCAGCGCGATAAAAGTGGCGCCCAAAATTAGCAGCGCCGAACGCAGCTCCTTCCAGGTCACCTTATCGAGCCAATCGTGCAGCGCGCTCTTGAACGCGAGCAGGCCCACGAGCGTCACGCCCACGGCCGCTGCAATGCGCAAATCCCCCACCATCGAATAAACGCCGAGGGCGAACACCAGCAGGCCAGCGATGGTCCCGGTCACAGAGAGATCGTCGTCCCGCTGGCTCTCACGAACCTTGAAGGTCACGAACGCCGCCGCAAACGCCAACGTCAGCGCCGCAAAGCCGATCTCGCCAACGGCGGGCAACAGCGCGCCGGTGACGCCGCCTGCCAATCCAATGACCGCGTGCGTCCGGAGTCCCGCCGCCCGAGCGCCCTCGGGCGCGTCACGATGTCTCCAGCCGCGCTCGACTCCGGCGAGGAATCCGATCCCGAGCGCCATAGCTAGGCGCTGAAAAAGCTCAAGAAGGGCCGGATCGGGCATTGCGGCTCAAGTCATGGTGTGGCGCCCGGGTTCCTGCAAACCGACCGCGCCTGAATGGGGAGCCGGCCCGCATTGCCAAGGTGTAATGACGCCGACTAGGTTCGCCGCACGAGAGTTGGGCGGAAACGATTTTATGGCAATTGCGGCGTATCTCGCCTTCGAACCGGACGATACCAACGCCGCCCATGCCGTCTCTGCCGAACTTGAGCAGCACGGTTGGGATGTCCTGCGCTCGGGTCCCGAATACCGCGTCCAAGACAAACTCGGTGCTCTCGTTGAGGCGATAGGCCAAGCGGCGATCGTGATCGTGCTCGCGTCACCCGCCGCGCAGGAGAGCGCCTGGATTCGCCGCGAGGTCGCAGCGGCGCTGAACAACGGCCGCACCATCGTTGTCGTAAAGACGAACGATCTCGCCGCCGACTCCTGGATCAATCAAACTCTCGACCCGAGCACCTTCATCGATCTCCGCCACGACGCACGCTCAGAGGCGCTGGCGCAAATCGTGGATCGCGCGCGGTCCGCAAACGGCGGTGGGCGCGTCATCGCCATGCTTAACATCAAGGGCGGCGTCGGCAAGACCGTCCTGGCGGCGAACCTGTTCGCCGCGGCACATCTCGCGGACAAAAGAGCGATCAGTTTTATCGACCTCGATCCGCAGCACAATCTCACGCAGTATTTTCTCTCGCCCGGCGAACGGCATCGCATCCGCGACCGCAATCACACCCTTTACGGCATTCTGAATGCGCGCGGCGATCACAGCACGCCGATCGGCGACTTCGGCGCAATTTCAATTCCACTGAACCGCGCCCGCCGCACAAAGGGTCCAAACTTCGAATTGGTGGCGGGCGACGAGCGGCTCTTCGAATTTACGCTCGACACGCGCCCAGACCGCGACAAGGCCGAGGCCTTCACCCGCTTCCGCGCACTGGTTGCCGCGCTCCGGGCACGCTCCGACGCAGTGATCATCGACTCCAACCCGTGCGCGACTTTCCTCACTCGCCTAGCCATCACCACAGCGGATCATATTGTCGCGCCGGTGCGCCCAGAACGCTACTCACTCACCGGACTGAACATGCTTGAGCACGTGGTGCGTGAAGTCAGGGGAAGGGCGTTGCGGCCTGAGGAATTCTCGGTGCTCCTGAATGGCGTGAACGACCGCACCCGCTCCGGAGAGACAGGCGACGCTGACGCGCTGACGCGGGCAGAGATCCAGAACGCGCCCTTTTTCGGCAGCGCCCTCCTAGGCGATGAAGTGCCCTATTCGGCTGTGCTACGATCGGCGCCGACCGAACGCTTCGCCACCAACCCAATAAACGTCACGGCGATGATGCGCGTTGGGGGACGTCCCGCAAAGGAATCCCTCGCCCGCGCTGCGGCCGCAATTCTCCGGCGGTCGGCGCCATGACGCTTAAGAGCGACGATGCGAAGCTGTTGCGCTCTGTGGCCGGCAAGCGCTCCCGTGCCGAACTCAAGCGCCTTTTCGCACTGGCGCGGGCGCATCCGGATCGATCCCTACTCGCTGCGGCGCTACCGGCGAAGAAGCCGGCCAAGCGAAAGGGCGATCCACTTGTCCGAGAACTTGAGCAGACACTGAAGCCAATCATGGGCCCCTCCCACGAGAAGGCCGACCTGCTGATCGAGCACATCGCCAAAAAGTACAAATGCAAGCTAGCGTTCCAGCCCAAGGGCCTCGCCGAGGCGACGCGGCAGCTGCGCACAAAATTCAGTGATGACCAGATCAGCGCCGGGGCCAGGAGCCTAGTCACTCATTTGAACAAGCTCTACGGCGGCAGCGACGGCGTCGTGTAACGCCACGTCCGCCCTGGACGAACTTGGCAGCGTTCACCAAGTTAGGCCCATGACAGTTTCTGCCTCCGGCTTCGATCTCACCCCTCCAACACCGCAAGAACGAGCTCGCCTTGAGGCGAGCTTGAGCGAAGAAGAGCGCCGCGTGCTGTTGCACCATGGCACCGAGGCGCCGTTTTGCGGCGGGCTGCTCAATCAGAAGAAAACGGGAGTCTATTGCTGCCGTCTCTGCGGGCTGCCGCTGTTCAAGCAAGAAACGAAATTCGAGAGCGGTACGGGCTGGCCGAGCTTCACCGGCCCCATCGACCCGGCCCACGCGCTCGGGATCGAGGATAATTCTTACGGCATGCACCGCGTCGAAACCCGGTGCGCCCGCTGCGACAGCCACCAGGGCCATCTCTTCCCTGACGGACCGCGACCGACGGGTCTGCGCTACTGCATCAATTCAGTGTCGCTCAGTTTCGTAGCCGATGGCGAAGCCCTACCGGACCCACTTGGCCGCTCAGAGCGCCTGGCCGCCTAGTGGCTCGCCTTTTTTAGCTGCTCGATCAGCCGGTCGAGATCACGCCGCATCGCGTGGGTGATGACATCGTCGGCTTCGGTGCCCTTGAAAGTGCTGAGCGCGCGAGAAACCACCCGCCCCACCAAGAGGCTGGCCTCGTTGGTGTCGTTCGTGAACTGGCGCGCCTTGGCGGCAAGCTCGCCTTGGCGTGAAAGAATGGCCGTCACAGGTTGCGCCATAGCGCCCTCCCTCTGCTTCGGGCCGAACAGCTCCCCCCAGTCCGCGCGGCAGATGACCAAGACGGTAACAGAGATTTCCCCAATTCGGAGAGGTAATCGCTCTGCATGGCAAGTTTTTTAGACACGCACCGGAACCGAAAAGGCTTCGTTAAGTCTAACAGCGTGGAATGCGAGAGCTATCTTGACGCCGTGAAAGGTTGGGCGACCATGCCCTCGTCGTGACGAAGCCATTTCCAACCAAGAATCTGCGCTTCTTTCTGACGGCGCCGTCTCCGTGCCCGTATTTGCCGGGCCGGAAAGAACGCAAGGTTTTCACCGCGCTCGATGGCTTGGACGCTGGCGATCTGCACGACGTCCTGACCAACGCCGGTTTCCGCCGCTCGCAAAATATCGCGTACCGCCCCTCGTGCGACGCCTGCGACGCCTGCATTTCAGCACGCGTACCTGTCGAGAAATTCGAGTTCACGCGTCGCTGGCGCAAGATCATGCTGCGCAACGCCGATCTCACGCGCGCCCTTCGCCCAGCCCAGGCAACGGAGGAGCAATTCTTCCTGCTGCGCCGCTACCTCGCTTCGCGTCACGCCGAAGGCGGCATGGCTGACATGACGTTCACCGACTTCGCCGCAATGGTGGAGGAGTCGGCAGTCCATACGCATATCGTCGAGTATCGCTATTCTGACGGCCCCAATCGCGGTGAACTCGCAGCAGCGGCGCTGGTCGATGCGCTCGGCGATGGCCTGTCCATGGTCTATTCGTTCTTCGATCCGGACGACGCCCGGCGCAGTCCTGGCGTGTACGTGATCCTCGACCATATCCAACAGGCGCGCGCCGCAGGATTTGGCTTCCTTTATTTGGGCTACTGGATCCCTGGCTCCGACAAGATGAATTACAAGGCGGAGTTTCGCCCCCTGGAGCTGTTGCTTGGGGGGGAGTGGCGCCCCTACGAGCCTGTTCAGTTCTAACCTCACCGCATCATTATCGCTCGGCCGCGGCGCTGTAGGATAGATTTCTGCGTGAGGTGAGACATGGCCGATTCTAAAAAGGCGCTCTGGCGCGCAAACGAAATACCGGCGGCGCTGCGGCCTTTCACTCAGAAGCTCAATCCAAACTCGCTCTTCCGCGCGGCGGGGCTCTCACGCCTCGCTGGCATGAGCCGCGCCCATGTGAGTCTCGTGCGGCTGCCACCGGGCAAGGACAGCTTCGCCTATCACGCCCACATGCTCGAAGAGGAATGGGTCTACATCATCTCCGGGCGCGCCTTAGCGGACATTGATGGCAAAACCACCGAGGTGGGTCCTGGTGACTTTATGGGCTTTGCGACGCCGTCGGTGCCGCATGTGTTGCGCAATACGTTTGACGAGGAATGCGTTTATCTGATGGGCGGCGAGGACCGGCCCATCGATGTCGTCTCCTATCCTGAACTCGATAAGCGCTACTTGCTGATGCAAACGGATAAAGGCACGGAGTTTTACGAGCTCGGCGAGCCGATCAAGCCGATGGGCAAGCCGGACTAGAGAACCACGCCCTCGCGCGTGCGGGCGCCTTCGGGCGCTGCGTAGCCAAAGCGCGCGCAGACGCGGCTGCTCATCGCTTCCGGCCCTGGTGGTTCGTCACCTGAGAACACGAGCATCGTCACCGTGGTTGCGCGGGCGTCGTAGGCGAGAGCGACGTATTGCGGCCGCTCGGCGCCGCACAAGCCGATGACGCCGTCTGGCGTGACTTGTTCAGTGACGCGCCGCAACTCGATGGTCAGCGAGCCTGGGCCGACGACGGCGGCGGCGTAGCTATCGCCATTTTTGGCGATGAGGTCGCCGCCGCTGCGGGGGCTGAGTGTGCGGGTGTAGAGGATCAGGCCGTTATCAAACGTCATTCCGCCGCGTTGGATGATCATAGCGCCGGTGATGGCGCGGGCGGTGTTGGATGCGGCTTTGTAATCGCCGCTGAGCGCTGCGTACTCGCCCGCCGGCGTCGGGGCTTGCGGCGCGGCGGCTTGCGAACATGCCACGAGTGCGAGCAAAAACAAGGAAACCGCAACGAAGCGCATCGCCGCCTTCTACTCCCGCCCCACAAAGCTCGCGACCGCTCCCCATCGCAAAACCGGCTTGGTTGGTCGCCTCGTCGGCGGGGGGCCGCGCTTCGTCGTCATCTAGCTCAGC
Organism: Caulobacteraceae bacterium; assembly: GCA_031431115.1. Classification (GTDB taxonomy): domain Bacteria; phylum Pseudomonadota; class Alphaproteobacteria; order Caulobacterales; family Aquidulcibacteraceae; genus Vitreimonas. The sequence goes on from JANPCV010000033.1 coordinate 83,918, forward strand.
GCTGCGTAGTTGAAGATGCCGCAGAGTTGCGTGTCGTGCGCGTTTGGACCTGGCGCGTCTGCGCCGGAGAAAACGAGCACGGAGAGAGTTTCTGCGCCGTTCGCCAAAATCACGTGGGAGGCGGCAACGCCGCCGCAGAGATGGGGATCTGGCGCATCGGCCGAAACGCGCACGAGATCGACGCGGCGAAGTTCTACGGTTTGAATACTTGTGTTGCCGCTTCCGTCCGCGATTGTGCCGCCGACTGCGGATAAATCGATGTCGGGGCCGAGCGCTGTGTCGATGCGGCCGCCTTCGATGCGAAAGCCTTTGCCGAAGCTCAGCACATCTGGCTGCACATCGAGATTGCCGGTGATCGCGGTCGCGGTGTTCGACATGGCTTCGAACGCGCCGGTCAAAGCCGGCGGCGCAGGCGCGACGGCTTCGGTGGGCGCCGGGGGCGGCACACAGGCGGCCAGTGTGACGGCTAAGGCGGCGAGAACGGCGCGCATATGCATCTCCTAAAAGCTCGGCGCTTTCTACAGCAGCGAAGCGCTTTGTGGCACTGCAGAAAATGGACACGGCGATGCGCCGCTCGCGACTGCAGCGGTTTCGGAACCCTCCCGAAGATGGGAGCCGGGGCGCGTGATCCGCGCTGAGGTAGTCTCAAGGGATGCGCTGATTGTCTCCAATCAACGCTGCGCGCTTCACGCGCCCCGTATCAGCGATTGTTTTTCCCGGATGCAGGTGAACAGGACTTTTTCCGTGGTGCGGAGCAGTCGTAACCGCGCCGCCCTGTGCCCCCGATCGCGTGCAGTCCTCGCGTGTCGCCACGCAATTAGCTGGTCCCCGCCGGACGCTTAGGTCCATCCTGCATTGCCGGTGCTGTGTGCAGGACAGTCCGACCCATCCTGGACCTCGCGGTTTGCATCCCCAGCGAGCAGATTTTCAGAGCAATTTGGCTTTCGCTTTCTTCGCTCACCACACCAATCGTTTGCCGCACATTCCAAAGTTTCGGACGTCTCAGAAATCTCCCGTGTGCGGCGGAGCCCACTCTACGCTTGGTCTGGCGCTGTAGGATAAGTTTGCGCGTATCCACGGAAATTGGAGCGCGGGCTTCCAAGCCCGTATTGGCGTAAATGCTTGAAAGGCCTGCGCTATGCGCGCTTGGAAGCGCGCGCTCCAACCTGCAAACGCCGGCCCGTATGCGGAGGATAGATTGAGCGCCACGCCTCTCCCCCTCGCGGGGGAGAAGGACTAAAGCCGCAAACTCATGAACACGGTGTCCTCGACCGGCGTGTCGTAATACGCGCCGATCTCGGTGAAGCCGAGCGCGCGGTAGAGCGCTTGCGCTTCGTGCATCGAAGCAAGCGTGTCCAGGCGCATCTCGCGATAGCCGGCTGCGCGAGCGACTTCGATGATGGCGTGCGCGAGGTGTTTGCCGAGGCCCTGACCCCTGCCCTCCGGCGCGACGTAGAGGCGCTTCATTTCGCAGACGCCGTCTTCGAGCGGACGCATGGCGACGCAGCCGAGCGCGGCGCCGTTTGCATCGCACGCGATGAGCAGCGCGCCTTGGGGCGGCGCGTATTTGCCGGGGAGCGACGCAAGTTCGTCGTCAAAGCCCTGGTAGTCGAGATCGATCGGGAGTGACGCGGCGTAGGCGCGGAAGAGCTGGGCGATGGCGGAGACATCGGTCGGGAGAGATGCGGGGGCGATGCTGAACATCGATATCGAACTCAGTTCTCGGCCTTTGCGCTGAGCACTTGCTCTAATTTTTCACGCCGAAAGCTTGGAACACTCAACACGCTCTTCACGCTGGTGTGGATGCCTTCCAATTCGGTCAAAAGGCGCTGCAAGTTCACCTCACGCCCGCGAAGAATGTACGTCTTTTCTTCATCGACCCACCAACGGAGGATATCGCCCTCGAAAATGCAGTCGGTTTCGATCGAGCCTCGACCTCCCATCATTGTATGGACGACGTTCTTGAATTGACTTTTCTTCACCCAGTCATCGATTTCCTCATCGAAGTGTTCGATGCCATTTCGGAGGGACTTGTCCTTCAGCGGAGACGTGTCGGGCACATCAAGCAACGTTCGCAGAACCTCGCCCCGACGCTTGTTGCCTTGGGTTGGCCAAAATATCTGGCACACTCGCCCAGCGTAGACGGCGATATCATCGAGCCTTCTAAAGGCCGCATCGCTATCTAAATCTCGTGATCCGCCCACAACGATATGGTTGAACTCTTGGCCCGCGCTAATTGCATTCGAGCACAGCCGTCTGATCTCGTGTAAATAGACATCAAGTTCGTGCCAATCGAGGTCGCGCATCAAAGCCTCCCGCTGTTCAAACAGGTGGGAAGGCGCAAACGAACGTCAACAATTGTTTCTACAACGGAATATTGTCGTGCTTCTTCCAGGGGTTTTCTAGTTTCTTGTTCTTCAGCGTGCCGAGGGCGCGGATGATGCGCTTCCTCGTTTCGCGCGGCATGATGACGTCGTCGACGTAGCCGAGGCTTGCCGCCACGAACGGGTTGGCGAAGCGGTCGGAATATTCCTTGGTGCGGGCGGCGATTTTTTCGGGATCGCCGATGTCAGCGCGGAAAATGATTTCGACGGCGCCCTTGGCGCCCATCACCGCGATTTCGGCTGACGGCCAGGCATAGTTCACGTCGCCGCGCAGGTGCTTCGAACTCATCACGTCATAGGCGCCGCCATAGGCTTTGCGCGTGATCAATGTAACTTTCGGCACCGTCGCTTCGCCATAGGCGAACAGAAGTTTCGCGCCGTGTTTGATGAGGCCACCGAGCTCCTGCTTGGTGCCCGGCAGGAAGCCCGGCACGTCCACGAACGTCACGATCGGAATGTTGAAGGCGTCGCAGAAACGCACGAAGCGCGCGGCTTTGCGGCTGGCGTCGATGTCGAGGACGCCGGCGAGCACCATGGGCTGGTTCGCGACGATGCCGACGGTCGAGCCATCGAGGCGGACGAAGCCGGTCAGGATGTTCTTGCCGAACTCTTGGCCGATCTCGAAGAACTCGCCTTCGTCGGCGACCTTCTCGACCAGCTCCTTCATGTCATAGGGCTTGTTCGGATTGTCGGGGATGAGGCGATCGAGCGAGGTGTCTTCACGCGTGACGTCATCGAAGTGCGGCCGCGTCGGCGGCTTGTCGCGATTGGAGAGCGGTAGGAAATCGATGAGGCGGCGCATTTGCGCCAGCGTTTCAAAATCGTTTTCGTAGGCGCCATCGACGACGCCAGATTTGCTCGCGTGCACGCGCGCGCCGCCAAGCTCTTCGGCGGTGACGACTTCGTTGGTGACGGTCTTCACAACGTCAGGACCGGTCACGAACATGTAGCTCGTGTCCTTCACCATGAAGATGAAGTCGGTCATCGCTGGTGAGTACACGTCGCCGCCGGCGCACGGTCCCATGATGACGCTGATCTGCGGGATGACGCCCGAGGCCAGAATGTTGCGCTGGAAAATGTCGGCGTAGCCGGCGAGCGATTCCACGCCCTCTTGGATGCGCGCGCCGCCAGCGTCGAAGATGCCGACGATCGGCGCGCCGTTCTTCATCGCCATGTCCTGCACTTTGCAGATCTTGGCGGCGTGCGCGCCCGAGAGCGAACCGCCGAAGACGGTGAAGTCCTTGGAGAAGACGTAGGTCAGGCGGCCGTTGATCGTGCCCCAGCCGGTGACGACGCCATCGCCCGGAATCTTGGTTTTCTCCATGCCGAATTCGTGGCTGCGATGTTCGACGAACATGTCGAACTCTTCGAAGCTGCCTTCGTCGAGAAGGAGTTCAATACGCTCGCGCGCGGTGAGCTTGCCCTTGGCGTGCTGCGCCGCATGGCGTTTCTCGCCCCCGCCCTGACGCGCGGCTTCGCGCTTGGCTTCGAGGGCGGCGATGATGTCTTTCATGGGCAGAGAGCTCCCGGCGCAATCTATGCGTCAGGGGGTAGCTTCCGGCTGGGGGTGAGGCAAGCGCCCGGTTAGACCCGCTTGCGCGCGGCGGCGACGCGGTCCTGGAGGTTCGGCAGATTTGGCCAGCGGCGCGCGGCTTCTTCGTAAGCCGCTTTAGCGTCAGCCTTGCGGCCGAGCGCTTCGAGCGCGGCGCCGCGGTTCATCGCGAGGATGGGCAGATCGATGCCGCGGCTGCGCAGCTCGTCGAAGATCGTGAGCGCGTCTTGCGGACGCTTCAGCTCCATCAGCGCGGCTGCTTTCGCGTGCGCGGCGTTGGGATCATCGCGGTTGAGCTTCAGCGCTTGGTCAGCGGCGGAGAGCGCGTCTTGGGCTTTTCCTTGCGCACGCAGGGCGTTCGAAAGAGCTTCCCATGTGGACGACGTCGGCGATGCATTAGCTTGGCGCGCGACGCGTTCGGCGTCAGCGAAACGCTCGGTGATGAAATAGGCTTGCGAGAGAACGACGAGCAGGCCTGGCCAGGTTTGATCGATGCGCGCGGCGGCGGTGTAGGCTTCGATGGCGCCGTTGTGGTCGCCGATTTCTGTCAGGATGTGCCCAAGACCAATGTGGTGACGAAGTGCGTTTGGCTCCGCGCTAACGGCGCCGCGCATCACGCGCACACTGTCGGCGGGACGCCCCTGCGCCATGCGCACCATCGCCATCGTGTGCTGCGCATCCGCAGGCGCACGCGCAAAATCCGGCCATGCCTGCGTGAGCACGCGCTCGGCGCCGCTCGGGTCGCCATTCTTGAGAGAGAGTTCGGCTTGGTTGAGGGCGGCGTCGTTGCTCATTTCGGTCTCCGTGAGGCTCGTTTGCAGCATCGTTTGCCGCCACACAAGCGCGTGCTTCAGGCGGGCACAACATCGAACGGCGCGGTAAGCCGTTCGCCTTGCGAGAACGGGATGGTGCCGTGCCACATGTATGAGGGGAAAAGCACGAGACGGCCCTCTTTGGGCTGCACGACCTTTTCCACCGTGCAGTGGGGGGTCGGCCAGCGCGGCTCGCCGAATTTTATCCAACCCTCCTGGCTGTCGCCAGTCTTCGTTACCTCCGGCAGCGAGACGTAGAAGGCGGAACTGATCCAGCCTTCGGGGTGGAGGTGGTTCACGTGGTAGCCGTTGGGCTTCAACTTTACTGACCAGCAGCCGGATAGTTTGAACTTGTCGGTCTTGCGCCCGCTCCAGGGATGATTGGGCGCGCGCATGGTCGAGATGTACGCGCGGATTGGGTCTTCGAGCGCTCGCAGATATTGCTTCACGATGGGATCATCGTAGGTGAGCAGGCTGTGCGTGGTTTGCGAACCGTGGCGTAGCGATTGATCGAGCGGATGCGTTTCGAGCACGTGCAGGCGCTCGAGGCTTTCGCGTAGCGCGGCGTTGAAATCAGCGAACGTGGCGAAACCCTGCGGCGCTTCGAGATCGTAAGGCTGCACCATCGACTCGTAGTCGCAGAGCTCGTGGTAGCGATCGTCACCGAGCTGACGGTAGGCCATCGACTGATAGCAAATCCAATCGCCATTGAGCGGTTGCGCCTTCAATAGCGGCGCCAATTCGCGCAGAGCTTCATCGCCTCGGCCAAGCCGCAGCAGAGCATTTACGAAATTGCCGCGCACGAAGGGTACGTGCGGCGCGTCAGCGACCGCCGCGCGCAACAGCGGCAGGCCCTCCTTTGTACGCCCCATTTCATCCAACAATACGCCGAGCGCGCCTTGGAGCGGGCCGTTCGCGGGCATGCGTTGCAAACCCTCGGCGAGAACCTGCTCGGCGCGCTCACGCTGATCGGCGCGGCGCAGAATGTCGGAATAGCCGATCCGCAGATGGAGCGAATCCGGTTGGCGCTGGAGGGCAGCTTCGTAGTCGCGCGCAAACCCCTCGCCCGCGCCGCGCATCCAGCGCACGCTGGCGAGCATGCTTTGCAGGCCTTGGTCTTGCGGCCAACGCTTTACGGCGTCCGCTAAAGCCGCTTCTGCGTCGGCGTCGCGCGTGAGGCCGAGCAACGCCACGGCGCGGTTGAGCAGGATCTGGGGCGGCGTCACGCCGCGCTGGATTAGCTGATCATAGATCTGAAGCGCTTCGGTTAAGCGCCCCAGCCTGCCCAAAATGAACGCGCGGCTGTGCTGAGCGCTGGCAATCTGCGGCGCGCGCGCCACGGCCTGGTCGGCCGCGGAGAGCGCATCCTCCAAGCGATCCTGCGCGCGCAATGCGTTGGCCAACACGTCGAACGCTTCTGCGCTTGGCGATTGGGCGATCGACATGCGCGCAATCTGTTCGGCGGCACGCGGATTGCCGGCGCTCATTGCGGCTTGCGCCTGTTTGAGCGCGTCGGGGTTCATCCGAGCGCCTCAATGTAGCGGGCCATGGCACGGAATTCCGTCTGCTGACTGATGAGCCGCGCGCGCGCCTCATCGTCCTCGCCCCATTTCTCCAGGCTCCAAAGATTGTCGAGCGCGGCCGCATGAAACGCTTCGTCCGCCGTGAGCCGATTTCGGAGGAGCGCAAAGCCAATCAGCACCGACCCCGCCGCGCCAGTCGCTTGCGACAACGCTGTCAGCGCAAAGTCCTTCAGCGATAGCGCGTGCGTCCGGATTGTTGCGAGCGCTTCGGATTCAACGCGCGCTGCGACGATACCCGTCACGACCGGTAGCTCAACGCCAAGCGCCTCACCGGCCCAGGCCACGATCGGATCCCAATGCTCGGCCTGCTTGGCGCGCAAATCAGCGGGCGAACCTGCACGGTGACAACAGAGATCGGTTTCGCCGAAGGCCGTTACATAGTCGGCAAGTTGTTCACGGCTCTTGGCGGTCCAATCGAGCGAGGCGAATGCAAGTTGGCTGACCGGCATCGAGGCCGGCACGATGTGCTCGCGCTGGGCGGTCCACTCATCTGCGCATAATTGCGCTAGCGCGCGCGTCGGCGACACGAAGACTGCGCCGCCCGGCGTTCTCAGGTTTCGTGCATCCAACGCTACGCCGTAGCCGTCGCCGTTCTCAACGACGGTGGCGGTTTCGTAGAACCGGCGAGGCAATGCGAGCGCGTCTGTCACGTCATCTTCCTAGCGGATCGCGCGTGGCTCCGCATCTGGACGCGCCGCCGCATCATCAGCTCGGCGTCAAATCGAACGCCAAGCTGAGGCGCTCGGCGCCTTCGAAGGGCACGGTCCCGTGCCAAATATAAGAGGGAAACAGCACCAACATCCCAGGCTGGGGTTCGACGAACTTCTCAGGACCGCAGCCCGCTGGCGGGCGGTTCGGCTCGCCGAATTTCAACCAGCCGGCCTTCGGATCTTTCGGGCGCTCGCCCGGCATGATCGAGACGAAGTACGCCGAGCTGATCCAACCGCGATCGTGCACGTGATTGGGCAGATAGCCGCCGTCCGTTAGCCGCGCAGACCAGAGGCCAGTATAGCGCGAGTTCTTGGTGCGCCTGACGCCGACAGGATCGCTCTCGCGCAAACGCCCTGCATAGTCGCGAACCGCCACATCCATGGCCGCGAGGAAATGCTTAATCGCCGGCTCGTCGAGGCTGAGCAGGCTTCGGTTTGTTTGTGAGCCGTTGGGAATGTATTGATCCAGCGGATGTGCGTTGGTTTTGTGCTGCGCGCGCAGGAGTACTGCGAGGCCGGCGTTGAAGGCCTCGGTTGTGAAGAACCCTTGTGGCGGAGGTATCTCGTAGCTGCGAACGAAGCGGTCATAGTCGCACCAGATGCGATACTCCGGGTGCTCCAACATCCGCATTGCCGTTGTCGCGCATGCGATCAGGTATTGCTCGTCGGGTTGCTCGACACGCAGTTCGTTGACAATCCGCAGCACTTCATCCGGCTGGCCCGCCCGCAAAAGAGTCGAAAGCAGATTGCGCTGCGCCGCGCGTGATGGCGCAACCTCTGCCGCGCGCCGCAGCACGCGTAGACCGTCAAGGGGACGATCAAGCTCGTCGAGCACCACGCCCATAGCTGTCAGCAGCGCCGGCACATCGGGCGCGAGCCGCAGCGCCTCGTCCAATACGGACAGCGCCTTGGTATTGTGACCGCCGCGGTGCAGCGCATCGGCGCACGCAAGGCGTAAGCCCAGATCGTTGGGCCGCGCTTGAATCGCTGCTTCGTTGGCGGAGACGCTCTTCTCGCCTTGTCCCGCGAGCCAACGTATGCGCGAGAGCGTGCCCTGAAGCGCGTTCACGTTCGGCCAAAGCCGCACGCCGTGTTCGGCGATTTCTTCAGCGTCCTTTTTTCGACCTTCCGCATAGAGCGCGCGGGCGAAATGGTGCGCGAGGTCCGGCGTGTCCATTTCCTGGCGGGCGAGTTTCTCGAACACTGTCAAAGCTTCAGCATTCCGCCCGACTTTTTCCAACGCCGTGGCGTGGTTGTATCGCAGACCACGTAAGCTGGGGCCGTATTTTAGCGCGGTTTCGGCCGTCACCAGCGCATCTTGGTGGCGTTCTTGTGCACGCTGCACTGTGCCGAGCAGTGTCCAGCTCTCGGGTCCGGGCGCGATGGCGATATACTCGCGCGCCTCGCGCTCGGCCTCCGTGAGTTCGCCTAGCGACATCAGGCAGCGCACGATGCTGACGCGTACCATCAATAGTCCCGGCACGAGCGCCGATGCGGCGCGGAAAATCTTGATCGCGTCTGTGTAAGCACCGCGTGCCTGAAGGACGAGCCCGAGTTCGTTGTAGTATTGGCCTGAGCGTAGGTCGTGTGCGATGGCGGCGCGGAAGTAGCGCTCCGCTTCTGGCAATTGACCCTGGGCCTTTTTGATCTGTCCCATCAAATGCTGGACTGGCGCGTCCGCCTTAAACTGATGGATCACAGGCGCGAGAATTCTCTCAGCGCCCACTGCATCTTCTTGGTTCAGCAATTCACGCGCGGCATTCACGAAAGCATCCGCTTCCAGCGTGCCCTTCATCGCGTTCCCTCGAAGGGTTTGAAGGGATCGCGCATCTCGCTTTCTTCAAAGCCGAGCGTGTTGAACGCCGTTTTGATGTGACCGGTCAGTTTGGCGATGACTTTGAGTTCGCCGCCAGACGGGTGCGGCATGCGAATGGCGCGCGCGTGCAAGAGCAATGAACCGCCAAGATCGTTCAGCGAGGGGCGGTCGCATTTGTATTTCGGATCGCCGACAATTGCATGGCCCATCTCAGCCATGTGGAAGCGGAGCTGGTGCGTGCGACCGGTCACCGGTCGCAGCGCAACCCACGTCGCGCGCTGCCCAGCCTCTGAAACTACCGCATACTGCGTGATGGCGTGAACGGCGCCTTCTTCGGTTTGGAGCGCGCGCACCATCATTTCGCGGTCAGCGTCCCGCGGCCCTGGGGCTTTGCGTATCCATGAGCGCAGCTCGCCAACTTTTGGGCGCGGCGAGCCAACAACGATTGCCCAATAGATTTTGTCCGTATCCCGATCGCGGAATGCCTCCGCGAGAAATGCCGCAGCGCGAGGGTGACGGGCGAGCACCAGACAGCCTGATGTGTCCCGGTCAAGCCGGTGCACGAGCTTTGGCTTTTTCTCGGCGTCGAACTTCAATCCGTCCATCAGCGCATCGAGATGGCGCGGCGTCTTGGCGCCGCCTTGGACCGCGAGCCCATGGGGTTTGTTCAGAACGATGACGTCATCGTCGCGGTGGATGACCAGCGAGCGGACGTACTCGGCGTCCTTCTCCGAGATCGCGCCTGGAACCGGCCGCGTCGGCGCATCGGGCAGCGGCGGGATGCGGACGCTCTGTCCGGGCGACACGCGATCGGAAGATTTCACGCGCGCGCCATCGACGCGCACCTGGCCGGTGCGCAGGAGCTTTTCGACCTGCCCCTGTGTTAGTTGCGGGTAGCGACGGCGCAGCCAGCGGTCGATCCGCGGCTCACCATCGTCTGCGCCAACTTCGACGGTCTCAACCGACCTCATACGCGTCCCACACTCAAACCCACCCAGCAGGCGCCAACACTCAATACGACCGAAGCGGCAGCATAGAGCAAAGCAAGTCCGGGTTGATGCTCCATGAGGCGCACCGTCTCCAGCGAAAACGCCGAAAACGTGGTGAAACCTCCCAAAACACCCACACCAAGGGCGAGGCGGAGCGTTTCCTGCTCAGGACCAACGCGCGCCGCCAGCAGTCCCATGGCGAGACCACCCACGACGTTCACAAGAAGCGTGCCCCAAGGAAACGTCAGCCCCAGCACCCGCGCTGCACCGATGCCGACGCCATAACGGGCGACTGCGCCCAGCGCGCCGCCAGCAGCCACCAGCAGCAAGTTCATCATCCGACGGTCGAAATCCGGCTGCGGATCGCCAGCGACGTTGAACGTGCATCGTAGGCATTGGCATCGTCCGGCTTCGCACCCTCGCCAAAGCGGATTTCGTACGTTGCCCCGCGCGCGCGGGCGACTTGCTGTTGGTTGCCGAGCGGGATGTTGAAACCGACACCGACGCTGGCGCCGCTGCTACGGCCGTAACTGCCGCCGCCGATGCCAACGCCAAGGCTTGGCCCGCTTGAGCGACTGGAGCCTTGCTGGTCGAGCGTGCGGCGATCAACCCAGAACCACTCATGCCCATTCTGCAGCGTGAGCTCGGCGGCGCGGAGCATCGCATAATCTTCAAGCCGCGCCGCCTCGGCGCCGCTCGGCGCGCGATAGGTGACGAAGTAGCGGTTCGATTCAATCTGCGTCTCGGAATAGCCGGCGCTGGTCGCTGATGTAGCCGCAGCATATGGGGGCGCGGCCGGAGTGCTGGCGCATGCAACAAGAGCGAAGGCCGCCGCGACGAAGCTTAAAACTCTTATCATGGTCGTTCCTCTGGAATCCCTCACCGCTACCTTAGCAGCTTTCTCAGTGCGTGGGCGTCTCAAGCCCTAGTGATCAGGCCAAGAGATTGCGCGAGGGCGTCAAAATCCGGGGGTAACGGCGCAGTGAATGTCCTGCGACCGCCGTCTGGGTGAGGCAGTTCAAGCGCAGCGGCGTGCAGTAGAAGGCGCGGGATCTCTGTTCCGCCAATGCGATAGAACCCGCCATACTTGCCGTCCCCGGCGATGGGCCGCCCGACCGCAGCCATGTGGGCGCGCAATTGATGCATGCGGCCCGTCTCCGGGGTGAGTTCCAACAGCGCGGCTTCTGCAGTGGCCGCGAGCGTGCTGTAACGCGTCAGTGCCGATTGGCCGTCGGCGGCTACCTCCATGATATCCAGGCCCTTGCGGGAGGATTTCTTCAACGCAAGCGCGACCTCACCGGTTTCCGGCGAAGGAGCGCCGCCGCAGACGATGGCGAGGTAGGTCTTCTTCACGTCGCGCCCGGCGAAGGCTTCCGAAAGAAACGCTGCCGCGGGCTTAGTTCGCGCGGCGATGATGACGCCCGAAGTTTCGCGATCGAGCCGGTGCACCAGCCGTGGCTGCTTGCCGTTCGATTTGGCGAACGCCGTCAGAAGATCTTCCAGACTTCGCGTGACGCCGGAGCCGCCCTGCACGGCAAGTCCTGACGGCTTGTTGAATGCAATGAGCGTCGCGTCCTCTTCGAGGACGAGCGAGCGCGCCAGTGCCGCGTCCTCCGGTGAGATCGATCGCGTCATCGGTTATGCGTCATCGCGTTCAGCGCGGATCTTCGCCCAGTGCTCAAGGCGCTCTTTGATGGCGCCCTCGCGGCCCCGGCCTTCCGGCGCATAAAACTGGCGGCGTTTCATCTCGTCCGGAAAGTAGTTCTGGCCGGAGAACGCGCCTTCGGCATCGTGGTCATAGGAATAGCCGGAGCCGTAGCCGAGCTCCTTCATCAACTTCGTCGGTGCATTGCGGATGTGCATTGGCGGTCCAAGCGCGCCGGTTTCCTGCGCCGCTTGTTTGGCCTGCTTCCAGGCGGTGTAGGCAGCGTTTGATTTGGGCGCCGTCGCCAAGTGGATCACGGCTTGCGCTAAGTGCAGCTCGGCTTCGGGGGCGCCGATAAAGTGCACCGCATCTTTCGCGGCATTGGCAATCAGCAGCGCTGTTGGATCGGCGAGACCGATATCCTCCGCCGCAGCACGCACGAGGCGTCGGGCGATGAACCGTAGATCCTCGCCGCCGGCAACCATGCGCGCCAGCCAATAGAGCGCCGCATCCGGATCGGAGCCGCGGATGCTTTTGTGGAGCGCGGAGATGATATTGTAGTGCTCCTCACGATCCTTGTCGTAAGCGGGCGCACGCTTTTGCAAGAGCTCACCAAGCGCTCGCGTGTCCAGCAGCGCCTGTGCTTGCAGCGCGAACAATTCTTCGCTGAGCGTCAGGAGATAGCGGCCATCGCCGTCAGCGAGGGTGGTAAGTGCAATTCTCGCGTCGTCTGTTAAGGGCAGCTGTTTGCCAAGGAGCGTTTCCGCGCGCTGCAGCAATAGATCCAGTGCGCCATCGTCCAAGCGCTTCAGCACGAACACCTGGGCGCGTGAGAGCAAAGCAGCGTTGATCTCAAAACTCGGGTTCTCGGTTGTGGCGCCGACGAGCGTCACTACGCCCTGCTCCACGTACGGCAAAAAGCCGTCTTGCTGCGCGCGATTGAAGCGGTGGATTTCATCCACGAACAGCAATGTCGATTTGCCGGACGCACGGCGCCCACGCGCCGTCTCAAACGCCTTCTTCAGATCAGCGACGCCCGAGAACACGGCGCTGATCTGTTGGAACTCAAGGCCGGTTTCTTCGGCCAACAAACGCGCGATCGTCGTTTTGCCGACACCGGGCGGCCCCCACAAAATCATGGACGCCAAGCGTTTTTGCGCCACCATCCGGCCAATCGGACCTTCTGGCTTCAGCAGGTGATCTTGGCCAACGACCTCATCAAGCTTGCGCGGCCGCAGCCGCTCTGCCAGTGGCGTTGGCGCACCCTGGTCAAGGCCAGCGGCTTCGAACAAATCGCTCATGCTGCGAACATAGGCTTTCCCAAGGAGAGAAACGATGGCTGAACCGACATCCACAATACCCGTTGGCGTCTATCCGTACCTCTCGGTCAAAGGTGGGAAGGCCGCGATCGATTTTTACACGCGCGCATTCGGCGCGACTGAGGAATTCCGTAACTACGGCCAAGACGGTGAGCGCATTATGCATGCCCGCTTCCGCGTGAACGGCTTCGCGATATTGCTCTCAGACGATTTTCCCGAGTTCCGGGGCGGCGCTGATGCGCCGGCGCCTTCAGGCGTGACGATCCACCTTGAGGTCGATGACGCTAACCGTTGGTGGGAACGCGCCGTGGCCGCAGGCGCCACCATCACCATGCCGCTCGCGGATCAGTTTTGGGGCGACCGCTACGGACAACTCAGAGATCCATTCGGCCATTCGTGGTCCATCGGCGCGCCGGTGAAGACGTAGCGCGTCGAGCCTCAGTGTCAAAAACGTAGCTCTGCGCGCTGGCCGTTGCGCTCTACGGCGATCACCCAGGTTCGCGATTGCGCCATCGTGCGATCAAGCTGGGCGGCGTCACGAATGGGTGCGCCGTTCACTTCGTCGATGATGTCGCCAGGGCGGAAACCGATGCGGGCGGCAACGCCCCGCGTATCGAGCGCTTGAATGAACACGCCATCGGCAAACGGATCGAGACCCGAGGCTTCAGCGGTCGCCGGCGTGAGCGTCACGACGCGCGCTCCGGACAGCGGATGACGCCCAGAGAGCTCGCGCGGATCGGGCGCGCCACCGGGGGGCGCTTCGGCGTTGGCGGTGATCGTTACCTGCCGCCCATCGCGCAACACGACCAGTGGCACACGTGCGCCGGGCCGCTGCGTAGCAAATTGATAGCGAACGCCACCCTCATCACGGACGTCGATGCCGCCGACGCGAAGGATTACGTCGCCGGTTCGCAGGCCGGCGCGCTCGCCCGCGGCGCGCGGGTAAAGGTCGCTGACCAGGACGCCCTCGGGGCGCGCCAAACCAAGCGCTCGCGCCTGCTCTTGCGTCACTGACTGCATGCGTGCGCCGAGCCAGGGACGAATGACGGTACGCCCACCGGATACGGCGGATTCGACCACGCGGCGCACCATCTCTGCCGGGATGGCAAAACCGATGCCGTTGGAGCCGCCGGTTTCAGAGAAGATCGCGCTGTTGATGCCAACGAGCGATCCGCTCATGTCCACGAGCGCACCGCCCGAATTGCCGCGATTGATGGCGGCGTCTGTCTGAATGAAGAAGGCGTAGTCAGAGATGCCGACATCCGTGCGCGCCAGCGCGGAGATGATGCCGCTCGTGACCGTTTGCTCAAGACCGTACGGGTTGCCAATGGCGAGAACGAGGTCACCGACTTGCAGATTGCTTTGGGTGTTCGCGAACGCGAGCGTCGGCATGCGTTCATTGTTGGTATTGATGCGCAGAACAGCCAGATCCACACGCGGATCGGCTAGAATGAGCTCGGCATCGAACTCGCGCCGGTCAGACAGCACAACCTTCAGAGACTGAGCGCCGTCGATGACGTGGTTGTTGGTGACGATAATCCCGTCTTCGCGAACGATCACGCCCGAACCGAGCGAATTCTCAACACGCGGCGCACTGAACCGCCCGAAGAATGGATCGCGCGCCATCGAGCGTGACACGCGCTGTGCGTACACGTTGACGACGGCAGGACCGGCCCGCGCTGCGACCGGCGCGAAGGATAGCTGCACTTCGCCGCGATTAGACGGCGCCGCGCGCAATAGTGGCTGCGCCTGTACGAGTTGGAGATAAGGTTCGTCACTGCCAACGGCCCGCGCATCACGCTGCTCAGTCAGCGGCGAAATCGCCAACGCCCCGCCAGCGAACCCCGCCACCAGCGCGATGAAAGGGGACGCCTTCAAAAGGATGGATCGCGTGATTTTCATATGTCCGCCGCCTCGATAAATCGCTGCCGGATCATGCGCCGAGACGGGGCGGAAACATGGCGAAACTCAGGGAGATGCGACGGTTCGTGCAGCCATCGCGGCTAGCAGCGCCCGCCAATGCTCGCTGAGGCGCATCTGCGTCGCCGCCAGGGGAAAGCCGTGCCTGGCGACATGCTCTTGCGGAATTGTGTCCCACCCACGGTGCTCAACTGTGACACGCGTTCCATCCGCAACGGGCTCGAAACGAACTTCCACCGTCGTTACCTGCTCTGGAGCGAACGTCGCCTGGCGCCAGGTGAACGCCAACAGCTCACCAGGGCGCCACGCGGTGATGCGGCCGATCTCAAAAGTTTTGCCGTTGGGGAGGTCGGTGACGAGCCGGCCGCCTTCGCCGGGCTCAAAGCGCAACGCGCCATCACCGCGCGGCGTAAGCTCGAAGAGCCCGTTAGGACGCCACCACAACGCGATGTCCTGCGTGAAAACTTCGAACGCATGCTGCGGTGTCGCTTTTACGCGCAGCGAGACAATGACGGCGCTCACTTAGGCTTCTTTTCCAGGTGGGTTTTGAATGACGCGAGTTGGTCGCTCCACATCCGTTCGGTGTCGGCGAGCCACTTTTTGAGGTCAGCCATCGCGCCATCTTTCAGCGTATAAATGCGAACGCGCGCATCGAACTCCGGATGGGTTTCCTCAACCAGCCCACTTTGCTTCAGCTCTCGCAAATGCCTGCTCATCGCGGGCCCCGGCAAACCAAGCGCTTCCGCGAGTTCGCCCGCGCGCCGCGGCTTTTGCCCCAGCAGCTCGACCGCGCGCCGCCGATGCGGATCGGCGAGCGCGGCAAGCGTCTGATCGATGTTGCGCTTCACAGTCGGGTTTGGGTGCGCATGCTTCCGCCTGCGGCCTTATCCCATTCGGTTGGCGTCATTTCCTGGATGGTGACGCCGAAGGTCCAGATGTGGCCTTCGCCGTCGCGGGCGCGATAGGTGCGGTCGCCGTAAAACTGCGTGGACGGCTCCTGCATGATTTCAGCGCCCGCTTTGCGCGCCCGCTCACAATGCGCATCGAGATCGTCACCGCGCGTGAGCTGGACGTGGACTGTCTGCGTGTTCTTCCCGCCGACCGATTTCGGACTTTTGTGATCGGCGCTCCATTCGTTGCCGACCATCACGACGCTATCGCCGTACTTCATCTCGGAATGGGCGATGTTGTCGTTCTCATCGAGGATGACCATCAACGGCTCAAACCCGAACGCTTCTTCAAGAAAGCGGAAGGCCGCCTTCGGATCGACGTAACAGACCGCGCTGGAAAACCCCTTGGGGCGGTAGAGATCGGACACCGGAACCTCCTGCTCATATCTGCAATATTTCTAATTTATTGCAAATATTGAGTCAAGGGCTCGGTGGTGAGGTCGCTATCGCCCGCAACGAAAAAGCGGCGCCACTTTCGTGACGCCGCTTCAGATCAAACACGCCTGCGAGGCGGATCAGTTTTCGGTGTAGATCGCTTCCGGGCGCGCGCCGCTATCCTTGCCGAGCGCGTCTTCGTCGCGATCAACAAATTCGATGACGGCGAGCGGGGCGTTGTCACCGTGGCGGAAGCCGGCCTTAAGCACGCGCGTGTAGCCACCCGCACGGGCCTTGTAGCGGGGCGCGAGCGTCTCGAAGAGCTTCTTGGTCTGCGTCTCGTCGCGCATGCGCGAGAGAACAAGCCGGCGAGCGCCGAGATCGCCCTTCTTCGCCAGCGTCACGAGACGCTCGACGACCGGACGAAGCGCCTTCGCCTTAGGCAGCGTCGTCACGATTTGCTCGTGCTTCACCAGAGCGGCAGCCATGTTGGCGAACATCGCCAGACGGTGGCTGGCCGTGCGGTTGAGTTTCTTATGTCCTGAGCCGTGACGCATGCTGCTTCCCCAAGCCAGGCCTAGCCCGGCTCTCCGTTAGATTTGATCTTCGTACTTCTTGGCGAGATCTTCGATGTTGTCCGGCGGCCAATTCTCGACCGCCATACCCAGATGGCGACCCATCGAGGCGAGGACTTCTTTGATCTCATTAAGCGACTTGCGGCCGAAATTCGGGGTGCGAAGCATTTCGCCTTCCGACTTTTGGATGAGGTCGCCGATGTAAACGATGTTGTCGTTCTTCAAGCAGTTTGCCGAACGCACCGAAAGTTCGAGTTCGTCGACCTTCTTGAGCAGAGCCGGATTGAACGGAAGATCTGGCTTGTCGCCGCCTTCCTTCTTTTGCTTCGGCTCTTCAAAGGTGATGAACACTTGCAGCTGGTCCTGCAGGATGCGCGCGGCATACGCGATCGCATCTTCCGGACGCACAGCGCCGTTGGTTTCAACTTCGATGATGAGCTTGTCGTAATCGAGGACTTGGCCTTCGCGCGTGTTCTCGACGCGATAAGCAACGCGGCGAACCGGCGAGTAGATCGAGTCGATCGCGATCAAGCCGATCGGCGCATCGTCGGGACGATTTTGTTCGGCCGGGACGTAGCCCTTGCCGTTGTTGATCGTCAGTTCCATGCGGAGGTTCGCGCCATCGTCCAGCGTGCAGATCACGTGGTCGGGGTTCAGGATTTCCATGTCGGAAACCGTCTGAATGTCGCTGGCCTTCACTTCGCCCGGACCCGTCTTCGTCAGCATGACGCGCTTGGGGCCTTCGCCGCGCATGCGGATGGCGACTTGCTTCAGGTTGAGCACAATGTCGGTGACGTCTTCGCGGACGCCCTGGATCGAGCTGAACTCGTGGACGACGCCGTCGATTTGCACAGACGTGATCGCAGCGCCTTGCAGTGACGAGAGCAGCACGCGACGCAGCGCGTTGCCGAGCGTGAGGCCAAAGCCCCGCTCAAGCGGTTCCGCGATCAAAGTGCCACGCTTGGACGCGTCATACGCGTGCTCAATGACGGGCTTCTTCGGGCGGATCAGTTCAAGCCAATTTTTTTCGATCGACATTCATCGCTCTCAATCAAACGGCGCAGCGGAGGATCGCGCGCCAGTACAGTATTCCGTTTAGACCCGGCGGCGCTTCGGCGGACGGCAGCCGTTGTGCGGGATCGGCGTCACGTCGCGGATCGACGTCACGGTGAAGCCGACAGCTTGCAGTGCGCGCAGCGCGCTTTCACGGCCCGAACCTGGACCAGACACGTTCACCTCGACGGTGCGCATGCCGTGCTCCATCGCCTTGCGGCCCGCGTCTTCAGCGGCGACCTGCGCGGCGTACGGCGTCGATTTGCGCGAGCCTTTGAAGCCCATCGTGCCGGCGCTCGACCACGAGATCGTGTTGCCTTGCGCGTCGGTGATCGTGATCATCGTATTGTTGAACGACGCATTCACGTGCGCAACGCCAGTGACGATGTTCTTACGTTCACGCTTCTTAACTCGCGTGGATTCCTTAGCCATTGCGGCGTGTCCTTACTTCTTGGTCGCTTGTTTTTTGCCGGCGATTGCTTTTGCCGGACCCTTGCGCGTGCGCGCGTTCGTGTGCGTGCGCTGACCGCGGACCGGAAGGCCGCGGCGGTGACGCAGACCGCGATAGCAGCCCAGATCCATCAGGCGCTTGATGTTCGTTGCGGTCTCGCGACGAAGATCGCCCTCGACGTTGTAGTCGCGGTCAATCGCTTCGCGGATTTGGAGAACCTCAGCGTCCGTGAGTTCGCTGACGCGGCGCTCCGGCGCGATGCCGACCTTCTGAGTGATTTCTTTGGCGTAGTGTTGGCCGATCCCATGGATGTATTGCAGCGCGATAACAACGCGCTTTTGGGTCGGGATATTTACGCCGGCGATACGAGCCATGTTGGCAGTGCTCCAAACGCAATAGGCGCGACGCCTCCGGACCGTTTGGTCCGGGGAGCATCGCGGTTAGGTGTTCGCGAAGTTGGCGGTTATAGCGGGGCGAAATGCCGCGTCAACCAGCCGAAACGCGTTCCTGTTGCGGCGTTTGCGCCGCGTCGGCAGCGTCAAATCGTGCGCGAGACGCCTCAATACAAGGGGTATGCTGGATGGCCCACTGCCCAAGGGCCGAAACGGGGATCAACAGGTCCCTTCCGAGGTCGGTCAGAGCGTAGTCCACCCGCGGCGGAACTGTCGGCGTGACAGTTCGGCTGACCAAGCCGTCGCGCTCGAGATTGCGGAGGGTCAACGTCAGCATCCGCTGGGAAATCCCGCCGATGATCCGCTTGATTTCGTTAAACCTTCTGGACCCCTCGCCCAGCCGCTGAATGATCAGCACGCTCCATTTATCTCCGATCCGGCCAAGAATGGCGCTGACCGCCCGGCAATCATGGGACTGGATGTCGGATACAGCGGTGTGACCTAGTGAGGTCTGTGTGCGTTCTTGAGCGGCCTTCATAGGCACTCATATAGCCCTAGTTACCAACCGTTACTAGGGGATCAAAAATGACTGCCACAGTCGCCGTCGTCGTCGGGAGCCTCCGCAAAGGCTCTGTAAACCGCATTTTCGCGCAGGCGCTGGCCAAGGTCGCGCGCCCGAAGCTTGACCTCCAGATCGTCGAGATCGGCGATTTGCCGCTCTACGACCAGGATCTCGAATCTGAACTTCCCGCGTCGGTCGTCCGCTTCAAACACCAGATCGAGAGCGCCGACGCTGTGCTGTTCGTGACGCCCGAATTTAATCGCACGTTCTCTGCCGCGCTGAAGAACGCGATCGAATGGGGTTCACCTCCGTGGGGCAAAAATTCTTGGGCGGGCAAACCAGCGGCGGTCGTTGGCGCAACTCTCGGCGCGGTGGGCACCGCCGCCGCGCAATCGCAACTTCGCTCGGTGGTTAGCGCCGTGGGCGCTGCGCTCACGGCGCAACCTGAAATCTATCTCAACTATCGCGACGGCTTGATCGTTGATGGCGAGATCACGGACGAAGCGTTCCGCGGCGTGCTTGTCGATTGGTCAGCGAAGTTCGCGGAGTGGATCGCGCGACTGCGCGCGCCCGCGCTGACTTTCTAGCGAGCGTCGATCGCGGCGGCGATGGACGTGGCCACATCCTCGATGCCGGCCATGCCATCTACGCCGCGGAGCTTGTTCTGCTTCTCGTAGTACGGGATGAGCGGCGCGGTTTGCGCGAGGTAGGCATTCAAACGCACTTTGTACGCTTCGGGATTATCGTCGGCTCTGCCCTCTTCGGCGAAGCGCTTTGCAATGCGCTCAAGCAATTGCTGCGAGTCGACTTCCAGCTGCACAACACGATCGATTTGCGTGCCGTGCTTCGACAGCATCGCATCGAGCGCCTCGGCTTGCGCAACGGTGCGTGGAAATCCGTCGAAGATGAAGCCCGGAGCAGCCTTGTTTTGCGCAAGGGCGTCTTCAATCAGCGCAATGACGATCTCGTCCGACACCAGCGAGCCGGAATCCATGATCGCGGCGACCTTTTGGCCAAGCTCTGAACCGGACTTGCGCGCAGCCCGCAGCATATCGCCGGTCGAAAGCTGGACGTAGCCCCGTTCGGCGGTGAGACGCTTCGCTTGCGTACCTTTGCCAGCGGCCGGAGGGCCGAACAGGATCAGATTCATTTCTTGACGATCCCGCCGCCCGAACCACGCAGTTTCGAACGCTTGATCAGACCTTCGTATTGGTGCGCGACCAAATGCGACTGAATCTGCGCGACCGTATCGAGCGTCACCGAGATCACGATCAGGATTGAAGTACCGCCGAGATAGAATGGCACCGCGTAGTACGCGATTAGAATTTCAGGCAGCAAGCAGACTGCCGTGATGTAGGCGGCGCCAATAACTGTGAGACGTGTCAGCACGTAGTCGAGATATTCCGCTGTCTTTTTGCCAGGACGGATGCCGGGCAGGAAGCCGCCGTACTTGCGCAGATTGTCCGCGGTTTCTTCCGGGTTGAACACGATCGACGTGTAGAAGAAGCAGAAGAAGATGATGCCAAGCGCGTAAAGGATCATGTGGCCGGGCTGGCCGTAACCGATGAATCCCTGCAGCTGGCTAACCCATTCCGGTGCGTTCGTGCCCATGCCCATGAAGCCGATAACAGTCGTCGGCAGCATCAGTAGCGAAGACGCGAAGATCGGCGGGATGACGCCTGCGGTGTTGATCTTCAGCGGCAAGAACGAGCTCTCGCCCATGAACATCCGGTTGCCCTGCTGCCGCTTCGGATACTGAACTACAAGCCGGCGCTGCGAGCGCTCGATGAATACAACGAAGACAACAACCGCTAGCATGGCTGCAGCGATCATGAGCAGACCGAACGGATTGACGTCTCCGGTTCGCGCCAAAGCCAAGGACTGCATCACGACACGCGGCATTTCCGCGACAATGCCCGCGAAGATGATGAGCGAGATGCCGTTGCCGACGCCGCGCGCCGTCACCTGCTCGCCGAGCCACATCAAGAACATCGTGCCGCCCGTGAGCGTGATCACGGTGGAGGCGACGAAGAACAAGCCTGGATTGGTGACAACACCTACGCTGGACTGCAGGCCAATCGCGATGCCGTAAGACTGCACCAGCGCAAGCACGAGCGTCAGATAACGTGTGTACTGGTTGATCTGCTTGCGGCCGACTTCGCCTTCCTTCTTCAAGCGCTCAAGCGACGGGATCGACGTCGACAGCAGCTGCATGATGATGGACGACGAGATGTACGGCATCACGTTCAGCGCGAAGATCGCCATACGCTCAACGGCGCCGCCGGAGAACGTATTGAACATGCCGAGGATGCCGCCGGCTTGGGTCTGGAACGCTTGCGAGAACGCAGCCGGATCAATGCCGGGGATCGGGATGAAGGTGCCGATGCGATAAACGATCAGTGCAATGATCGTGTACCAAATGCGTTTTTGTAGCTCTGTCGCCTTCGCGAACGCCGCAAAGTTGATGTTTGCGGCTAGCTGTTCTGCGGCTGATGCCATGTGGGCGCGCTTCTCCGAATGTGATCCGGCGAGGCCGGAATACTCCCCCGTCCGGAGAGCGAACCTTAGGCTGCTGCTTCGTCCGCCGCAGGCGGATTAAGCAGCGTCACCTTACCGCCAGCTTTTTCTACAGCGGCAATAGCCGCAGCGGAGGCGCCAGAAACGGTGATGTTCACTTTGGCTTTCAGCTCGCCGCGCGCAAGGAGGCGCACGCCGTCTTTCTTGCGGCGCAACACACCGGCCTCAACCAGCGTGTCTTCGGTAATATCGTTCTTCGCGTCGATCTTCTTGTTATCGATCGCGTTTTGCAGCGTGGTCAGGTTGAGCCACTGATGCGTCTTGCTGTTCAGCGCGTTGAAGCCGCGCTTCGGCATACGCATGTGGAGCGGCATCTGACCGCCTTCGAAACCATTGATCGACACACCGCGACGGGACTTTTGTCCCTTCACGCCACGTCCGCCGGTCTTGCCCTTGCCAGAGCCGACGCCGCGTCCCACGCGCATCAGCTTCTTGGTTGAGCCCGGATTATCGGCCAATTCGTTCAGTTTCATCGTACTTGCTCCGACGGCGAGGCCGTCTGTTATTTCACGACTTCGACCAAGTGGGCGACTTTGCGGATCATGCCTTGGATCGAAGGCGTGTCCTCAAGTTCGACAACTTGGTTGGCGCGCTTCAGGCCGAGACCCAGAAGCGTAGCGCGTTGATCAAATTCACGACGGATCGGGCTGCCCACGCGGCGAACCTTAACCGTGCTGCCGCTCGCGGCCTTTTTCTTAGCGGTAGCCATCTATCAACCCTCCGCCGCCACTTCGCCGAGGCTCGCGCCGTCCTTACGGCGGCCGACGAGATCGGCAACCTTCAGGCCACGGCGGTTCGCAACTTGGCGCGGCGAGCTTTGCTCTTTCAATGCGTCGATCGTGGCGCGCACCATGTTGTACGGGTTCGACGAACCCTTCGACTTGGCCACGACGTCAGACACGCCCAACACTTCAAGCACAGCGCGCATCGGACCGCCGGCGATCAAACCTGTACCGGCAGGCGCTGCACGCAGCATGACCTTGCCAGCACCCCAACGGCCGCTGCCGTCATGGTGCAGCGTGCGGCCTTCACGAAGCGGAACGCGCACGAGAGACTTCTTGGCTTCTTCGGTCGCCTTGCGGATCGCTTCCGGCACTTCACGCGCCTTGCCGTGACCGAAGCCAACGCGGCCCTTCTTATCGCCAACGACGACGAGCGCGGCGAACGCGAAGTTCTTACCGCCCTTCACGACCTTTGCGACGCGATTGATGGCGACGAGCTTGTCGACCAATTCGCCTTCAGCACGTTCTTCGTTGCCGCCACGATTGCGGTCATCACGGCGCGGGCCGCCACGGTTGCCGCCTGGGCCGCCGCCACGTCCGCCGCCCGGGCCACCACCCGGACCACGGCCAGCGCCGCCGCCTGGACCGCCGCGGCGCGGGCCGCGCGGGCGAGCCGGTCGCTGATCTGCGCCTGGTGCGTCGGCCGGTGGGCCGCCTGCGGTTTCGTCCGTCATCTCAGCTTCCTCAGAATTCGAGTCCGCCCTCGCGGGCGGCGTCGGCCAGGGCTTTTACCCGGCCATGAAATACATAACGGCCGCGGTCGAACACGACTGACTTCTTGCCGGCGGCGACCGCGCGTTCGGCGATCAGTTTGCCGACAGCCGCCGCGCCGTCTTTGTCCGAGGCTTTCTTGCCCGTGCTCTTGAAGGCTTCATCGAGCGTCGAAGCGGAAGCGACGGTCACGCCCTTCTCGTCATCGATCAGCTGCGCCGAAATGTGCTTCGACGAGCGGAAGATGGAGAGGCGCAGCCGGCCTTCGCCAGCGAGCTTCTTCAGCCGGGTGCGGTTGCGCTGAGCGCGGCGCTCGGTGGGGTTAAGCTTGCGGACCATGGCTTACTTCTTCTTGCCTTCCTTGCGGCGGATATACTCGCCGACATAGCGCACGCCCTTGCCCTTGTAGGGTTCCGGCGGACGGTAGGAGCGGATTTCAGCCGCGGCTTGGCCGACGACTTGCGGATCAACGCCGCTGACTTTGATTTCGGTCGGCTTTGGCACCGCGATCGTGATGCCTTCCGGCGGCTGGTAGATAATCTCGTGGCTGTAGCCGAGTTGCATCTGCAGATTCTTGCCTTGCATCGCGGCGCGATAGCCAACGCCGGTCATTTCCAGATTCTTTTCGAACCCTTCCGTGACGCCCTTCACGTTGTTCGCAAGAACAGCGCGCGTCGTGCCCCACAGCGCGCGAGCGCGGGTGGTTTCATGGCGCGGCTTCACCGAGAGCGCGCCGTCGCCGAACGCAACTTCGACATCGTCGTGCGCGCGGAAGTTTAGCGTGCCCTTCGGACCCTTCACGCTCACCTCTTGGCCCTTCACCGTAACGGTGACGCCATTGGGAGCGGGGATCGGTCTTTTACCGAGGCGGGACATTAGTAGACCTCGCAGAGGACTTCGCCGCCGACGTTCGCGTCACGGGCGGCATTGTCGCTCATCACGCCTTTAGGGGTCGAGATGATCGAAATGCCGAGGCCGTTGCGGACGAGGCGAAGATCTTTAATCGAAGAATAGACGCGGCGGCCCGGCTTCGAAACGCGCGTGATCTCGTGGATCGCCGGCGCGCCTTCGAAATACTTCAGCTCGATCTCGAGTTCCTTGCGGCCCTCTTTTTCGATCTCGCGGAAGTCGCGGATGTAGCCTTCGTCCTTCAACACTTGAAGCACGCGGTTGCGAAGCGTCGAGGCCGGCGAATGCGTCTTCGAACGGCCGCGCAGGTGCGCGTTGCGGATGCGGGTGATCAAATCGCCGACGGGATCGTTGATGTTCATCTATCGACGCTCCCTTACCAGCTCGACTTGACCATGCCCGGGATCTGACCGCTTGAGGCCAGTTCACGGAGCGCGATACGCGAGAGTTTCAGCTTACGGTAGAATGCGCGCGGACGACCCGTCAGCTCGCAGCGATTGCGGATGCGCGTCGGTGATGAGTTGCGCGGCAGCTGCGCCAGCTTCAGGCGGGCGGCGAAACGCTCCTCGAGCGGAAGGGCTTCGTTCAGCGCAGTGGCGCGCAACTTCGCGCGGCGTGCTGCGAACTGCTTCGAAAGCCGTTCACGCTTCTTGTTGCGTTCAATAGAACTGGTCTTGGCCATACTCTCTGCTCTCTCCCGGTGCGTTCTGGGGTGGATCGCTCGCGCGATCAGTTCCGGAACGGGAAATCGAATTCTTTCAACAAAGCTCTGGCCTCGTCATCGGTGCTCGCGGTGGTGCAGACGACGATATCGAGACCCCAGATCTGATCGATCTGGTCGTAATTGATTTCAGGAAACACGATGTGTTCCTTGATGCCCATGGCGTAGTTGCCATGGCCATCGAAGCTCTTGCCATTCAGACCACGGAAGTCCTTCACGCGCGGCAGCGCGATCGTGACCAGGCGGTCCAGAAATTCGTACATCTGATCTTTGCGAAGGGTGACCTTCGCGCCGATGCTCATGCCTTCACGAAGCTTGAACGCGGCAATCGACTTACGGGCCTTCGTGGCCACCGGCTTTTGGCCGGAGATTGCAGTCAGCGCTTCGATCGCGGACGTGAGCTTCTTGGAGTCAGCGGTCGCTTCGCCAACGCCCATGTTCAACACGATCTTTTCAAGACGCGGAATCTGCATCTCGTTCGTGTATTTGAACTCGTCCTTCAGCTTGGCGCGAATTTCTTTGGTATAGCGCTGCTTCAAGCGCGGCGTGTAGCCGGCAGGCTTCGGCGCGCGCGGCTTTCCGGCGCCGGCCGCAGCCTTCGCCTTCTTTTCCGCGGCGGCCGCTTTGGCCTTCGCAACCTTATCGGTTTGCGGGTCAGACATCGATCTCAACTCCCGAGCCCTTGGCCACACGGACCTTCACGCCCTTGTCGTTCGTCTTGAAACCAACGCGCGTCGGCTTGCCCGTCTTGGGGTCGCGCAGCGCAACGTTGGAAAGGTGAAGCGAGGCTTCCTTCGCAATCACGCCGCCATTCGGATGCGTGACGTTCGGCGCGGTGTGGCGCTTCGCGAGGTTCAGGCCTTCGACGATAACCCGTTCTTCCTTCGGCATCACCTTCAGAACCCGGCCAGAGCGGCCCTTGTCCTTACCGGCGATGATGATGACGGTGTCGTCCTTCTTAATGCGGGCGGTCATTTATAAAACCTCCGGCGCGAGCGAGATGATCTTCATCTGGTTCTTCGCGCGCAATTCGCGCGGCACCGGTCCGAAGATACGCGTGCCAATCGGCTCGCCTTGGTTGTTGATCAGAACCGCAGCGTTCGAGTCGAAGCGGATGGTCGAGCCGTCCTTGCGCTTGATGTCTTTCGACACGCGCACGACGATCGCCTTGCGGACATCGCCCTTCTTAACGCGGCCGCGCGGCATCGCTTCCTTTACGGACACGACGATGATGTCACCCACGCTGGCGTAGCGGCGCTTAGAGCCGCCAAGCACCTTGATGCACATCACGCGCTTCGCGCCGGAATTGTCGGCGACCTCAAGATTGGTTTGCATCTGGATCATAGGATTATGCTCCGACGCGTCCGACGACTTCCCAGCGTTTCAGCTTGGACTTCGGCGGGCATTCTTGAATGTTGACCTTCTCGCCCGTTTTAAAGGCGTTGGCTTCGTCATGGGCGTGGAACTTCGCAGACCGGCGAACGGTCTTCTTCAGGAGCGGGTGCAGATAGGTGCGCTCAACCTGCACGACGACAGTTTTGTCGCCTTTGTCGCTCACGATGGTTCCGGTCATTATGCGGCGCGGCATCGCTTAAACCTTCGCTTTCGGTGACTTCTCGCGCAGCACCGTCTTCGTGCGCGCGATCGAGCGACGAACTTCGCGGATGCGCGAGGACTTTTCGAGTTGCCCGGTCGCTTGCTGGAAGCGCAGGTTGAACTGCTCTTTCTTCAGCGAAGAGAGATCGCCTTTCAGAGCGGCGGAGTCCTTATCACGGACGGATTTGACGTCTTGGTTTGCCATAATCAGAGGCCCTCAATCCGCGCGACGATCTTGGTGCGAACCGACAGCTTCGCGGCGCCAAGGCGCAGCGACTCACGCGCGACCGTTTCCGGCACGCCGTCGATTTCGAACATGATCCGGCCAGGCGCGACGCGCGCGGCCCAAAACTCGACCGCGCCCTTGCCCTTACCCATGCGGACTTCGACCGGCTTTTGCGAAACCGGCACGTCCGGGAAGATACGGATCCACACGCGGCCTTGGCGCTTCATCTCACGCGTGATCGCGCGACGAGCAGCTTCGATTTCGCGCGCGTTCACGCGGTTAGGCTCCAGCGCCTTCAGGCCAAACTGGCCAAAGTTAAGGGCGCTGCCACCCTTCGTGTTCCCTTTGATGCGGCCCTTGTGGGCGCGCCGGAACTTGGTTTTCTTCGGCTGCATCATGGTGAGTTATGCCTCCGGCTCTGAACCAGCTTCGCCACCCGGCGGACGGCGGCCACGACGCGGACGATCACCCGGCGGACGATCATCGCGCGGACCACGCGGGCCACGATCATCGCGATCGCGGCGCTCACGGCTCTCGCCGGTTTCCAACGAGCGCTTATCTTGCGCCATCGGATCGTGCTCGAGGATCTCGCCTTTGAAGACCCAGACCTTCACGCCGATCTTGCCGTACGCGGTGTCAGCTTCGGTGAAGCCGTAATCGACGTCAGCGCGCAGCGTGTGCAACGGCACCCGGCCTTCGCGATACCATTCCATGCGCGCGATTTCTGCACCGCCGAGACGGCCCGAAACGTTGATGCGGATGCCCTGTGCGCCGAGACGCATAGCCGACTGCATCGCGCGCTTCATGGCGCGGCGGAACGCAACGCGGCGCTCCAGCTGCTGAGCCACACCTTCGGCGACCAACATCGCGTCGGTTTCTGGCTTGCGCACTTCGACGAGGTTCAGGTGAACTTCGGCGCCCGGAGCCATCTTCGCGAGTTCCTTGCGGAGCTTCTCGATGTCAGCGCCCTTCTTGCCGATGACGACGCCTGGCTTCGCGGTGTGAACCGTGACGCGGCACTTCTTCAGCGGACGCTCGATGATGATCTTCGAGATGCCGGCAGCGTTCAGCTTCTCGCGAAGGAACTTGCGGATCGCGATGTCCTGATGGAGCAACGTCGCGAACTGAGTGCCGCTTGCGTACCAGCGGCTGTCCCAGGTGCGGTTGATGCCGAGCCGAAGCCCGATCGGATTGACTTTCTGACCCATTAGGCGGCCTCCGCCTTTTCGGGCTGCTTGGTCGTATCGCGCAGCACGATGGTGAGTTGAGAGAACATTTTCACGATGTGGACGCCGCGACCGCGAGCGCGTGTATGCATGCGCTTCATCGCGATGTTCTTGCCGACGTGAGCTTGCGCAACCACGAGGCCGTCAACGTCGAGGCCGTGATTGTTTTCGGCGTTATCAATCGCCGACTTCAGGCACTTCAGAACGTCCTTGGCGATGCGCTTCTGGCTGAAGCGCAGCTCATTCACGGCCTTTTCGGCCGAGAGACCACGGATCGATTGAGCGACCAGGTTCAGCTTTTGCGGGCTGATCCGGAGCGTACGCAGGATCGCTTTAGCTTCGTTAGAAGCTTCACGGCGGCGATTCTTGCCGTCCGGCCCACGCTGTTTTTCTTTCGCGACCAACATGGCTTACTTCCTCTTGGCCTTCTTATCGGCGCCGTGGCCGAAATAGTTCCGCGTCGGCGCGAACTCGCCGAGCTTATGGCCGACCATGTCTTCGCTCACGAGCACCGGCGTGAATTGCTTGCCGTTGTGAACTTGGAACGTGAGGCCGACGAATTGCGGCATGATGGTGGAGCGGCGCGACCAGGTCTTGATGGTCTCGCGACGGCCGGAGCCAGCAGCCTTTTCGGCCTTGGCGATCAGATAACCGTCGACGAACGGGCCTTTCCAAACAGAACGCGGCATCTGGATTAGCTCACTTTCTTCGAGTGACGACGACGGATGATCAAACGATCCGACGGCTTGGTTTTGCGGGTCTTCGGACCGCGGGTTTTCTTGCCCCACGGCGTCACTGGGTGACGTCCGCCGGAGGTTTTGCCTTCACCACCACCGTGGGGGTGGTCGACCGGGTTCATGGCGACGCCGCGAACGCTCGGCTTGCGGCCGAGCCACTTCGTGCGTCCGGCCTTGCCCCAGACTTCGTTCATGTTGTCAGGGTTCGACACGGCGCCGATCGTGGCCATGCAAACGTCTTGGACCATGCGGACTTCGCCGGAAGCCATGCGCAGCTGAGCGTAGCCAGCATCGCGGCCAACGACTTGAGCGTAGGTGCCGGCCGAACGCGCCATCTGGGCGCCCTTCAACGGCTTCAGCTCAATGTTGTGAACGATGGTGCCGACCGGAATCGACTTCAGCGGCATTGCATTGCCAGGCTTCACGTCGACGCGCTCGTTGGCGATGATCGTGTCACCGACCTTCAAGCGTTGCGGCGCGATGATGTAAGCAAGCTCGCCGTCCGTGTACTTGATCAGCGCGATCCAGGCCGTGCGGTTCGGATCGTACTCGAGACGCTCGACCTTCGCTTCAACGCCCCACTTGCGGCGCTTGAAGTCGATCTTGCGATACGTGCGCTTGTGGCCACCAGCGTGACGGAACGCTGTGAGGCGGCCCATATTGTTGCGGCCGCCGGACTTGGTCAGTCCTTCGGTCAGCGCCTTCACCGGCTTGCCTTTGTGCAGCTCAGCGCGATCAACGATCACGAGCTGACGGCGGCCCGGTGAGGTTGGGCGGAAAGTCTTCAACGCCATCTTAGAGCCCCGTCGTCACGTCGATTGAGTAACCGTCGAGCAGGGTTACGACCGCGTTCTTGTGGTCGGAGCGTCTGCCCGGCGTGCCGCGGAAGTTCTTCGCCTTGCCCTTGCGGACGATGGTGTTCACCGCGCCCACTTTGACTTTGAAAAGAGCTTCAACAGCTTCCTTGATGTCCTTCTTCGTCGCCGTAAGCGGAACGCGGAAGACGACCTTGTTCAGCTCGGAGAGCAGAGTGGCCTTTTCCGTGATCACCGGCGCGATGATGGTGTCGTAATGTTTGTTGAGCGCGCTCATGCCGCGGCTCCTTCAACTTCGGTTTTCTTGGCAGCGCGCTTCTTCGGAGCGGCTTTTGCCTTGTCCTTGAAGCGCTCGTGGATCGCGTTGACGGCATCTTGCGTCAGCACCAGCTTGTGGGCGCGCAGGATGTCATAAACGTTGAGGCCGGCGTTCGGCAGAATGTCGATATACGGAATGTTGCGAGCAGCGCGCGCAACATTCACGTCGACTTCGGCGCCGGCGATGAACAACGCCTTCTCGAGCTTCAGATTGCTCAGCGACTTCTTCAGCTCGGCCGTCTTGCCGTCCTTCAACGTCAGCGCATCGATCACGATGATGTCGCCAGCGTTGGCTTTCGCCGAGAGAGCATGACGAAGCGCGAGAGCGCGAAACTTCTTCGTCAGATCGTGCGTGTAGTCGCGCGGCAGGCGATTGTGCGCGTGACCACCGCCGCGGAAGATCGGGGCGTTCTTCGCGCCGTGACGCGCTTGGCCCGTGCCCTTCTGCTTATAGACCTTCGAGTGCGTGACCGAGACTTCACCGCGCGATTGGGTCTTGTGCGTTCCGGCCCGGCGCTTGGCGAGTTGGTACTTCACCATGCGCTGCAGGATGTCGGCGCGAATTTCCGTGATGCCAAAAATGGCGTCGTCCAGATCAATCGATCCGGCCGCCTTGGCGTCGAGGGTTTGAATGTTGAGTTTCATGTCCGCCCTCACTCAGCCGCGGCTTGCGCTTGGCGGACGCCGGCGGGCTTCGGCGCTTCGCTCGGAAGCGCGACCTTCGCAGCGTCACGCACTTCAACCCAGCCGCCTTCGGCGCCGGGCACTGCGCCACGAACAAACAAAAGTCCGCGCTCGGCATCGACGCGGACGATTTGCAGATTTTGAACAGAGACGCGCTCGTCACCGAGGTGGCCGGCCATCTTCTTACCTTTGAAGACTTTACCCGGATCCTGGCGCTGACCGGTCGAGCCGTGCGAACGGTGCGAAACCGAGACGCCGTGCGTGGCGCGAAGACCGGCGAAGTTCCAGCGCTTCATGGCGCCGGCGAAACCCTTACCAATGCTGATGCCAGCGACATCAACCTTTTGGCCCGGGACGAAGTGTTCAGCGGAGATCACCGCGCCAACCGGCAGCAAGTTATCTTCGCTGACGCGAAACTCACGAACGATCGCCTTCGGCTCAACCTTCGCGCGGGCGAACTGGCCGCGATCAGCAGCCGTCTTGTTCTTTGCCTTCGTGGCGCCAGCAGCGAGCTGAACGGCGTTGTAACCGTCACCCTTCGCGTCGCGAGCGGGCGGGGCGTTCTTCTCATTCTTGCGCGACTTCTTCGGCTTCAACGCAACCGCTTCGCCAGCGGAGTTCTTGTACTCTTCAGCGTTCACGGTGCGGCGGCCGACAACTTGGCAACCAGCGAGATCAAGCACGGTGACCGGGATGTGCGCGTTGTCTTCACCGAAGACGCGCATCATGCCGACTTTGCGCGCGATGACGCCAGTGCGACGGGATTGTTCTTGAGCCATCGCTATCAACCCAGGACTTGGATTTGAACATCGACGCCCGCCGAAAGATCGAGCTTCATCAGAGCATCGACCGTTTGCGGAGTCGGTTGAACGATATCGAGCACGCGCTTGAACGTGCGGATTTCGAATTGCTCGCGGCTCTTCTTATCGACGTGCGGCGAACGGTTGACGGTGAACTTCTCAATGCGCGTCGGCAGCGGCACGGGGCCGATCACGGTCGCGCCCGTGCGCTTTGCAGTCGACACGATTTCCTTCGCCGACAGGTCAAGCGTGCGGTGATCAAAGGCCTTGAGCCTGATCCGGATGTTTTGCTGCATCATCGCAAAGTCTTCCCAATTCACCTGCGTCGCGGCCTACGCCGCTGAACGCAAAACACGGCGGCGCGCCCAATTTGGATGCGCCGACGAGAAAAACACCGCCCGATACCGACGGCGCTTTGAAAGACTTGGATCGCAAAAAACGCTGGTCTTACGGAGCCTTTGACCCCGCACGCTCGACCCCACTAAATCCGAGGAAGCTGCCGCGTAGCTTGCGAACCGCGTCTAAGCATAAGCTTACAGCCGGCTCGAAGGGGCGTTTCCTACAGAGGTGAAACCAGGGCGTCAAGGCGCGTTTTGCGCGGCTGTCATTGGCCTACGGATACCTCGCCTGAGCCGAAGACCTCCTGACGGACGGAGCCCGTTGCGGATGGAGCAGAAACGTTGCCGGAACCCGCAATTTCCGCGTCAATATTGCCAACTGGGGCCGTAACGTCGACTCCGCCAGAGCCCACGATCGAGACGTTCAGATCCTGCACGGTGGCGCCGATCGACACATCTCCAGAGCCGGCCAAATCGATGCTGGCGATAGTGATCGCACCGCCGCGAATTGTGACGCTGCCGGAGCCTGCGCCATCCGAATTCAGCTCGCCTATTAGGGAGGCCATGGTGACCGAACCGGACCCGGCGATATCTATCGTGGCGCCGTTCGCGATCGCGCCAGTAACTATTGCGGCCGAACCCGCGACGTCCGCGTCGAGGCTGTCAGCGGCGCCGGCAATCAAGTTTCCCGAGCCCGCGATATCCAGAACCAGACCGCCCGTGACGTCGCCGGCTGTTGTCGTGCTGCAACCACTTACCTCAAGCTCCAGTGATTGGGTCGCGCCAATCTCCGTTGAGCCGGCGCCGCTGCGATCCACGTTGAGCGTCCGGGGCCCGCGAATCGTAATCCGGGGCAGCTCGTCGGTGGTGAAATCACCATCGCCGTAACCGCGAACGTCTGCGCCGCCGTGTTCGTCACCACAGCCGCGCACCCGGCCACGCAGTTGGCCGTCAATAATGACGCGGCCATCAGCTGAGGTGATGGTCGGCATAGGCAGTTGGCCCGCTGTATTGCTGATTTCGATGGAATAATCTTCGCGATCTTCTGGCGTGATCGTCACGATCGCGGCGAGATTTCTAATTCGGAGCGTCCCGCCTGGGAACGTCTCGGCGGCCATGGCGCCCGCACTGGTCGCAACGATCGGGGCGGTGCCGCCACCGCCGTCATCATCTCCGATGTGGACGCTGAAATTCGACCAGTTGGGACCACCAAAGACGGCGCCTATCCCGAAGATAATCGCCACAGCTATCGCCGCCACAAACACAAAGCGTTCCATCCACGTCTCCCTCGCGCCGGTCAGGGCGATTCATCCGCT
Source organism: Caulobacteraceae bacterium (assembly GCA_031431115.1). Lineage (GTDB taxonomy): Bacteria > Pseudomonadota > Alphaproteobacteria > Caulobacterales > Aquidulcibacteraceae > Vitreimonas. The sequence goes on from JANPCV010000033.1 coordinate 116,762, forward strand.
TAAGGAGATGCGGACTCAACCCGGTTTGGATGCGGCAAGCGAGCCAGCGCCAGCAAGCCTTCGAAGACCCGGAATAGCCCTCTACCACACGTATCCCCCCGTTTACCGCTTCGCTACCGCCGAGGGCGGTTTCGCCAGGCGGAGGATTTCCCGTAGGGACGAACTTCTGGGTCGCTGAGACCCAATTCCTCGTCGAGGGTAAAAATATTGAAAAAGACTGCATTGTTTGCGGCTAGGCGGGGCGTTTTTTCGTGCTGGGCGAGAAACGCCACAAACAAAAAGGGCCGCCCAGAAGGCAGCCCTTTCGTCTTAGCGCTTAGCGCCTCGAACTATTCGAGCACCTTCGCCACGACGCCCGAACCAACGGTGCGGCCGCCTTCGCGAATGGCGAAGCGGAGACCTTGGTCCATGGCAATCGGGTTGATCAGCTCGACGACCATCTTAATGTTGTCGCCCGGCATGACCATTTCGACGCCCTCAGGCAGCGCAACGATGCCCGTCACGTCGGTGGTGCGGAAGTAGAATTGCGGACGATAGTTCGTGAAGAACGGCGTGTGACGGCCGCCTTCTTCCTTCGTCAGCACGTACACTTCGGCTTCGAACTTCTTGTGCGGCGTGATCGAGCCCGGCTTGGCCAAAACTTGGCCGCGCTCAACGCCTTCACGGTCAACGCCGCGGAGCAGCGCGCCGATGTTGTCGCCAGCTTGGCCCTGATCGAGCAGCTTGCGGAACATTTCGACGCCCGTGCAGACCGACTTCACAGTTGGGCGGATGCCGATGATTTCGATTTCTTCGCCGACCTTCACGATGCCCTTTTCGACGCGGCCAGTGACGACCGTGCCGCGACCCGAGATCGAGAACACGTCTTCGACCGGCATCAGGAACGGCAGATCCAGCGGACGCGCCGGTTGCGGGATGTAGGTGTCGACGGCGGTCATCAGGTGCATGATCGCGTCTTCGCCAATCGGCGGATCACGGCCTTCAACGGCCGCGAGAGCCGAGCCCTTCACGATCGGAATATCGTCGCCCGGAAAGCTGTACGAAGAAAGCAGTTCGCGAACTTCCATTTCGACGAGGTCGAGCAGTTCTTGGTCATCGACCATATCGACCTTGTTCATGAACACCACGAGGGCGGGGACGCCAACCTGACGGGCGAGCAGAATGTGCTCGCGCGTTTGCGGCATCGGGCCGTCCGCAGCGGACACAACCAGGATCGCGCCGTCCATCTGAGCGGCGCCGGTGATCATGTTTTTCACGTAGTCAGCGTGGCCGGGGCAATCGACGTGCGCGTAGTGGCGCGCCTTGGTCTCATACTCGACGTGGGCCGTATTGATCGTGATGCCGCGGGCCTTTTCTTCCGGCGCGGCGTCGATATCGGCGTAGGACATCGCCTTGGCGCCGCCCTGCTTGGACAGAACCATTGTAATCGCCGCTGTCAGCGTCGTCTTGCCGTGATCGACGTGGCCAATCGTGCCGATGTTGCAGTGCGGCTTGTTCCGCTCAAACTTTTCCTTGGCCATTGTGAGGTCCTGTCTCTCCGGCGTGTCAAATAGATCATCGACGCTAAGGCCCAGCCGAAGCGCGCGTAAGGTGCGGGTCTTTAGCGGTAGCATTGCGCACGTCAAGCCCCACAACGGCTTGGCGAAGCGTTCCGGCGCGGCTAATGGTCTCCGCGCGACGGTCGTCCGATGAGGACGCGAAATGGGAACGCGGTGCGAGGTTTCCAACCTCAAATCCGCGGCTGTGCCCGCAACTGTAAGCGGCGAGCGCTCCGCCATCACGCCACTGGGCTCAAAACAGCCTGGGAAGGCGGCGGAACGCGATCGAGCCGTGAGCCAGGAGACCTGCCGTCGCACGTCGCTCGTTCGCCCGGCCGGGATTCAGCCGTCGAACCGGATGTCTCCGCAGCAGCGACGCGGGCGGCCCCGCGCATCTTAGCGCCCCGCTTGTCGCTGCATTGCGCGCCCAAGGGGTTGGGGCGTCGCGCAAAATGGGGACGCTCCTATGCGTTATCTTTTCAAGGCCGCCTTGTTGGCGGCTGCATCTCTGTCTGCCCTTCCCGCTTATGCGCAGGAAGCGCCGGACGATCTTGTGATTACCGCCACACGTGTTCCGGGAAACGCTGAGACGCTGCCAGCTGATGTCGATGTCATCGACGTCAACGAAGCACGCAGCCGCGGCATCAATAGCATCGCCGGCGCACTCGCCGAGGCGCCTGGCATGAACGTCATGCAGAGCGGCGGCTTCGGACAGCAAACGAGCCTCTTCTCCGGCGGCGCGAACTCGAACCACACTCTCGTGTTGTTTGACGGCATGCGGTTGAGCGATCCCTCGTCGCCAGGCTCGTCGTTCGACGCCGGCCAGGACACACTGGGCGGTCTCTCCCGCATCGAAATCGTGCAAGGGCCAATGAGCGCTGTGTATGGCTCCGATGCAATTGGCGGCGTGGTCAACATCCTTCCGCGCCGCGGTGGCGACGGGCCGCTAAACGGCCAGCTCGATATCTGGGGCGGCTCGTTCAACACGCTTGCCGCAACAGCCGGGATCGACGGGACACTTGGCGACTTCCGCTATGCGATCACCGGCGAAGGCTACGTCACCGACGGCTACGACCTGGTGCCCGAACGCATCGTCACGCACACGGGCGATGACGACGGGGCAGAATCCGCAACTTTGACAGGCGTTTTCGACCTAAACGTCACCAACAATCTCGCCCTCGATTTGCTGGTGCGTCACCGCACCGCCCGAGCCGATTTCGACGCATTCAACTATGAGTCGACTTTTCCATTCCGAGAATTCCGGGATGACGATGCGGATCTTGAGGTCTCAAAGAACGATCTCACCATTGCGCGCCTCGGCGCTACATGGCGGTTCTCCGACGCCCTTTCGTTGCGGGCAACTGGCGGCCAACTTGAGCAAGACCGTGAAGAACAAAACGGAGGTTTCACGACCTCTGTTTACGCAGGCGAACGGCGCTTCGCTGACCTGACACTCGACTGGCGCGCGGGCGACACTGGCGTCCTCTCAAACACGGGGGTTGCGTTTGGCATCGAAACCCAGACGGAGGAAGTGAACATCGATCAAGGCTTCGCGACGGTTGTCGCGGAGCAGGAGCATCAAGGTGCGTTCGTTACGGCTCAAGGCAGTCTCGCCAATGTCACTTTGACTGGCGCCGTGCGCATCGATGACTTCGAAGGCTTCGGCGCGGAAACGACATGGCGCGTCGGCGCATCGGTAAATCTCGTCGAAGCACTTCGCGTTTATGCCGCCTATGGCGCCTCTTTCCGCGCGCCGACGCTCTATGAGCGCTTCATCTATTTCGGCAATCCAAGCCTAGAACCCGAGCGAGGCATGGCGTGGGAAGTGGGCGGAGACGCACGCTTTCCCGCGTTCGGCCAAGCCGAAGGCATCGAGTTCGGCCTGATCTATCGCAGCGCCGAAATTGAGGACCTGATCGATTTCGACTCGTTCTTCGCCTACGCGAACATCGATCAAGCTGACATTGACAGCGCTGAGGCGCGCTTCGCGTTGCGGCCGACGTCCTGGCTCACGGCGCGGCTCTCATACGTCTACACAAGCGCCGAGGACGCCGCCGCCGGAACGCAGCTCCTTCGCCGTCCACAAGACCTGTGGAGCGCATCGCTCGACTTCGATCGGGGACCATTCTCTGGTCAGTTGGGTTGGCGCCGCGTGGGAGAACGTTCTGACCATATCTACGGCGATGACAGCTTCTACGCCGGCGTCGGCGTGACGCGCGAATACGATGTCTTCCGCGCATCTGCGGCCTGGGACGTTGCGCCTGGCGCGCAAATTTACGTCGCCGCCGACAATCTGGCGGACGAAGACTATGAGCCAGTGAATGGTTTTGCCGGCGCGCCGCGCAACGTCATGCTCGGCGTGCGTTTGCGACCAAATTCGTAGCGAAAGATGGGCGGCGTGCGCTCATGGCGTACGCCGCCCGATCGGCCTAGCGTGATGGCGTTCCACAAAGGAGGACATCATGGCAGTCGCAAAAGTGATCGAAGTCACCGCTGGCTCCGCGAAGGGTCTGGAGGACGCCATCGAGCAAGGCATGGCGAAAGCTTCTGACTCGCTCGAAAACATCGAAGGCGCCTGGATTCAAGACATCAAAGTGACCGCAAAAAACGGCAAGATCAGCGAGTGGCGCGTCAACATGAAGGTGACGTTTGTCCTGAACTGATCACTGGGCGTTGAGGTTCAAATCGTCGCCAACGACTTGGCGAGAGTCATCAAGACATAGCGAGCGTAGAGCGCCGCTCTGAACACCGGGCGGCGCCGCGCCTTGTACGAACCATTGCCGTCCAAGCGTCACTGTGCCCATCAGAGGCACGGACGGCGGGGCCCACGTTGCGTCGAGGCGTTCGCGCGCTGCATTCGTACGGGCCCACGCGGGCCAACTGTCCGCAACATGAGTGAACGTTACACGCACGCTACCGCACGGATATTGCCCGAACTGCGTGTCAGTAACCTCAACCAAGCGCCGCTGCGAATTCGCGCAAAATTGCGGGCGGGCGCCGCCATAGGGCGAGCCGCGCAAGAACGCGACGCCGTCGCTCGTGAGATTGTATTCAACAACGCCGGCGCCAATGTCGGGCCGCTCCCGCGCAATAAGAAAACCGAGATCCACGAATTCCTGCATCCGGGTTTGGCTCGCAGATGTTACATCGCTGCCCCAATCCCGGGTCATCAGGTCGTACCTGGCGAAATAGACGTTGCGGCGGTCGCTGGCATTGAGCCACAGGCCAGGCCACGGATAACAAAGCGGCGCCGCTGTCACGATGGTCTGAACTGCGGCAGCGATTTCCGCACGATTGACCGTGCTCTCGACCCGCTCAATCACGCTCTGCGCTGCGCCGGTTCGAATCTCGCGAGGGACACGCATAAATTCATCGCGCGTCGGCACATCGCCCATCCCGACGCAGCCGCCGAGAAGCAATGCAACCGAACCCAATGCGATCCGCCGGATCGCCCCTGCCATCGACATCGACGCCTCCCCGTCAAGGCTAACGATAAGCGCCATTATTAGCCGGTATCGCCTTCCCGCAAACCCGCGCTCGCATGAGGCGTTCGCTTTCCCGGGGAAAAACGCAGCTAGCGGCGGTTGTTGGAGCGCCGGCGCCTATCTCTGCGGCGCCGTAGGATGCGTTGGAGCGGGTAGAGGGAATCGAACCCTCGTCTTCAGCTTGGAAGGCTGCGGCTCTACCATTGAGCTATACCCGCAACCGCTCAGTCAGCTTCAAGTCGTCTTGGCGTCCGCCATCCGAAGCTCGCAAATGGCATAATGCCCTCCTTCGCCAAGGCTTCGGAGGACACCATCCCACACTCGCTTCGCGAGGGTAGGATGGTGGAAGGGGGTGGATTCGAACCACCGTACGCTCGCGCGGGCAGATTTACAGTCTGCTGCCATTAACCACTCGGCCACCCTTCCGGCCATGCTTCCGTGAAGGCCAAAGCACCTGTAAGCCAGGGCCCTGATTTCACGGAGCGCGTCCTATACCCAAGCCCCCTCCCCCACTCAAGTCGGACCGTGCGCGACCGATAAACCCGCTGCCTCGTCGTGAATTCGAGGCTGAGGCTGGCGGCCCGTCCTGGATTTGGGGCGTACATGCCTCGCTTGCAGCCTTGGCGAACCCTTCGCGGCGTATCGAACGCGTCGTCGCGACCCGCAACGCCGCTTCGCGCCTGCCCGATGGAATCGAGACACAAATCCTCGAACCGGACGCGATCGACGGCATGTTGCCGCCTGGCGCCGTGCACCAAGGCTTGGCGGTGCGCGCGTTCCCAATCGAACCGCAGGAGTTGGAAGCGATCTGCACGCCGCCGGATGGACGCAGCGTACTCATGCTCGACGGCGTGACCGATCCGCAAAATGTCGGCGCGGCGTTTCGCTCCGCGGTCGCGTTCGGCGCACGCGCTGTCATTTTGCAAGACCGCAAGTCGCCGCCGCTGACAGGCGTGCTTGCGAAAGCTGCGGCAGGCGCAATCGAAACAGTGCCGCATGCGCGCGTCGTGAATTTAGGTCGCGCAATCGAGACACTACGCGCGCACGGCTACGTCACCATCGCACTTGAAGGTGAAGCGGAGCTTGGCTTGTCGGAAGCGCTCGAAGGCAACCGGCCGGCGCTGATTGTCGTTGGCGCAGAAGGAAAAGGCTTACGGCCAGCGGTTGCCGAAGCGTGCGAGAAGCGCGCACGCATCCCAATCGCGCCGGCGCTCGAGAGCCTGAACGTCTCGGTCGCCGCCGCAATTGCGCTCTATGAGGCGAAGCGTTCGCGCTAATGCGCGGCGGAAGATTTTCTGAACAGCAGGCTCTTCAACAAGAAGAAGATGCCGATAATGATCAGATAGCCGAGGAAGAGAACGAGGACTTGCGTCCAGAACGCTTCTTCCATGAGCGGCGGCAGCGTAACGTCGCCGCCTTCACCAGCGAGCACCGGTGCGAGGCGCTCAATCGCGATGTGAATGATGGTGGCCACCAGCCCTACTGGTATCCATTGGCGCCACGAGCCCATGAACAAGACTGCGGCGAGCGCAATCAGAAGACCTTTTGGATTGTTGATGTTCGCGAAGCCTTCGCGAAGGTAGACCACTGCCTGATCGACGTATTCCATTCGCCCCTCCGCGATGTCCCGAGTTCCGTGTCCCGCCGGTTCCCACCTCAATTGTTAGGCGCCATCGGAGGTTCCGTCTAGCGCTTTGGGGTCACTCTGAAGGCGGCAATGCGAGGCTCATCAGTACGTCATCGACGAAGACGCCGTCGATTTTGATACCGCCTGGAATGTGGCCGGTCTGACGGAAGCCCATGCGCTCGTAGAGGTTACGCGCGTGAGAGTTCACGCCGTTGACCCAGAGCGCGACGCGGCGCGCGCCCTTGCTTCGCGCACTTTCGATTGCGGCGCGGATGAGTTTGCCGCTGGCGCCCGTGCCGCGCGCGTCCGGGTGCAGATAGACAGCGTGGATCCAGAACGTGTGCGCAAGCGAAGGGTAAGGCAGCGCATCAACGGTGAGCTTGCCGATGAGGCGATCGCCGTCGAAGGCGCCCCAGCCATCGCCGCGCGCGAGCATCGCCACAACATCGGAGTCCGGACGCGCGGCATCGGTTGCCGCCACATCGACGAAACCATCGGGCGATTCTGTCATACCGAAGCGATGCAGCTCACGGTACGCGACAAGATCGCTTGCGCTGAGCTGACGGATGATCACGCGCCGCCGCCACCGAAGCGAACGGCAAGATCGGCGACCTGTTCGTCTTCGATTTTTTTGAAGAGCACATCAGGCGGTGTGAACTTCAGGCCTCGCGGCAACGCGTCCCAGACGGTTCGATCGTCGGGGTTCGGCCACATGCGGTTCTTTTCCGGCACGCCGATTGCGTCGAGCACGGTCTTGGCGGCGTCTGGAATGAAGGGCTGAGCAAGGATTGCAAAAAGTGCGCAGGCGTTGAGACCGGTACGCACGCTGACCGCCGCTGCATCGCGATCAGTCTTCAGTGCCGTCCACGGCGCTGAAACCTGCAAATACTCGTTGCCGGCAACCCAAATGGCGCGGAGTTCCGCAGCGGCTTTGCGATACTCCATCTGATCATGGAATTGCGTGAGCGCCGTCAGGCGCTCCGCAAATTCGTTGGCGAGCCTTTCTTCGTGAGGACCGGGCGCGCCACCATCAGGCACTTCGCTATCGAACTTCGACGCCGCAAATCGCGTAATGCGGTTGATGAAGTTGCCGAACACGTTCGCGAGGTCAGCGTTGATCGTCTGCTGGAATTGCTCGAGCGTGAATGCAGCGTCCGAACTCTCCGGCGCATTCGCCATCAAGTACCAGCGCCAATAATCGCTCGGCAGAATGTCGAGTGCTTGGTCCATGAAGATGCCGCGCTTCTCAGACGTCGAGAATTTCCCGCCGTACCAGGTCACCCAGTTGAACGCCTTCAAACGATCAACGAGCTTCCACGGCTCCTGGCTGCCCATGATAGTCACGGGAAAGCTCACCGTATGGAAGGCGACGTTATCTTTGCCCATCACTTGGATGTAGGTGACGTCGTCCGCGCCCTTATCGGTGCGCCACCAACGCTCCCACTCGTTGCCGGTGCTTTCGGCCCATTCGACGGTCGAGCCGATGTACTCAACCGGCGCATCGAACCAGACGTAGAACACCTTGTTCTCGAAGCCAGGACGCGGCTTGCCGTCCTGCGTGACCTTGATGCCCCATGAGAGATCGCGCGTGATCGAACGATCGATGAGCCCCTCGTCGAGCCATTTGTACGCGATCGAACGCGCCAGCGCCGGCCACTCCGTCGCTTTATCGACCCAAGCGCGGATTTGCTCCTGCATCTTGGATTGTTTGAGGAAAAGATGCGCGGTGTCGCGGGGCTCAACGTTCGTGGAGCCTGAAATTTTCGAACGCGGGTTTTTAAGCTCAATCGGATCAAGCAACGTCCCGCAATTGTCGCATTGATCGCCGCGCGCGCGTTCAAAGCCGCAATTCGGGCACGTGCCTTCAACGTAACGATCCGGCAGGAAACGCTTGTCGTCGATCGAGTAGATTTGCTGCGAAACGCGCTCTTCGATCAGGCCGTTCTTTTCCAACACCTCGCAGAAATGCTGCGTCAGCTTATGGTTCGGCGGATTGGACGACCGGCCAAAATGATCGAACGACAGCTTGAAGCCAGCGCAGGCGTCCTTTTGAACTTTGTATTGCTCGGCGCAGTAGACCGCGACGTCCTGCCCGGCTTCAGCGGCCGCCAGCTCAGCCGGCGTACCGTGCTCGTCTGTCGCGCAGATGAACAACACTTCGTGGCCCTGCAGGCGGCGGAAGCGCGCGTGAATGTCGGCCGGCAGCATCGAACCGGCGAGATTGCCGAGATGCTTGATGCCGTTAATGTACGGAAGCGCGGATGTGATGAGATAGCGGGCCATGGAGCCCGCTACCTAAGACGCTTCCGAACCGCCAGCAAGCAGCGCTATGCGCCGCGTCCACGTCACGATGTTGGTGGGTTCTTCAAGCGCGTGTACGCATCGCGCATCAAGCCGCCGTACCGCTCGACCTGGCCGCTGCCGTTATAGCCGCGCGCGAAGCCTTCCCAATCCTTACGGACCAGTTCGTCGGCCAGATTGTTGGCGCGCACAAAGGCGGTGAACGCCGTCAGCTGCTGTGGCTGGCTCTTGGCCATATCGGTGACAAACGACTTAGGATCGGCGAAGCCGCACGCGGCGTGGTTGAAGCCCATGATCTGGAACAGACCATAGCTCGCCGACGCCACCGCGTTTTGCGGATCGAGCGCGTAAGCCGCCTTCAACTGGTTCCAACGATCTTCCTGCGCGCGCGGATACTTTGATGCATCCCACGTCGGATACGAGACATTCGGGTGGCTCGCGTCGAACATGCGGTTGGTGCGGCGCGAGAAAATGTGTGGTTCGAACAGGATAACCGGGCGCCCGTCGGCAGCGAAGGCGCCGAGACGCCCGCTTTCGACTTCAACCACCGCCTGCACGGCTTCAATTTCACATCCGAGCGTCGCAGCCGCGGCTTCGTAATCAGCGCGCGTCAGCGCAGCGTTGTTCTGCGCTTTCAACGACGTGATGTAGCCATCGTCGCCTGACGGCGGCAGCGCTGCATAAGCGGCGGCGAGAGCGGCCGCGTAACTCGCGGCGTTGGGCCCGCCTTCATACTCACCAGCGAAGGTCGTCCAATCACGCCGCTGTAGTTCGTCCGCGAGCCCAGCGCGGCCAACATAAGCTTCGAACGCCGCCAATTGGCGCGCTTCCGACTTGGCCATGTCGTCCACGAAGACGAACACGTTTGCGTATCCGGCAGTCGCAAAATAGCGGCCCGGCAATTGGAAGGCGCCCCAACTTGTCGCGCCGAGGGCCGCAGCCGGATCAAGTGCGTAAGCTTCAGCGACCTTCGCCCAGCGCGCGGCTTGGTTGCCACCAGCTGGTGCGCGATTGCTACTGCTCGAAAGCGCCGGATGCGAGGCGTCGAAACGATGGCCTGTCAGTTCGCTGAAAAAGAACGGCTCAAATGAGATCAGAATCTTACCGCCCGAAAAGCCCGGACCCGCACTCTCAACACGCAAGATCGCCTTCACGACATTCGCATCTGCGCCAAAGCGTTGCGCCAGAGCAGCGATTTCGGAGTCAGCGACGCGGGCTGCATCCTGCGCCCGCAACGTGTCGAGCGAGAAGCCGGCGGGCGGCCCCGAAACCGGCGGCGGTTCTGGTGGCGGCGGTGGCGGCGGCGCGGGCGGCGTTGCCGGAGGCGGGGCTGGCGGTGTGACCGGCGGCGGCGCAGGCGGTGTCACCGGGGGCGGTGCGGGCGGCGTTACCGGCGGTGGCGCGGGTGGCGCCGCAGGCGGTGGCGGCGGCGGCGTCCGTGGCGGAGGCGGCGGAGGTGGCGGCGGCGATGTGGGACGCGTGCTGCCGCGGCTACCGAATACGGCGCGGAAAATTGAGTCCCAAAAGCTCATGTTCGTCCCCGATTTTGACAGTCCAGCCACACGCCGCATTCGGCGGCGCGCCGCACAGGCAGCCGCCCGCATTAGCCATTTCTATGGCGAGGGGCAAACCACAACTCGGCGAAACGGCGCTTTCGCAACCGCTCACAAAGTGGCAAAAGCCCGCTCCGTGGGCCGCCTTAGCTCAGCTGGTAGAGCATCGCATTTGTAATGCGAGGGTCGGGGGTTCGAGTCCCTCAGGCGGCACCATTTTTCTAACGCGCTGTTTCGCTGGCCCTTTCTTTTCCACAATCGGAACCTGGGACGCTTCGCCCGATTGCGTCTGACGATTTGCCGGCGAGAATGTGCAGCAATCTAAGCCGAGGAACCTCGATGCGCCTTATGCTCGCCGCCGCTTTGCTCACACTCGCGGCATGCGGATCGCCCGAGGCGCCTCCTGCGGAGCAAACGGCAGCCGCTCCAGCGCCGAGCACTGAAGAATTGCAGGCAAAAATCGCCGCACTGGCCCCGCCCTACAATGAAGCGAGCTACGACGCCGGGCGCCGCGTGTTTGCGCAATGCCGCTCCTGCCACGTGATCCAAGCCGGTGCGCCGCATCGAGTAGGGCCGAACCTGCACGCTGTGTTCGGCCGCGAGATCGGAACGGCGGAGGGCTTCACGTATTCCCAGGCGGTTCAGGACGCGAACTTCGTCTGGGACGCCGATCATCTCGATCACTGGCTCCAGAACCCGCAGACATTCTTGCCCGGCAACCGCATGGCATTCGCAGGCGTGCGCGATGAAACGCAACGCCGCGACCTGATCGCCTATCTGATGGTTGAAGCTGCCGAGTAATTATTCGGCGGGACGCGCGGCGGCTTCGCCGTGCTCAAACGCCTCGATCTCTTTCGCCGTCGCCTCGGGCGACTTCGTATACCGCGCAAGCAGATCGTAAAACACCGGAACCACGAACAGAGTTAGCAATGTCGCGACCAGCAGGCCGAAGAAGATCACAATGCCGATTGTGAACCGGCTCTCGGCTCCAGCTCCATGTCCGAGAATAAGAGGGATGGCGCCAACGATCGTCGCGACCGACGTCATCAACACAGGGCGAACGCGCAAATCCGACGCTTCGATAATGGCGTCCCGAATGTTGCGCCCCTCGTCCCGTAACTGGTTGGCGAACTCGACGATCAAAATCCCGTTCTTTGCCGCGAGCGCGATGAGGATGATGAGACCGATCTGGCTGTAGATGTTGAGCGTGCCGTTGAACAAGAATAGCCCAAACAGCCCGCCTGTAAGTGCGAGCGGCACCGACACCATGATAACGAGCGGGTGGACGAAGCTTTCGAACTGCGCCGCCAGCACCAGAAACACGACAATCAGCGCGAAGGCGAAAGCGAAGGCGATCGCCCCGGTAGACTGCTTGTATTGCCGGGCGGCGCCTGTGTAGTCGATTGTGACCGGCTCATTGCCGATCTCTGCGCGTGCGAGCGCCTCAAGCTCGTTCAGCGCATCACCGATCGCATAATCGCCCGCGATCGAAGCGGAGATTGTCACTGACGCTTGGCGGTTCATGCGTCGGCGCTCAGCGGAGTCACCGACAGTGTTGACATTCACCAGCGTCGATAGCGGCACCAATTCGCCAGTGCGATCCGACCGGACGTACTTGTTGGTCAGATCGGCGATGTTCGATCGCTCATCGCGCTCGGCTTGCAAGTAGACGTAGTATTCCTCGCCGCGGTCCGTAATCGTGTTCACACGGCGCGATCCCATCGTCGCTTCGAGTGTGCGTCCGATCGCTTGCACCGAAACACCGAGCGCCGCAGCACGCTCACGATCGATGTCGACGAGTACACGCGGCGACGTCGGCTGATAGTTCATGCGCGGCCGCTGAAAGTTCGGGCTCTCACGCATGCGGTCCATGACGCGCTGGGCCACTACCGCGAGGCTCTCATAAGTGGAGCCCAGCAGCACGATTGATGCGCCGTCGGCGCCGCCACCGCCGCCTCCGCCACCCTGGAAAGGGTTCTGCATGCGCGCGCGCACCGTGGCGCCTGGGATTTGCGCAAAGCGCGCGTTCATCTCGGTTTCGATTTCGGCGCCGCTGCGCTCACGATGCTCCCAGTCGGCAAGGAACACGCGCGCTAGACCTGACGAGAAGCGGTTGGCGCCGGCGTCGCCGAAACCAGGCGCAACCACCATCACACGCTGCGCTTCGCCGTTTTCAACGTACTCAAGCAGAATATCTTCCACCTGACTCATCACGCGGCTCATATATTCGAAGCCCGCGCCCTCAGGCGCCTGCGCGAAAACCGCTAGATTGCCGCGATCTTCCGGCGGCGTGAGTTCCGACGAAAGCTGGGTGAAAAGGTAGCCGCCGAGGACCACCACGCCGGCGAAAACGAGGAACACCAAGGCTTTTGCCTGCATCGCCGCCTCCAGTGAGGCGCGATAGGAGGCACGCAGGGCATCAAGCAGCCCGTCGACGAAGCGTGATAGCCTCGTGCTGGTCTTCACTGGCTTGATGAGCTTCGAGCACATCATCGGCGACAGTGAGAGCGCCGCAAACGCGGAGATGACAACGACGCCAGCAATAGTGACCGCGAGTTCGACGAACAAGCGCCCGACGTATCCGCCGACAAACAGCAACGGCAAGAAAACCGCGACCAGCACCGCAGATGTCGCAACAATGGCGAAGAACACCTGACGCGATCCACGTTCCGCCGCCACCAGAGGCGGCTCTCCGAGCGTGTCAACGCGTCGCTGCACGTTTTCCAGAACGACAATGGAATCATCGACGACCAGACCAATGGCGAGCACCAGCGCCAACAGCGTCAGAAGATTTATCGAGAACCCAAAGATCAGCAGGATCAGGAACGCACCAATCAAACAGACCGGGATCACTGCCGCCGGGATAAAGGCGGCGCGCCAAGAACCGAGGAAAAGAAAGATTACAAGAATGACGAGGGCAGTAGATTCCAGCAGCGTCTGACCCACGCGACCAATGGCGCGATCAATGAACACCGTGGAATCGTAGCTGATCACAATGTCGGTGCCCTCCGGCAGCGTGGGCCGCAGCCGTTCGACTTCCTCTTTAACGAGTCGCCCGACATCGAGGGCATTCGAGCGCGATTGGCGGACAATACCGAGCCCGACCTGCTCCACGCCGTTGCCGCGAAAAATACTACGCCGCTCTTCCGGCTCGATCTCGACCCGGGCGATGTCGCCGAGGCGAACCACGGCCTCTTCCGGGCCGCCAGCGCCGGCAATCGGCAAACGCTGAAATTGCTCAGGCGTCTCGAAGGCGCGCGCGACGCGGACTTGGTAATCGCGTTCCTCGCTTTGCACATAGCCGGCAGGAAGCTCGATATTCTGGGAGCGCAGCGCGCTCTCGACGTCCTGAACCGTTATGCCGCGGGCGGCCATAGCGTTGGTGTCGAGCCAGATGCGCAGGGCGCGGCGAAAACCGCCGCCAATCTGCACGTTGGCGACGCCGTTCAGGACCGCAAGGCGATCGACGACGTAGCGGTCGGCGTAGTCAGTGAGGGCCATACGATCGAGCGTCGTCGATTGCAGGCTGAACCAGATGATGGCGTCCGCGTCGGCGTCAGCCTTGCGGATCACGGGCTCGTCGATATCGGCGGGCAGCTGCCCGCGTGCGCGGCTGACGGCATTGCGAACGTCATTGGTGGCGTCTTCGAGATCGCGATCCAGCGTGAACTCGATGTTGATGGACGAACGTCCATCGCGGCTCGCCGAGTTGATAACGTCGATGCCATCAATGCCCGAGAGCTGATCTTCGATCACGCGCGTGATCTGATTTTCAACGACCTGCGCCGAGGCGCCGGGATAGCTGGCATTGACCGACACAACGGGACGATCGACGTCAGGAAGCTCGCGCAACGGCAGACGCGTGAACGCAATCAAACCGAACGCGACAATGATGAGCGAAAAAACCGTCGCCAGCACCGGGCGGCGAACGGAGAGATCCGAAAGCGTCATCTTACCGGCCGCGTGGGCGCAGAGCCCCTTCAGCGGCGGGAGGCGGCGCGCCTAATTGCACCGGCTGGCCGGGACGAACGCTTTGCACGCCTTCGGTAATCACCTGATCCCCGGCGTTCAAGCCTTCCAGAACTTCCGCCATCCCGCCGGAGCGCTGACCGGTGCGAATTTGCAGGAGTTCGACCGTCTGCACGCCTGCTTGCGCGACGACGCGATAGACATACGCGCCGTCAATCTGATCCAGGATCGCGATCTCAGGAATGGCCAGCGCCTGGCGCGGGTTCGAGCGCACATCGACTGTCATCAGCATGCCGGGACGAAGCGTACCGTCGCCATTCGGCAATATGGCGCGAACACGAACCGTGCGCGTGTTTGGATCGACACGGCTGTCGACATTGGCGATGTTGCCGGTGAAGGTGCGGTCCGGATACGCGGCCGTCCGCGCCACAAGCTCAACCCCAGCAACGACCCGAGAGATCTGCGTTTCAGTCACGGTAAAATCGAGTTTGATCTCCGAGACGTCATCAAGCGTCCCGATCTGATCTCCTGGGCGCATGTACTGACCGGGGCTTGCGGTGCGCAGTCCAACGACGCCGGCGAACGGCGCACGGATGGTGCGGTCAGCGATACGCGAACTGCCGGCATCGGCTCGCGCTTGAGCGGCGTCGGCTGCGGCGCGAACGGTATCGAGACGGGCCTGTGAGGCGAAACCGCGATCATACAATTCTTGATAGCGGCGCATATCTTCCTGCGCCGCGGCGTTGGACGCGTTAACCTCGGCAAGATCAGCCGCCTGCTCCACGCTCGACATCTCAACGAGCACCTGCCCTGTGCGCACGCGGTCACCGCTCTCGAAACGGATGCGGCGGATCGTGTCGGCGACTTTCGGCGTGAGGACGATGCTTTCGCGCGCTTGCGCCGTGCCGATTGCTTGAAGGCCGTCGGTAAAGGTGTGCATCGCAACTGGCGCCACTATGACGGGCGAAGGCGCGCCACCGCCGCCGGGGCCCCTGCCGCCGGACGCGGTGGACGCCGTAGCCGCGCCGCCACCTCCGCCGAACACCGCTTCGGTCGCAGACTTGCCAACGACCGCAAGCAGCATCAGCGCGAGGCCGACAACGACAACCGCCGCGAAGCCAAAGCGTTTGAAGAGGCCCACCAACATCCTGTAACGGTTCCTACACACCAAGTTTTGCGGATGTGTGACTAAGTATGTCGAAAGTCCACTGCGCTTGCGACTAATCGCGCGGTGCAGCCCACAAACCTAGCACAAGCGCCGGTTCCGGTTCGCCGCCGTCAATGCGCGCACGCACCCCAAGCTGGATTCCCATACCGCTACGGCCGAAACGCACCAGGGAAACCTGCGCTTTCAGGGAGTCATCGCCCTCGACAGGGGAGTCCATGAACACTTGCCCCATGGCCAGCCAGTTTTCCGTGGGACGGTAGCCCGCCGAGACTTCAACACGTGCGCCTTCGCACCCGCCGCTTAAGGTCCGGGCGCTGGTTTCGACATTTGCGAAGGCGCGGCCGGCAGCTAACGAATGGCCAGCAAGAAAGCGAAGCTCGGCGCCCCCCTCGCTACATCCCTCGTCGGGGTTCGAGACCCAGAGCGCTCCGGCCTGCAGGGCCATCACACTTTCCTCGGTGCGGTAAAAAGCGTGCTTGAAGGCAAACACCGCCTCGCCGCGCCAAGCCATCGGAGACAAGATGATTGCTCTCGAACCATGGTGCGAACACGACTGATGTGTCTGTTGCGACCGGCGCCTCGTAATAGGTGCCTTCGTAGTACGGCGTCTCGTCTTCGCGCGCGCCTAGCGACGTGGTCGTGATGTGTTGCCCGCCTTCAGGCGCGATCCAAGCACCGGCCGCAGCCGGTGCAGGACTTAACGCTGCGACGACCGCTAGGAGTCGTAGCCCGGCAATTGCCGGTCGAGTTTCCGCTTCAGTCCCGGCCACGCCAGCCCCGACACCATGCCCATGCCCTTCGCGGGGCCGTTTCGCGTGTCCTCTTGCGCTTCTTCCGGCGCAATCAACACGTTTTCCCGTCCCGCGCTTAACGCTGCGACCTGCTGCGCGCACGCGCGCTCCAGGAAGAAAATTCCGATGAACGCTTCCGCCGCGGTCGAGCCGACAGCCAGCGTGCCGTGATTGCGCAGAAGCATGAGTTTCTTGTCGCCGATGTCTTTCACCAAGCGCTCGCGTTCATCGAGATTGAGCGCAACGCCTTCATAGCCGTGATAGGCAAGGTTCGGGATCATCAGCAGCGAGTTTTGCGTCAACGGCAGCAAACCATCCTTTTGCGCCGAGACGCCAACGCCAGCATCAGTGTGCAAGTGAATGACGCACAACGCGTCCTCGCGCGCGGCATGAATCGCAGAGTGAATCGTGAAGCCCGCCGGATTGATGTAGTACGGCGTCGGCGAGACGATATTGCCCTCGAGATCAACCTTCACCAGCGATGACGCGGTGATCTCCTCGAAGAACAACCCATAGGGGTTGATGAGAAAATGGTGATCGGGGCCAGGCACGCGCATCGAAATGTGCGTGAAAATCATGTCGTCCCAGCCGTGCAACGCCACCAGCCGATAGAGCGCGGCGCAATCAATACGCGCCTGCCATTCTTCCGCGCTGACGCGGCCTTTCAGGGATGTTCCGGCATCATCGGCCATCGGTCGCGCTCCGCTTCTGGGTATGTTAGGAAATCCTAGGCCCGCTGGGGCGATAAGCAAAGAGCGTCCGACCTCCCCATGAAGCTCTCGTTCACCGCCAGCGCCCGTCCCGAGGCGCAAGAAGCCTTGCGCCGCCTTCGGCATACCTATGGGGAAGCCGGGGAAGACGCCGATGTTATCGTTGCCCTCGGCGGCGACGGTCACATGCTCGACACCCTGCGCCGGCGGCTGAAGGACAAAAAGCCGGTCTACGGCATGCACCGCGGCACCATCGGTTTTCTGATGAACGAGTTCGACGAAACCGACCTCCCGGAGCGCGTAACAAAGGCCGAGCCGATCCGGGTGCGGCCGTTGGTGGCAAAGTGCGAAACCGCTGCCGGGATCGTCGAGGAACGGGCGTTCAACGAAGTCTCGCTCTTTCGCCAAACGGCCCAGACTTCAAAGCTTCGGATATTTATCGACGGCGCCGAGCGCCTGCCCGAGCTTTCCTGTGACGGCTTGATGGTGGCGACCCCAGCGGGTTCGACCGCCTACAACTTCTCCGCCCATGGCCCGATCCTGCCGATCAACTCGCGACTTTTGGCGCTTACTCCGATCAGCGCCTTTCGCCCACGGCGGTGGCGCGGCGCTTTGCTTCCACACCGTTCAGTGGTTCGCATTGAAGTGCTGGAGGCGGATCGCCGTCCGGTCAGCGCCACAGCGGACAATGTAGAGACGCGCGATGTCACGGCCGTGGAGATCAAGGAGGACACGGCTGCGGCGCTCACGCTTTTGTTCGACCCCGGCCACGCATTGGACGAACGGATCGTGCGCGAACAATTCGTCGTCTGACGGCGCGTCAACGCTCTGTTCATCACCCAAGCCCCACTCTCTGCAGCGCTATGGCGAAGCCCAAAGTTGAACTCATCAATCCGCGCGACACCGGTTTGCGCACGATCGAGCTGAAAAAGCCGATCTTCGATTCAGGCGCTGTCGCTCGCGCCGATCAGGCGCTCGAATCTATCGGCGACGAGCTTCAGGTTTGGCTCGATGCTGATATCGAGCGTCTCCAATCTTCCCGGCTCCGAGCCGACGCCGCCAACTGGTCACCGCTGTCGCAAGAAGATGTCCACGCCATTGCACACGACCTCAAAGGCATGAGCGCCACATACGGCTCATTGCTCGCTACGCAGATGGCGGCCTCGCTCTGCCGCCTCATCGAAACCGACGCCGGCAAGGCGCTCGCGCAGCGCGATCCCTCGCTTGCGCGCGCCCATATCGACGCCATCCGCGCGTCCGTGCGCGATGACATCCGCTCTGCCGATCACCCCATTGGCCGTGCTGTGCTGCGCGCCCTTGAGGTTCGCGTCGCTGAGCTGGGCGTAGCACCGCGCTGAGTACTAACGTCAGTTTTACCTTCTTCGTCCGCCTGGTTTTAACCGTGGCGCGTTATAAGCGCGCCTTCCATGAACGTGATCCCGTTCCGTCCCCGGCCTCAAGCAGAGCCGCTTGCCTTCGCGATCGGCGCACGCGTCGATCTGCGCGTGGGCGCGCTGGCGACTGGTGTCGTCCGTGCATTTGGCGAGCCAGAAGACGCGTTCCTCTATTCCAACTTGGCGCGCCTGGTTCGTGGGGCGCGTATGGCGTGGCTCGAGCGTGGTGCGCACGCGGCGCTCACTCTAGCTGTACCGGCCGAAGTTCAAAATACGCTTGAAGCAGACATGCTGAGCGAAGCGGCAATCGAGGCGGGTTGCACGCGGCGCAACTTCAATTTTCAGCTCAATGAACGCGAACTCGTCGCGGCAGGGCCCGCCCTCGCTGAAGACTTGCGCGCACGCGGCTGGAACGTGGTGCTGCGCGGAGATCCTGACTGCCCGCTTCCGTTCGGCGCTCGTGCTCGCAATCTCTACTGCGAACTCGTAGTGCAACCACCGACAACACCAGACCCGTTTTTGGCAATGGACGACGGCGACCGTTCGCCGCTGGGACGCCGCCTGCTCGCAGCCAAGGCAGCCGGTCTCGTCATCACCGCAGAGTCCGTCCTGACCGCCTCGCTGGCGCGCACCCTCGCGATCGCCGGCTTTGATCGCGGCGGCGGACCGTTCGCGGAAGCCGGTTTGCACTAGATAGCGACCCGCTCGACCTGCAAACCTGAAGCGTCGAGTTTCTCAAGCAAATAATCGAGATCGTCTTTGGGGACAGACTGGAAAAGCGTCAGCGTGCGCTCCAGCATCCGCTTACGGAACGTGATGCGATCACGCACGACACCCTCTCGATCAATCGAATGATAAACATCGATTGCGGCGCGGAAAGATGGGAAAAGCCGCGGCGGCAGTCCGGCGCGATCAAAAGCCGCCTTCAGACCCAGCGGCCCGCTGTCGTGCATCAAGAGCCACATGCGTTGATGTGAGATGCCGCCGAGTTCCGCCATGGCGTACTCAACGAAATCGATCTGCCCCAAACAGAGCCCGCGCATGAGAAGCGAGGGCGTCAGGCGGCCGTTCAAATTTAGCTGCTGCACAAATTTCGGCAGATCGCGCTGGCGCCCGGCCTGCTCAACGATGTCGAGCGTCGCACGCTCGCGCGCGCCCATGGCGAGATCGATCGCCATCTGCGGCGGCAACTCATGATTGTTGACGAGGTGATCGAACAACTCGCCGGTCACCATAGAGACGAGCTTTTCGGTCACACCGACCGGCAGTGCCTCGCGATACACCATCGCGGTCGTGATTGATGACAGACCCTCAAAGCGCGTCAGCGCCGTATCGAGCGCCTCCTCGTCAAACACAGCGTTATCGTTTGCAAGCGCCCGCTCAACCGCTTCGGAAACAGCGTAGGACGAGATAGCTCCCGTCACCGTAGTGCTGAGCTCTTCGCGGCTCGCCACGGCGATTTGCTTGTTCGGCGGACACGCGCGCACGATCGCGACCAAATCCGCGTCGGTCAGCGACGGCGAGTTCATGATCACTGGCAGTGAGATCGTGTCCACGTCGCGCGCGAGCTTGTTGGCAATCTCGCGCGGCAGCTTCGGCGAATTCTTGAGTGCGATTGCGAGCGCGCGGCGCACCAGCACCGCAGCGTCTTGCGCCATGATCGCGATGATGCCCTCGGCGTGAGCGCGTTCCTCTGGGGAAAGCTCCGCCTCCTCGATACAGCGACAGATCTTGTGGGCCGCATGGGCGCGTTCATCCTCGCCCGGCGCCTTGATCAAGGACCGGATGTCGCTATCGGTGAGATTACCGCGCATCGTGACGATCGACATGTGCGCTTACGCTCCAAGGCCGGGCTGCGACTCGCGCCGCACCGTTTCAGGGCAGCCTCGCGGGCGTCCCTTAACGAAGCCTTGATTACGAATATTGCGAGAAGGAAAATGGCGATGCTCGAAGGCCTAAAGATCGTCGAGATGGCCACCTACGTGGCCGCACCCGGCGCTGGCGGCATTATGGCTGACTGGGGCGCCAAGGTAATCAAGGTCGAGCCGCCAGGCGGGGACCCGATCCGCATGTTCTTTTCCTCCCTGGGCGTAGAGGAGGCGGCGAATCCGGTCTTCGACATGGACAATCGCGGCAAGCGCGGGATCATTCTCGACACCTCGAAGCCCGACGGTCGCGAGGCGCTTTTGAAGCTGATCGACAGCGCTGACATCTTCCTCACCAACGTTCGCCCAGGCGGCCTAGCGCGTGCGGAGCTTGATCCCGACACCGTCATGCAGCGGTGTCCGATGCTGATCTATACCACTCTCACCGGCTACGGCCTCGAAGGCCCAGATGCGGATCGGCCCGGCATGGACCAGGCCGCGTTCTGGGCGCGCTCTGGTTTGGCCGCGATGTTTCGACCAAAGGGAGGCGATCCCGTGATGTTGCGCACGGCGTTTGGCGATCACGTCGCTTCGCTCGCGATTGTCGCCGCGGTGATGGCCGCGGTCTACGAGCGCCAGCAAACCGGAAAGGGCCGCTTGATTGACGCTTCACTGCTGCGCGCGGCGCACTACGCGGGCTCAACGGATCTGGCGATCCAACACACACGCGGCCGCATCGCCTCAAACCGGCCGCGTCAGAACGCACCCAATCCCCTGATCAACTATTTCCAAACCGGCGGCGGCCGCTGGATCAGTCTGTTGCAACGCCAGGGCGAGAAGGATTGGCCAAAGCTCGCGCGTGCATTGAAGATTGAAAACCTCGTCACCGACCCGCGCTTTGCCAACGGCCGCGTCCGCCGTGAGAACGGCGCGCAACTTGTGCCGCTCCTCGACGAAGCATTCGCAGCACGAGAGTTCGACGACATCGCCGCTGCGCTCGACGCTGAGGAGATGATCTGGGCGCCAGTGCTGACAGCGGCGGAAGCCATCGCGGATCCACAAGCCATCGCCGCCGGTTGCGTCGTGCAAACGCCGACACACGATGGCGGTGTAATAAATGCTCCGGCTGGGCCCGTTCGGTTTCCGGGGGCAGATGACGGCCCCAAAGGTCCGTCACCACGCGCGGGCGAACATACACGCGTGGTGTTGGCTGAAGCGGGCTTTAGTGCTTCGGAGATCGACGCCATGTACGCAAGCGGCGCGGCAGCCTAACTTGCGTTCGTCCGCGCGTACGCAGTGAGCGCTTCCATTGGATTGCGCCGATCCGCCCGTTCGTCGCTGCTATTCTTAAGCAACGGCAGCAATGCGAATGCAAACAGCGCCTGCGCAAGCGCCGGCGACATCGCCTCGCCCTCTCGGCCATACTCAAGACGCCCGCCGCCCTGCGTCTGCTGAGCGGCGCCCATGCTGGCGTCAGCATCAAGCCCGAGCCGATCTAGTAGCGCCTGAGCGCTGCGCGGCTGTCCGTTTGCGTAGAAAAGACCGCGATTGGCCGCTGCCTCGCGCGGAAACAGTGATACAGCATTTGACACACCCTGCTGTGCGGCTTCGATCAAACGCAACGCGCCGCCCGGACCCATTACGTGCGCCGCGTAGAGTTCGCCGGCGTTTGGCGAGCGGCCAAGCCGCGCTTCCAGTGTCGTCGCATTTTCGCGCGCCAACTCGCCCGCCATGCGCGCCGAAATCTCTGGATCACTGCGCAGCGCCAGAATGTCCCGGCGCGTCTCCGCATTTGCGCCGCTCCGAAGCGCCGTCGCTTGCGCACCCAAGCCGTGCTCGGCGCCATGGCGGCGGACCATGTCGAGCCACGTGCTCTCGATGAATTGAAACAGACCGGATGCGCTGGACGTGCTCGCGCGTGCGTTCGGATTGAGCGCGCTCTCGCGGCGTGCAGTCTCGACGAGCAACGAGAAGTTCACGCCCGTCGCATCCGCAGCACGGCGGATCGCAGAGTGCACAGCGTCCTGCCCGGCTTGCGCGATCGGACTTGTCATGATTTCCGGCCTCGGCCGCTTTGGTAAATGGCGCGTTAACCCGTGCGGCGCCGTATCCACCCCATTCGATACGGAATCAGAACGAAACCGCCGAGAAGGAGCATCAGAGCCGTGAAAGTTGTGAGGATCAACAGGCCCGTGTTGAAATTCTCATGGTCGCGCCAATCCATGATGTGCAGCGCCCAGAGCGCATCATAGACACGCCAAAGGTCCGAGCGGCGGGCCGTGACGCGCGCGGTGTCGGCGGCGACGTAGACGGCAAGCCCTTCGCCATCGTCGAACGCGATGCGCCAGGCCGGCAGCGGGCCCCGATATTCGGTCGTCTCTTCCGTCACCAGCACGCGCTCACGCACGCGCGCGTTGTCGGCCACATGCGCCTGAGCGATCTGCGCGGCGGCGTCCGCACTAAGCGGTGACGCGAGCCTCCAATTTCGTAGGTCAATGAGTAGTGGCCGGCGCTCCGCAAACTCCGCGACTGCGACGGGCTCACCAAGTGCATCTCGCTCGTAGGTGACGCGCGTCGGCGCCTCGGGGAGAAGCTCGCTCACGTCTTGAAGAGGCGCGCTCAGCGCCGTTGGCGCTTGCTCCGCTATGCGGTGTTCGCTGCGCACCTGCGCGATCGGAAAAATCGCGAAAAAGAGTCCCGAGCCGACCCAGAAGAGCACCTGCACCCCGACAATGAGGGCGAGCCATTTGTGAGTCCACGAGGCGAGCGCTTGCACTTTCATAGCCAAGCACATTCCCAAGGGAGCTCACGCGGTCAATGGGTTAGTTCGACTTTCGCCGTCAGAGCGCACATAGGGGCTTCGCAGCCAAAAAACTTCCGCGCACGCGCTGAACGGGCCAAAAACTGGACGCCCGCTCAATCAGTAGCTCTTGGGCAGCCCCAGAACGCGTTCGGCTATGAAATTGAGGATCATCTCCCGGCTCACAGGCGCAATACGAGCAATCATCGCCTCGCGAAAATAGCGCTCCACGAAGTACTCCTTCGCGTAACCCATGCCACCGTGCGTAAGCACCGAGGTTTCGCACGCCCGGAAGCCAGCTTCGGCGCCAAGATACTTTGCGGCGTTCGCCTCCGCGCCGCAGTCCTTGCCGGCGTCATAGAGCGCGGCCGCCTTAAATGTCAGCAGATTGGCCGCCTCGAGTTCAGCCCACGACTTCGCCAGCGGGTGCTGGATGCCCTGGTTCTGGCCAATCGGGCGGCCAAACACCACGCGCTCCTTCGCATACTGCGCGGCTCGCCGCAGCGCTGCGCGACCAAGGCCAATCGCTTCAGCAGCAAAAAGAACGCGCTCGGGATTGAGGCCGCTCAACAAAATCTTGAAGCCCGCGCCCTCTTCGCCAATGAGTTCGGCGTTCGTAACCTCAAGGTCCTCGATGAAGAGCGTGTTGCACTCCACGGCCTTGCGACCCATTTTCGGGATCGGCTGCGCCTCGATGTGCTTGCGGTCGAAGTCCGCATAAAAGAGCGAGAGGCCTTCCGTCGGCCGCTTCACCTGATCCTTGGGCGTTGTTCGCGCAATGATCAAAATCTTGTTCGCGCGTTGCGCGTTGGTCGTCCAAATTTTGCGGCCATTGATCCGATAGCCGCTGTTGGTGCGCTCAGCGCGCGTTTCTAGGCTCGATGTATCGAGACCGGAGTTTGGCTCGGTGACCGCGAAGCAGGCCTTGTCGGCGCCGTTGATCGCTGGCGGCAAAAAGCGCTGCTGTTGCTCGGGTGTGCCGAACTTCACAATCGGCATAAGGCCGAAGATATTGAGATGGATGGCGCTGGCGCCAGAGAAACCAGCGCCAGATGCAGCCACGACTTGCATCATCATCGCGGCTTCGGTGAGTCCAAGGCCCGCACCGCCAACGCTCTCTGGCATGGCAACGCCAAGCCAGCCTCCCTCGGCAATGTCGTTGACGAACGCGTCGGGGAAGTCGCCAGAATTGTCTACGTTCAGCCAGTAATGGTCATCATACTTGGCGCAGATCTCTTCCACCGCGTGCTTGATCGCGGCTTGCTCTTCGGTGAGGTCGAGGGCGAACGTCATGGGTTCTCAAATCTCTCAGGCGATAGCGCCGTCCACGCGGGCGGAATCTCATTGCCGAACACATACGCGGTTATGATCTCCGCCGTAATAGGCGCCATGAGCCAACCATCGCGCGAATGGCCGGCGGCCAACAAAATGCCCTCGCCGGTCCGCCCAATCATCGGCCATCCATCCGGCGACATCGGCCGAATTCCCGCCCACGCCTGCTCCGTGAGCTTTACCTCACCAGGCAGCATCTTTTCGGCGAACGCGTGAAGCTCTGCGATCTTGCCGCGGTCGACTTTGCGATCGAAGCGATCGTACTCGAGCGTGGCGCCAAGCACTGCGTCCTCACGGCGCTGGCAAATGTAGAAATCGCCAGCACGCAAATTGGGGCCAAGCGTACGCCCGAGGTCCACCGCCGCCACCATGCCCTTGCCGGGACGAATCTGCTTCAGAGCAGGCGCGGCGCTCATGAGCTTCTCTGTCGCCCATGCGCCCGGCGCCAGCACAACCGCATCCGCTTCTAGCACACGACCCTCGTGCGTCGTGACGCTTGTCGCTGTGACTTCGGAGGCGTCCGTGTCGTAAGCGCGGAGCACGCCTAGCGCATGCGCCTGCATCGCGAGCCCGGTAAGCACGCGCAAAGGATCGGCGACGCCCTCGGCTTCGACGAAGAGCGCATGATCCACTTTCGTGCGAAACCCCGTGCGCTTGCGAAACTCGCCACCAGAGAGGCTCACGGCCCTATGGCCGAGCCGAGCAGCGTTCGCCGCGAATGCCGTTGCCTCTGCATGATCCGGCCGGACAACCACCGCGCCGTCAAACCGCACGCCATCGGCCCACTCGGCGCCGGCGCGCATGCTCTTCCAAAGCTCAAAAGATTCGAGGGCAACTCGCTCATGGGCGCTCGCGGCTTCCGCGATCGGCGCCAGCATACCGGCAGCCGCCGCCGATGCGATCGGTGTGTAGTAAGTCGGATGCTCGGGCCCGCTGTCGAGCAACCACACGCGTGCGCCGCCCTTGCGCAGGCGCACCGCACAAAACAGCCCAATCACGCCGCCGCCGACGACAATCACGTCCATCATGTCCGGCCATGTCTGATGAAAAGCCGGCGGGCGCAAGGCGGCGCGACGGTGGGCCGCGTGCTAGCGCTTCTTGGTTTTTGCGGCGACCTTCGAGACAGCGGCTACCGCCTCCGCGCCGGCAACGATTAGAGCCTCCACCGTAACGTCATGCCCGAGAACCTTGGATAGATTTTTCGCGGCAGTTTCGAGCCTGCGCCATGTCTTGGCGTCAAGGCGTATGGTCGTACTCGCTGTCGCCTTTTTTCGGACAGCCTTTGATTTCGGCCCAACTGCACGCAACGCAGCCTTCATGCGGTCAACGTGCGCGCGATCCTTGTCCTTCTCAACGTCTGGCAAGCGCCCGTACGCTTTGAACAACGCTTTCGGCTGGCTTCGATCCGACTTGTTTCGCACCATCCATCGTTGATGCACATAGTCAGACGCCGCCTCGCGATCGTCAGGAAAGCGCGTCACCGCGTCAAAGGCATCGCGCGCCGCGCGCTTGTTATCGATTTTAGCTTTTAGGTCCAACGACGCCCATGGTTTATTAATATCAACCATGACGCCGCCACGCGGACGCATGCGTGGCTGGCCACGTTGCTCCGGATTTGTTTCGAGCAGGTGCTTGCGCCACGCGTTATGCGAACGCGCGGAAAAGTACTCCACCGCCGCTTCCCGTACAGGATCGGCTTTCTTGCCTTTGGCGGCCCGTGCCATCCGGCCACCCTATCAATAAGCTGTTAGGAAAGCGCAAATCGCTTCGCCGATTACGCGCCTCGCCACTCCGGCAAGTCGAACTTGGGATCGGGATAGGCGCTGTCAAAATAGGTCCGCCCCGCAGCGATCCCGACTTCCAGCAGCAAGTCCAAGTTTACCTTCTTGCCATTGTCCATGTGGTCGAGCGCATCCAAGCTGTCGGGATCAACCTCCCTGCCAAGCATCCGCTCAAGCGGCGTCATCGGCGGCACGGGATCGCCCCTGCGTTTCGCCTTTGGCTTGGTATCAAGCATGACGTCGACGCGCTGATAGTCCAATACTGGCGCGCCGCTGACACAGACGCCGCGCATATCGCCGATCTCTGAATTTACGCGCCAAGGTTTCCGAGGCTCGGAGAGCGCCTGCAACATCATCACGCCCTGCACCTGCGTGTCGTACACCATTGCGCGCAACGCATGGACGCCGCGCAGGCCGGGCGGCAGACCCTGGAAGCTCTTGCCATCTACGCTCGGCCGACGTGAACCTGTGCCGCAAGACGTCATCATCAAATTGTCCGCGCCTGGCTTCCAGCCAAACTTATACGAGGGCTCGAGCGCGAGCACGAACAGCTGCATGCCGGGGTTGTTGTTTGCGCTCACGGCGCCGTCGACGAAGTAGCCCTTTTGAATGGGGCGGCGTTTCTCATCAAACTCGATGTCGATCACGATCTCGTCGAAGAAGGTGGGCGCTGCCGCGCTCGCGAGCACGAGGTCCGTCAGCCGGTAGCGCTTGTTTGGGAAAACGTTGCTCTCGGCGGGCGGATCATAAAAGACGCCAAGCGGATGATTGGTGATGACCCAGGCAGACCCGGTGTCGATGCGCTTTGCATGGATTGCGAGTCCGGTTTTGAGGTCCTCCGAGCCCATCGTTTTGGTGGAGAGCGCCGAGTGCAACGCACGCCGCAGGTTTTTCGATTCAAACCTCGACTGCAGGAAGACGCCATCGCCAGCGCTTTTGCCAAACACCTCGGGCCCGAGCCGCTGATAGAGCGCGATCAACTCGTCAACGCTCATTCCAAGTGCGAGGCCGGCGGAAATGATCGCACCGGTCGAAGTGCCGCCGATAAGGTCGTAATAGTCGCTCAACCGAAAGGTCGCGGCGCCGTGCGTGCGCCGCCGCAACTCATCTTCGAGCACTTTCAGCATTCCAAGTGTGAGCAGACCTTTCACACCGCCGCCATCCAGCGCCAGGATGCGCTTCGGCCCAGTGTCCGGTGAGAGATGCTCAAAGAGCGTTTTCGACATTTGATCCCCGCGCCCCTCTTTAGCCGCGCGGCGGCTTCAAAAGAAGACCAGCGATCCAGGATCGCGGCCCAAATGCACTGCTTTGAACTCCGCCGCGAAGAATAATCCACCGGCAACATAGACGGCGCCGCCGCGCGCTTTCGTCAAAGCAAGCCGGCGAGCGTCCGCGACAGACTCCGCCAGGGTGATTTCCGCGGTGGGGTTCGCGTGTTGCGCGTGTGCCGCGATGTCAGCCGCTGGCGCTCCCTTGTGTGCGGCGCTGGCACACACAATGACGTCGAACGCTGGCGCCAGCCGTCGGACAATATCGCCGGCAGCCTTGTCTTGGGACACACCACAAACGAGCACCGCTTGGCGATCTTCGCTCATGTGCTGGAAGCCGGCGAGCGCGGCCGTTACCCCGTCCGGCGTGTGTCCCACGTCGATGACGACGAGCGGGACATCGCTCAGAACTTCGAGGCGGCCGGGCCACCGCGTTTCTGCGAGGCCAGTCACGATTTGCGCCTCGGTCATCGGCGACAGCGCGCGCGCCAAGCTTACGGCGAGCGCCGCGTTGTTTGCCTGATGGGCGCCAGGAAGCGGCAAAGGAAGGTTCAACGACTCTACAAATTCAACCCCGATCGATCGATCGGCGCAAAACTCGAGGATCGCCTTGCGCGCCTCAGAGCCGGCGGCCGCTGCTGTGTCGCTTACGACCAAGCGCGCGCCATTTGGGGCTGCAGCGATCTTCTCAACGGCAATTGCACTCAACGTATCGCCAAGCAAAGACGTGTGTTCAAAGTCGAGCGCCGTAAGCGCCACGTCGCGCGCGCCGATCAGCTTGACCGGATCGAGGCGCCCGCCGATGCCTGCTTCCCAAACTGTATGCACGCATCCGCGCGCCTGGAACCAACTCGCCGCAATCAAAAACAGAAACTCGAAGCCACCGATCACTTGCTCAAGGCCACATTCACTGATGGCCCCGCGCACCCTCGCCCAGTGCTCGCCGAGTTCATCATCGGAGACATCGTCATCGCCGATGCGAAAGCGCTCGTTCAACGCAAACAAGTGAGGCGACGTGAAAAGGCCGACCTCTCTTGTCTTCTGCCTTAGCACCGACGCACACATCGCGGCGGTTGATCCCTTGCCATTGGATCCGACAATAACTGCGCCCTGCTGACCAAAGCCGCCGAGGTCGATGCCGAGCCGGTGCGCAACCGCCCCGCATCGTTCCAGGCCTGGTCCTGCGCCGAACTTCGGATACGGCACGCGCCAGATATTCATCGCAGCGCCGCTTCGAAATTGGCGCGCCAGATCTCAATGATCAGATCCCACCGGCCGCTTTCCTCCAAGGTAGCGATCATTGGATTCGAGTTGACCTCGATCACCGCGAGGCTCTCGCCCAAATCGAACAGGTCGATAGCCGCAAGTGAAAGGCCCACGGCGTGCGTTGCACTTATCGCGAGGTACGCCATTGCCTCCGGCGCGCCGTCACGCAGGTCGTTTGCCCCGCCGCCTGCTGCACGGTTTGCGGGGCCTTCGAGGACGATGACCGCGCCATCGCCCGGAATATCCGCGCTGATATGCAGATGGCCGCTGACGTTGCGGCCCCTTGCTTTCAACGCCGGCGCCTCAACATCACGTGGGACCGCTTCAACGAGTTCACGCAGCGTTCGCCGTCCGTCGCCGATCACCTGCGGCGACACCTTGCGATAGGAAAACAGCGCCCGGCCATTGAGCACGAACACGCGATACTCGGATGCGCGCACGTAAGGTTGCACAAGAATTGCGAAATGCTCGCGCGCCACACGGACGATGTAGTCGGTGAACTCCGCGGCACTCTCTATGATTTCCGCGTAGAGCCCGTTCGAGGCGGAGAGCGGCTTGCAGAAAAGCGGGTATTTGGCGCTCGCCGCAAATGCCAAGGCATCTTCGGTCTCACGCCCCGGCGAACGCAACTCCGCCCAGCGCTTTGTCACGAAAAACATCTGACCCGGCAGCACCGGCACGCCGGCTTGGCGCAGCACTTCCGCACAAAAGGCCTTGTCGCGAGCGATCGACGCCGCCCGAGCATCGTTCAGCGCATATGGTGTGCCAGCGCCTGCGGCGAAGGCGGCAGACCGCGTCCCATCGCGCACTTCAAAGAGATAACCGTCGTCGCCGTCGAGCGAGCGGAAGGCATAACCACACGCCTCGGCAGTACGCGCCGCATAGCGCGCTTGCGCGCTGAGCAACTTCTTTGAGTTCGAGTGTGATGCGCCATCCGAGGCCAATGGTACCGCCTCCCGGGCTCGAACCGGGGACCCCTGGTTCCACAAACCAGTGCTCTAACCAACTGAGCTAAGGCGGCATTGCTCGGGGCGCGGAACCTAGCGCCGCGCCCTCGCCGAAGCAAGACGGAGCTAGGTTCGTGTTTTCAAGCGGTTAGACCGGACCCCAGCCCTGCTCGTTGATGTAATTGCGGATGCGCTGGATCCGGTTGTCGGGATTCGGGTGGGTCGACAGAAACTCCGGCGGACGCGATCCACCGGCGCCGCTTTCCATCCGCTGCCAGAACGGGATCGCTTCCTTCGGGTCGTATCCGGCGGTGTGCATGTAACGAATGCCGAGAATGTCAGCCTCCGATTCCTGCTCGCGCGAGAACGGGAGGCTGATGCCCACTTGGGCGCCGAGACCAAGCGCGGCCGCGGCGAGATCGCTGTTGGTCGCAGCGCCCGCCACTTGCACGACCGTCTGTGTCGCGACTTCGCGGCTGTAACGCTCAGCGGCGTGACGGCCGGTTACGTGGCCGGTTTCATGGCCGAGAACGGTCGCGATCCAATCGTCTCGCTCGCTGATTTCGTAAAGCCCGCGATAAAAGCCAACCTGCCCGCCCGGCAACACGAACGCGTTCTTCTGCGGGCTATCGAACAGCACAAATTCCCAGCTCTGATTGCCGCGACCCGCCGCCTGAACGATACGACCGCCGACGGTTTCGAGCCGTCTCTGAGCCGATGCATTGCGCCAAGCCGGTGTTTGCTGACGCACTTGCGCCCACGATTGCAGCGACGCCTGCACAAGCTGCGCGTCGTCCACGATAATGAACTGGTTGCGACCGGTCTCGGGATTGGTGGTTGAGCAGGCACTCAGAGCCACTGCCCCGGCGCTGGCGGCGGCGCCCATCAAGAGTCCGCGCCGATCAAGATAACGCAACGAGGAATGGACGGCATCCGTCCCGCAAAGGTGTTGGCACATAGTCGAGTTATCCTCCTCGGGCGCTTGGACCGCCGTCAGGAGTATTTTCGGCCTCTCAGCGAAGGAGGCAAGAGCCGCTTGGTGTTGGAGGCCAATATGCGGGGAAAGTGATGGTGCCTGGGGCCGGAATCGAACCAGCGACACGCGGATTTTCAATCCGCTGCTCTACCGACTGAGCTACCCAGGCGACCGGTCAGGCGGCCAGGGGCCGTCTTCGGAGCGAGGCTCTATAGCGGGGTGGTCGCGGCCTGTCCACGCCGGGGTGAAGGTAGCGCATAGGTAACGGGCGGCCGCCAATCTTGCGACGCCTTAGCCATCCCCTTCAGGGTCGTAGTAGCTGCCGCCGGCGCGGTAGCGTTCGAGCCGGACGCGTCCACTGGCGGCCATCTTCGTGGCAAGTGGCCATCCCGATCGTATCGCAAACAGGCAGATCACAACGCGATTTGCGCCCTAGTCCCGCTGCATTTTGCGGTAGCTTTCGGCCCATGATCTTTCGCCCTTCACGCAGAGCGCTTGCCGCCGGCGGCTCCTTGTTTGTCATCGCGGCTGCAGCGAGGGCCCAAACTGGGGTCAACGATCCCGACGCCATGAGCGTCGGCTCGGCGCGCGCGCCGCTTCAGTTGGAAGAGTATGCTTCCGCCACGTGCTCACACTGCGCGCACTTCCATGAAACAAACTGGGCGCACCTCAAGCGCGCGTACATTGATACAGGCCGACTCCGCCTGACTATGAAAGAAATTCTCACTGAGCCTGCAGCAATTGCTTTCGGAATGTTTCAACTGGCGCGCTCCGGCAACGTGACCGGAGCCGAGTATTTTCGTCGGCTCGGCATCCTGTTCGAGCGCCAGCACACAATCCTCTCAAGCGGGACCGTGGGCGCAGCCGTTGCAATTTTCGTTTCAACCGGCGCCGAATGGGGCCTCAGCGAGACTCAGGTGATGGCAAGCTTGAACGATCAAGCTGGCCAAGAGCGGATCATGCGGTCGATCAACGCAGCGAACGCGATCGGCATCAACCAAACTCCGACCTTTGTCCTCAATGGCCAGCGCCTCGGCGCGGAGTTCCAAAGGCCGGAAGCCATGACCCGCATTCTGGATGCGGCTCTCGCGCGCTGATTAATGCCGGGCCGATGCGCGCGATGCCGCCTCTACCTCAGCAATACGCGGCGTGATCTCGGCCAACGCGCGTCCGCTGATATCATGGGCGTAGGTGAACTGCCCAAGTGGTCCACGCGCCGCGAACGGCACCACAACGCCGCCGCGCGGCGACCGCGGCGCGAGCCGTGCGTCTAGGCGGCGATTGGGCAGATCAATCACGGCGATGCCAGGTATCCGCAGGTCGGTGGTATTGAACGACAACGAATCGGACGCCAGGACGCCGTCAGCAATCGCAAACGTTGCTGAGAACCCCTGAAATGGCGTCCGCGCTTCCGGCGCAATCAGTTCGCCGCGTAGGGCATTGCGGATGGTGGTCGAAACGCCGCCAAGGTCGACGCCATGCAGCGTTCCCGACACCACTTCCATGTGAGCATAGCCGTCTGCGCTATCGATCATCTCGCTCTGCGTGCGTCCCTGCACACGGACATTCAACGAGAGCTCAGCGCGACCTTCGATGCCAGCATAGTTCACAGCGTCCGAGAGAAAGCCGCGCGCATCTAGATTGGTGAAGGCCAGATCCTGCGCCATGCGCGTCGCAAGTTCGCGGGCATCAATCTCGAATCGTCCACGGCCAGAGCCGCCATAAAGCGTAACATTGTGCACCGTGGCGGCCATGTAGCCATCGTTGAGCACCAGGTTGAGGCGGCTCGATTCCACACGCATGTGCTGGATCAGCACGGTGTGCGTAACCAGTTCAAGGTCAGCATTGATTGACCTGAGGCCGGAGAAATCGATCGGCGTTTCGCTCGGCGCTGCGCGAACATCGACCGCGCGAGGCGCAGCTTCAACCGTCGCGATTTCCGCAGTCGGTTGCGAAGTTCCACCAGCGTCCGGCATAGCGGCCGCCACCTCGACTTGACTTTCGGTAGGTGGCGGCGGCGCTTGGCCTGAAATGTAGGGATTTAAGTCGAAATCGAAGAGTTCGAGCCGGCCGCTGAGATACGGCTTGTCGCGCAGTTCAGAGAGAACAAAATCCCCTCGACCGCGCACTTGATCGACCGCGAAACCCGCATTCGAGAACGTGTAAGCGCCACCACCAACAATGAGCCGGCCAGTGACTGCGAATTGTTCAAATCCGACAGCATTCTGCAGCGGCGTTCCGCTCCACGAGGCAAGCTCGCGCAAGCTCGGCCCCGACGCGCGTACTGTTCCTGACAGCTCGCCTGACGTAGCGACCGTCTGCCCACGAAACTCAGCTGTCAGTAGCTCGCTCGCAATATTCAACGTGAGTTGGGTGACCTCACCGCGAACGGCAGCGCCCGGCCGCGCGATACTCGCATCGATCTCGACCTCGCGATCATTGTAGCGCACGGAGCCCTGTGCGCGCATTGGCGCATCGAGGCTTGTCAGCGCCGTGGTGATATCCACCTCTCCGGCGACCCATCCCGCACCTTGGCGCGCATCGAAAAAGCTCACTTCGCCGTCATTGATCCGCACGCTCCGCAAACTGGTGCGCGTGACATCCACCGGCGCTTCCTGCGGCGGAGTCGTTGGCGGCGGCGTTCCAGTGGTGGGGCGAGGACGCAACAACCAGTTCGGCTGACCTGCCGCATCCACTTCAAGCGCGACGCGCGGACGCTGAAACACTAACCGGCGGACGTTCACCTGCCGATCGAGCAACGGACGCAATTCCACACCAATGTCGATCTCGTCGGCGGCGATGAATGCAGGCGCTCGTCCGCCTTCGACGTTGGACAACGTGACGTCCTGAGCCTTTAGGCCCAGCACCGGCCAGTAGCTGACCCCAACGCTGCCATTGATGGTGAGGTCACGGCCGGTGGCGCTTTCCACGTTCCGCTCAATCTCCCCGCGAACATCGAGCCGCAGCACCAGATAAGTGAGCAGCCCCGCGCCTAGGAGCACCACCGTCACTAGGCTGCCGGCCACCAGCAGCGCCACGCGCTTCCAATTCATGCGGTTTCCCCACCGTTTGGCCGCACCCTAGCGTCTGGCGCATCGGCCCGGAATAGCTATCTAGGGGACCATGACCCAGCCAGTTCCCGTTACCGTGCTCACAGGCTTCCTGGGCGCGGGCAAAACCACGCTCCTCAACCGCATCCTGACCGAACAACACGGAAAAAAATACGCCGTCATTGTGAATGAGTTCGGCGAAATCGGGATCGACAACGACTTGATCGTCGACGCCGACGAGGAAGTCTTCGAGATGAACAATGGCTGTGTGTGCTGCACGGTCCGCGGCGATCTCATTCGCATCATCGAAGGCCTGATGAAGCGCAAGGGCCGCTTCGACGCTATTCTGGTCGAGACCACCGGCCTCGCCAAGCCCGCGCCGGTCGCGCAAACCTTCTTCGTCGATGCCGATGTGCGCGCGAAGACAAAGCTCGATGCGATCGTCACCGTCGTCGATGCGAAGCACGTGCTGGAGCAGTTGAAGAGCAGCGAAGAAGCGGGAGAGCAAATCGCATTTGCCGACGTTATCCTCCTGAACAAGACTGATCTCGTTTCTGCGGACGAGCTTGCCGCCGTTGAGCGCGCCATTCGCCAGGTCAACGCCACAGCACGTCTGCACAAAATGCAGCGAGGTGACATCGCGCTCGACAATATCATGGGTCTTGGCGCCTTCGATCTTGAGCGCGTAACCGAAATCGATCCACACTTCCTGCCAGATCACGATTGCGACGACGCATGTGCTCACCACGATCATGATCATCACGGGCACGATCATCATCACCACCACCATGATGATGATCACGTCTCCGCCAGCGGCATCACCAGCGTCTCGCTCTCGACTGAAAAGCTGATCAGCCCGGAAAAACTCTTACCCTGGCTGAACGATCTCACTCAAGCGCGCGGCCCGGACATCCTTCGGCTTAAAGGCATCATCGCATTCCCGGACGAACCGAAGCGCTTCGTCGTGCAAGGCGTGCACATGATCGTTGAGGGCGATACGCAACGCGATTGGCGCGACGACGAGAAACGCATCTCGCGCCTCGTTTTCATTGGCAAAAATCTCGACCGGGGCGAGCTCGAAACCGCCTTCGCTGCGTGCGCGGCGTGACTGCACAGGTTTACGAGAACGGCCGCCGGCTCGCGATTGGCGCCGGCGCCACCGGCGTCCACTGGGTGGCGGGCGAAGCCATGTTCGCTTTGAGCGACGGCAACGTGTTCACCGCGTCGAGAGAAGGCGATACACGTCGCATCGCCGCGCATGGCGGCGTCATCCTCAGCGCGGCGTTGCACCCTGATGGAAAACAACTTGTCACCGGCGGCGATGACGGCACGCTCAAGGCGATCTCATCAGACGGATCGGTCGCAACGATCGCAGAACTGCGCAAATGGGTCGATCACCTCGCCGCAAGCGCGGCGTCCGGCGTAATTGTAGCGGGCGTTGGCAAAGAAGCGGTCGTCTTTAAAGGCGACCTGGAATCTCACCGCTTTGCGTATCCGTCCACGATTGGTGGTCTCGCGCTCGATGGGAAGGGCCGCCGTCTCGCCGTCAGCCATTATGGCGGCGCCACGGTCCGCCTCGTGCTCGCGGCAGATGACAGAGGCAACGCCCTGAACTGGGCAGGCTCGCACCTTGCGCTCACGTTTTCGCCTGAGGGCGAATACGTGATCACTGGCATGCAGGAGAACGCTCTGCACGGCTGGCGTTTGCCAGACAAAACCGATCTCCGCATGGACGGCTATCCGTCGAAGACTAGGTCCTTCTCCTGGGACAAACGCGGCCGCTGGCTCGCCACCTCAGGCGCCAACGCCGCAATCGTCTGGCCATTCGTTGGCAAGCTCGGCCCACAAGGCAAACCACCGCTACAGCCCGGCGAACGCGGCGAAGCGCTCGTCACCGCTGTTGCGTTTCATCCGAGCGATGAGGTGCTCGCGATTGGCTATTCCGACGGCGCCGCCTTGATCGTGCGGTTCGCGGACTCAATGGGCATGGAGCTCGATGAACCCGGCGAAGGCGCCGTAAGCGCCCTCGCGTGGTCGCCCGATGGCAAGCAGATTGCGCTCGCAGACGAAGCCGGCCGCGGCGCGATTATCGCCGTCTAGGCGCTTGGCCGTTGCGCCTGTGCGGTCAGCACTTGGTCCATGACGCCGAACACGCCGGATATCTCATTCACGATCCGCCGTGCGCGCGAGGGATCGACGAGCGGTTTGAACAAGTCGCCCGGCTCAAACAGATTTCCACCCTCGACCGCAACCAGCATATCGCCACCCTCAAAGGCGCAGCGCAGACGCTTGCCGTGTAGCTTCGTCTCAAGCTCCAGCAGTCGCTCCATCATCACCGGATGCAAGAGATAGCGCGCCTCGACCTGATCCGTGCCCCACACCTCAAACGCGCGCTCAAGCCGCGAGTCCACAAGCCGCACGCGCTCCAGCTTTCTACCGTCCGCCTTACCGCCGCCGAAAACATTGAATACCCCAGCGTCCCGGCGGACGATCGTCACGCCCAGAAACTCGCGCGGAAAATGCATGCGTATGAGTTGGCCACGGAACACCGTCGTGTACCGAGTGCGCCCTTTGCTGTCGGTATGACGCTGCTCAAGATGCCCCTCATAAAGCTCGAAGGCAGACGCCCTATAGGTTCCGCTGAAAAGATCTTCGAAGTTGGATCGGGAAAATCCTGGCACCAAACCTAGCTCGCGCAAGCGCTCGAATGCGGGTGGTGCGAAAGCGCTGAGCGTAAAGGTAGCGCCCATAGCGTCGGCAATCGCCGCGCAATACTGACGCTTCAGCGTTTGGCCGACCTTCGCCAATGGCTGGTAAGCAAATATCCAGGTGGCGACTGCGCCCATGAAG
Source organism: Caulobacteraceae bacterium (assembly GCA_031431115.1). Lineage (GTDB taxonomy): Bacteria > Pseudomonadota > Alphaproteobacteria > Caulobacterales > Aquidulcibacteraceae > Vitreimonas. Next base: position 153,433 of record JANPCV010000033.1, read on the forward strand.
AGAAGGACAGCAGCGATGTCGAATTGCTGCCAGATCAAAAAGGCGCCCAGTGAAACCGCCGCCGCAACGCCGCCGCCAAGCAGCAGCCGCTGCTTGAACTTGCCGACCGCGGCAATGCGATCGCTTTCATTGGCGACAAAGCAGGGCTCGATGCGCTCCTTATAGAGTCGCTCGAAGCCAGCATCATCCAAACGGCCCAGGTCGATTGCTTGCGACGCAGTATCCACGCGATTCTCCCGTCCGCCGACCATGCGCAAGCGCCCTACCGATTGCAACGGCGGCCACGGGCGGAGACACTCGGCCTATGATCGACATCAATCGCAGACTTGTCCTTGGAGCTGGCCTCGCACTCGCGGCGTCGCCTCCCGCGCAAGCACAAGCCCAGCCAATTGCTCGCACGGAGCATGGCCGTGTCCGCGGCGCGTCATCGGGTCAGGTGCTGAGCTTCAAGGGCATCCGATACGGCGCGCCCACAGGTCGCTTCCGCGCACCGGAGGCGCCGCGGGCGTGGCGCGGCGTACGCGATGCACTCACATATGGCCCAGCATGTCCGCAACGCGGCTTAGACGACGAGGCACAGAGCGAAGACTGCCTCTTCCTCAATGTGTGGACGCCGGCGCTCAGCGGGCGCCGCCCGGTCATGGTCTACATTCATGGCGGCGCATACAGCACCGGCTCCGGCTCAAGCGCCGTCACCGATGGTGTGCAACTTTCAACGCACGGCGATGTCGTTGTGGTGACGCTCAACCACCGCCTCAACGCCTTCGGTTATTGTTACCTCGCCGCGCTTGGCTTTCCTGATAGTGGCAATGCGGGGCAACTCGATCTCATTCTTGCGCTCGAATGGGTGCGCGACAACGTCGCGAACTTCGGCGGCGATCCAACGTGCGTCACTGTATTTGGTCAATCCGGCGGCGGCGCAAAGATCGCAACGTTGATGGCAATGCCAGCCGCAGCCGGGCTATTTCACCGCGCCGCTACCATGAGCGGCCAGCAAGTGACCGCATCCGGCCCGCTCAACGCAACGCGGCGCACCAACGCCTATCTTGAGGCCCTCGGTCTCGGCGCCTCCAACGCAAGAGACATCGCCAGCGTGCCTTCCTCCCACCTAGTCGATGCATTGGCGCCAATCGATCCAGTGCTTGGCTTTGGCTCGCTCTACTTCGGCCCGGTGCTGGACGAGCGTCACCTGACGCGCCACCCATTCTCTCCCGACGCCGCGCCGCAATCGCTTTCAATTCCGATGATGATCGGCAACACACACGACGAAACACGCGGCTTTATCGGCGCCGACCGTTCGCTGTTCTCACTCACGTGGGATGATTTGCCGAGACGGCTCGCGAGCGCGATGCGCGTCGATATTTCGCCCGATGAGGTCGTCCGCACGTATCGCCAAATCTATCCCCATTACGGCCCAAGCGACCTCTACTTCGCCGCTTCGACCGCAGCGCGTTCATGGCGCGGCGCTCTCATCGAACTTGAGGAGCGGGCGCGAGCAGGCGCACCGGCCTTCGCCTATCAGCTCGATTGGCGCGCACCGGCAGAGGACGGGATATTCGGCGCCCCGCATACGCTCGATATCCCTCTCGTGTTCGGCAATCTCGAAGCGTCCCCCTTTGTCGGCGAGCGAACGGCACAGGGCGAGGAGATGTCTCGCACGATGATGGACACGTTCATCCGCTTCGCGCGAACCGGAAACCCAGGCTGGGCGCCCTACACGCTTCCACAGCGCGCAACGACGATCTTCGATCAAACATCGCGCGTCGAAAATGACCCGCGCCGGGCAGAGCGAGAGTTGTTTGCGAGAGTCCCGTACGTGCAGCCTGGCACTTAGCCGCGCAGCTGCCGCAGACCTTCCTCAACACTGATCACCGGCGCATATCCCATATCGCGCCGCGCCTTTGCATCGATCAGCACGCTCTCGCGAGACATGATCATCGCGCCAAAGCGCGTTACCGGCGGCTGGCCCTTGAGATTGAAGGCCCGCCAAGCGCCCTCAGCTACACCCGCCAGCGCATCCGCCGCCCACGACGGCACGCTTTTATCCGGCAGGGTGATCCCACGCGTTGCCGCGATGGCGGAGATGATTTCCTTCATCGTCCGCGTGCCGTCATCGAGAATGAAGTAGGCCTGCCCGCCGGTTCCCTTTGTCAGCGCCAATTCGATTGCGTGCACCAAGTTCGCGATATGCGTGGTCGATGTCTTCGCCTTGCCGTTGTCGATCCACTGCCACTGACCCGTCTTCGCCATGTGCTCGATCACCGGCAGCAACGTCGTGTCACCCGGCCCCCAAATGAAACGCGGGCGCAGGATGATTGTCTGGAACTCCGCGGTACTGGCATTCTCGACCAATTCTTCGGCCCGCGCCTTCGTCCACGAATATGGATAGGGCGAGTTCGGCGCACGCGGGTATGTCTCATCGACGCCGCTTAGATGCTGACCGCGCCAAAGCACACTCTCGGTGCTGATATGGATGAAACGCTTAGCGCCGGCATCGCGCGATGCCTTCAGCATCCGCGCCGTGCCGTCGACATTGAAGCGCTTCCACGCCTCAGCCGGTCCCCATTGCTCGACAAACGCCGCACAATGAACCACGGCGTCGGCGTCACCGAGGTGCTCGGCAGTCACGTTTTCGAGATCGCAACGCACCGGCGTCGCGCCACGCTCCGCGATCACCGGATCCGACGCCGCCGATCGCGACATCGCGCGGACAGTGTGTCCCGACAGACCAAGCGCTTGCGTTGCCGCGCCGCCGACAAATCCAGAAGCGCCAGTGACGAAGAGGCGCATCAGGCAGTTATCTGCTTGAGCGCGTGTGAGAGCTTAGAGATCGACGCCGCAGTGTCCTCACGTCGCTCGCGCAATTCCTCGACAACCTCTTCGGGCGCCTTGCCGATAAAATCAGCGTTGCCCAGTTTTGCTTCCATTTTGCCGAGTTCGCCGTTCAGCTTAGCGATGTCCTTTGTGAGCCGGGCGCTTTCCGCAGGCAGATCGACAACGCCTTGAAGCGGCAGGGCCGCTGTCGCGCCGTCAATCACGAAGGTAACTGAGCCCTTAGGCGCCGAGTCGGCGCTCGTCGAGTACTCAAGCCGGGCCATGCGGTCGATCAGGTCCTGATAGCGCTCCAAGCGCGCCTGCGTGGCGGTATCGGCGCCGATTAGAAGCAGCGGAATTTTGGCGCCCGCCGGCACGTTGAGCTCGGAGCGCGTGGAGCGCGTTTCCTCGATCAACCGGACCATCCAATCGATCTCGCCTTCTGCGGCCTCATCGATCAAGTCGCTGCTGAGATTGGGCCACGCCTCAACGATCAGCATGCCTTTGCGCTTGGCGCCGAACTCGCCCAGGCGCGTCCACAGCTCCTCGGTGATGAACGGCATAAAAGGGTGCAGCAGGATCAAGATCTGATCCAACACCCATGCGGCGGTGCGGCGGGTTTCGATCTTGGCCGCTTCATCTTCGCCATTCAGGAGCGGCTTGATGAATTCGAGATACCAGTCGCAATAGACGTTCCACACAAACTTGTAGAGCGCCCCGGCCGCTTCATTGAAGCGCCGCGCCTCTAGGTCGCGCGTGACCGCCGCCGCCGCCTTCGCGGTTTCTCCGACAATCCACTTATTGACCGTCTGCTCCGGCGAGCGCGGATCGTACTCGTCCCACACCGCGCATTCATTCATCTGCGCGAAGCGCGAGGCGTTCCAAAGCTTGGTGCCGAAGTTGCGATAGCCTTCAATGCGCTGTTCGCTGAGCTTGATGTCGCGGCCCTGCGCCGCCATCGCCGCAAGTGTGAAGCGCAACGCGTCGGCGCCGAACTTATCGATCAAGTCGAGCGGGTCCATGGTGTTACCCTTGGACTTCGACATCTTCTGGCCCTTCGCATCACGGACCAGGGCGTGGATGTAAACTTCGTTGAACGGCACTTCTTTCATGAAGTGCATGCCCAGCATCATCATCCGCGCGACCCAAAAAAAGATGATGTCGTGGGCAGTGACGAGCGTTGAGGTCGGATAAAACTTCTTCAGCTCCGGCGTGTTCTGCGGCCAGCCCAGCGTCGAGAAGGGCCAAAGGCCGGATGAGAACCACGTGTCGAGCACGTCTTCGTCTTGCCGAAGCGCAACGTCCTTGCCGTAATGTTTACGCGCCGCGCTCTTGGCGGCTTCGCCGCTTTCTTCCACGAACGTGTGCCCATCCGGGCCGTACCACGCCGGAATGCGGTGTCCCCACCAGAGCTGACGCGACACGCACCACGGCTCGATGTTGCGCATCCACTGGTAGTAGGTCTTCGTCCAGGATTCCGGGACGAACTTCGTCTTGCCGGTTTCGACGGCAGCGATCGCGTTCTTCGCCAGCTCGCCAGCATTCACATACCACTGATCCGTTAGCATCGGCTCGATCACGACACCCGATCGATCACCGAACGGCTGCATGATCTTCTTGTTCTCAACGCGATCGAGCAGGCCGATGGCTTCGATATCTTCGACCACCTGCTTGCGCGCTTCAAAGCGATCGAGGCCGCGATACTTTGCCGGCACGTGCTCAGCGTCGGCCATGCGGCCCTTGGTATCCAAAAGGATGTAGAGCGGAATGTTGTTGCGGCGCGCGACTTGGTAATCGTTGAAGTCATGCGCGCCCGTGATCTTCACCGCGCCTGAGCCAAATTCCGGATCGGGGTATTCGTCGGTGATGATCGGAATGTAGCGATCCGCCAGCGGCAGCAGGACTTTTTTGCCGACGATCGGCGCGTAGCGCGCGTCGCTCGGGTGTACGGCCACCGCACCGTCGCCCAGCATGGTTTCGGGGCGCGTCGTGGCGATGGCAATGTAGTTGCGGGTTTCCCATTCGATGGGCTTGCCCTCGTCATCGAAGGCGATCGGGAATTCGTATGTCTCGCCATTCTCGAGCGGATACTTGAAGTGCCAGAAGTGACCCTGCACTTCGCGGTTCTCCACTTCGAGGTCGGAGATCGCTGTCTCGAAATGCGGATCCCAGTTCACGAGCCGCTTGTCTTTGTAGATCAGCCCTTCTTTGAAGAGCTGAACGAAAACCTTCAGCACCGCCTGCGAGAGCCCTTCATCCATCGTGAAGCGCTCGCGCGACCAATCGCACGAAGCGCCGAGACGTCGGAGCTGATTGAGGATCGTGCCGCCGCTTTCTTCCTTCCACGCCCAGACGCGCTTCAGAAATTCCTCGCGGCCGAGCGAGCGGCGATCTTCGTTCTTGCCCGCTTGCGTCAGCTGGCGCTCGACCACCATCTGGGTCGCGATACCAGCGTGGTCGGTGCCAGGTTGCCAAAGCACGCTCTTGCCCCGGAGGCGCTCAAATCGAACAAGCACGTCTTGCAGCGTGTTGTTCAGCGCATGGCCAATATGCAGCGAGCCCGTAACGTTAGGCGGGGGAATGACGATGCAGAACGTATCCGCCTTCGGGTCCGACTTTGGCTTGAACGCACCGGAGTCCTCCCACGTCTTAGACCAGCGGGGCTCTACTTCTTTGGGATTGAACGTCGTTTCGATCATGCCGAGCATATAGCAGGGCAGCGCCGCCTAGGGCGAGACGCCATCTCGCAGCTGCGAACCTAGTTTGCACTTAGCCCAAAAGAAAACGCCCCGGTTATGAGCCGGGGCGTTCGCTTATTCGGTAATCGCGCCGCCTAGCGCGACATGCGGGCGATGCGTTCGAGCTCAGCCTCGACCCGGGCCTCGACAATGGCGGCGAGGTTCTGGTCCAGCCACTCTTTCAGCATCGGCTTCAGCAGCTCACGGACGACGCCTTCAACTGATTGCCCGGCCGTGTCGGCGATGCGCAGCGAGCCTGCAAGACGCGCCAGCGACCCAGCAGCGGCGGCCGACGTCGGCTTCGATAGCATGGTCTCGCTAACCGGCTCAGCCATGACTTGGCGCGGTTGCGGCGCGGTGATCACCTCAGGCACGTAAGCTACCTCTTGGGCTACGGTCTCTTCGACCGCCTCAAATACGATATCGTCGTCCACACTTGGCGCGACGTGTTGGACTGGAGCAGGCGCGGGCGCATCGGTCTGTGTGAGATCGAGCACTGGCGCAGCGTTCGGCGTCTGCTCTTCCTCAGAAATGATCCGACGGATCGACGCCAGAATCTCTTCCATTGAAGGTTCGGCCTGTTGGTCTTGAAGCGCCATTTCCAGCCCCGCGGAATTTGCGCAAACGATTCGCTTGCGGCTCAAAGGTTATTGATGCTGGCGATTCGGGTCCACCTGAGCGCGCTGTCGCATGTGCACGCACAGGCGATCTAGAATCGCCCTCTCCTGCGCATGCTCTGCGGTATCAAATAAGGGAACGTTAATGTGCGCGTGAGCGCGTATGTTGTTGCGCGATCAGAACGCGAAGCTCGGCGCCTTCGCCAACCCAGGCACTACTGGCGGCGCGGCGTCGAATGCAACCAAGTACCCCGTTGCATCGTCAGAGCGCGTGTAGATTCGTGCAGAACCGGCAGCTCCTTGGCGCACAATCACACCCAAGCGCCCACCCGGCGCAAGTTGCTTCAGCCATGCATCGGGAACGAACTCAGCCGAGCCGTTGAGCAAGATGACGTCGTATGGGGCCTCATCGCCCCAGCCATCTACAGCTGCGGTCGAAACCGCTTTTGCATTGGTGACACCAACGGACTCCAAAGCCGCCTGCGCCGCGAACGAGAGATCCGGATTTGGGTCAAGCGTGATCACTTCTTTGCAGCACGATGCAAGCACTGCAGCGCCGTATCCGGTCGCGCCAGCAATCTCGAGCGCGCGCTCATCCGCCTTTGGAGCGAGGTTCTGAATGAGCTTGGCCAAATCCCGCGCGCGCAGCAGCACCCGGCCCGGCGCCACTTCAACTTCGAGATCGCCATATGCGATCGTCCGCTTAGCCGCTGGCACAAAGCGTTCGCGCGGCAGCCTGCGCATAGCGTTCACAATACGTGGGTCCGTCACGTCGCTCGGACGGACTTGGCTTTCGACCATGAAGTCGCGGGCGCGGGCGAAATCCATTGTGGGCTCCAAATTCTGCCTCCGGTTAGGCCGCCCCGGCCCCGCCCGCAAGCGGGCCGCTTTGACGCGGGGTCAACTGCGAAGGGCCAACCTTTATCGGCACATGTCATCGCGTCCGAGATCAAAATGCAGGTGATCGCGGTGTGCGCGGTTGTAGTCGGGGGACAGCACGGCCTGGAAATAGTCGCAGGCCCCATCCCGCACATCGCGCAGGAAAAGCCGATCCCGCTGCGCACCCCGCCAACCCTCGGCGATCGTGACTGTGCGGCCGTTGGCCAGCGTGAAGCCTTTGATGTCCACGGCGTTGGCCTGCGCATGCTCACTGAGGCGCCTGTCTCGGCGGCCTGCAATGCGGCGGCATTGGTATGACGGCGCCGCGAGTTCGATGCGCGCAACGTCCTGCCCGTACCGGCGCATCGCAGCTGGCCCCACAACGTCGCGTTCCCAAAGCACCAAGGCCGCAGCGGCGGCACAAGTCGTCGCCACCGGCCCGGAATAGGCGTGAACAGACTGCGTGAGCTCAATAGCGTTGCGATAGCCGCACCCGTTCGCCTCACTGACGTCAGCTATGCGTTCAGTCTGGAAACCGGTGCCATTTATGGCTGCGCGGCACGCAGCGACGTCCGTCGTGAAATCATCGATCCGCGACGCGCGCAGCGGCTCGGGTAGCAAATCGGCCTCTTCTGGCGGCGGCGCACCAATCAGCAGCATCAACATCAGCAGCGCCAAGGCAGCCAAAGCCGAAGCCGCCCAAATGCGGGCGCGCTCGTGTTCAGCCTTCGATGGCGGCGTTAGGATGCCTAAAATGCGCATTGCGAGGGTGAGCGCCTTGACCGATTCCGGTTAGGACGCCTAGGAGTGCCGCCCCGTCGCGCACATATAGCGTCGGGCTAAGGCCTCGTGGCGGAGTGGCGACGCAGCGGACTGCAAATCCGCGTACCCCGGTTCAATTCCGGGCGAGGCCTCCACCTTTTTCCCCAAATAATTCCCCCACGTATCAACGCTTTGGCAAGCTTCGTTAGCCTTGTGTTTGCTATTAACGCCTTCTTTACCGGTTAGGATCATATTCACGAGTGTCTTCCCTTGGAGACACCCCACCATACCCAACGCCTTCGAGGGCCCCGAAAGGGGCCCTCGTTTTCCTTTTCGGCAGGTTCTGGCGTTCTATATTTCGAGACGGCGATTGGGGTCTTTTCCCCCGGCGTCGAACTTGATAGAGACCCGCTTCGCTCGGCCCAGGCTGAGAACGAATGATCCTCGGTAGCTCAGTGGTAGAGCAATCGACTGTTAATCGATTGGTCGTAGGTTCGAATCCTACCCGGGGAGCCATTTTCTTTTTTCGTTTGGTTGGATTTTATCTTGGCCCGCTGGCTTTAGCCTGCGGGCTTTTGTTTGCGCCCGTTTCAGGCGCCGGCCTTGTAGGCAGGCAAAAGGTGACCGAGCCGCGCGCCCATCTCAGCGCCCAGCGCCTGCAGGCCGTTAAACGGCCGGACCATGACCTCGAAATCGACGATGAGCCCCTCGCCGTCGAACTGAACCAGATCAATGCCTTTCAGCCGCTTTTCGCCCACGCGCGCACTAAACTCGAGCACAACGTTCAATCCATCTTCAGACACCAATTGGCGGTGATACGCGAAGTCCTCGAACACTGTGAGCACGGTGCGAAGCAACAGCGTCACCGCCTGAGCGGATTGATACGGCTTGAACGCCATTGGTGAGCGGAACGTCGCGTCGGGGTGGATGATCGCCTCGATGTCCGCGAGGTCCTTGCTCGCGACCATGGCGTGCCACTTCTCCAGGGAGGCTGCGGCGTTCGGATTGAGGTTCGTGAGAGTGCTCATCAACGAAGCCTAGGCTTGGCAACGTGCGCCGTCGAGATTGCGCGGGCTTCCGCTTTGACTGCCGCCAGGGCATGAGGGGCTGCGGGAGGCGAAATGCACGACGTCATCATTATCGGCGGAGGCCACAACGGACTCACATGCGCCGCTTATCTGGCCGAGTCCGGCCTGAAAGTGCTCGTGCTGGAACGACGCAACATCGTCGGCGGCGCGGCGGTCACCGAGGAATTCTATCCCGGATTCCGCAATTCCGTCGCGAGCTACACGGTCTCCCTGCTCAACCCAAAAGTGATCGCGGATCTGGAGCTTGCCCGGCACGGCCTGAGAGTTGTTGAGCGCAAGGTTTCCAACTTCCTGCCGCTCTCCGACGATCAGTATTTCATGGCGGCGCCGGGCATCACGCAGGCGGAAGTGGCCAAGTTCTCCAATCGCGATGCGACACAACTTGCCGAGTACGAGCGCCGGCTTGAAATCATCGCTGACGTGGTGCGCGGGCTGCTGTTGGAGCAACCACCAAACTTGATCGAGCATGGCTTCGTGCGCGGCGTCGAAGAGGCGATGCGGGCCGCCGCCTTGGGCGGGCGCCTCAACAAGCTCGATATCACGGGCAAGCGCGACCTCCTTGATCTCTTCACCAAGTCCGCAGGCGAGTGGCTGGACCAGTGGTTCGAGAGCGCGCCGATCAAAGCCCTATTCGGCTTCGACTCCATCGTCGGAAATTTCGCCAGCCCCTACACGCCAGGCTCCGCCTACGTGCTGCTTCACCACGTCTTTGGCGAAGTAAACGGCAAGAAGGGTCTCTGGGGCCACGCCATCGGCGGCATGGGCGCAATCACTCAAGCCATGGCAGCGTGCTGCCTTGAGCGCGGCGTCGAGATCCGCACCGGCGTCGCCGTGAAGGAACTAATCGTCGATCATAACGCCAAGCGCGCAGGCGGCGTCACCGTCGGCGAGGACGTCGTTGCCAGCGGCGTGCTGCTTGAGAATGGCGAGACGCTGCGCGCCCGCGCAGTGATCTCCAATCTCAACCCGAAACTCCTGTTCACTCGGCTTGTACCCCAGGACGCCCTGCCCGCAGATTTCCGCGAGCGGATCACGCGTTACAAGGTCGGCTCCGGCACATTCCGGATGAACGTGGCGCTTTCCGAGTTGCCACGCTTCACCTGCAAGCCGGAACCAAGCGACCACCTCACCGCCGGCATCATCATCGCGCCGTCGATGCAATACATGGAGCGCGCTTACGATGATGCGCGCGCCCACGGCTGGTCGCGTGAGCCGATCGTGGAAATGCTGATCCCTTCGACGCTTGATGATTCACTGGCGCCGCCCGGCAAGCATGTGGCCTCGCTTTTCTGCCAGCACGTTCAACCGGAACTCTCCGGTGGCCGATCCTGGGACGATCACCGCGAGGAAGTCGCGGACCTCATGATCGCGACAGTCGACAAGTACGCGCCCGGCTTCAAAGCAAGTGTGCTGGGCCGGCAGATCATGTCGCCACTCGATTTGGAACGGACCTTCGGTCTTGTCGCCGGCGACATCATGCATGGCGCACTGTCGCTCGATCAGTTGTTCGGCGCCCGCCCCGTGCTTGGTCACGGCGATTATCGCGCGCCGATCAAAGGCCTCTACATGTGCGGCGCAGGCACGCATCCGGGCGGCGGCGTCACCGGCGCGCCCGGACACAATGCAGCGCAAGTGGTGAAGCGGGATTTCCGCAACGGGGCGGTAAAATGAAATCTGTTGGCTGAGTGACGGCTAGGCGCTGCGCATTTGCGCCGCTTCACTCTTGATGCGCTTGAAGACGGGCACGTTGCGTCCGCTCCAAATCTCAAGCCGCGCGCCACACTCGACGCATTCGAACAGGCCGATGTCCTTGATCGGCAAGGCGCGCACGTGACGTTCGTACGCGATGCCGCAGGCACAGCCGACAATGGTGGATTCCGGTTGCATCGCCAGAACTTGGCGCAAAAAAAGTAAACAATCGTTAGCGGCCGCTCGAAAATCCGTATCGATCGCTACGTTGGCGCGCGCAATCGCACCCTACAGTAGAAAAACCGGATTCATTCGGCCGCCGCAATCGTTTCGGGCTCTTCCGCCTGATGTTTCCAGAGACTCGCATAGAGCCCGCCCTTGGCAATCAGCGCTGCGTGCGTCCCGCGTTCCACGATCCGGCCGGCGTCCAGAACAACGATCTGATCGGCGTCCGCGATCGTGCTTAGACGGTGCGCCACGACAAGCGTCGTTCGCCCGCGTGATGCGGCTTCAAGCGCCGCCTGCACTTCGTGCTCCGTGCCAGAATCAAGCGAGCTGGTTGCTTCGTCGAGGATGAGGATGGCGGGGTTTTTCAGAACCACGCGCGCGATGCCGACGCGCTGCTTCTCGCCGCCGCTGAGTTTCAGGCCGCGCTCACCGACGCGCGTCTCCCATCCATGCGGCAGCGCTTGAATGAAATCGAGCAGCTGTGCGCTCTGCGCTGCCTCATCGAGTTCGCCCTGTGTGGCTTCAGGTTTGCCGTAAGCGATGTTGTAGCGGATCGTGTCATTGAACAGCACGACGTCCTGCGGCACGAGCCCAAGCGCGCTTCGCAAAGATTGTTGCGTCACATCTTTGAGGTTTTGTCCGTCGATGCGCACGGCGCCGTCGCTCGGATCGTAGAAACGATAAAGCAACTTCAAAACCGTGGACTTACCCGCCCCGGACGGACCCACGATCGCGGTGGTTTTTCCGGCAGGCGCGGTAAAATTCACCACCTCTAAGCCCACATCTCTGCCTTCATGCGAGAAGTTCACATGGTCGAACTCGACCTCGCCGCCCCTCGGTTTGAGCACCGCGGCATTGGCCGCATCGGCAACGTCCGGCGCTTCATCGAGCAGGATAAACATCTTCTCCATGTCGATGCTGGTCTGTTTGATCTCGCGGTACGCGAACCCAAGAATGTTCAGCGGCGCGTAGAGGTTTGTCATGATGAGAATGACGGCGGTGATATCGCCAGGCCCCATCGGCCCGCGTGCGACAAGCCAGCCGGCCCCGATCACCATCGCCAGCAAGCCCACTGTCATGATGATGCCCTGCACGATATTCAGCATCACAAGTGAGGTGTATGCCTTCACCGCGGCGTCGGCGTAGGAGGAAAGCGCACGATCGTAGCGCTCGCTCTCACGCTGTTCAGCGGCGAAGCTCTTCACTGTTTCAAAATTAAGCAGCGAGTCGACAGCACGCCCCGCCGCTTCGGTGTCGGCCTCGTTCATCTCGCGCCGATGCTTCAAGCGCCATTCGGTCACGCCAAATGTCGCCCACGCGTAGATGATCACCGTGCCAGCCGCGACCGCCGAGAACATCCAGCCGTACTTGAAGCCCAGCACAGCGGCGGCGAGCAACAATTCGATGACAGTCGGCGCGATGTTGAATGCGAGAAAGCGCAGCAGGAAATCGATGGCGCGAATGCCGCGCTCGATCGTCCGATACACAGCGCCGGTGCGCTTCGATTGATGAAAGCGAACGGAGAGATTGTGAACGTGCGTGAAGACCCGCGTGCCAGCGCGGCGTTGCGCCTCCTCACTCACAGGCTGGAAGATGGCGTCGCGAATTTGCGGTCCGGTCGTGGAAGCAAAGCGCAGCGCCGCCCAAAAACCGGCTAGCCCGAGAAAGGTCGGCAGCGCCCCAGTGGCATTGCCGGCAGAGAGCGCATTGATGCCATCGGCTAAAACCAACGGCGAAATGACCGCCAAAACCTTGCTCACCAACGTCAGAATAAAGGCGACGACCAGGCGCAGGCGCACGCCGCGTTCATGCAGGCCGCCAATCAGCGAGAGCAGCTGCGCAATCGTCCGCGTCAACGGCGGCGCAATATCCGCAGCCGGTTCCGCCTTCGACACTGTCCTGCCTTCACCACGCGCCATTTGGAACAATCCTTGAAGGGAGCACTTAGGCACGGGGAAATTTCCCCGCAATGCCGCCTGATTAGCTAAGTCTGATGAATGCTCATGGCTGATTCCAGCTCCCTCGGACCCGTAGTACGCTCGGTTTGCGTTTATTGCGGCTCCTCCAATACGACCAAACCCGAATACTTGGATCTAGCCTCTCGCTTCGGCGCGACGTTGGCCGGGCTCGGGATCCGCTTGGTTTATGGCGGCGGCGCGGTGGGCTTGATGGGGCGCGTGGCGAAGGCAGCGCACGAAGCCGGCGGTGAGGTCCTCGGGATCATGCCGCGCTTTTTGGAACGGCGCGAGATCACCTACGAAGCAGTTCCACACCGCATGGTCGACACCATGCATGAGCGCAAACACATCATGTTCGAGGAAAGCGACGCTTTCGTCGTGCTCCCTGGCGGCATCGGCACGCTTGAAGAAGCCGTCGAGATGCTATCGTGGCGCCGGCTCGACCTGCATAAAAAGCCGATCGTGTTTCTTTCGGAAGATGGCTTCTGGGCGCCCTTCTTCACGCTGATGGACCACACAGTGCAGGCGAACCTCACACCCGCCTCATTCCGAGACTGCGTTATCGACGCAAACTCGGTTGAGGAATGTTTGGCCGCGCTTGGCGTAAAAGAGCAGGTCTGACTTTCCAGAGATCGTCGCTGTAAGAAACTCCGCGTTCGCTAGACTATCCCGCTATGAAGCCTTCGCCTGACCAGGACGCGCGCTATTTGGAGGCCGCCGCCGAACACGGCGCAGCGCTTCAGCGGCTGGCGCGCGCAACCGAGGCGAATGCCGAGCGGCGGCGCGATCTGCTGCAAGATATGCACGTGGCGCTGTGGCGGAGTTTTTCGTCTTACGACGCGCGCTGCTCCGTCCGGACCTGGGTGTACCGCGTCGCGCACAATGTCGCCGCAAGTCATGTCGATCGCGAGAGGCGCGCACGCGCACCGTTGGTGACGCTCGATGAGATCGACCACCTGCCGTCGAGCGAAAGTATTTCTTCCGAGGTCGAGGAAAGCCAAGCGATCGAGCGCTTGAACGGCATCATCCGCGCGCTGGGGCCGCCAGATCGCCAGATCATCACGCTTTACCTCGAAGGCCTCGACGCAAAATCAATCGCCGAAGTCACCGGCATTTCAGCGGGCGCCATCGCGACGCGCGTGTCGCGGCTGAAGACGCAGCTAACCCGCCTCTTTCAAGAAACCTCCCCAAGTGAATCCCATGTCTGATCACGATCCCCTTCAAAAGCTGTGGACACAGCAAACTCAGGAGCCTTTCACCATGAGCCTCGCCGACGTGCATCTGCATGCGCAGCGCTTCCAATCGCGCATCCGTAGCCGCAACATGATCGAGTACGTCGCCGCCGCCTTTGTCGTCGTGTTCTTCGGCTGGACGGCCGCGACTGTGCCGGAGCCAATCGTGCAAGTTGGCGCGGGGTTGATCATGGCCGGCGCGCTCTATGTGTGTTGGCAGCTCTACAGGCTTGGCCGCGCGGCGACGCGCGGCGAGTTGGACGCGGGCGCGCAAAGCTGGATCACTTTTCACCGCACGGAACTGACGCGTCAGCGCGACGCTCTGCGCACCGTGTGGAGTTGGTACCTCGCGCCGTTTTTGCCCGGCGTGCTTGTATTCTTGGCCGGCGTGTCGTTCACGGAGGCCAATCCGGCGCCGTTCGCTTCACGGCTGGCGGTGTTTCTGGCTGGGCTTGGGATCATGGCGGCTGTGTTCGCGGTGATCGCGTGGCTCAATGCGGTTGCGGCGAAGAAGCTCGATACGCAGATCGCGGCGTTGGATCGCGTGCGGGAGTGATGTGTGCGCCCTTCTCCTGGTTAAGGAGAAGGTGGCTGAGCGCGCAGCGCGAAGCCGGATGAGGTTTACCGTCGCCTGCGGAATAAAACGCGTGGTCCGTGCCAATTTTTTGATCAGCCGGTAGACCTCATCCGGCCGCTGCGCGGCCACCTTCTCCTTGACCAGGAGAAGGGAGGCTGAGTCAGCTTTCGCCGGGAGCGATCATTACCGATTGCGAGGCAAAACTCCGGTCGAGTATGCGAACGCGATCAACGCGGCACAAACAACGAATAGCAGCCGCACGCCCCACACTCGTAGTTTTACACCCGGATGAGACGGGAGGCCGACCGGCAGGCCGAAGAAAATCGCGCTCAATAGTGGAAACCAGTTTCCGAGACCTGGATAGAAACGCATCAGTGGTTTGCCGATCTCTGTCCACTCCTTCGGATGCTTCCGTTCCAAGTGGCTCATCAAATTCGCGGCGGCGAACAGGTACACCAAAATTGCCATGCCAATGACCAAGTTGAAGGGCGTCCAATCGTCTGCCATCCGCCGACGCTAGCGCGAGCCCCCTGATGTCTCAATTGGGCCGGTAGCGGAAGCGGCTCAAGCCGCCTGCCCCGAAAGTCGCTTCCGCGCACGCTCTTCGCCGATCAACGGAAACAGCGCCGCCATCTCCGGGCCGTGGTCCATGCCCGTCAACGCTTGGCGGAGCGGCATGAAGAGCGCCTTGCCTTTGGCGCCGGTTTTTTCTTTCACGGCGTTGGTGAAGGCTTGCCAGGTTGTGGCGTCGTAGGCGCCGGTGGGCAGGACTTCGGCCGCAGCTGAGGCGAACGCGGCGTCGGGCACGATCGGCTCGATCGGGCCATCAACGACGCGAACGAATTCACTCACGTCCTTAAACAGCACGAGGTTTGCGCGCACCGCGTTCCAGAACGCCTCGCCCTTGTCGGCGCCTAGTTCGGCAAGGCGATCTTTCACCGTCGCGTAGTCGTACTGGTGCAGCAGTTGCGCGTTCACGCGCTTCAGATCCTCCGGATCGAAGCGCGCGGGAGCGCGGCCGATCTTGGCGAACTCGAACTCTGACGCGAGCTGCTCGATCGAAGCGCGCGCTTCGACAGGATCGGACGTGCCGATCTTGGCGAGATGCGAGAGCACCGTCATCGGCTCGTAGCCCTCGGCCGCAAGTTCGCCAACGCCGAGCGAGCCGATGCGCTTGGAAAGCGCGTTGCCATCGGCGCCGACGAGCAGCGGGAAATGACCGAAGAGCGGGACAGGACCGCCGAGCGCTTCAAAAATTTCGATCTGCACACCCGAGTTCGTGACGTGGTCTTCACCGCGCACGATGTGCGTGATCTTGAAGTCGATGTCATCGACCACACTCGGCAACGTATAGAGAAACGCGCCGTCTTCGCGGATGAGCACCGGATCGCTCAGCGAAGCCGTATCGATCGACACATGGCCGCGGACTAGATCGTTCCACTCCTTGCGCCCGCCCGAAAGCTTGAAGCGCCAGTGCGGCTTGCGGCCTTCCGCTTCGAGCTTGGCGCGCTCATCGGCATTGAGCTTCAGCGCGGCGCGGTCATAGACCGGCGGCTTGCCCGTCGCTTGCGCGATCTTGCGCTTGCGGTCGAGTTCGTCTTCCGTCTCGTAAGCCGGATAGAGGAGGCCTGCCGCCTTGAGCTTCGCGGCGGCAGCTTCGTAAGCGTCAAAGCGGTGTGACTGGTTGGCGCGCTCCTGCCAGTGGAGGCCAAGCCAGCGCAGATCATCCTCGATGCTTTGCTCGTATTCCTTGGTGGAGCGGGCGAGATCGGTGTCGTCGATCCGCAGAAGCACCTGCCCGCCCTGCGGAATCGCGAACAGCCAGTTCATCAACGCCGTGCGGACGTTGCCGACATGGATGCGTCCCGTAGGGGACGGTGCGAAACGGAGGCGAATGGACATTACGTAAGGACTCTTTGTGGGAAGGCCGGGGTTATGCGGCGCGTGGTGAGAGGTGTCCAGTTTCTGACTCCCCCTCCCCCTTTGTGGGGAGGGGTTGGGGGTGGGGGTAACGGCGGTGATGTTTCGGAGCTGCTGAGGTGACACACCCACCCCTGCCCCTCCCCACAAGGGGGAGGGGTGCGTACGCGCTATTTTGGTCTAAGGTCGCGCCAATCTTTCAGGAGCATCTGCCATGGCGACCAAGTCGCGCGAAATTCGTTTGAAGAGCCGTCCCGTCGGATTGCCGGAAGCGTCGAACTTCGAGCTGGCGACGGTCGATGTCGCCGAGCCGGGCGCGGGCGAAGTTCTGGTGCGCAATCAGTGGATGTCGGTCGATCCCTACATGCGCGGACGCATGTATGACCGGCCAAGCTACGTGCCGCCATTTCAGATTGGCGAAGCGCTGCAAGGCGGCGCTGTCGGCACTGTGGTGAAGTCGAACGATCCCAAATTCGTGGCCGGCGATCTGGTTGAAAGCTTCAACGGCTGGCGGGAGGCATACGTTGCACCGGGTTCTGCATTGACCAAGCTGCCAACTGGCGCGCCACCGCAGGCGTACCTCGGCATCCTCGGCATGCCCGGCATGACCGCCTACACAAGCTTTCATCGCATTGGCGAGCCAAAGGCCGATGACGTCGTATTCGTATCCGGCGCCGCTGGCGCAGTGGGCTCAGCAGTTTGCCAGATCGCCAAACTACGCGGCTGCACCGTCGTCGCCTCGGCCGGTACGGACGAGAAGATTGCGTGGCTGAAGAGCGTCGGCGTCGATGCCGGCGTGAACTACAAGAAGGGCAATTTGCTCGAAAGTGTGCGCGCCGCAGCGCCCAAGGGCATCGACATCTATTTCGACAATGTCGGCGGCGAGCACCTGGAAGTCGCGCTCGAAGTCGCACGCCCTTTCGCACGCTTCATCGAGTGCGGGATGATTTCCATCTACAACAACAACGAACCCGCCCCCGGCCCACGCAACATGAGCTACGTCGTCGGCAAGCGGATCAAGATGCAGGGCTTCATCGTTTCCGACTTCGCTGACATGCGCGAGCAATTCTACGCCGAGATGGGCGGATGGGTTCGCGACGGTAAGATTAAGGCCGAAGAAACCGTAGAGAACGGCGTGGAGAACGCACCGAAAGCGTTTCTCAACCTCTTCAGTGGAGGAAACACGGGAAAGATGCTCGTAAAACTCGGCTAAGATGAATCAACGTCTCTTCCAAGCGTATGTGATGGTCGACTGGAGCGCAGCCTCCAAGCCGACGACCGGTCCGGATTCTGTCTGGATCGGCGTGCTGAAGCGCAACGTGCGTTTCCAAATGGCGTTTGAATCGCACAATCCAGCAACGCGCGTTGATGCGGAAAAGCTGCTGAACACTGTGTTGGATGATCTGAAGCGCAAAGGCGAACGCGCGCTTGTCGGCTTCGATTTTCCGATGAGCTTTCCGCGCGGCACTGCGGCAGCGTTGAAGCTCAATGGCGAGCCATGGCGCGCGCTGATGGATTTCGCCGCCAAGGAAGTGAAAGACAAGCCGGACAACACCAACAATCGCTTCCAAGTCGGCGCCAAAATGAACCGGCTGATGACGGGTGAGGCGTTTCCGTTTTGGGGCGCGCCGGCGCGTGATGAACAGACCATGCTTTCGGCCAAGCGGCCGCGCGAGCACGGACCCCATGATCTCCCGGAATTGCGCTTCGCCGACAAAGCGGCCAAGGGCGCAGCCTCGATCTGGAAGCTCTATTACCAAGGCTCTGTTGGAGGCCAGGCGTTGACAGGCCTGCCCGTTGTGAAGCGACTGCGCGATGCACGCGCAGCAAAATTCTGGCCGTTCGAGACTGGTTGGAAGCCGCTTGCGCCTGCGGATGTAGCGGGCGTCGACGCTGTGTTCGCGGAGATCTACCCCTCGCTCTACGCAGCCAAACCAGGTCCCGGCGAAATCAAAGACCAAGCGCAGGTCCGCGCGGCATGCGAGCGCTTCAACGCGCTCGACGAGAAATTTCAGCTGGGCGCTGTCTTTGGTCCGGCGAAAGACGATCCGCGCCGCGAAGTGATCGAGCGCGAAGAAGGCTGGATCTTGGGCGCGAACGCCTGAGCCTCACTCTACAATTGTCGCGGCCACCTTCGGCGGCCGTTTGGCGATCGCCCACCAGCGCGCAAGCAACACAGCCGCGCTGACGACGCTCGACCAGAAGATTGCGAACAGCAGTCCGGCAACGCCCATGCCTTGATGCTCGGCAAGCCAATACCCGATCGCCGGCATCACGACCGCGTAGGCCAAGATATGGCTGAAGGTCGGAAACCAGTTGTCGCTGCGCGCGCGCAGCGCTGAAGCGCTGACCACTTGCGTGCCATCCGGTAAAAGCGCCAGCGCCGCGATCCACATCAAAGATGCGATCAACGCCGAGAGCGTCAGATCGGCCGTGTAAACGCGACCGATTGGCTCGGCGAACACAAGAATGAGCACGGCGGCGATCACCATACCAATCGCGTTCAGGCAAATGCCGGTCCAACCCGCGCGCGCAGAATCATGCACCGCCTGCCGGCCAATCGCCTCGCTCACAAGCACGGCCGTGGCGGCGGCGAGCCCAAGGGCGACCATGAATACGAGGGCCATCAGATTGAGCATGATCTGATAGGCGGCGACCACTTCCGCGCCGATGCGGCCCGCAATCACGGTCATCGCGGAAAACGCGCCGGCTTCCACCGCTTGGCTCACCGCGGCGGCCGCTCCAACCGCCAGCAAACCGCCATAAGTCGGTCCCTTCGCGTCCTTGCTTTTGCGCACACCGAACATGGCGCCATCGCGGAGCAGATAAATGCACAGCAACAGCGCGCCAGCGAGAAACACGCGCGCGCCAACAGTCGCCCAGGCCGAACCTTGCGCGCCGTGCTCAGGCACCCACCACAAATTCAATCCGAGGTTCACCGCATTAGCGACCCACATCACGACTGTCGAAATGCCGGGCTTCTTGATCGCTTCGAGAAAGTAGGTGCCGGCAATGTAGAGAAGATGCAGCGGGATCGAGAGCGCGAGAATGTTCATCACCGGCGTTGAAGGCGCGGCGAGATCGGCTTCAATCCCGAACACCGTGAACAGGTGTTCACCCACCGCCCACATCGCGAACGCAGAAACGACGCCCGCAAGCAGCGCGATGATGAGCCCTCGGCGAAGCGCGACCCCCGCGCCTTGCTTATTGCCCTCGCCGATCGAGCGCGCGGCAAGAACTTGCACACCCTGCAACAAACCAATCGCCGCTACGAGAAAGACAGCCGTGGGCGCCCAACCCAGCGCCTGATGCGGCAGCTCATCCGGCGCGAGCTGACCGACGACAATGGTGTCCACCAGCGCCATGCCGATGATCCCAAGCCGCGCGAGCGCGACTGGCCCAGCAATGCGCAGCAACGGCGCGACAAAAGATCGTGTGGCGGTCATGGGGACGCACGCCTTAGCCGAGGCCCGCGAGTCGGTCGAGACTTAGGCGGCAGGCGGCGCAGATGCTGCGGGTGCGTCGGCAGGTTTCAAACCTTTGTAGAGATAAGCCGAAAGCCCTGCTTCGAGTGAGGCATATAAACCCAGCACAATGAACGACGTGATGAACTCGAAGATGATGACGCCAACCGGGTTGGCGGCGACCGCCGCTTGCAGTGAGGCGCCCTCGAGCACGTTGAAACCGAACACGCGGCCCAACAGCGCCGTCAGTGCAAACATCAGCGCGTATGCCGGAACCAGCAGCATGAAGCGCGCCCACGTAATGCGCAGCGTCGCGCCCTTGGTCCATTTCCACGTCTCGAATGTGAGGGTACGGCCAGCATCGACGCTGGCGGGCGCCGCAAGATAGAGACGCGACGTGAGCAGCAGCCAAACGACAAAAAAGAAGAGCGCCGTAACGAGGACCGCCAACGGGTTCTCTTCAACGAACCGTATCATGATCCGCATCACCGCATCCTGATCGGATCCCGCAGCTTGCAGATCGGCCGCATAGCTTCCGAGCGGTCCAGCGACCAGCGCGATCGTTACAGGAATGGTGATGACGAAAATCACAATGGTCATGAAGAAGCCGACCACCACCATGGACGACCAGACGCGCCAGCCGTCTCTCGGCCAACGCGAACGAACAGCATCAACGCCGAACAACGCACCCGCGGTGAGCGCGCCGTAGCAGAAAGCCTGCACCACGCCGTTCGCGACCATGGTCACCACGCCCAGCTGCGGCACGCTCAACGTCAGGCCGGCGATCAGCGTCGAGACCACCGCGTAAATCAACGCGATCGATGCGATGAAGCGCACATTCTCACGCACGTACCGAAGTGCTGCGCCCACGCTTTCACGGACGGGAACTGCCCCTGCCGACATGCTGAATCTCCTTTGGCGGCCTTATGCCCGGATTTGAAGGCGCCTGCGAGCTTGAAGCGCCCGCCCAGGCGCGGCATGTGAGCGCCCATGAAACCAGTTCATGTTGTAGGTGGCGGCCTCGCAGGCTCAGAGGCAGCTTGGGCGCTGGCGCAAGCCGGCGTGCCTGTCGTGCTGCACGAGATGCGCCCCATCGTGAAAACCGATGCGCATCACACCGAGAAGTTTGCCGAATTGGTTTGCTCCAATTCTTTCCGCTCGGACGATTGGCGCGGCAATGCTGTCGGCCTGCTGCACGAAGAAATGCGGCGCCTCGGCTCGCTGGTGATGGCAAGCGCCGAACCCGCGCAAGTGCCGGCGGGATCAGCGCTCGCTGTGGACCGCGATGTGTTCTCGGATGCGGTGACGGCGGCGCTGACATCGCATCCGCTCATTGCGGTTGAACGCGGCGAAGTGAAATCGCTCGATGCGTTGCTTGGTGAGGACGATGACGTCGCCCTTCGACAGGCTCAGGGTGACGCGGACGGGGTAACGACAAATGCACAAACGGGCGTCAGCCTGAGCTCGTCGAAGGCCGCACAACATCAAGCCAGCATCATCTTCTGCACAGGCCCGCTCACCTCGCCTTCACTCGCCGATTCAATCCGCACCATGACGAGCGAAGACTCCCTCGCCTTCTTCGACGCCATCGCGCCGATCGTGCATGCGGACTCGATCGACTTCGATATCGCCTGGAAGCAGTCGCGTTACGACAAGGAAGGTCCGGGCGGCGACAAGGCGGCCTATGTGAACTGCCCGATGGACGAGGCGCAGTACACTGCCTTCATCGCGGCGCTGAACGCTGGCGCCAAAACTGAGTTCAAAGATTGGGAAAAGGACACGCCCTACTTCGAAGGCTGCCTGCCGATCGAAGTGATGGCTGAACGCGGGCCAGAGACACTGCGCTTTGGTCCGATGAAACCGGTTGGTCTGATGGACCCGCGCGTGGGCAAGCGGGCGCACGCGGTGGTGCAGCTACGGCAGGACAACAAGCTCGGCACGCTGTTCAACATCGTCGGCTTTCAGACCAAGCTGAAATACGGCGCGCAGGAAGAGATTTTCCGCATGATCCCGGGCCTACAGAACGCGCGCTTTGCGCGGCTCGGCGGCATCCATCGCAATACATTTCTGAACTCGCCGAAGCTGCTCGACGGCACGCTGCGTTTGCGCGTGGAGCCGCGTGTGCGCTTTGCCGGGCAAGTGACGGGCGTTGAGGGATACGTCGAAAGCGCCGCAATGGGCATGCTCGCGGGGCGCTTCGCCGCCGCTGAGCGTTTGGGCAAAGTCATCGAACCACCGCCTGCAACGACAGCGCTCGGTGCGCTGGTGGCGCACGTCACCGGCGGACACATCGGCGACGGCAAACGCTCATTTCAGCCGATGAATGTAAACTTCGGGCTATTTCCCCCGCTCGATGCGCCGACCCATGGGCCGGACGGCAAGAAGCTCAAAGGCGAAGAACGCGGGCGCGCGAAGAAGCTCGCCATGGCGGAACGGGCGCTGGGGGATTTAACGCAGTGGTCAGCGTTGGAGTGAGCGCGCGCGTCTAGCGCCGGCGGCTATCTAGCCTTCACAGCCGCTCGCTTGTGCGCGAGCGCTTGGTTCTGCGCCGTTTGCCAGACGCGCCATGTTTCAAGCGACGGGATTGGATCTTCGACCCAATTGGGCGCCTCGACCCCTGCGGCCGCATAATCAGCAGGCGTAAGCGCTGCTCGCTCTACATCTTCCGGCGTCATTGGACCTGTTCTTTCTATTCGCTTCATTGTCTTGGTCATTTGTTGGTGGCGCGTTCGATGAAGAGCACCGCCGGCCGGAAAGCTCCGGCCGGCGGCGGCAATCAGATCTTCTTCGGCTCGTCGACGGCCGGATTCTGCTCGGACTCAGTCGCATCCGGCTTCGAATCTACGGGTTGCACGACTGGCTGCGCCGCAGACGCGTTCTCTGGCGCCGTGGGCGCCAGCTTGGGTTCGGTTGTCATGTTGGGAAACTTTCACGCCAGGAATGCTGGCTCTCACTCAAGTGGCGCAGCGGCGGACGATTACAAGGGCGCCATAACAGATCGCTTCAAGCACTCGGGCGCGGATCCTGAATCCGCACAACCTTCGCCGGCGCCGATAACTTGCGCTGCGCCTGTGCAATCCCTTCAAGCGCATCGTGCTCGGAGCGATAGTCGCCAAAGAACGCGTTATTGAAGCTCACACGCCAGACGCCGTGCCAAAACGAGAGCTGAAACGTCGATGGAGGCAGCGCCATCAGTGCGCCGGCCGCGGCATGGTTGCGCTACTCGTGTCGATGCCAAAGAGGCGCGCAACGAGATGATCGCCGCGCCAAATTTCCACGATCGCATCACGCAATGAACTCGCTCGGCCATGATCTATGGCGGCGAAATCCGTCTCAAACGGCAGAACTTCAGAGCGCGAGGTCACGCCGCGCGCATTTTTGTACTGAATTGAATAATTCAAGGAGCCGCTCCGGGCTCGCAATCGGCCAAGACCTTTGTATCAGGCCGGCCTACTGGAACGATCGAACGCGCAAGCGCCAACCACCACCAACGATATGGTCATGCCCGACGCTGACATACAATGGCAGTTGTTCTGTGGACCTAGATCAACCCAGCCAGCGGGCTGCTCGGATCGGCGTACTTCTTCTTCGGCATGCGCCCAGCGAGATACGCTTCCCGCCCCGCGATCACGGCATGCTTCATCGCGCGCGCCATGCGGATCGGGTCTTTGGCTTCAGCGATGGCGGTGTTCATGAGGACACCGTCAACGCCGAGTTCCATCGCGATAGCCGCATCGCTCGCAGTGCCAACGCCAGCGTCAACGATCACCGGGACGCGCGTTTGCTCGACAATGAGTCGAATGTTCACCGGGTTCTGGATGCCGAGACCGGAGCCGATCAGTGAGCCCAGCGGCATGATGGCGACGCAGCCGGCGTCTTCGAGCTTCTTCGCGTACACAGGATCGTCGCTGCAATAGACCATCACCTCGAAGCCTTCGGCGACGAGGATTTTTGCGGCGCTGAGCGTCTCTTCCATGTCGGGATAGAGCGTCTTCTGGTCCGCCAGCACTTCGAGCTTCACCAGTTTCCAATCGCCCGCCTCCCGCGCGAGGCGGAGCGTGCGCAGTGCTTCGTCGGCGGTGAAGCAGCCGGCGGTATTGGGCAGGAACGTCGTCTTCTTCGGATCGATATGATCGGTAAGGCGCTCTTTGGTGGGGTCGGAAAGATTCACGCGCCGCACCGCGACTGTGACGATCTCAGCGCCGCTCGCTTCAAGCGCGGCGGCGTTCTCGGCGTAGGTCTTGTACTTGCCCGTGCCGATGATGAGGCGGGAAGCGTAGCTCTTGCCGGCGATGATGAGGGGGGAGTCAGTCATGTGATTTTCCGGGAGAGTGCCAATCGAAGGGCCTCAAGAAAAAGTCGTGCACTTTTCGCGTCGGCGCCAAATCCAAATGGTCCGCCCCAGACCGGACCTGCCAGCCTATTCAACATGCCCTTCAGATCTGCGTTCGGCACCGCTTCATCATTGAGCAGTTGATCTAGGTATCTGAAACACTCGCGAAGTTGGTTCCGATCTATTTCGGGATGCTGGGCCAACAGGTCTGCTGCAATCACCACCTCCTTCCCGGTCACGCCAGGATCGAGGATCATCAACAAGGTGCGCAGTGCCGGCGGAGGGCTGCGTGCAAGCTCAGTCATCTAAGCACCCATTCCCGGATGGCGCGCAGCGCCAGTCCGGGACCCATAAAAACCAATGGTCGACGTACTGAGCGCAATGCGGAGCCAATCGCGGTTATGGGTCCCGGGTTCTTCGCTTCGCGAAGTCCCGGGAATGGGTGTGAGGTGGATGCGCTCACCTCAACCACCCCCCACGAACTGCACGATCTCCAGCTGATCCCCCTCAGCCAAAACAATCTGCGACCACAGAGACTTAGGGGCGATCTCCCGGTTGCGTTCGATCGCCACGCGCCGCCCATCGATCCCCAGGGAGGCGAGCAGGTCCGCAAGCGTCGCCTGATCGGGCGCTTCTCGCGTTTCTCCATTGACCGTCAGACGCATAGGCCTTCCTATCCGGCCCGACTTAGAGCCCCTTGAGCCGGGGTTCAACGGAAGCCCCCCTTCCGCCCGCCCGAAGGACGTATTTTGGGGACGATGCCGGACGTAAAACCGATCTACGTGCTGAATGGCCCCAACCTGAACCTGTTGGGGACCAGAGAGCCCGAAATCTATGGCCGCGTCACGCTGGCCGAGATCGAACGGGCTTGCGCCGATCGCGCCGGTCAGCTTGGCCGCACAGTGCTGTTTCGCCAGTCAAACATTGAAGGCGAGCTCGTGAACTGGCTGCAAGAAGCCCGCGACAAGGCGGCGGCTGTTGTTCTAAACGCCGGAGCCTATACCCACACGTCGATCGCGATACATGACGCCATCAAAGCGATCGGCATCCCCGTGATTGAAACCCACCTCTCCAACCCGGCGGCGCGGGAGGAATTTCGGCACGTTTCGTTAGTGGGCCAAGCCGCAAAGGGCGTGATCGCCGGCTTTGGGGCCACATCGTATTTACTGGCCATCGAGGCGGCAGCCTTGCTGGCAACTGAAAGTCAGAGCGCGTGAGCAGAAAACCGCAACCCGCAAGCAAGCAGAAATCCCAAGGCCTAGACGCCGCCCTCGTGCGCGAACTGGCCAAGATCCTGGACGATACCGGACTGACCGAGATCGAAGTCGAGTATGGCGAGCTACGCTTGCGCTTGGCGCGCACGCTCGTTGCGGCGCCGCCGCCATCGCACACGCACGTCGTCCACTCCGCGCCGGTGCCAGCGGCATTGCCTCCGCCTGCCGCACAAATTGCAGCGCCGCCGGCAGCGCCCGCTGCAGATGCGGATTTCTCCAGCCACCCAGGCGCTGTGCTCTCACCAATGGTCGGCACCGCTTACTTAGCCTCGAACGAAGATGCGCCGGCTTTCGCGAAGGTGGGCGACAAAGTCACCAAGGGTCAAACGATCCTCCTCATCGAAGCGATGAAGACGTTCAACCAAATCCCCGCAACCCGCGATGGAACGGTGAAGCAGATCTTGGTCGGCAACGCCGATCCGGTTGAGTTCAATCAGCCGCTGATGATCATCGAGTAACGCATGGCGATGTCACGTCGCCTTTTCGTGTTGAGCGCTGCGGGCTTTGCGGTCGCGGCCACGACTGCGCGCGCCGCGCCGGGAGATGAAATCGTTGGCATTTGGCAAGGCACGCTCGCTCTGGTCAGCGGCGCTGGGCTGGAAGCGCCAGGCTATGCTTCACCTGAGTTGCGGATCGTCATAGGCGACGACGGCGACGTTCAAGTGTTCATGATGGCTCGCGAAGACGGCAGGCAAGGCTTCGAAGAAGTAAAGCCTGGCTCGTTTAGAATGGGCCGCCTCGGTCCCAACGTTGTCATCGTCTCGATCGACGCATTCTCGCCGCTGGGGCAAGGCTGGGTGGAAACCTGGTCGATCACAGCGACGCTTCGCGGCGCCGATACGCTGGCGGTGGTTTTCACGCGTCAAGTCAACAATATGCCGGAAGAGCCATCCACCGAGGCGATCTACTCAATCGTCCATAGCGGCGAAATGCAGCGAGTGCTTCCCGACCATGTTTGAAAAAGTCCTCATCGCGAACCGGGGCGAGATTGCGCTGCGCATTCACCGCGCGTGCAAAGAGATGGGCATCTCCACCGTCGCAGTTCACTCAACCGCCGATTCCGAAGCAATGCACGTGCGCCTCGCCGACGAAAGCGTCTGCATTGGCCCGCCGCCTGCCGGGAAAAGCTATCTCCATATTCCAGCGATCATCGCGGCGGCAGAGATCACCGGCGCGCAGGCCATCCACCCGGGTTATGGCTTTCTCTCCGAGAACGCGAAGTTCGCCGAGATCGTCACCCAGCACGGCATGACCTTCATCGGCCCGACAGCCGATCACATCCGGCTCATGGGTGACAAGATCGCTGCCAAGCAAGCGGCGATCGATACCGGCATGCCGGTTGTGCCCGGCTCCAAGGGCGGCATCACCGATGAAGCCGACGCCAAAAAGGTCGGCAAGGAAATTGGCTATCCCGTGCTGATTAAAGCCGCTGCTGGCGGCGGCGGACGCGGCATGAAAGTCGCGCGCTCTGAAGACGAAGTTGTCGAGGCCTACAACACTGCGCGCTCGGAAGCGAAAGCGGCGTTCGGCAATGACGAAGTCTATATGGAAAAGTATCTGACGCACCCGCGTCACATCGAAATCCAGATCGTCGCCGACAGCCACGGCAACGTCATCCACTTGGGCGAACGCGATTGCTCGCTACAGCGCCGCCATCAGAAAGTTCTGGAAGAGGCGCCCTCACCTGCGTTGAACGCCGAAGATCGCGCGAAGATCGGCCAGATCACCGCCGACGCAATCAAGAAGCTTGGCTACCTCGGCGTCGGCACGGTCGAGTACCTCTATGAGGACGGCGAGTTCTATTTCATCGAAATGAATACGCGCCTGCAGGTCGAACACCCGGTCACGGAAATGATCACCGGCATCGATCTAGTGCGCGAGCAAATCCGCATCGCCGATGGCGCAGAACTTTCGGTGAAGCAGAAGGACGTGAAGTTCAACGGCCACGCTATCGAGTGCCGCGTCAACGCCGAGAACCCGGCGACCTTCCGCCCCTCACCTGGCAAGATCACCGGCTATCACCCTCCAGGCGGCCTCGGCGTGCGTTTGGATAGCGCCATCTATGCCGGCTACACGATCCCGCCGAATTACGACTCCCTCATCGGCAAACTCATCGTCCACGGCCGCGATCGCGCCGAATGCTTGATGCGCCTCCGGCGCGCGCTGAACGAGATGGTCATCACTGGCGTCGAGACCACACTCCCGCTCTTCCGCGATCTCATGAACGAGACGGACGTGATCAACGGAGATTATTCGATCCATTGGCTCGAAAAGAACCTCGCGGCGAAGGCCGCAGGTGGAGAATGAACATGCGCGCTTTGTTGATTGCTGCGCTGGTTGGCCTTGCCGCCGCCTGCACGCCGCCTGCCGCCACCACAATCGAAACGCCCGAGGCGCCGGCCGCACCTTCGGCAGATGCCACGACTGAAGATCTGCTCACAGTGCTCACGCCGGTGATTGCCCAAGAGATCGGCAAGCCGGTCAGCCTCCAAACGACCCACGTTAACGTTCGCGATGAGTGGGCGTTCGTCATCGCGCAACCGCGCAATCCCGACGGTTCGGCGGTCGATTGGTCGACGACCACCCTCGCTGAACGTCATGAACTCGGCGTCATCGATGGTGATGGCACAACCTACGCTCTGCTGAAGCAAGACAACGGGACGTGGACCGTGCTCGAACACGCCATCGGCCCGACAGACGTCGCCTGGTTCAATTGGGCGGCCGACCACGGCGCACCCGCCGACATCGTGGGCATGCCCTCGAACTGAGGTTAACGCCGATTTACCAGCGGCGCCATGATTGCAAACGCGAACCTGCACTCGATTTCAGGTTCACATTTACATGGCTCAACAATCATTCGCAGGCCTCGCCGTACTGGTGGCGCTGACTTTCGCGATCATGGCGCTGCACGGCTGCGCCATTCCAGAACACCGCTTGGCCGAAAGCTATGGCCCGGCGATCATCGCACCGCTCGAAGCTGAGACAACGACGCCGGAATTCCACGGCGCGTCGATCGGAGGCGACGCGCTGCGCTCGCGCCTCTCCTCGGACGATTGATCCTCTAGGTTACTGCTCGGACTTAAAGCCGACTTTCGCATGCGAGCCGTCGCAGAACGGCTTCGTATTGGAATGGCCGCAACGGCAAAAGCGCACCGCCTGCTGGCGCGCCACGACGCGGCCAGCGCCTGAGATGATTTCGATATTACCGCGCACCATAAGCGGCGTTTCCATCACCGGAGCTTAAGCCCTTCCACCACGCCGGGCGAGGCTATCCATAAGTATGCGTTGCGTGGGCTGACTGGCGCCGCGAAGTTTGGCATTCTGCGCGGTGTGAAACCGTTCACGCCCGAAGATCTACTGGCCTGCTACAGGCGCGGCGTCTTTCCGATGGCGGAGAGCCGCGACGATGAAGGCTTCTTCATCGTCGATCCGGAATGGCGCTGCGTGTTTCCACTCGACGGCTTCCACGTGCCGCGCCGCCTGGCGCGCACGCTGCGACAGGACAAATTCACCTTCACGATCAATCGCGAGTTCAATCGCGTCATCGACGGCTGCGCCGCGCCGGGCAAGGACCGCGAAGACACCTGGATCAATCCAGACATCCGAGCGCTCTATCTGGAACTGCACCATCGAGGCCTCGCGCACAGCGTTGAAGCCCGCATCGAGGGTCAACTCGCCGGCGGTCTCTATGGCGTCGCGCTCGGCGGCGCCTTTTTCGGCGAAAGCATGTTCTCGTGGGCGACCGACGCGAGCAAAGCTGCGCTGGTGCAATTGGCGGCGCGGCTAAAGCGCGGCGGTTTCAAACTTCTCGACGCGCAATTCATTACACCGCACCTTGAGCAATTCGGCGCGCAGACCTTGCCGCGCCGCATCTTCCAGGCGTTGCTAGGGCTAGCCGTCGAGACGCACGGAGATTTTCGAGCTCTGCCGGTGGAAACAAAGGGCGCGGAGTTGCTCGATGTTCTCGGAGCCGAACGCGCCTAGGCTTTGGCGATGCGCTCAACGCCGCCCATGTAAGGCACGAGTGCGGTAGGCACTTTGATACTGCCATCCGCTTCCTGATAATTCTCCAGCACCGCGACGAGCGTCCGGCCGACGGCGAGGCCAGAGCCGTTCAGTGTGTGCACAAATTCCGTCTTGCCGTCCTTGTTGCGGAAGCGCGCGTTCATGCGGCGCGCTTGGAAGTCGCCGCAGTTCGAACACGAGCTGATTTCGCGATACTTGCCTTGGCTCGGCAGCCAGACTTCCAGGTCGTAGGTTTTGCGCGCCCCAAAGCCCATATCGCCGGTGCAGAGAAGCATCACCCGATAGGGCAGTTCGAGGCGCTTCAGCACTTCCTCCGCGCAAGCGACCATGCGCTCGTGCTCATCGTGGCTCTGCTCTTGTGTCGTGATCGACACCAGCTCGACCTTCCGGAACTGGTGCATGCGGATCATGCCGCGCGTGTCCCTGCCAGCCGCACCCGCTTCAGCGCGAAAGCATGGCGTGTCCGCTGTCATCCGAAGCGGCAGCGGCGCTTCATCCAAAATCTGTTCGCGCACCAGGTTGGTGAGCGCCACCTCAGACGTCGGGATCAGCCAGAAGTCTTCACGCGTCGGCGCAGTTTCCAGAATTTCGTTGAGCAACTGCGTCGGTTTTACGTTGCCGCGTTTCTCGAACTCGTCGTCGAAGCGCTCCAGAGCTTCATTCAGTAGCTCTTGGCGGCTCATCGTCCGCGCCGCAGTGAATTGATCGTCCACGAATTTGGGCAGCTGGCCGGTGCCAAACATCACATGGTCTTTGACCAACAACGGCGGCGAAACCTCCGTGTAGCCGAACTCGCTCGTGTGCAGATCGAGCATGAACGCCGCGAGCGCGCGTTCGAGACGCGCGAGTTGACCGCGCAGCACCACAAAGCGCGCACCCGAGAGCCGGGCCGCCGCTTCGAAATCCATTTGCCCCAGGGCCTCACCAAGCGTGACGTGGTCTGCCGTCAGATCCAACGCGGGCGGATTCGCACCCGACTGGATGAACCAACGCCGCACTTCGATGTTGCCATGCTCGTCGGCGCCATCAGGGGCATCCACCGCCGGCAGATTCGGAAGCGAAGCGAGGAGATCGTCACGCTCCTTCTGCCACTTGGCTTCATCGACGCCAGTATCTTCAATGCGCTGCTTCAGGGCCGCGACTTGCTCAATGAGGCGCGAAGCTTCCCCTTCATCCTTCTTGGCCTTTGCCGCGCCGATCGCCTTTGAAGCGGCGTTTCGCGCGGCTTCAGCCTCCTGCTTTGCTGTCGACGCAGTGCGCAGCTTGGCGTCGAACTCAACGATTTTCTTCGCCAGTGGGGCGAGGCCACGGCGCGCCCAAGCGGCGTCGTACAGGTCGGGGTTTTCGCGGATGGCGCGGATATCGTGCATAGGCGGGCTTTAGCGGAACGCGCGCGTAAGCGCTACGGGGCCGGCGGGATCACGTCCGCGGCAGCCTCTTGCTTCGAGCGCGTGCGTTCCATGGCGGCCACGATCCAGATCGAAATCTCATAAAGCAGGTAGACCGGCACGGCCATGACCACCATCGAGATCAGATCGTTCGGCGTGACCAGCGCCGAGAAGGCCGCGATGCCGACGATCGCGTAACGGCGGCCCTTGCGCAGCAGCGAAGTTGAAATGACCCCGATCCGGCCGAGCAGCGAGAGCACAACCGGCAACTGGAACATGAGCCCGAACGCCAGAACCAGCGTCGTGACCAAGCCCATATATTCCTCGACCTTCGGCAGATACGTGACCTGCACCGGGCCTTCGGTGACTTCCTGCGTCAACGCAAAGTTCAGCGCGAACGGCATGGCAATATAAAAGACAAACCCTGCGCCAAGCCCGAACATGATTGGCGCGGCCGCCAAAAACGGCGCAACCGCAGCGCGCTCCTTACGGTAAAGGCCCGGCGCGATGAACGCGTACGCCTGCCAGGCCAGCACCGGGAACGCGAACACGATCCCCCCGAACAGCGCAATCTGCATCTTCACCGAGAAGAAGCCGAACGCGCCGGTATTGATGAGTTCGATCGCCTGCCCGGCGCGTTCAGGGTGTGCGTGAGCCATCGCCGTCTGGAACGGCTGCACCAAGAACATGAAAATCGGGTCGACGAAAATGAAGCAAATGATGAAACCGACGATCACCGTCGCCATCGCCGACACCAACCGATTGCGCAGCTCCGCCAAATGATCGAGCAACGGCGCGCGCGAGGATTCAATTTCCTCGTCGTCCGACAATGGCGATTTCTGAGCCGCCGTTGTCACGGCGCACTCCGGGCGACCGGTGCAATGTCCAAATGCTCAGGCACGCCCGCGGATGCTTTGGGCTCTTCGTCGGCAGCTTGTTCGGCAGTCACATCCGCCGGAGGCTCGACTGGCGCTTCTAGCGCCGGCGTCACCGCAGGCGCGGGGATCGCTGGCGCCGACTTGATGCCGGCATAGTCTTCCAGCGTCGGCAGCGGCTTGGTGAGTTCGCTGCGGATATCTTGCAGCGATGTCGTGCGGCGGAGCGCATCGACTTCCTTCTTCAACTCATCGAGTTCAGCCTGGCGCGCGAGTTCATCGAAACCGCTACGGAACTCCTGCGCCATGCCGCGCAGCTTTGCAGTCCATTGGCCAAGCTTGCGGAACAAGAGCGGCAAGTCTTTCGGTCCCACAACCACAAGGGCGAGGATTCCGAGAATGATGATCTCGTTGAAGCCAAGACTTGGAAGCATGAGCGGCTGTCCCGCGCGCTAGCCTTACTGCGCGCGGTCTCCGTTGGTGTTGGTCGTCGTCGTGGTCTGATCGCGGACCTGCGCCGGCGGCGGCTCTTGAGCCGGCGGCTTGTCGCCTTCGCTCAAACCCTTGCGGAAGCCGGTGATACCTTTGCCGAGATCTTCCATCAGGCCGGAAATGCGGCCCGGACGGCTGAACAACAAAAACGCCAGCCCCAACACAATCAGGAGCGGGATAAGCCCAGGCATATGCATCGAACGAGTACTCCAAACTTGGAATCGGCGCTGGGAGGTGCGCCCTATTCGTCTTCCAGATGATCCACGAAAAAGCTTGCCGCGTCGTCACCTTGCGACAGTGGTTCTTCGTCGCTGGCCATGTCTTCGGTTGGACGCGGAACGTCAATGGCTTGCGCCGCCCGAGGATCGAGTAGGCCTAGAGCCTTCAGATCGTCCTTGCCTGGGAGTGCGTCAAGCGAAGCGAGGCCGAACTGGCCCAGGAATGCGTCTGTCGTCCCGAAGGTGAGCGGGCGGCCCGGCGTGCGCCGACGGCCACGGGGGCGAATCCAGCCGATCTCCAGCAGCAGCTCCATTGAGCCCCGAGACAGACTGACACCCCGAATATCCTCGATTTCGGCCCGGGTGACCGGTTGGTGGTATGCAATAACCGCCAATGTTTCCATGGCGGCTTTCGGCAGTTTCCGGGGCGCCTCGCGCGTCTCGGCGAACAGGCTGGCAAGATCGGGGGCCGACTGGAAGCGCCACGCGCCGCCCGCCTCAACCAGCTGCACCCCGCGCTCGGCATAATCGCCCTTCAGTTTCATCAGCACCGCTGCAACGTCCACCGCCGGGCCGAGCTTCTCGCCAAGCGCCTTGGCGGTGACGGGCTCCCCACCTGCGAACAGCAAAGCTTCCGCCGCCCGGATGGCGTCCGCACTCGGCGCAGCGCGCGGGCGCTCCTCGCCCCCTTCCGTGAAGGCGTCCTCGATGCGGCGCATCGTGTCCGCAAGCGGGGGGTCATTCTCGGCGCTCATTCCGTGCGCCCATTGTGAACCGGCAGCGCACGCAAAAACAGCGGCGCAAACGCTTCCGCTTGCCGCAGCTCAAGCTTTTGCTCACGCGCAAGCTCGAGGGCGGCGCCGAAGGTGGACGCGAGATAACTCTCCGGCGGCGGCGCGTCTGGCCCGCTCTCCGCAGCCTGCGCAAAGGACTGAATCGCGCGCCACTCTTCAAGCTTCACAAGCGCTTGTTCGAGCTTCCTTCGCGCGGTTTCCAATGGGTACGCACGACGAACAAGAGTGCGGTAGGCGCGCTTGCGAACACTCTTCGAACGCTCGGCGCAATAGGCGTTCAAAAGCTCATAAAGGTCGGCGCGCCAGACAGTTTGCTTGGTGAGCACTGTCGGCCGCGGCTGACCGTTGAGAAACACATCGCGGTCAAGTTGCGGCAACTCCTCGAGCTTCTTCGCCGCCACCCGCGCCGACGCTAGGTTCATGAGCTTCAGACGCAGCGCCTCTTCAAGCTGCAACGGATCGGGTTCATCGGCCGGCAATTGCGGCTTCGGGATCAGCATCCGCGACTTGATCAGCGCAAGCCACGCCGCCATTACCAGATAGTCGCCCGCGATCTCCATATTGTGAGCGCGCGCTTCTTCGATGAACGCCAAATACTGGTCAGCGATTTCGCCGACCGAAACCTTAGCGAGATCAATCTTCCGGGTTCGCGCGAGTTCCAGCAGCAGGTGCAGCGGCCCCTCAAATGCGTCGAGCGCAAGCAGAAGCGCATCGCGCCCTTCCGCCGCCTCGGCAGCGCCGAGGTCGAATTCGAGGTTTTCTGCGTCTTCGCTCACTGGAGCCTTATAGCGTCACGCGGGCGCGAAATCAGCCATCAACTGCTTGAATCGAGCCCATCCGGCAGCAGAGTCAAATTCGCGCGGCGGGCGTTTTGCGAAGGCTTCTACAGCGCGGGCGCGAACCAGCGGCAATCCGCCGAGTTCGCGGCAGCCCTTCGCCGTCACCTGCATTTCCTTCAGCACGCCGGAACACTGCAGGACGACATCGCAGCCTGCCTCAAGCGCCGCTTCCGCGCGCTCCTTCAAGCCGCCGTTCAGCGCGTATTGCAGCGCATGCATGTCGAGATCGTCGCTCATCAGCATGCCTTGAAAACCGATGCGCTTGCGGATGATCTCTTCGATCACGAACGGCGAGCATGTCGCTGGCCGGTCCGGGTCCCACGCTTCAAACACGATGTGCGCCGTCATCGCGGCCTCAGCATCTGAAAGCTCGGTGAACGGCAAGACGTCGTTCGCGAGATCGATTTCCTGAGCGCCGACCTTCGGCAGCGCCAAATGGCTATCAGCGGTGGCGCGACCATGGCCGGGCATATGCTTGATGCATCCCGCCACGCTGCCGTCATGAAGGCCTTCAAGGGCAGCGCGCGCCAGCAGCGCCACCTCCTTGGGGTCAGCCGAGAACGCGCGATCGCCAACGATCTTGTCGGAGCCCTCCACCGGCACATCGAGCACAGGCGCGAAATCGCCATCGAGCCCGGCATCGCGAAGCTCATGCGCAATCAGCCGATAGCCGAGATACGCGGCCTCCAGGCCGGCATCCTTCTGCTTGGCGTAGATTTCACCAAACTCGCCGGCGGCAGGCCAAGTCGGCCATTCAGGCGCCTTCAAGCGCGCAACGCGGCCGCCCTCCTGATCAATCCAGATGATCGCATCGTGACCGACGCTTTCGCGAAGATCGGCGCAAAGCTCGCGCAGCTGCTCACGCGACACGCAAGCTTCGCGGAAAACAATGAAGCCCCACGGCCGCGCATCGCGGAAGAAGGCGCGTAAGTCATCATCAAGTTTCGGCTGCCGAAGGCCCAAGAGGCACGAAAGCATCAACCACCCATTCCCGGATTGGCGCGCGGCGCCAAGTCCGGGACCTATATACTCGAATGGATCAAAGAGAAGCGCAGACCTTTTGGACAGCTCTGTCTATGGGCCCCGGACTCGCGGCCTACGCCGCGCTCCGGGGATGGGTGTATCGCGCCTCGTCCGCTCACTATCGAGCCGCGACGATGCAGTCCTGCCCCATTTGTCGAATGCGCTCGCAGAACTGCGTGGCGTCTTCGCTGGTGGCGAAATATCCCGCACGGAGGCGGTGATAGATCCCGCGCGCGCCGAGATCAGCGCGCTGCACGTCCATATGAGCGCCTGCGAACAAGTTCGGTGCGCGCGACGCGAACCGGCGCCACGACGGCTCGATCGACGCCTCCGATTGCAACGCCGCCAACTGCGCAACATAGCGGCCGTTAGATGCAAACGCCGGCAACGACGGCGCATCGACCTGCGGATTGAGTTCAACCATCGGCGTTTCCGCTTCGGCCAGCGAAGCGCCCGCTGCGATGGGCGTTGGCGCTGTGTCAGGCAGTGTTTGCGCGGGCGGCGGTTCGATTTTGTATGGCCCCGCCTGCGCGGTGATGCGCGGCACGTCTGGCGCGCTGTAAAGCTGCCAAAGAAAGCCACCAAACGCTACGGCGATGACGATCATCAGCACGTATAGCACGCCCGCATGACGAGACTGGTCGTCATGCGCGTGCATGCGCGGATCGTAGCTTCTGCTCACCTGAGGCGCTCCAAGGAATCGCGTTTCATGCGTCGTTTACCACGCCCCACCTTCACCCCGGCTTAACGGGGTTGGAGAGCAGCCATGCATGAATCCATAATTCCGTAAGCGTAACGGAGTGGTTAGCGCTCGAGACGGAACAAGCGCCGATGCTCTTCTATTGCGAAATCGTCAGTCATGCCGGCGATGTAATCGCACACACGCCGCCCCGTTCGCTGTCCACGCGGGCCATCGCCGCCTTCCTGCCAAGCTGGCGGCAAGAGTTCCGGCTCAGAGATCAAGAGCTCGAAAACTTGCCGGATGATGCGCTTGGCGTGGCTGCGCGAGCGGTTGACCGTCCAGTGCCGATACATCCGCGCCATCAAGAAACGCCGCAGCACTGCCTGGTGCTCGTTCATCTCGTCCGAAAAACCGATGAGCGGCTTGCCCGCGGCGCGGACATCTTCAACGCTTTGTGGCTTAGCGGCAGCGATGCGATTGCCCGACTCCCGCACCAGATCGTTGATCCAGACACCGATCAGACGCCGCACGGTTTCGGCCGAGATGCGGAATTCATCGACGGCCGGATGATCGCGCTCAACCGTGAGCAACACGCGCTCCACCATCGGCACTTCCTCGCGCAGTTCAGTCAGCGAAAAGAGCCTGGCGCGAAGGCCGTCATCAATATCGTGGTTGTTGTAAGCCACGTCATCTGCATGAGCCGCAACTTGCGCCTCCAGGCTCGGCCAGGAGTCCAATTCCAGGTCGTGCGTGGCGTTGTATTCTTGAATGGCGATCGGCAGATCCTGCAGCGCCGCGCCGTAGCGGATCAGCGGGCCGTTATGTTTGACGACGCCTTCCAGCGTCTCCCACGTCAGATTGAGTCCATCAAACAACGGATACTTGCGCTCAAGCTTAGTCAGTACGCGCAGCGTTTGCGCGTTGTGATCGAACCCCTGAAAGCCTTCCATGCACGCGTCGAGGACATCTTCTCCCGTATGCCCAAACGGCGGGTGGCCAAGGTCGTGGGCAATGCCCAAGGTTTCGGCGAGATCGTCATCCAAGCCCATCACACGCGCCACGCTGCGAGCGATCTGGGCCACTTCGAGCGAGTGCGTCAGCCGCGTACGGTAATGGTCGCCCTCATGCGCCACAAACACCTGCGTCTTGCCGCGCAAACGCCGAAAAGCGGACGAGTGGACGATCCGGTCGCGATCGCGCTCGAACGGCGTGCGCGTCTTGCTGTCCGGTTCTTCATGAAGCCGGCCGCGCGAGCGAGCAGGATCGGTGGCATAAGGGGCGCGCGGCGGGCGCACGAAAGGCGGCTCCGCCCCAATGTTCTTTGGGAGCGCCTTCGCCTTTTTCACTGCTTTCTGCCCGTCGGCCACGAACTGGCTTCTCCTCAGCATGGGGGATGATCATATATGGGGCCGAGACGCTTTAGAAACGCCGAAAGGTCACTGTTAACGAATGGCTGACATCGCCCTCTCCGCCTCCGCCGCCGAGCGGATCAAGTCCGTAGTCACGGGCGAACCTGCCAGCGCTGGCTTGCGGGTGGCCGTGGACGGCGGCGGCTGCTCTGGGTTCCAGTATGAAATCGGCGTCGCCGGCGCGCCCAATGCTGATGATCTAGTTATTGAACGCGACGGCGCACGGCTCTTCGTGGACCCGGTATCCCTGCCCTTTCTCCTCGGCTCGGAAGTCGACTGGGTGGACGAACTGATCGGCGCCTCGTTCAAAGTGAAAAACCCGAACGCGACATCCAGCTGCGGCTGCGGCGTCAGCTTCTCGGTCTGATGTTCGGCGCCCGCTCCAAGCTCGATAAGGGGCTCGACGCGTTCGAGCGAAGCGAGTGGAAGAAATCACGCAAACTTCTTGAAGAGGCGCTGCAAGACGAGCCGCGGCCCTCGGGCTTCTACCATCTTGGTGTTCTCTACTGGCGCGGCCTCGGCGGCGCCGTCGACAAAGACGCCGCAGTTGAATGCTTCGCGCGCGGCTCTGAGTTCGGCCACCCTGGCGCGCAAACCGCCTACGGCATTGCGCTGCGGTCCGGCGTCGGCGTTACGAAAAATAACGAAGAGGCGCACAGCCAATTTCGCTCCGCCGCTGGCGCTGGCGACCGCGAAGCAATGGTGCAACTCGCGACAATGAGCGAACCTGACGATGCTCGGCGCTGGCTCATGCGCGCATCCGAGCTCGGCTATGCGCCAGCGATGGCGCACCTCGCCGACGTTCTGATGAAACGCGATCCGGTAGAGGCGCTGTCTTGGCTCTACGCCGCCGTCACGCTTTCGGCCGACGACGCATCGCGCAAGCGCGCCGCGGCGCTCGCCGCAGAGATGAGCGCTGCAGAAATCGAACGAGCGCAAAAGTACGGCCGCGAATACGCACGCGAGATCAGAGACAAGACGCAGGGGCGAAAATAACCGGCCTGCGCGCCGTCGCGCTTCGACAGCCGTGACGCCATTGTGTGAGGCAGCGCCGAACTTCCAGTAGCCTCAGCCTGAGCTTGTCGAAGGCCGACGCGGCCCGACGCAACGCCAGTGCTGGCAGACGCGACGCCGGCGGTCCATAAAAGCGCCCATGAATGTCACCGACGCCCTTAAAACGCGGATTTCCGTCCGCGCCTTCAAACCGGACCCAATCCCGGAAGCGCTGGTTCGCGACATCCTCGACGTCGCGCGTTTCGCGCCATCGGGTGGCAATTTGCAGCCCTGGAAAGTCATCGCTGTCTCAGGCGCCGAGCGCGACGCGGTCGTGGATTTGGCGAAAGCCAATCTGCCCGGCGACGAGGGTGAGCGCCTCGTCTATCCCGCCAATCTCTGGGACCCTTATCGCACCCGCCGCTACAAGCTCGGCGAGGACATGTACGATCTCCTCGGCATCCCGCGCGAAAACAAGATGGCGCGGCTCATGCACCTTGCGCAGAACTTCGAATTCTTCGGCGCGCCAATCGGTCTTTTCTTCGTCATCGACAAGGCCATGGGCCACGGTCAGTGGGCGCATCTGGGCATGTTCATGCAA
Organism: Caulobacteraceae bacterium; assembly: GCA_031431115.1. Classification (GTDB taxonomy): domain Bacteria; phylum Pseudomonadota; class Alphaproteobacteria; order Caulobacterales; family Aquidulcibacteraceae; genus Vitreimonas. Next base: position 192,346 of record JANPCV010000033.1, read on the forward strand.
TCGATAGCGCTCGCCGCGCTCGAACGCGATGTGCAAAGCTGCATGCAGGAAGCCTGGGCCCGTATGCGCACGCCCCTCGCCGCCCACTTCGCGCTCGGCGATCATGAGATGATCTATGCAGGCATAGCCCTCGGTCACGCCGACATGGAAAAGCCTGTCAACACGATGCGCAGCGACCGCGCCGGCGTCGATGAGTTCGCGACGTTCAAAGGATTCTAGCTCAGCGTAGGAACAGCACCGCGGCCAAAATCAGCGCCGGAACAGTAGCAAGCGCCAACGTGAGATTGGGCCGCGTCTTCCGCAACACGAATGCCGCAACCGCGCCCCCGATGGATGCAATAGCTGCGGCGACCACAGCCGGCCAATCCGCGCGGCTCGCCGCAAGCAGCAACGCGTAAAATCCCAGGAAGAAAGCGGTGACCGCAAGAAGTGGCGTCAACGCGCCGTACAGACCGGCCTTCAGCGCAGACATCAAGCGTCGGCTTTCCGCGCGTTGCCGAGGATGCCATCCTCCGCGAAATCCACGATCGCAAACAAAAGCCCCATCAGCACCAGCCACAGGATTGGTGCGATCAGCATCGGCACTGCGTGGTGGTGCCCAGTCGCGTAGGCCGCCCACGCCGACTTCGCGCCCACGAACGCCGCAATCGGATAAATCCAACACAAAAATTCCGCCACCAGCAGCGCCGCGGGCGAATTCCAATGGGCGCGCTCAGTCGGCGTCAGCAGGCGCAGCGCTAGGCCCAAGCTGGCCAGCCCCACAGCCACATGGAACAGAGTGAAGGCCCACAGGATTACTATCATGTCGCCGTTATACCACGGCGGATTGACTTTGGCTTTCCCTCGGCTCGGGCACGGATCGTCCGCAAGGGGGCTCAGGAGATTTGGCCATGACAGCTCGTAAAGTCGGCGATCATGTCGAAGTCGAACAGGAAGAAGCCCGCGCCGGCCAATCCGGGGTTGGACTTAGATACGTGCTGGCCGCCGGAGTTATTTTGGTGATCGTCGGCTTTGCATTCGCCGCCGCGATCTTGCTCGGTTGAACCCTGGCCTAAGCGCGGCTAAGCCGCGTGGATGGCCCTTAAAATCGCCGCTTGGAACGTCAATTCCATTCTCGCCCGACTGCCGACGGCATTGAAGGTGTTCGAAGAGGTGGACGCCGACGTCTGGTGTCTCCAGGAAATTAAGTGCGAAGACCCGCGGTTTCCGCGCTTCGAATTCGAGGCCATGGGCTTCAACATCGAGACCTTCGGGCAGAAGAGCTATAACGGCGTCGCCATTCTCTCGAAGCATCGCATCGAAGAAACCACGCGGGGCATCCCCGGGCTAGATCATGAGCACTCGCGCTACATCGAATGCGTGATCGCCGCGCCAGATGGCCCGGTTCGCGTGGCTTCCATCTACGCCCCCAACGGCAATCCCATCGGCACCGAAAAATTCCAATTCAAACTGAGATTCATGGATGCGCTGAACGCGCATTTGAGTTCGCTGCTACCCCACGAAGAACGCTTCGTGATCGCAGGCGACTACAACGTCATTGCGCGCGACGTGGATTGCTACAACCCGGCAGTGTGGACCGGCGATGCACTCTTTCAGCCTGAAACGCGCGCCGCCTACCGCGCCCTGATCAATCTCGGACTTCGCGATGCCTACATGCAAGCCGATGGCGCGGCACATCGCTACACATTTTGGGACTACCAAGCCGGCGCTTGGCAAAAGGACCACGGCATCCGCATCGACCACCTTTTGCTCTCGCCGCAAGCGGCCGATCGGCTGGACGGAGTCGAAATCTTCAAGAAGGCGCGCGGCCTGGAGAAAGCCTCCGACCACGTACCCATAATCGCTACGTTCAACTAAATGCGGCGCGTCAATCCTTCGGCGTGAGTGGCACGCTCTCAGCGTCGGGATCGTCTTCCTCTAGGGCGGGAATGGCATAGCCGCCGCTTAGCCAGCGATTGAGATCGACGTCGGCGCAGCGCTTCGAACAAAAGGGCCGGTACTTCTCATCCTGCGGCTTGCCGCAAATCGCGCACTTGCTCATAGTGCCCTCGCATCGATCTTATCGCGCGGTCCCGGCGCAGCATCGATACTCCACCGCATGCCGATACGATTGGAAAGCTGCGCGCGCCAATCAAGCTCGGCTGTATCGAGCCAAGTCTTCACGTCCGGTGCAATCGTGCAGGCGATCTGCCGGCCGGTTTGCGACCGGCCTTCGCGTTCAATCGCACGCAACACCATGAGCGCGACCGTTTCCACACTGAGACGCCCATCGGGATCGCGCACTTGTTCATGCAATGGCGTGCGAAGCTGGGCGCGTGCGAGCTCATAAACGCCAAACCGCGAGAGACCGCCGAACTGCACGCTCCACGGATCGCCGGTGAAGGCCGCGCGCACCGCGTCCTCAAGCTGCTTCAGATGCGACTTTGCCCGCAGCGAGACGAAATCAATGGCAATGATGCCGCCTAGATTGCGCAGGCGGATCTGGCGCGCCGCTTCTTGCGCCGCCGCGATATTGAGATCGAGTGCAAAGCGTTCCGGATCGCCGCTACCCTGGCGGCCGCCCGCATCGACATCGATAGCGACAAGCGCGGTGACGGCATCAATCGTCAGCATGCCTCCGCCAGGAATTGGCGTGGTGCGAGCAAGCGCGTCTTCAATGGCGGCGTCGAGCTTGGCGCGAATTTGCGGATCAGGCGCCGGTTTGGCGAGCACCAGATCTTCGTCCACCTCATGGCGGCCGATGCGATGCGGGTCTTCGCCATCGTGGCCGATTTCCGTGAGATCAACCACCGGATTTTTGCCCCGCGCAGCTTCGCGCGTGACGTGGATGATCACACCTTGGCCTTCACGAAGGTTCACACGCTCCTTGCGCATGCGGGCGCGTCCATCGTCGCCAAGCGGCAAGAATCCATGCTGGTCGCGAAGGCCGAGATCGAGGAAGGCCCCCCGGCGGCGGCGATCCAACTCCCGCACGCGCGCGCAATAAAGCTCACCCCAGCGCGCACGGCGGCCCTCATCGCTGTCGCGCGCTATCCGGAGCGCGATGGGCTTGCCATCACGCACCAGCGCCTCACGGGTTTCACCGATGGCGGCGTCAATCCACGTCTCCATCGTCCCGCTCATCGCGCTGACTCAATCAGGTTCGCCGCCTCATAGAGCGGCAGGCCGATGACACTGGAGTATGAGCCGATGATGGATGTGATGTAGCGTCCGGCCAAGCCTTGCGCGGCGTAGCCGCCAGCTTTACCGCGCCACTCGCCGCTGGCGATGTAGGTCTCGACCTCTGCCGCGCTGAGCACCTTGAACGCTACCCGCGTCTCAACCAGGCGATCTCGAATTTCACCACCGGGCGTCTTCACAGCAACGGCGGTGTAGACACGGTGCGAGCGCCCCGAGAGCAAGCGCAGGCAGTCGCGCGCTTCGCCCTCAGTTTCCGCCTTCGGCAACACACGGCGGCCAACCGCAACAACCGTGTCCGCCGCAAGCACGACAGCGCCTTCGGCGGTCACCGCCTCCGCTTTTTGGCGCGCCAGGCGCACCGCGAGATTGCGCGGCGTCTCGTCTCGGAGAGGCGTTTCGTCAATGTCCGCGGCGATGACGCCGTCCGGCGTGATGCCGATCTGCGCCAACAACGCCAGCCGGCGCGGCGACGCGCTGGCGAGAATGAGCCGGGTCATGACCGCTTCGGAAAGCCCAAGCGCTTGGCGATAATGCCATCCACCGTGCGAGCCCCAAGCCAACGCGGCAGCGTCACATCTAAGAATGGACGCCGCAAAATCTTGTAGCGTGCCTTCGGCTTCGGATGGGTGAAGCACAGCCACACCAGATCGCCGACATCCGACGGCGGCAGCCCTTCGCGGCCTTGCGCCAGCATGTAGTTTTCGACGCCCTTCAGCATCGGCGCATAGTCTGTATTGTTGAAGCGCGAGAGATCGGATTCGCCGGCTTTGTCCCAGATCGGCGTCGCGATAGCACCCGGCCCGACAACGATCACGTCAATGCCATAGAGCATCAATTCGCGCCGCAGCGATTGCGAATAGCCTTCCATAGCAAACTTCGAAGCGGAATATGGCCCGACGAACGGCGAACCGTTCTGACCACCCACCGATGAAATCATTACGATACGGCCCGGCCTGCCGGTGCGCTGCTTATCGGCGCCAAGAAGATCGGCGAATGCGCGCGTTACATTGTGAACACCGAAGAAATTGATCTCGAACTGACGGCGAAGTTCGTCGGTATCGAGGTGAAGTAGAGGGCCAGCTACTGCGATGCCGGCATTGTTGAGCAAGCCGAAGAGGCGCCGTCCGCCCAGCGCCGCCGCAACTTGCGCAGCGCCAGCGCGCACAGCCGCTTCGTCGGCAACGTCAAATATCAGCGGCGTAACCGCGTCACCAAACTCAGCCTTGAGGCCATCGGCGTCCGCCTGTTTGCGGACGCTCGGAAACACATGCGCGCCCTCGCGCACAGCTTTCGCGACCGCCGCGCGGCCGATGCCAGTGGACGCGCCGGTGATCACCACCGCGCGATCGAGGGAGCCTTGCGCCATTATTTGAATCGATACGTCACACGCCCCTTGGTGAGATCGTAGGGCGACATTTCGACGAGGACCTTATCGCCAGCCAACACGCGGATGCGGTTCTTGCGCATCTTGCCCGCGGTGTGACCGATGATCTCGTGTCCGTTTTCAAGTTCGATACGGAAGGTCGCATTGGGCAGAAGCTCAATGACCGTTCCGGCGAATTCCAGTAGTTCTTCCTTTGCCATTCTTTCTCCTGAACATGGCCCAGACTCGTAAGTCGCGGGGCCTTATAGGCGCGGCCACCTATCCCGTCGATGGCCGCTGAAACCGTGCGGCGATGCGCCGGGCCAGCCCATCCCGCACCGTCCGGTACTCCATAAGCACTTGTTCGCGTGAGCCTTCCGCCAAGGAGGGGTCGAAGGTCGGCCAGTACTCGGCGGCAGCCGCGAGCTTGGGGACCAGCTCCAAGGCGGTGTGGTGAGCCTCCGGGCTCAACGAAACGATGAGGTCGAACGGCCCGCCCTCGAAATAGTCGGTCTCGAAGAAATCGAAGCCCTTGGGCGAGTACCCGGAGATATCGCCGCCAGCCTCATCCATCACGAACGCCGCCATAAAGGAAACCTCTTCGCCTGGACGAAGACCCACGCTGTCGACGCGCACGGCCGAGCCAAACTGCATGCGCATAAGTTCCGCCGCCATGGGCGAGCGGATCACATTGTGGGTGCAGGCAAACAGCACCGAAGCTGGAAGCGCGTCAGCCTCGGACATGCAGCGCACACACCAGCGTAAACAGGCGCCGTGCGGTTTCGTTATCGATGGTGAAGTGGCTAGCGAGAATTTCCTGCAGCACTTCGGCAGCTTCGTTGTGGAGGCCACGCCGGCCCATATCGAGCGCTTCGATGCGGCTCGGCGGCGCGTCGCGAATGGCCGCGTTATAGCTCTCACAGATGAGCGCGTAGTCCTTCACGATCTTCCGCAAGGCGCCGAGCGGGGCGTGATGCAGAACGATCCGAGCGCGCGCCTCATCGCTGACATCGAGCACGAGGCGCCCCTCGGACATCCCCAGCAGCAGCACATAGGGTCCACGATCTTCGCCAAGGATTGCGAACGAATTGGACTCCTTCAGATCGAACATCGCGATGCGCCGATCATGCTCGGCATTCACCGACGCAGGCGCAACCGACGCTTCATCCAGATTGATCTCGGTGAGGCGGTTGCGTTCGCTCATGGCGGCGCCATCAACCTTGCTCGTGATCAGGCCGGCGCGGCGTATTCCAGGTCGGGCCAGTGTCGATCAGGACGGCGTCCAGGCATTCGACATCGATCGCGATCTCGCCGCCGCCTGCGAGCAGCAAGCGCACGACGCCGCCCGGCGGCTCTTCTTCCGGAATGAAACCCAGCGAGAGCAGTGACGCGAGCGCCTCGTCGGTATCCTGGCGGACCCGGCGGCTCTTTACGCCCAGCACGCCGTCAAACGACAGCGCCGCGCGCACGCGCTCGTACGGTCCCTTTTCGCTGGCTGTCTCCCAACGAAACCGGTTGATCATGACGGTGAAACGGCGGGCCTTCCGATCGAAATTTATCTCGCCAACACGCACGAGCGCGTCCTGCACCGCCGCCGCGATAATATCGAGGTCGCCGGTGTCCTCAGCCATCAACCTGAGCAGACTTGCCGTCATGCCGCCTGTTCTTCTCGTTCCCGCACAATTTGCGCGCCACAGGCTTGCAGCTTGGCTTCCAGCTTTTCGAAGCCGCGATCGAGGTGATAGACGCGGTTCACAACGGTTTCGCCTTCGGCCGCGAGGCCAGCGACAACCAGACTCACCGAAGCACGGAGGTCCGTCGCCATCACCGGGGCGCCAACGAGCTTCGGAACGCCCGTCACCAACGCCTCGTTGCCGTGCACTTCGATCTTGGCGCCAAGGCGCGCCAGTTCAGGCGCGTGCATGAAGCGGTTTTCGAAGATCGTTTCTTTAATCCGCGAGACTCCATCGGCCATGCACATGAGCGCCATGGCTTGGGCCTGTAGGTCAGTCGGAAATCCAGGGAACGGCTCAGTCTCGAAATCGACCGCGTTCATCCGGTCGGCGACCTTGCGCTGAACGCGAATGCCGCGGCCCTCAGCATCAACACGAACACCAGCGTCACGCAGGAATTTCAGCATTGCGCCGAGGTGTTCGAAGCGCGCGCCAGAAAGCAGCACATTGCCGCCCGCCGCCGCCGCCGCCATAGCGTACGTGCCCGCTTCGATACGATCAGCCACCACGGAGTGCTTCACGCCGGAAAGATTCGCGACGCCCTTGATGCGAATTTCGCTCGTGCCCGCGCCTTCGACTTTGGCGCCCATCGCATTCAAGCAATCGGCAAGGTCGATGATCTCTGGCTCGCGCGCCGCATTCTTCAGCACCGTGTCGCCATGCGCCAACACTGCCGCCAGCATTGTATGCTCGGTCGCGCCGACAGACACGAACGGAAACTCGATCTCAGCGCCCTTCAGGCCACGCAGCGCCGCCGCTTTCACGTAACCCTGCTCGATGACGATGTCCGCGCCCATGGCCTCGAACGCCTTCAAGTGCAAATCCACCGGCCGCGCGCCAATCGCGCAACCACCCGGCAGCGAAACCGTCGCGTGCCCAGCACGCGCCAACAACGGGCCGAGCACGTTGAACGATGCGCGCATCTTCCGCACTTGGTCGTACGGCGCGATCGTCGACACGATCTCAGCCGCATGCATCCGCAGCGTGTGCGTTTCCTTGATCCAAGTGATCTCGACGCCCAGCGTCTTCAGCAGCTGCGCCATGAAGCGCGTGTCCGCCAGATCGGGCATGTTCTCGAGCATGACCGGATCGGCCGACAGCAATGCCGCCGCCTGCAGTTTCAGAGCCGAGTTTTTCGCCCCGAAGATCGGGATAGTTCCGTTGAGCGGGGCGCCGCCCGTTATGACAATACGATCCATGGAATTCTTTCGCCGGATCCCCCCGGCGGGCGGTTTATGGGATGCGGCGCGGGCGTAAGCAAGGCGGCGCCTATGCGTCCAAGCATGGCTCGCCGCTAGTTTTTCTTAGGGTCTTCGGCCTTCTTCGCCGCCTTCCGCCGCTGAATGTTGCGCTTGAGCGCTTCGGCTAGGCGCGCGTCGCGCTTCGAAGGCGGTTTCTGTTTCTCGTTCACCACCCGGATCGACCCTTTGCCAGACCCCAGCTAAGATGCGCTCCGGGGGATTTCGATGACGGCCGAAGCCGCGCCAAGCCAGACCTTCGCCCACAGCGGCAAGTTCTTCAACGTACTTGGGCTCGCGTTAAAGAACGCGGGCCTGACGATCCTCACCCTCACCATGTATCGGTTCTGGGCCCGCACCGCGATGCGGCGCCGGCTTTGGTCGCGCACTTGGGTGCTTGGCGACCCGCTGGAATACACTGGCAGCGCCGGCGAGCTCTTCCGCGGCTTTCTGATCTCGCTGCCGTGCTTCTTCCTACCGGCGATCTTCGTCTTCTACATCGCGCCGATCGCCATGGAACCGGTGGCCGCAGGTTGGCTCAGCTTCGGCTTCTATATCTTCTCTGTTCCGCTCATCGCGGCAGCCCGCTTCTGGATGCGGCGCTACCAACTTTCGCGCACGCGGTGGCGCGGCATACGTCTTGGCCTCGCTGGCTCGGCTTGGGGATTTGCGGCGGCGTCCTGGGGCTGGTGGGTGCTGCAAACGCTCTCACTCGGCTGGTACACGCCGGCAGCGCGCATCAACCGCGCGCGCCTCATGTGGGAGAACACGCGCTTCGGCGATCAGCCCTTCCAGTTTGAAACACGAAACGGCGAGTCTCCGCAAAAAGGGATGTGGTGGCCGTTTGCAATGGGCTGGTTTGGAACCGCGCTCGGCGGCGTACTGAGCTTCATCTTCGCCGGCGCAATTCTCGCCGGGCTGACGATGGCGGGCGTCATCAACGTCGAAGACGGCGGCATGATGGTTGGCTTTCTTGCAATGGTCCTCGCGGGCGCCTTCACAGCCATCGCGTACTTCATATCGTTCGCACCATATCGCGCGGCGGCGATGAACCGCATCGCTGCACAAATCACCATCGACGGCGCCAGATTTCGCCTGAAGGCGAAAACCTTGTCGTTGCTGGCTTTCGAAACGCTCGGCTGGCTGTTTCTCATCTCCTCCCTGGGCTTGCTGACCCCCGTCGCGGGCTTCTTGCAGGTCCGGTACATACTCAACCGTCTGGAGCTGATCGAAGCCCCGCGTTTCGCCGAGATTGGCCAATCCGTGCTGGCGGATTCTGACGCCGGTGAAAGCCTCGGCGACGCTTTCGATCTCGACATGGGCGTGGGAGTTATCTGATGCAGGCCCGCTACGCCGATGGCCGCGCCGCCATCTTCTCCGAAGCCGAGATCGAATTCGCACCCGAAAAGCTCATCATTCGCACCGGCGAACGCGCCATCGAATGGGCCTACGCCGACCTTTCGCGCACCGATGATCACAACGGCCGCATCGTTCTGCGCCGCCGCAAGCCTGACACCGGCGAACGGGTCATGTTCGACGATTGGAACGACGAGCAACTCGCCGCCGTTGCGCCGCAGCTGATGAAACCGCGTGCGCAGGGCGTCGAAGGCCGCCGCACGGTCGTCGCGCTGGTGACCCTCGCCTGGTCGCTCGCAGGGGCGTTCCTGATTGGCATACCCTTCGCCGCCGATCCGATGGCGCGCGCCATGCCCGAGAAATACCGCACCCAAATCGCCGATATCTCATGGTCGCAAGTAAACGCCTTCACCGCCCAGTGCGATGATTCCGACGAAGCAACCCAGATCCTCAACGACCTGGCCTATCGCATCATGGAACGCTCCAACGTTCCCGAGCGAGACGACATCTGGATCACGGTGGCAGATGCTGGTTTTCCCAACGCTTTCGCGCTGCCAGACAATTCCATCATCGTCACCGACGAACTGATCGGCCTAGCCGAGCATCCAGACGAACTCACCGGCGTCCTCGCCCACGAGATCGCGCACATCGAGCACAACCACATCATGCGTAACGTCGTCCGCCAGATCGGCGCGGGCATCTTCTTTGACGTCGTGTTCGGCGGTGCAGGCGCGGGCCAAGCCATCGCCATCGCGTCGGTCAACCTCGCCGGCCTGCGCTATAGCCGCGGCGATGAAAGCGACGCCGACAGCCGCGGCATGGACTATCTCGACGCCGCCGGCATCAGCACGGCGGGCATCGCGCGCATGTTCAATCGCTTCGAAGCGTACGAAGAAGAAGCGGGCGCCGGCGATATCCCGAGCATGCTGTCGAGCCACCCAGCCTCACGCGAACGCGCCGTCGCCGCTCAAGCCCGCGCTCGCCAAGGACTCGCGCCCTCGCTCGACGACCGCCAATGGCGCATCGTCCAACAAGCCTGTGGCGGCGCCGATGAACCAGCGCCAGGAGAGGAAGAGCAAAGCGACTAAGGCGCAGGCCATCCGAAGTTCGTACAGCGAGCGAAAAATGGTGCCACGGGAGAGGATTGAACTCTCGACCTCACCCTTACCAATTGTCCGCCCAGCCTTATTTTTCAAGGCTTCCAGTGGAAAACGTCTCACGTTGGCAGGTCGTGAAATCAACGACTTAGGACAGAGCGTGTAAAACGCTTGTGCTGTAAAACGGTGATGTATTGGTCAGTTGTAAAATCGCCTAATCCGCGCTGTTGCCGTCGGCACAGAAGTTCAACAACACGTTCTGCAACGGAGGATACGATCCCGTGTGGTTGAGACGATATTTCGTGTAACGCGTCCGGCCATAGATGTCGCGATATCGAATGATGCCGTAAACATAGATGGCCATGCGCCCCTCGCGGATCGCTTGCGTCTCCTCAAACGTCAATTGTCGTGCGTGCCGGACAAACTTGCTCATAAAACCACCGGCAGGGATCCAACCCCCAGCTTCGGGCATACCGGCGATGTTTGGCGTCGTGATCTGACGTTCATTGTCGACACCGATCACGTCGATACCACACCAGTGAACGATCCCGTGAGCTGGCGTTGAGCCCGAGTTTTTAATCCTCAGAGAAACTCCCGGTATGCCGACGAACTCTTCGCGCGGCGGATCAAACGTTGCGCCGTCGTAGATGTCAGCGCCATCAACGAAGACGTAAGCTCGCAGCTGCCGACGATTGTTCGACTGTGATTCAAACAGCGCGATAACTGCGAGTACGACAGTGAAGAGAACAAGGACGTTCTCAAACGCCTGCGTTGCAACTTGGCACCGCATCACTTGAAGAGACGCATGCGTAGCTTCGCTCACCGCCAGACCCGTCGCGAAGCAAGCGGGCCCCACCACCGTGGCCAGCATCGCTCCGAGTGTGACCACCGCAATTGCGATGACAACAATTGGCAGCCAGTTGCGCACGCGCTTCCCCCTGAACTGCACCCAGCCTAGCTGCGTGGTTTGATTTGCTCTGGCTCACTCTCCTAGTCGGAGAATTTCGGGCTCACCCCTGAGAAGAGTGAGCCCACGAGTTCAATCCTCCCCAAATGCTGGCCCAACGGCTCACGCGCGGGCTGCCAAGGGTGCGCCCACTAAGTCCTCGCGTCGCCGCTACTACGAAAAATCGCTTGCGACTCGCGTTTCCCAGATGAGCGCTCGAACTTAGCGTTTTACACTTTGGTTGAGTGCCATCCTTGTCTGGGATGGTTTCGCACCCGGTGTTTCAACGTTTCCACGGCGGAACGCTGTAAAACGTTTTACAGGCCGTTCCGGCAGTGAAACGCGAAAAAAGCTAGGAAAATCCGCCAGGAAATGGTGCCACGGGAGAGGATTGAACTCTCGACCTCACCCTTACCAAGGGTGCGCTCTACCACTGAGCTACCGCGGCGGACCGACGCGAAGCGGGGCTTCTAACCGGCTCCGGCCACTATTGGAAGCCCGCCGGCGCCGTAGCGCCCAAAGGGTTATCCACCGGTCAGGCGGCTCAGCGCGGCTTGGTAGTTTGCCAGCTTCGCGGTCAAATATTCGGGCGCGGGCCCCATATTCTGACGGCGCGCCTGGAGCGCCTTTTCCTCATCCGTCGTCGCCTTGGCGTTCGGGTTCAGCATGGCGTCATAGGCGATACGGACAATCGAGATGGCGGCCGAAAGCTCAGACTTGGCGCTGCTGATGGCCGCCGCGCTGTCGAGCTTCAGACCGACAAGCCCAAGGCCATAGGTCTTCAACCCGGCCCGGCCCGCATCGCCTTTTGCAATAATGCCGTGGCCGAGCCCAAGCGCTGGCAACGCGTCGCGGTCCTTGCCGCCCGCATCGAGCCGGATCGCCTGCCCGCTGCGCGGCGTAATTTTGATCCGCTCGACGCCGTCCGCTTTGACGATCTCCGCGCGCCCTGAAGAGCCGATCGCGCGATTGATCGAGGTGACGAGCGTCTGGATCGTATCCTTCTCGCCGATCTTGATCGTGGTCAGGCGGCGGCCATCAGCGCCGATCTTAAACTCGTCACCCACACGCAAAGCGCTGCGATTGGTGAGGTAGCTTGAATCGCTCGTAGGCAGCGCGCCGCGCGGTAAGCCGAGAACATCCAGCGCCGAAGCGCCGCCGGTATCGACCGCCAAACCTGTGAGCGAAACCGCGCCGCCAGACGACGTAAACGTGCGCATCCAGTTAGTGTCGCCATCACTGCCTAGGCGCGTGAGGAAACTCATTGGCGATTTCGCCGCGCCCGAACCCGAGATCGCGCCGCCGGTGACGCCAGCCGCGTAAATGCTGCCGTTGACGATGGCGAGGCTCTTCACGGCATCGTCCTGCGCCGAACCCAGATAGGTCGCGCGATCAAGCCCGGTTGAACTCAGATCCGCGTTGATCCGCGCAACGAAGCCTTCCTGGCCGGCTACTGCGCCGCGCGCCGTGTTGCTCAGCGTGAGCCGGTCGGCGCCGATTTCGCCGCCCACATAAAGCGAAGAGCCATCGACAACGAGCGCGTTAATCGCGCCCTTGTAGAAATATCCAAGATCACGCGTCGCGCCGACGCTGAGCCCAACCCCGCTCGTGTAGCCGAAGCTGCGAACGACGCCGCGATTGTCCTCGACGCCGCCTGTGAAAATATCGATGCCGCCTAAGCCATTATCGCGCACCACAAGCGCGGAAGCGGCGTCAGCGCCGTTCGTGCCGAACTGACGGGTGAACAGCTCGAGTCCCGCGGCGCTGTAGCCCCGCACATACCCATCCGAACCACCGATGCCGACCTGACCAGCGAGCGCGGAATCCGTCTTTCCCGAGATCACGACGCTGCCGTCCGGCGCAAACGCAATCGCGAGCGCCTCGTCGTTTGCACTGGCGCCGCGCCGTGCGGTCCAAAGCTCCTTACCCGTCGCGTCAAACATCGTGACGAACGAGTCCGCGCCGCCCTTGGCCGTCGTCCCGCTCAGGCTGCCCTCAACCGAACCCGCCACCGCGACCTTGCCATCCGCCGAAACGGCCAGCGCGTAACCGCTTGCGGACTGCGAAGCGCCGAGAATTTCACTAAACGCGAGCTTGCCGGCTGAATCGTATTTCAGCAGCGCCACATCGCGCGCGCCTTTGATATCCGTTGTTGAAGAGCCGTCCGTAAGGTCCGCGAGCACGTAGACCGAACCATCGGCCGCGCTTGCCACAGCGCGCGCCGTCGCAACCTTAGCGCCACCGCCAACGCTCACGTCAAACGCGCGTCCTGGAAACCAAGCTGACGAATTGGCGCTCGGCGCCGAGAAGGGCGAAGTCGCCGCAAGCGTCTGCGTGACCGCCGCACCGCGTGAGGCGCGCTCGAACACCCGCAAAGCGCCGACAGGATCATCCGCCTGAGAAACTGCGTCGATCGGATCAAGCGTAGAAGCCACCGACGATCCACCAAGGCTGAGCCCACTCACGCTACGGATCGTGTTTGACGATCCACTGACGACGCGTAGCCCCGCGCCGCCGCCAGAAAGGTTCGTCGCCACCAATCCAGCGTCATACCCGCCAGCCGCGAGCGCTTCGTTCAGGCGGAGGGCCGCACTTTCTAAAGTTCGCGGATCGCCCGGTTGCAGCGTCGCGCTAATCGTGCGCGGCCCCCAGATCGTGTCGAGCGTGATCGAGACGTTCTGATCGCTGAGCAGCGCGGTCACATCATCGCTGACGCCCGTCGCGGCTTGCGCGCTGGTAAAGCTGCGTTGCGCCGAGAACGCGCCGCCGACGCCGAGCGTTGGCGTGTCGCCCTCAAGCGAAAGCGCATCACCGTTCACGCTTACAGAAACAAGGCGCTGCGCGGCGCCCTCAGCGACATGCCATTGCGTGAGATCGCCGCCGGGCGCGCTGACATAAACACCAGCAGCATTCAGCGCCGCATCGAGGCGCGCCTGCAACGCCGAATTCCATTGCCCCGGCCCAAGATCGGGATTGTCGAGCCGCTCCTGTGCGGTGATCGCAAGCGTGACCGTCTTGTTGCCATTGGCGGTCGCCACGACCACTTCGATATCAAGGGCGCCAGTGTGCGTCGAAAGCGGTGAGCCGCTGGCGCTATAGCCGCGAATTGAATCACCGAAGGGTTGGCCGCTTGTCGCGTTCGGCAAGCCGCCCGAAGCCCAAGCGCCAGGCGCCACAATATCCGCGTCGATTACCTCAGTGTTCAAAACGGCGCTGACATCTACCATGTCGTGCAGAGCGTCGATGCGCAGCGTGTAAGAACCACCATTGTCGATGAGATACCCCGCGGCCGCGAGACCCTTCTGACGCAGCTTAGTGTTGAGCTGGTCCTGCAACTGGGTCGCGGTAATGCCGTCATCGCCCCCATCAATCGTGATCGCCTGCGCCGTGGTGCCGGTTGTGAAAGTGAACGTTTGTGTGCCGGTGAAGACGCCGTCCTCAGGCACAATGCCCGCGACTTCAAAGCGCCGCGCGAACACGCCGTCCTGCAGTCCGCCCACCATGCCAGGCGTTTCAACCGTATCGAGCGAGGCGAATTTACCACCGATGGAAAGGCTCGAAGCGCGCACGCCATCGCCGCCGCAAACGGAGAGGCCAAGATTGCCGTTGTCTTCCCAGACCTCAACACCCGCCGCGACGCCTTGCTCGTGCAGCAATTGGGTGAGGCGCTCGGCGAGATCATCGATCATGCCGCGATCTTCGCTCTCGCCAGCGCGGACGCGCCACGCTTCAAGATCGTCGCTGCGCCAAGCCGTCGTAACACTGAGCGAACGGCCATCTGGCAGTTCAAGCTTCAGCACCGCTTCGCCCGCGGCGCGCAGCGCATCCTCGAACGCGTTCGTCCCAGAGGACATCATCACGTTCGTGCGTTGCTCAGTCGCGCCAGCAGGCGGCGTGGTGTAGGGCGCGCCAGCGCCAATCCAACCTGCGCCGATCAACGCGCCGATCGGATCAGCCGTGGCCGCAGGTCTGTCCAGCAGCGCTGGCTGGCCCGCAGCGCCACCAACATCTCCGAGCTTGATCAGCCGTGCGCCGCTCGCTGTCGTGCCAACAGCGTAGAAGGCCGGGTCAGCATCAACAGGCTGAAACGACACCTTTTCGCTGGCGTTCACATCTACCTTGAGCGCGTATTGCTTCGCGCCCGTGTACTTCGTGGCGATAACTCTCCCGGCCACCACCGTGTTTACGGTCTTCGGCGTTTGATCGACAGCCTCAAGCCGCGACGAAGCGCCCGCCGCCGAGAGCCTCCCGTTCACATAGCTGACCACATTGCTCAGCGTCCGCGGAATCGAGCCCATCTCGCTGAGGTCGATCGCAACGTTGCGCACCGTGCCGCCCAAAGAGGTCGCGACGATGTTGAACTTCGCATCGCTCGCGAGGCCGCTGACCTTGTCGTAGAGCCCGCCGCGATGAATGACCGGCGTGGTGTAGTCTTCGCTCTTGCTCGCCATCGCCAGCGTCGTCTGCGCCGAGTCGACGCGATCGCCTTGCGACAAACGAATGTCGTCAAATTGTTGCTGCGCGAAGAAGGCTTCAAGTTCAGTAAGCCCACGCGTGAATTGCGCTTGGGTCTGTGAAAGCACCGTCTTCGACAACGATGTGTCTTCCGCCCGGCCCGCTAAGGCTTGCAGAGTCGTTAAGCCCGAATAGAGCGCGAAGAGCTTCTTGTAATCACCACTGGCGCCAAGGTCGCTGTAGAGCTTAGCGTTCGTGTCGAAGAACGACTTGTTGGAAAACGCGCGCTGCACCAGCGCTTCGGCGCTCGGCGAGATACCCGGCGTCCAGACTGGCGCCAGCGGCGCGTTCGGATCCTGGGCAGCAGCCTGCAAATCCGTGCTGATAATGCCGGCGCGTGCGGACGCCCACTGGGTCAGCAGGCTTGAGCTGACCCCCGTTCCGCTCGACCCGCTCAGCAGAGCGGCGGCGACATTCATATTGGCAAGACTGACCAAGACGACTCCGCGAAGCGCTTAGGATCGCTCACGATCCGTAAACGCGCGGTTGGCGCCTAATGGTTAATACTGAGGCCCGCCGACTGAACCATTTCGTTGAATATCGGGTATTCGAGCAGGCGAGGCCAAAGCTGGATGCCCTGCCAGATCGACAATCCGATCACGAGCACGGAGGCGGCCGCCAGCAGAATACGCGCCGGCGCAATCTTGGTGACGTACCCCGCCAGCGGTGCGGCTACGAGACCGCCAAGAATGAGCCCAAGCAGCGCGGCGCCGCCTTCCCACAAGCCACCTTCGAGTTCGAACCGTCCGGTAATCAGCGTCCAGAGAAACGTCAATGAGATCGCGACCGTAACGACAAACTCGGCGGAGTTTACACTGCCGATCACGTAGCGGGGCGTGTGGCCACGGCCAAGCAAGGTCGAGGTCACCACTGGACCCCAGCCGCCGCCGCCGCTCGCGTCTAGAAAGCCGCCGAGAACGCCAACAGGAATGACGTGCTTCAGGTGCGGCGGCTCTTCCTTGGGTTCGCGCATCGCGCGGTAGAGCATGTAGAGGCCAACAACGCCGAGATACGCGATCACGATCGCTTTGATGAAGGTCGCGTCGAAGCCGGTGAGCAGATACGCGCCCGCGACGCCGCCGACGACGCCCGCCGGCGCCAAGCGCCAGAACAGCTTCCAATCGACGTTGCGGTGTAGAAGGTGAGAAGCGCCGGAAGCGCCCGTGGTGAAGCATTCAGCGGCGTGAATGGTCGCGGAAGCCTGCGCGGGAGGCACACCGAACGCCAAAAGCACACTCGAGGAAATGACGCCGTACGCCATGCCCACTGCGCCATCGATCAATTGAGCGATAAAGCCAACCGCGAGGAAGAGACCAAACACGGTCGCAAGTCCGGGCCAAAGGTCCGTTGTAACTTCCATGCTCCCTCGTCGCTGACCGGCCGCCAGCTTAGCCTTCAGATCACAATGCGGCCAGACGGCGGCAAGTTCCCGGGTTAACCGTTTGCGGGTAGCGCCGAGTCAATTCCGAGTAGCTCCTCGACGCGCGCCACCCATCCCCTAACGGCAGGGTAAGCTTCAAGATCGAACCCGCCCAGGTGAGCTCTGCGTGTGTAAGCGACCAGCGCGACGTCCGCGAGCGACAGCGCATCTCCCACGAGAAACGGCGTTTGCTTCAACTGAAGCTCCATCCGCGCCAACGCGGCGTTGCCCTTGGTGAGCAGCGACGGGTCGAGCTCATCGTCGCGCTTACGCAGGAAGTGCTTACGCGCGATGCGCACCGCGATTTGCGGCTCGTGGCTGTACTGCTCCCAGAAGAGCCACTCGAACATCTTGGCCCGGTCGTAGGCGTCGCCCGGGATGAGGTCCCTGCCTTCGGCGAAGTGCACCATCATCGCGTTGGACTGAGCGAGAAGGCGCCCGTCGGCGAGAATTGCGACTGGCACTTGCCCCGCTGGGTTGAGCGCGAGGAATTCTGGCGTCCGCGTCGAACCGTCGAAGCTGTCGGTCTCGACCCACTCATAGCCAATGCCGAGCCGATCAAGGATCCATTTGGGCTTCAGACAATTGCCGCTGTTTGAGCTGCCATAGAGTTTGATTGCCATCGGCGCCTCCCTGCGCGGCGCTTTTGTCAGCGCCACTCACGTGCAGCAAGTGAATAGGGCTCACAGCCAGTGTGAGCGCTCCGCGTTGGCGCCCCACGCTTTCCATGACACGCGCGTTAGTTTTTGCTTCCTTACGACCACGACTGAATAGACCGGCAAGCTTTGCAGCGCCGGCGCGAGCATGGGCTCACGCCAGCGCATTTTTTTGCGCCAAGCGGAGGGCGGAGACGCGAGGCTTGCGCCTAAGGTAGTTCAGTGAGCGCCGAACGAGGTTCAGCGCCGGACGCTCATCTCGCGTCTCCGTGACCGGCTTCACCGGCTCTGCTCCGGAAGGTGTTTCACTCCCTTGGCAAAGAT
>JANPCV010000034.1:0-109834 GCA_031431115.1 Caulobacteraceae bacterium
CTTCCGCTCGCTGCCGCACGCCCGCCTCTTGGCGCGACGACTACAACATGCACCGCCCGCACTCGAAGCTCGGCTGGCTCACGCCCGCCAGCTACGCGGCGCGGTGGACAGAGAACGAAGAGCTTGAAGGACGCCCATTGGAGGCGTTTGATGACGACCGGATTCCAGTCCCGGCTGGATGAGAAACGGGGGTCACGTCACGGAATGAGCCCAAGGCGTGATAGATTTAAGAGAATGGAGGTCCGACATGAGTGGCCACACGGTGACTTCCGCAGCCTTCCTGGCGGTTCTGGGCGCTTGCGCGCCGACGCAGGCGCAATCCCTGTATGACACTCTCGCGCATAACGGCGTTTGCTTCGCGCGCACCTATGACGAAGCGCACTTGCGTTCGCATCCCGATCAGACGGTGACGCACTTCTTTCTTGGCGATCCAGGGCCGGACTGGAGCGAGATCCAGTCCCCCGCACACTACAATCTGGGATTTGGTTTCCAGGTGTTAGACGACGCAGACACATACTCCGGCGTCGCCATTTGCGAACCACAAGGCGCTCTAGCCGCTTGCGATATCGAGGGCGACGGCGGCAGCTTCACCGTTGAGCGCAATGGTGCGGGCCTGCGCATAAGCCTTCAGCGCATGCAGGTGGAAGGAATGCAGGAATTCAGTCCCGACCTGGCGCTTAGGGACAATCGCGTGATGCTCCTTGGGCCGGCGCAAAGCTCAGCGTGTCGAGCCGAATAGCGCAGTTCGCGGGCGTCGTGCCTCGGCGAGAGCCAGCCCAGCTGCCGTTACAGCGTAAGCGTAGCTCCGGCGCCCTTTTGGATTCGGCTTGACGGGCGCGCCCTTACTTATTTCGACGTTTTGGTTTCCATTTGTGCGCCAGGGCGTCGACAGCGTTCTCGAGCACACGGCGATCCACAAAATCAGGGTCGTAGTCGTCGCCGATCCATCGGATAATGTCGGCGCGCTCAGGGTGGCTGGGATCACTCAACGCGGCGCGAAACAGCTCGTAGCCAGGCGGGCCGCCGACATCTTCCGGCGGGCAGCGGCCCTTAGCGTCGAGCAGTATGGGCAGGCCTTCCATGGTGGTGTTCTCCACCCATTTCTCGAGTTTGATTATGTGCTCCCAATCGTCGCCGAAATTTTAAGTGTAGCGGATCGTCTTGGCGCCGGTGGCCGCCACGACATCATAGAGTCGCGTCTTAGTGACGTCGCCCATCGCTTCGGCAAAAGCCGGATCTATTACGCCCCAGCTCGCGCCGCCGGCGTGAAAGGCATAGAGATGCGAATTGGTCCAACCAAACCCGGCTTGCAAAGTGAGATGCAGCCGATCAAGCCGGATCGCCAGCGGCACGGCGATGCGGCGCATCACCTCGGGCGTTACATGCGCGATCACGGCTTTGATACGCACGCCGGTCGTTGCGATGCTCATGCCGCGCGCGTCGCCGAATAAGAGGTAGGAGCGCTCGCATAAGCGGGCGACCAAGGCAGCAATTCGTCAAGCCGAGATAGCGGCCAAACATTGGCGAGCTTGGTCAAGACGTCGGCGCGCCAGGCTTCAGCGTTGACCTGGTTTAATTTGCACGTCTCAATCAGCGAGGCCAGCATGGCCCAATGCTCGGCGCCGTCATCGCAGCCAGCGAAGAGCGCGTTCTTGGCGGTGAGTTTTATGGTACGCATGGCGCGCTCCACGGCATTGGTGTCCATCTCGATGCGTCCGTCTTCGAGATACATCACAAGCCCATCCCAATGATTGAGCGCATAGCGGATCGCGCCAGCAGTGTCGCTTTTGCCGGATAGCGTCTTGAGTTGGCCTTCAAACCAGATTTTCAGCGCTTCGACCAAAGGCTGGGTGAGGTTTCGACGGCCGGCGCAGCGCATGAACAAGCCACGGCGTCAGAGGGCCCCGTTTCAACACCCACGCGCGCGTCAGGTCCCGCTTGCGCGCATATTGTCTGTGCAAGAATTGTAGGGTCAGTCGTGCATTTACCCCGCCACACGCGCTTTCCGTCCACATCCACCACGCAAATGTGGGTCAACCGCTGGGAAACATCCAATCCGACGAACAGAGACATAACCACCTCCCGGGCCTTTGACTCGCACCCGCGAGCCGAGCTCAGATTGGCACCGAAACTCAGACGCCGCCCGCGATTACCGGATGTCCACACACGGCGAGATTGCGTCGCCTAAAAGCGCAACGGCGGTACTAGAGCGATCACGCCGCTAGGGCATAGGCGTCGTTACGCCAATTGCAGTTGCGCTTGTTGTCCACCCTAGGCGTGCGTCCGCTTGCTCAGCGCGAATTCGCGTGCATCATACTGATGCGGTAGGGGGCTCAAAATGCATCCAATGATGATTGCAGGCGCGGTGTTGCACGTCACTTTGCTGGCGGTCGTGGCGTTCTTTGTGCTGTACGCGGCGCAAAAGGCCCAAGGTCTGGTCAAGCTGCTTGGAAATGTCGTCGGCGTTTGGCTCTTGATATTGGCTGTGCTGGCGATTGCGGCGGCGGTGGCCGCGCCGATGTTTGGCGGTCGACCTCTCGGCATGTCACACGGCGGGCACATGGAGTTTCGAGTCATTCAAGAAGAGCGCACGGAAGAAGCGCCGACGACCGAGGCCGTGCAGCCTGACGCTAACGAAAACTCGCCTTTGAATTAGTCGCTTGCTTCGACTGAGATCGCGGCAACAGGGGACAGCCATGCGTATCGTTTTCTTCGTCGTAGCGCTGCTGGCGCTGGCGTTCTGGGGTTTTGCAGTTTTTGACATGTGGGCAGTGCTTACAGCCTGGCCGCCACACGCTGAGCAGTACGGCACGGGCATGTTCGGGTGGATTTTGGATTTTCCACTTTGGCGCAAGGTAGTTTGGGGCGCGAGCGTAGGCTTTGGCGTCATCGGCTCACTGATGATGCTTGCGCGCGTGCGCGGCGCAGGGCCGGTGTTGCTACTGGCGTGGTTGTTGCTGGCGGGCGGCTTTGCCTACGACGTCGCCTTGCAAGATGGCCCACAAAATTACGGGCAGCAGGGTGTGATCGCCTCCGCTGTGTTGATCGTGCTCGCGGCATTGTTCGCCTGGGCGGGTTTTGCGGCGACGGCGAAGTCGTCCAAGCCAGCGTTGGCGGCATCGTCTGCCCCGGCGCAGATGGTGACAGCGCCTTCGCCCGAACCGACGACACTGGCTGCACCACCGATTGAAGTTGCGCCCGCGCCGACGCCAGCCGAAGCTGCGCCGACGCCAGCCGAAGCTGCGCCGACGCCGGCCGAAGCTGCGCCGACGCCGGCGCCGGCCGAAGCTGCGTCAGCGCCGGCCGAAGCTGCGTCAGCGCCGACGACCGAAGCGCCGCCAACACCTACCGAGGCCGCTCCTGCACCAATCGAACCGGTACCGCCTGAGCAGGTCACACCCATTAGCCCGCTCCCTGACTCACCCGCCGTTTCGGCGCCAGAGAGTGCGTCGCAAGATGTGTCTGAGGGGGTCGATAACGAAAACTCGGAGCATCCTCAGCCGACATCAGAGGACAAACCCAGCGGCGGTTAGTGTTGGGCGGACGCCCGTCTTCGGCGATCTCCAGCCGGATTGGATGTAATCTCGTCGCAGAACGCGACTGTGGGAAGATGGTTCGCCGAGCCCGGCGATCAGGTCCAGTGGCATGCGCCGCTTGTCGAGCTGCTTGATGACAAAGGCGGCGTTAGTGTGGTGTCGGCGGACGCGACCGGTATACTGGATATCTTCGTTTTCGAAGGCGCGCGCGTGGTGGCCGGTGAGGTAGTTGGACGTTTGACCAAGCCCGACTAAGACTTTAAGAGTAAGCGCCGATTTCGAGGCGCAACGACCGCATGGCAGGATGACTGCGCGTCTAGATGCTGTCGTGCAGAGCGGCGGGAATGACTGCGCAACCCAGTACAATCGGCGCCAATTCCACATCGGAGCGTCGTCTGGAAGGCGCGAATCTTCTTTTCCGGTGCGGCTGTTTTCATCGCGTGTTAGCAACCGGCGACAGGATTGGATCGGCTCAGCCATTCGTTAGAAAATGGCGACCCGGGCATCGCTGGCCCAGACCGGTCGTTCGCAATCGCGCGTGTCGCATCTTTGCCCCGCTCACCCGCTAGCGGCGCCGCGGCGGCGTTTCACGCGTGAACGTGTGGGTCATCGGGTCGCCGTCTGGCATCTGTGCTTCTGTGTACAGGGTGGTGTCGCTGCACGTGTACGTGCTTGCGCCGCCGTCGCCCATCGGGCCCGGGGTGCTGTAGCCGGACGTACTGCGCCTGCCGCGGCCCTCCAAGGTTCTCGTACCGACGGCTTCGCCGCCGCCGTCGATGCAGCCGTAAAACCTGCCGTCCTGCGCGGCCCAACGTCCCGTGGTCCCCTGAACGTCGCCGGTGCCTTCACCGGCCATCGGGCGACGTTGAGAATACGCAGTGCGGAAATCGAAGCTGAAGGGATCCGACGTATACGTGCCGTCGTCGCTGAACGTCATGCGGAAGTCGCTCTGGTTGGCACGCGGCATTTCGATTCCGCGTTCCCTAGCGAGACGCGCACGCAGCCATTCTAGCGGCCCGCCCGCCGTTAGCCGCCAGCGTCCAACCACGCATCGGTCGATGGCAGCGGGGATCACGCACTCCGTACAAGCTTCCGTCCGGTCGACGTCGAGTGTTAGGTTCTCCAACTCGTCACCGACGTGCATGGCGACAAGGCGATAGCGCGTGCTGACGCCGCCGCGCGCGTCCACTTGGCGCGGCAGGCTGCCCCAGTCGGCGGCGCTCTCGAGCCGAACGCCGTAATTGAGCACGCCTTCGGGCGTATTTTCCCAACGTCCACACGCGTAGTCGATCCAACCGGGGGTGATGACGAATGGCTTAAATGTGCGGCGCCAACGCGACGTTTCAGTTATCGGCCATATGTCGCCGTCGATTCGCGCCCCAAAGTTAACCGGTCCACCTCCCGGATAGTTGATCAGATGATCGTCGTAGGCTTGTGCGAATTGGAGCATCTCAACGCGCGTGGTCGCATGTCGAATGGCATTGCGCTGTGCATCCTCGGTGGCGCTCGTGGCCATCCGGTCAAGAAACGGCATAAGCCAAGAAAGGCCGTTATGCTGATGCTCCCAGTAGAAGAATATCGCCGCTTCGTACGTCATTGCGTAGAGAGGCCGCTCCAGGCGCACGGCCCGATCGAACTTTGCGCCCCGCGGCCAACGCGCGTCTTGCGCGCCTGCTACGACTGCCGCGAACAAATCGGCGGAGCCTTCGCCCCACCAGAGACCATAAGCGACCTGGGTTGCGGTCTGCTCGGCGCTCAGCGTGGCGTTTTGGACGCAATGGAAGAGTTCGTGCGCAAGCGTGAAGCTGATCTCATCGGGTGAGAAATCATCCTGAATAAACAGGGTGACGTGGCATTCGGCTTGTCCCTCAAGCGTCCAGGCATCCGAGTAACCGCTCTTCGGCTCTTCTGATGGCGGGCCAGGCCGCGTGGAAGAAATCAAGATAGTCGTGTCTTGGATGTCGAAATCGCCCAGCCCGCGCATCGCGTGTGCAGCCGCTTCCGCCGCCGCTCGTACGGACTCGACGCCGTGGGGTGGCAATACGCTGGAGACGTCCCGGTCGCCAATGGCGCGGATCCACCGCGCGCCGTATGGGGTCTCAAACGAAAAGCGGAAGAATTCTTGGCAGTCAATGTCACCCGGCGAGTACGCAGGGTAGTCATCTATCGCGGGCACCGAGAAGCTGTTTATGTAGCCGGGCGAGCAGCCGACGAATTGCGCACTGGAGGGCGGCGCGCCCAACAACGACGTGGCCAGCAGCAATACAAGCAAAAGCAAGGCCCGACGCATGGCGATCTCTCCGACCGGTCCCTCGCTACGACGCTAACATGCTAGGTCGCGGTCGTCGCCAAGAACGAAGCGAGACTCCTGGACGCGCGCCGCGAAGACAGAAATCGGCGACGGTCGGCCTTAGCGGACGCAACATTGTCAGCGACAGGTTTGGAGAGGCTCAGCCAGTCGCGAAAAGTGACGATGAGAACTGCCTTCGCCAAACTGGGACATTCGCAACCGGCCTTGATGTAGGCGTCAGCGCGCCTGATGTTCGTTCGCTGGGAGCAGCATGGCCGACTATGTGATCGTCTTTTCGAAGAGAGGCTCGCACACGGGCAGTACCCCGTGGAGTGGCGATCTGGATGCGGCCAAGAAGCTCGCGCGAGATGGCCTCATTCGGCGCGGCGCGGACGCATTTGAAATACGAACTAGCACCTTGGATGGACCGGTTGTCTACGAGGAGCAACGCGATCACTGAACGGCACGATCGGAGACGGGCGGACGCTTTGTCATACGGCAGCCTCCGGCGATCTCCAGCCCGATGAAGCGATCGGGCAGGAACGGCAGCTGTTGATCGACCCCGCCGCCCGTCACAATGTGGCGGCGCTGGCATTGATGGCCCAGTCGCGCCATTCAGGCCGGGCGTCTAGATCGATGCTGCCAGCAACCGCCACGGTCCCGAAATGCCCTTTAGTTCCGCTTCACCGCGATCGGTGAAGTTAATGCCAGAGCCCGCAACGAGATCCGCAACGACGCGTGAGACTAAGACTTCGGCTGGGGCAGCCATCGCCATCACTCGAGAAGCAGCATGAACGGCGATGCCGCCAATGTCGTCGCCGCGATCTTCAACCTCTCCGGTGTGAAGACCAGCACGTACCGTCAAGTTCAATCGTGCGAGTGCAGGGTTCATGCCTAGCGCGCACCGGATCGCGCGTCCTGGGCCGTCGAATGTGGCCAGCACTCCGTCGCCGGTTGTTTTGATTAATCGCCCTCTGTGCTGCTCGACCAGACGCTTTGCAATCCGGTCGTGCTCGTTAAGCGCTTTGCCCCAAGCACTGTCACCCTGAGCGACTGCATGCGCAGTGGAATCGACGATATCCGTGAACAACACCGTAGCGAGAATTCGATCAAATGTCGCCACGGCGTCGCGGCGTTCGCCAGTTACAAACTCCTCGATGTCGGCACACAATTGGGAATAGTCGCCAGCAAAGAAGATGTGATCGTTTGAATCATACTCGATTAGCTTCGCGCCGGGAATGTGCTCGGCGAAATAACGCCCGCCTTCAATAGGCGCCAACAGGTCACGCTTTGCGTGAAGCACCAAAGTCGGCAGCCGAATTTCCGGCAAGACGTGACGTGCGTCGATTTGGGAATTGAGCGCGAGCAGCGCTTTGAAGTTTCCTGGGCTACAAGACTGTCGCTCGAACCGGGCTGCAACTGATATCGACGCGGGATCATCAAATGCAGACGGCGCGGCGAGCCTAAGCAGTGCGCCCGTCCCATAGCGTTCTGCGGTCAGCTCGAGTTGTTCCTCCGTTGGACCGAAGGGGTAGTCGGCGGATCTCGAGAACTTCGGTATCCCACCGTGTATGATTAAATGAGTCACCCGCTCAGGGTGAGTGGCTGCAAAGAAGGCGCCCATGGCGGCCCCTTCAGAGTGAGCGAGTAGCACTGCTCGCTTCATGCCGATGGCGTCCATAACCGCACGCACGTCGTCGGCGCGATCTTCAAGCGTGGGGGCGCCGGAAATGCGATCCGACAATCCTTGTCCTCGCTTGTCGAAGGTCGCGACGCGGCAGAACCGCGAAAGAAGCTTGAAGAACTCCGTATAACCCGAGTGTTCATGACCCAGCTCGACATTCGAGACGATGCCTGGAACGAAAATCATGTCGATGGGACCATCGCCCACGACTTGATAAGCGACACTGACACTGCCGGATTGAGCGAAGCGTGTTTCCGGGAGTTCTGTTGTTATCATCGCTTGCGGCGCTCCATGAGACCTGATCGTAGAGCCGCGAACCCGATAGCGCCACGCATTCTGCTTTGACTGCACTGTCGCCATGGATAAAATCGCGCGCGTTCGCCGCTTCCGACTAGACGCGGCCGCAATCGGCGATGACGCACCGGTGTTGCGGGCCCCAGCTCACCGACTGGACTGGAGCGACTAAGTCGCTCGCAGTGTGCCGCGTTCGGGTAGGGGGCATTCTCGCAGCGCAAATCGTGGCGCTTCGCGGCCACTCAAAACATCACGCTGGGCGCCAGACGCGATATTCAACGGCGAGGCCCGGTAAAATGCGCCCCTCTCCCACGAAGAAGGTGGTGTTGAGCCAGCTGTACCGCGCGTCCCCCGTCTCAAATCTCGGGTTGGTGTAGAAGTGTTGGTCGGTGAACTCGGTGCCGGTCTCGTTCCCAATCGCGTTCTGGACGGTCGCGTTCATTTCAAGCAGGCCGACGTATTGCACGTAGAGAAAGGCGCCATCGTGTGTCTCGACTTGTGCGCGAACGTCGACCCGCAGGTAGCCGTCTGGTCCGATCAACGCCCACTCACCGCCGCCGCGTACGGCTCCCCGTAGGCGGTCGCCGACCACTTCGCCGCCGGTTACTTCGTAATACATCCGCGTGCCGATAGGGCCTGCTCCGATCGGCATCGGCGGCTTCAGCGTCGCTCTGAATGTGAACTCATGCACGAGGTTCATTTTGTTTCTCCTGAGACTTACCGCCTGCGGTCTTCAGTAGAGCCGACTGTAATCGCCGCCACTGACTTGCAACGCGGTTCCGTTGCAAAAGCTCGCCTGCGCAGACAGCAGCCATGTGACCGCCTCGGCGATCTCGTTAGCTTCGCCCACGCGGTTCATCGCCGAATGGCGATTGATCGTGCGGGCCATCAAGTCGGGTTCGGCCTCTAGGTAAGGGTCGACCATTTCCGAGTGAATAAAGCCCGGGCAGATCGCGTTCACACGCACGCCCTTGTCGGCATAGTCGATCGCCGCGGTTTTTGAGAGGCCGACCACGCCGAACTTGCTGGCGCAGTATGGGGCGTTGCCCAGATCGCCAGCTCTCAAACCGTACATCGACGCCATGTTGACGATGGCGCCGCCGCCGCGCGCCAGGAGCGCCGGGATTTGATACTTCATGCACACGAAGACCGCGCGCAGGTTGGTGGTAAGCGCCTCATCCCATCCCGCCTCATCTATGTCGGCGAGCGGCGTCAGCGTCGGTCCCGTGACCCCAGCGTTGTTGAAGGCGCCATCCAGGCCGCCAAAGCGCTCAATGGCAGCTGCGACCAAGCCTTTGACATCTGCGGTGCTGTTCACGTCTGTCTGGACAAAAAGGCCTTCGCCGCCAGCGGCCCCGATGTCGTGCAGAACCTTCTCGGCTTTGTCGCGACGCCGCGCGGCAAGAACGACCTTGGCGCCCTCTGCGCCCAGCTGCCGCGCTGTCGCGGCGCCAAGGCCCGAACTCGCGCCCGTAACGATACTTACTTTGTCCTGCATGCGTTTCATCGCGGCGCCGCGCTATCGTCGCCAGGACCGGTTGGACCGCGGCTGTTGATTTGCCTGAATAGGCCCGGTTTTTCTTGACCATTCAAGGAGCACGATTGTGACAAGTGACTGCCTTCGGCCGGCGGTCTCAAGCCGAAGCGCCCGCAGCATTACCGGTGACATGATTGGATAGACTTGGCCCGTGGCAAGCCAGTCACTGGGCGCAGATACGGACCCAGCTTGCGCTAGGTCCGTTTGCTTGCACAGAGCAGTCGGATCAGCGGAAACTGATCGTCACCGCTGTGCGGCGGTTTAACGGCTCTCGCACGCCGTCATTGGTGGCGCGGGCGAGATTGGTTTCGCCGCGCGCCTGGGTTTCGATCGCGCCAGCGCCGATTCCGCGTGCGGCCAAGGCGTCGCGAACCACGGCGGACCGTCGTTCAGACAGACCCTGGTTGTAGGCGGTCGAACCAGAGGTATCGGTGTGACCAACAACCACGACGTTGACGATGCTGCACTCTCGCGCGCGCTGAACAGCGGCATCGATGGTGTCGAGCGCAGCCTGATTTAGATTTGAGCGATCCCACTCGAAATAGACGACGAATTCTGAGCTTGGGCACACAACCGATTGAGGTTGAGGTTGCGGCTGAGGCTGAGGCTGAGCTGCGAGCGGAGCAGGCGGTGGGCTGAATTGATACCTGAGGCCCACTGTGACCGCTTGATGCACATAGTCACCATCGAAGCTGATCGGCTCGTCGCCTTCTCCGCTGAACACTCCGCTGAAGCCGGCGTCGGGAGCGGTGAAGTATCTATAACCGACATCGACCTCGAGTTGAGGACTGACGCTAAACGCGACGCCGACGAGGCCCTGGTAGGCGGCCACTGTGTCGTCGTCGTTGAACGAAACTGGGCCGATCACGCCATTGGCTTCAACGCGCGCGCCGCCAACCCCAACCCCGATATAGGGGCGGATCGAACCGTTACGATTGAGGTCGTAGAAGAGGTTGGCCATCAACGCCGTGGCTTTTGCGTCCCCAGCGAAATCGGAAAAGTCATTACGGCGGTGCGACAGCTCTCCTTCGAGGCGGAAACCGTTTTGGAAGGCATAACCTGCTCCCAAATGGCCCGACCAATCGTCGTCGAAGTCGAAATCGCCGCCCGTCACTTCGAGCGCGCCGTCGACCGAGTAGCCGACGTCAGCGCGGCCGTACCAGCCTTCAGTGGCGTGCGCTGCCCCTGTTGCGCCCAGGATGCAGGCGGAGAGAGCGGCGGCTTGCAGATATTTTTTGATCATTGCGAGGCGTCCTATCCAACACAAGGATCTTAACTAGTCCGAACGCCAGTCCCATGATCGCGATTTCTCGCGTTGGGCGAGCGGGTCAGACGGACTTGCCCATTGCCGCTCGGCGCCTCAGAGCCCCAACTGCCGCGCGGCTAGATCGCGCATGATCTCTTCGCTCCCGCCACCGATCGCGTTGACACGCACTTCGCGATAGATGCGCTCGACACGGTTGCCGCGCATGTAGCCCGCGCCCCCCATGATCTGCGTCGCTTCGCGCGCGCAGAAGTCCAGGGTTTGTGTCGCCTGTACCTTGAGTAGGCACAAATCAGCCACGGGCGTTTCGCCCTGCATGACGCGCCAAGCGCAATTTTCGAGGTAGGCCGTTGTTGCATTCACCCGTTGAACCATCTCAGGGTGAGTTCAACCGGTCAGCGCGACGCTTACCTTGGGTCGAGGTTGGAGCTTTGGTCATGAAGCGGAAGAGTCGCGCGTTTACGCCGGCACAGAGCGCCGAACTCTGGGAGCGCTGGAAGAAGGGCGAAGGCCTAGCGTCGATTGCCCGTGTGCTGGGCAAATCGCATTCCAGTATTTTCGCGCACATGAGCCCTAGCGTGGAATCAGACCGCCGCCGCGAACACGATCCCGGCTGGCGCTGACGTTGCTCGCGCGGGAAGAGATTTCTCGGGGTCTGGTTGCCGGTCGATCGCTTCGTTCGATAGCGGCGGCGCTCGGACGGGCGCCGTCAACGGTCAGTCGAGAGATCGCGCGCCACGCGGCGCGCAGCGGTATCGCGCCGCCATTGCTGATAGGCGGGCGTGGCGACAGGCTCTGCGCCCAAAGCCGTGTAAATTGGCGATGCATGGTCAGTTGCGGCAGGCTGTTGCGGCAAAGCTAGAACGAAACTGGTCTCCTGAGCAGATCGCAAGCTGGCTTAGACGAACAAATCCAGTGAGCGTGTCGCACCGCGTGTCGCATGAACCGTCTATCGCAGTCTTTATGTGCAAGCCCGCGGCGTGCTGAAAAAGGAAGTGATGCGGCATCTGCGATCCCGGCGGCAAATCCGCCGCTCGCGGCATGCGACCAAAAAAATCCGGCCATATTCTCAACGCCGTTTCCATCCGCGAGCGACCCGCGTCTGTCGAAGATCGGGCCGTACCCGGTCATTGGGAAGGCGATCTGCTCTGCGGAGCAAACAGCAGCGATATCGTCACTCTGGTCGAACGCCATTCACGTTATGTGATGCTCGCCAAAGTCCCCAACAGAGAATCTGAGACCTTAGTCGACGCCCTAATCAGGCAAGCGCGCCAACTCCCCGGCGAACTCTACAAATCGCTGACCTGGGATCGCGGCAGCGAACTCGCCGAGCATCGGCGCTTCACGACGGCGACCGACATCGCCGTCTATTTTTGCGATCCGCGCAGCCCGTGGCAACGCGGATCCAACGAAAACACCAATCGGCTGCTGCGGCAGTACTTTCTCAAAGGTGTCGACTTGGCGCCTCACTCGCAAGGCCAGATCAACAAGATCGCCCGTCAGCTCAACGAGCGGCCAAGAAAAACGATGCACTGGGAGACCCCAGCCGCGCGATTTAGTCGGTGTGTTGCATCGACCGATTGAGCCCGCCGAGCGCGCCGGTCACTCGATGAGGCCCGCCAATCACAATCGAAAAAGGGACGGCATTTCGCGACTGCGGCTCTCGCTCGCCTGGAGAACTCCGGTGCGCTGCCCGTCAATTTGACGAACGCTCTACGAGTGTTGCGGCGCCGTGACATCAGTTGGTAAGGTTCTGCGAGCGCCGAAAGACGCCAACGCCCGTCGGAGCGGCAAACATGCCTGCCATCTCAAGACTTAGCGTGGCTGCGGCCTTAGCCTTGTTGGCCGCTGCGTGCGGCGGCGGGGGCGGCGGGACGTCGCCTCCGCCTCCACCTCCTCCACCGCCGCCCGGCGCATTCCGTCCGACGCTTTTTATCGAGACAGACCCGAGCGGTGCGGCCAACGTTCGCGTGCAAGAGCAGACCTACGATGCCTTTGCGCCTGGAACGCCGCAGCAGACGTTCAGCAATATCACGGTGAGCCCGGGCATCCTCACGGGCGCGCAAACCACGTTCGTCGTGAACGCGAACCTCAATCGCGAGAAGTATGGTCTCCAAGTCCAGGGCACTGGATTGCTGTCGGTGTACAATTATCGCTATGTCGATTTCGACGGCAGCGGCAGCATCTTTGGCGGAGCATTTAAGATAGAACGCACGGCGTCAGCCCAAACCTACATCCAGCGCGTTTTTGCGGATGGATTTGAGGCGCCGGACGGCACGTACAATGTGAGCAACACCGACTTTCTCGGAGTCGAGTTTACTAGCGGCCCGATCTACGTGCGCGACGCGACAGCACGCAATTTCGGAGACGCGGGCGTTGATACGAAGTCCACGCCCGTTTACCTCATGAATGTCACCTTTACGAGCGCCAACAGGATGCTGCGCGCGTGGGACGGTACGGAGATCGTTGTCGTCAATTCGATCATTAATGCACCGACGGGGTTTTCGCAGGCATGGCTCTACGACAGTTCGGCGACCATTCGCTACTACAACGTGCTGTGGTGTGTGAACGCGACCGATCCGGCGCCCGGCAATCCGGCGTGCACGAGCACGCCAACTCTGGTTGAAGGCGAAGTCATCACGCCGGCGCAGGCCTCGGCGCGTATGCTTCAATTGACGTCCAATCCGCTGCCCGCCCTGACCCCGTTTTTCGCCACCCAGATCGATCGCATCGTGGTTGAGTATTCCACCAACAACGGCGCGAGCTGGCAGGTGATGAACCTACCCAATACCGGAAGCGGCGGCACGCCACCGGTCGGCGACCCACGCTATCGTATTCCGCTTAATCTCAACACTGCGAACTACGTTTTCCGTGCCTCGTTCGAACGCAACGGCGCCCGCGTCGGGGAGTATTCGCTGGTGATCGACGAGGCGGGCAACACCGTCCCCTAGTGGCGCGGCGGTTGGCGGCGGGCTTGCAGCGCTCCACGCGCAGCGCCGTCCGTGCGCCGGAAGAGGACAGAATGCAGGCTCGCTGGTGTGTATCAAGAATGAGGCTCGCCAGCCGCGCGTCGTGCGTGCTCAAATGGCTGCCGCGCGAACGCAGCCGGTCGCGAGCTTCAGGCGGTTCGCTTCGGGAGCGCGGCGCGAAAATGACCGCCATGCCGGCATTTGTCTTGACGCTTCTAGTTAGTAACCAAGCCAGCGCGCAGAGCGGCAACCCACAGGGTTCGGCTCCCGTGCTTGCGGCCGTGCAATGGATACAAGGCACTCTGCTCGGCAACGTCGCGACGAGCGTCGCGGTCATCTCGGTGGCGGTTGTCGGCTTCATGATGCTGACGGGACGGATGAACTGGCGCCACGGCGTCACCGTCATCGTAGGCTGCTTCATCTTGTTTGGCGCAGGCGCCATTGTCGCGGGCATTCAGACTGCCGCGCGCGCCGCCGGAGGATGATCCCATGGTGCCGCTCGATCGCGACGTCGTTTTCACGGGGCTTACGCGCCCGCAGATGTTCGCAGGCGTGTCCTACAGCTATTTTGTCCTCAATCTGGTGGTGACGACGGAGATATTTCTGATCACGAAGTCGTTTTGGGCAATTGTAGCGGCGCTCGCGCTTCACAGCGTCGGCTGGGCCGCCTGCCAGCGAGAACCGCGCTTTCTCGATCTCTGGTTGTTGCGCGGCAGCAAGTGCCCGCGCGTGCCAAATTTCGGTTTCTGGCGCTGCAACTCGTACTCGCCATGACCGGTGCGCCTCTCACCGCGGCCAATCGACTTCGCCTGTGGCGGCGCGAAAAAGCCATCGCCGATATGCTGCCCTATGTCCGCCATGTCGATGGCGTGACGTTGCTCGGGCGCGATGGTTCGCTGTTTCAGGTCATCAAGATTGATGGCCTCGCGTTCGAGACGGCGGATGGACACGATCTGAACTATCGAAAGGGCGTGCGTAACACGATGCTACGCAGTATCGCGTCCTCGCGGCTAACGCTGTACCACCATGTGGTGCGACGACGCGTTTCGGCGGAAGCACCAGGCGCGATCGATGTGCCGATCGCGAACGATCTCGACGCCCAATGGCGCCAGCGCATTGCCGAGCGGCGTCTCTATGTGAACGATCTCTACATCACGCTGCTGCGCAAGCCTGCGCCTATCCGCACCGGGTTGCTGGGCGATTTGCTCGGCCGTGGCGCTGAAACCGACGCCGCCTCGCGCACCAGAGAGTTACGTGAACTTGATGCGTCGCGCGACGCTGTTTTGGCGTCGCTGGCCGCCTACAAGCCGCGCCTTCTATCGGCGTATGAGAGCAGTGGGCGGCGCTATTCGGAGGTGCTGGAGTTTCTGGGTTGTGTTTTCGACGGTGAGTTGCGCCCGCGCTTGATGCCCGCCGGGGAAGTGGGCGGCGCGATCGCGCAACGGCGCGTTAGCTTTGGTTTGAATACGTTTGAGTTTTCCGCGATCGGCGACAGCGAGAGAACCTGCGCAGCGATGATCGCTGTGAAGGAGTATCCGCCGCACACGGCGCCCGGTCAGCTGGATGGCTTGTTTTCTCTGCCCTGCGAACTGACGCTCACGGAGAGTTTCGCTTTCGTCGATCGCCAGCTTGCGCTCGACCGGATGAATCTAGCGCTCCGGCGCATGCGTGCGGCGGATGACGACGCGCTCTCGCTGCGCCGCGATCTGGCCGCGGCCAAGGATGACGCGTCGGCGGGGCGCCTGGCGTTCGGTGAACATCATTTGACGGTGATGGTGAAGGCGGCGAGTCCGCGTGAACTCGATGAGGCTGTGGCGGAGGTGCAAGCCGCGTTCACCGAAATCGGCGCCATCAGCGTTCGCGAAGACGTGGCGATGGAGCCAAGCTATTGGGCGCAGTTTCCCGGCAATGCGGGGTTCGTACCGCGAAAGGCGCTGGTGTCTTCAGCGAACTTTGCCGGTTTGGCCAGTTGCCACAACCACCCAACCGGTAAGGCGGAAGGCAATCATTGGGGCCCTGCGGTCACCGTTCTAGAGACGACGGCCGCTTCTCCTTACTATTTCAATTTCCATCACGGCGATCTCGGCAACTTTCTGATCATCGGGCCATCGGGCGCGGGCAAGACGGTTTTGCTCAATTTCCTGCTTGCGCAGGCGCAAAGGTTTTCGCCGCGAGTCGTATTCTTCGATAAAGACCGTAGCGCCGAGATATTTCTGCGCGCGATGGGCGCGCGCTACAATATGCTTCGCGCGGGCGCGCCTTCGGGATTTAACCCGCTGCAATTGCCTAACACGCCGGCTAACCGCCGCTTCCTCCGCGATTGGACGGCAAAGTTGCTCTCCTCGAACGGCGAGACGCTCTCTGCCGACGATGTGCAACTGATCGCTGAAGCTGTGTCAGCAACTTTCGAGCAGGCGCCCGAATACCGGCGCCTGCGCTATTTCCGTGAGCTGTTCGTCGGCGCGCGGCGCCCGGTTGCCGGCGATCTCGCGGCGCGCCTGGCGCCGTGGGTGGGCGACGGTGAGCGCGCCTGGTTGTTCGATAACGACGCCGATTGTCTCGATCTCGAGGCCCGCATGGTCGGCTTCGACATGACTGAGCTCCTCGACGATCCCGTCGGGCGAACGCCGGCGATGATGTACCTATTCCATCGCGTCGAGGAGCGCCTCGACGGCTCGCCCTCGATCATCGTCGTCGATGAAGGATGGAAAGCGCTGGACGACGATGTCTTCGTTGCGCGCATCCGCGATTGGGAGAAGACGATCCGAAAACGAAACGGCATCGTCGGCTTCTCCACGCAAAGCGCCAGCGATGCACTAGAGAGCCGCATCGCCAACGCCATCATCGAACAGTCGCCGACGCAGATTTTCCTGCCTAACCGCAAGGCGCAAGTGAAAGAGTATTGCGAAGGCTTTGGCCTTTCGCAGCACGAGTTCGAGATCATCACGACGCTGCCGGATTCGTCGCGCTGTTTTCTCATCAAACACGGAAGCGACAGTATCGTGGCCCGGCTTGATCTTTCGGGCATGAAAGGGACGCTCGGCGTCCTTTCCGGGCGCGAGCGTACGATCCGCCTGCTCGACGAACTGCGCGCCCAAACAGGCGACGCGGTGTCCGCCTGGCTGCCGCGCTTTCTCGAGCGGGTCAGCTAATTATGGCGGCGGCGTGTTCCACCTCGAGCGGCCTTGTCCGTGGCTTGATCGACGCGATCGATTGCAACATCCGCGTGCTCGCGCACGAATCGTATCGCGAATTGGTCGGACCGGGCACGACCTTCGCAACAGTGCTGACGGCGATGCTGACGATCTACATTGCTCTGATCGGCTATCAGTTGCTGCTCGGGCGCGGAAATATCCGCCTCACCGTGCTGCCGGTCATTGCGCTGAAGATTGGCCTGATCATGGCTTTTCTCACCAGCTGGGCCGCCTATCAAACAGTGATCTTCTCGTTTCTGTTCGATGGTCCGCGCGACCTCCTCGGCGCGTTGCTTTCGCCGATGGGTTTTGGACGCGATGTCTACGACGGCGTTGAGAGCGCGTACGCCGGGTTGTCCGGCTCGGCCGGAATATATGGCGGACAGGCCAATCCTGCCGCGAATATCTTGCAGGGTGGTCCGATGCTCGGCGCGGGATTGCTCTGGTTATCGGCCATTGGCGTGCTGCTCACCACCGTCGGGGTTATCCTGGCTTCAAAAATCGTGCTGGGCTTTCTCTTGGCGATCGGCCCGGTTTTCGTTGCATTGTTTTTGTTCGACGCGACACGCGGGTTGTTCGACGGCTGGCTGCGCGCCACGCTCGCCTTCGCCATCGCGCCCCTTGCCGCCAACGTGTTCGGCGCGGCGATGCTCATCATGATGTCGCCGTTCCTCACCACGCTGACGGAGAACGCCGCGGCGGAGGTGTTTGACATGGGGCCGATCGTGACCATTGGATTGATCGTTGCTGTCTTTGCTATTGTGATGGCTATGGCGCTTCGGGCTGCGGCCATGATTGCGGGCGGTTTCGCTAGCGGCAGCGGCCGGACGACTGAATTGTTAGCGCGCGATGCGGCGGCGGAGACGCGCTACATCAGCTCGCAAGGTGCGGCTGGATCGTCTGCTGGCGTTGGCGGCGACGCGCGCGAGCCGAGATCCGCAACCACGGTCTCGCGGCGAACCGACATTGTGCGCGATGCGCCTGAGTTGCTGGCAGTGAGCGAGCGGCTCGGCCAAGCTTATCGCCGCAATACGCTCGCGGGGCGCAAGACGAACCGGAGGGCGGCATGAGATCGGTGCGTGCCCTCGTTCTCGCTGTTGGCCTCGCGTGCGCCGCTGGCGCTGCTTTGGCGCAGGAGCCCCCGCGCGACCCACGACTGCGCGTCCTTCCTTATGTCGAGGGGCAGGTGATCTCTCTCGACGGCAGTTTGGGCTACCAGATGATGATTGAATTCGATTCCCAGGAGCGGATTGAGAACGTCGCTGTGGGCGACAGTCTTGGATGGCAGATCACGCCCAATCGTGCGGCTACATTGCTGTTCGTCAAACCGGTCGTGCAGCAAGCTGTCACCAATATGATCGTGGTGACCACACGCCGACGCTACGCGTTTGCGTTGCGGACGCGTGAAGCGCTTCGACCGGACGATGCTCGCCTGATCTACAGTGTACGGTTTACCTATCCGAGTGAACAGCGCGCGCCGGATGGGCCAGCGCCTGCCGCGTTCAACTTCGATTATGCGTCGTCAGGGGCCGAAGTGCTTGCGCCGGCGCGCGTGTTTGACGACGGTCGCTTCACCTACTTCCAGATGCGCGAGAGCGGAGAAGTGCCAGCAATATTCGCGCTAAATCGTCATGGCGAGGAGGAACTCGTCAACTCGCAGGTCCGTGGTGGCTTCACAGTCGTGGATCAAGTGGCGGACGCGTTCGTGCTGCGGCATGGTCGTGATGAGGTCATTGTGCGCAGCGGCGCCATCGCACAGCCCCAACCGCCACAACGCTCCCGCCGTCTGCGATCAGGCCGCCGATCATGAGCGATCAAAGCGCTATCGAGCCACTGCGGCGCGACAATCTTTCCGCATTCGCGACCGCGCCAAGGGTGGGCGTAGCGTCCTCGCCGTGGACGCTGGTGATCGGAGCCTGCGCGGCGGGTGCGTTGGGTCTCTTGGTTTTCGCCGCGCTGAATGCCAATCGTCAGCAGATGGGGTGGACCGAGCCGTCGGCGCGAGATAGCGCGGAGACGGCGCCTCGTTCATATGTAGCGCCGCCGTTGTACGACCAAACCTTCGAGCAAGAACCGGAGTTCGCACCGTCCGACTTCGAGGGCTCATTTGAGCCCCAGCTCTCCAACCCGTTGAGCGCCGAAGCGCGCCAAAACTCGCCGGCGCTTATCATCGATCTTAGCCAACCGGAGGGCGCGGGCGGGTTGGGCGGAGCAAACGCTCAGGCCATCGCTGACGCCATCGGCGGCGACGCGCTTTCGGGCAACGAGCGGTTCGCGGCGCGGTTCGGCGGAGCAGGGCAGGCGGCGCAAGCGCGTCCGCTTGCCAACCCCAGCATGACCATTCCGCAGGGCGCCATCATTTCCGGCGTGCTGGAGACGGCGATCAATTCTGATCTGCCCGGCTATGTGCGTGCACTTGTCAGTCGCGATGTCTCAAGCTTCGACGGCAGCGCCGTACTGGTGCCGCGTGGCAGTCGATTAATTGGCCAGTATCGCGCGAGTGCTGACCTCGGCCAATCGCGCGCCTTCGTCATCTGGACACGCGTGATGCGCCCTGACGGCGTGTCGATCGACATCAACTCGCCGGGTGCGGACGCGCTTGGCCGCGGCGGTTTGGAAGGCGAAACCGATCGGCATTTCTTTCGCCGCTTCGGCGGCGCAATCTTGCTGACACTGCTCGGCGGCGCTGCAGATGCGGCGGCAAATGGCGGCGACACGCAAATCGTTGTCGGCGTGGCGCGGGGCAGTAGCGACGCGGCTTCCGCGGCGCTGGCCGAAGAGATCAACATCCCACCGACAATCCGAGTAGCGCAGGGAGCCGCGATCCGGATCATCGTGTCGCGCGATCTCGATTTCTCACGCGTGAGCGGACGCACGCCATGAGCGCAGGCCTTGGCGAAAGCGGTGTTTATCTGCGTGCGTTTCTTGCGCCTCTGGCGCCGTGGCTCGAACGCGCCGACGTGACCGACATCCTTGTAAACAGGCCGGGCGAGGTCTGGTTCGAGACGAGGGGCGAGCGGCTCGTGCGCGTGGACGCGCCACAGGTCACTGCGGTGATGTTGCAACGCTTGGCCCAGCAGGTGGCCGCGGCTTCGCACCAGGGCGTGAACCGCGAGCACCCGCTGCTGGCGGCGACGTTGCCGAGCGGCGCGCGGGTGCAGGTGGTGGCGCCGCCCGCAACAAGAGGCCATTACGCGCTCGCTATCCGCAAGCACGATGTTGGCGATCTCGGCCTGGATGACTACGCGACGAGCGGCATGCTTTCCCACGTGGTGCGCCTGCGAAGAGATGAGGAGAGCGAGATTGATGCGCGCTTGTCGGAGTTGCTCGACGCGGGTGAGACGCGGGCCTTCCTTTCGCAAGCGGTGCGCACCGGCAAGACATTCCTGATTTCAGGCGGCACAGGCTCGGGTAAGACCACATTTCTCAATGCGCTTTTGAAGGAAGTGCCGCGCGAAGATCGCGTCATTGTCATCGAGGATACGCCAGAAATTCACATCGCGCAGCCGAACGCGGTAGGCTTGGTCGCCGTGCGCGGGGGGCTGGGTGAGGCGCGCGTCGGCGTGGAGGATTTACTGAAGGCTGCACTCAGGATGCGACCTGATCGTTTGCTCGTCGGCGAGATCCGCGGCGCCGAGGCATTCTCATTCCTGCGGGCGATAAATACCGGCCACCCTGGTTCAATGACCACGATTCATGCCGACAGCCCCCGCGGTGCTTTCGATCAAATCGCCTTCATGACACTGCAAGCTGGAACCAATCTCACCCGCGCAGACGTGCTGGACTACGCGCGCGGCGTGATCGACGTCGTCGTCCAGCTCACGCGTGCTGAAGGCGCCCGCGCCATCGCCGGCATCGAGTTCGGTCGCGGCGCGCAGCACCGCCGCGCCTGATCGCATCTGGTGTAGTGTCGACCGACTTCGACGTTGCCGGGCCGGAGCTGGCGCAATATGAGCAACCGAACGAGTTGAGACGCCATTGTCCCAGTTTCGACAGAGCTTCCTCGACAACGCGCGTCATGCCTTGCAGCCAAGCCTTCATTCCACCCTGCCGGCGGACCGGACTGAGCGCGCGTTGAAGATATGGCTGGCGTCTTTGAACAATCGGGTGACCGCCGCGTCGAAGGCGAGAGCCTTGAACTCGGCTTCAGTGCTGGGTTTGGTCCGCATGCGGCAGCGCTGGTTTGTGTTCGCGTCCTTGAGCGGACATAATGGTCAGCCGGACCGGTTCTCGGTGTGTGGTGAGCGATGGCGGCGCAGGAGCCGTAGCGCTTCGGCGCGGACCAAGCGAATACTATCAGCCATCGCGGCGCGGCCGCGCTTGAATAGGGCGACTGTGCTCCACGACGTTGCATACGCAATGATGGCGCTGGCGGCGAGATGCAGGAAATCGTTCGGGAACGGCAAGCTCTGCGCGAGACTGATCATGAGGAACGCGCTCACGCTGCCGGCGGCGAACGGCGCGGCATTCAAATAGAGATCGCTCAACTGGATCGGGCCACGGCGTGTCACCCACCACCAAAGCACAGGCATGCGTAAGAGTAGATCGCTGAGCGCGAAGGCCGCGGCGACGCCCACGGCGCCCCAGCGCAGGCCGATGACGAAAGCGGCAAAGCTGGTGACTGTGCTGAATGCGCTCCAGATCAAATAGTCACGCATGCGGGCCTGGCTGATGAACAGCAAGTCCATCGACATGCTCACGGGCCGATGCAGCGCCGCGAGTGTGAGCCAAGCGAAGATTGGCGCTGTCGGCGCCCATTGTTCGCCGAGCACAAACGGCGCCAGCACTGGCGCTGTCACCCCAACGGCGACAACACCCGGTGTCATGAACAGCATGATCTGGCGGATGACGCGCAGGTAGGCGTTGCGGTAACGTTCGGTCTCGTCGGTCAACCGCGAGAAGATGGGCAGCAACAATTGCTGGAGCA
Organism: Caulobacteraceae bacterium; assembly: GCA_031431115.1. GTDB lineage: Bacteria > Pseudomonadota > Alphaproteobacteria > Caulobacterales > Aquidulcibacteraceae > Vitreimonas. The sequence goes on from JANPCV010000034.1 coordinate 21,696, forward strand.
GCGTGTTGACGCGCTGGACGGGGATGATGGCAAGCTTGTTGCCGCGATCGTAGTAGCCGAGCGGCACGCCTCCAACATAGCGGCCTAGCAGGACGCTATCGGCTTCGCGTGCGACGACCGTGGCGCCCTCGGCCAACATGATTGCAGCGCCGAACTTGTAAAAGTGCAGCAGGCCTTTGAACGAGGGCCTCTCGCGTGGAAGCCAGCCGACGCCAAGCCAAACGCCGAGCAAGCTGACCAATTGCTGCACGCCAAAGCCGAGGACAAGCGACCAATAGCCCGCGCCAAGCAAGGCGGCGATCAAGCTGGCGACGAAACCGAGCGCCATGCCGGTCGCACTGATCATAGCCACCCAGCCGAACTTCATTTGCCGGTTGAGCAATGCTTCATGGACGTTGGTGAGGCCGGTCATGATCAGGAAGATCGATGAGACGGCCGCTACGGCGCCAGCGCGCGGATCTTTGTAGAAGTCAGAGACGAGCGGCGATCCCGCAAGCATGAGCCCCGCCGCCACACAACCGGCGATCACTGTGATCCAGAAGATGCCGCTGACCTCGTCTCGCCGAAGCGCCGGCGCCTGGATCAATGCTTGACCGATGCCAAAATTGAGCATGAGAGCTGAGATCGAGATGAGCGGATCGATCATGGCGTAAACGCCGTAATCGATGGGCTGCAGTAGTCGCGGCAGCACAAGAAGGGACGCCGCCTGGAACGGCAGCTTGAGCAATTGTGCGGCGCCGATGGCTAGTGCGCCCCCCACGGCATGGGCCCGCATCGACAGGTCTTTCGCCTCAAATATCGGATCACCGCCGCTCATACCTGCTGACCATAAGCTCGCGCGCAGGATTTGCGATGCGTGCACATCCGTTTGGCGACAGCGACTGTCGGCGTGATCGGCAACGCCCGGCGAGGCCTAAGCGCGCTAAGCAATCCAGCACTCCCGCCACATGATGATCATGTAGGGGTTCGTGCGCGGCTCGGCTTTTGGTAAATGACGGGGTCTGTGAACGATCCGGCCTCGTTGAACTCTATCCTGTTCGCTCAATTGGCGAACTGAGGTATGTCAAGCACCAAATTAGTTGTAAAGAGCCGCGGACGAGACGAGTGGGCGGCGAACCGCCTTGGGCGTCAGAATGGCGGCGCGGGTATGGACCAACCTATCGAGACCCAACAGACGTACTGGACCAAGTGGAACGCGCAAGGGCGCGAACATCGCCTCTCCGACATATCGCGCGACCAGCTTGGCGTGGTGCTCGGCTGGCTTACGGCTATCGGCCGGACCGACCTCAACATCATCGAAGTTGGCTGTGGAGCCGGCTGGCTTTGCCCGACACTTAAACCGTTTGGTCGAGTTACGGCCACCGATCTGTGCGCGGAAGTTTTGTCGCGCGCTCGCGCGCGGATACCGGAAGTCGAGTTCGTTGCCGGTGACTTTATGGCGCTCGATTTTGAGACAGCCAAGTACGACGTCGTGGTCACGCTTGAAATGCTGTCGCATGTCGCCGACCAAGATGCGTTCATCGCAAAGCTCGCCCGCATGCTGAAGCCAGGCGGCGTGCTAATGCTGGGCACGCAGAACCGGCCCGTGCTGCAAAACCACAACAACATTCCCGCCCCGGAGCCGGGTCAGTTGCGCCGTTGGGTCGACAAACCCGAACTGGAAGCATTGTTGAAGCGTCATTTCCAATTGCGCCAAGTGCTCACGATCACGCCCAACGCAAACAAAGGTGTGATGCGCTTCGTCGCCGGCCGAAGCGCCAAGCAAGTGCTGCGCGCAATTGCCGGCAAGGCTGTGGAAAGTAGGCTGGCGGCAGCTGGGTTTGGTTGGACCCTTATGGCGCTAGCAGAGAAACCTACAGAAGCGGCGAACTGAACCGGCGAACTGAACCGGCGCGAGGGCGCTGCTCGGAGCGGCCTCTCGCTGGTTCGACTATGGGCGTTGCAATCGGAAAATCTGGTTTGGCGCGACGAAGCAATCGGCACGCCTCCAATGCGTTCGTCGCCAAGCGTGCCGCGAAAGTCAGTCCGACCCGCGCCGTTCGCGCCAAAGCCGCTCAGGAGCCGGATAGTCACGAGCGAGGAGCTCGTTGGCAACCTGGGGAGCGAAGTTGAGGTCAGTGAAAGGAATCCAGAACGCGCGGTGCACATTGCCGGCATAGTCCATCGCCATCGTCAGCCTTGTCTTCAGCGATGCTGCGCGGAGCCGTTTGCGTGTGGGTTGGCCGGCGCCTTTGTCTTTGCTCAACGTGACGTTTGCATACCGCATCGCCACGTGCGCCGCGTTCCCGGCCCACATACCAAGTTCGACGCTGGGCGAACTCCAGCGCTGACGGTGCCGGCGAAGCAGGTCCGCGAACGCCTCGCTTACGCCAAGTTCAGTTGCGTCAACGTAGTTGCGATTGTCCAAACCATACATGGCGGAGACCGCGCGTTTCTTCATGCCGAACCAATCGCGCGGAACGCCTGCCTCTTCGACAATCCGGCGCGGGATTGGGCGGTCGTAGGACGTGCCCAGCGACCAAGCCTTCATCTCCTCCGATTGCGAAATCCCGATCACCTTCTTGTGCCGCGCCCAGCCGAAGAAAGCTGGGGGGAAATGCACGAAGTCCGTTCGCAATCGGAAGCACTGCATGGTCGCGCCGCCCGGGTCCAGGCTCCACGATCCAACGGGGCGACCGTGCATGGTCCACATCGTATCGCCTTTGTGACCGGTGAAGAGGAGCGTGCCGCGGACCTCGTCGGCGAATGAATGGAAAATGATGTCCTCGGGCAACCCGTAGAGATAGAATAGCCGCTCCGCCTCGAGTCCAGAATGGCGATAGTCGCCTCGGCCACGTGTGCTCACCGCTAGCCCGAGGCGTTCGGCGATTGCAGCCCCGCTGTCATCGTCGGCTTCCCCATAGCGGGAATCGGAGATGGTTAGACTGCGCGTAGCGCCGATAAATTTTGCCAGCACTGCGGCCGCTGCAGAATCGTATCCAGAAGAAATGGTGGAGACAGGCTCGTAGCGAATTCTTTGGCTTTCTTTGAGCGCGTCCGATATCTCGCCGAGGTACGCCGTCATCTTCTCGCGATACTCGCCGAAGCTGCTGAAATCTGGCGACGCAGGCTTGGCTTCGGTGCGAACGTGATGTGCGCGGCTGATGACAACATTGGTGTTGTGGAAGAACTCGAGCCTCCCACGTTGCAGCGGCGCTGTTTGTCGATGCGCTTGGATCACGCCGAACCGCCAATGATACAACAGATCACGCGGGTTCAGCTGCGTGCCCGCCGCTCGCAGGATGAAAGGCAGGGAGTTGCTGAGCAGCAACCGGTCACCATCCCGGATGAGGAACAGTCGGTCGAAGATGTGCCCGGGTGTGAACGCGACGACCTCATCGCTACGTATCACGCAACCGGTGCACAATGGAAAATGGTGCAACGGCGTGAGTTCAGGCTCACGAAAGCAGGGGTTGACGCCCTCCCAGAAAGCGACTCCCTCCGATCGCACATTGGCCCCGGCGATCACCCGCGCGCAGTCTTCGCCGCGTTCGTGAAGAAGCAGCCACGCCAGAGGCGGCAGTTCGCTGTCATGAGTAAGCTCAAATCGCATCATCGCCCGTCCCGCTATCTTATAGCTTCAGCTCGCGCCGTGTGCTCCTGCAATCGGCGAGCCCGCGCGCATTTCCGAAATTTTTCACCCGTGACTTGAATTGAGTGTGAGAGAGCCAGGACGCATCGCTTAACGCATTCACTTTCGCCGCCTTCGGTTTCGGTAAGGTTACTGCGCTTACAAGGCGCTGACACAAGCGCGCGGCGTGTGCAGGTTGCCCAAATCGACTGAGAAAGTCTTTGGCCCGTTGCGTGCTTAAAGATAGGGTCACGCAGGTAATCAACATTGTTTACGCCAGCAGATCACAACGCCAGCGCCAGTTCGCTGAGGCTCGCGCCTCGGTGTGTGACTCCCGTTAAGGAAAACGATGCGCTACAGCGTGTTTGTATCATCGGCGCGGGCGCCTCGGGCGTTGCACTCGCCAAGACCCTCTACATGGCCGGCGTACCGTTCGATTGTTTCGAGAAGGCTGATCGCGTCGGCGGTCTTTGGGCGTTCAAGAACAAGAGCGGTCTGAGCGCCGCCTACCGTTCGCTGCATGCAAACACGAGCCGAGACCGGACGTCGTATTCTGACTTTCCGTTCCCCAGCGACTGGCCGCACTTTCCGCACCATTCCCAACTGGCGCTTTACTTCGACGCTTATGCCGAATGGTTCGATTTCAAGCGCAAAATCGAGTTTGAGCGTACGGTGGAGCGTGCACAGCAAAGCCCGGACGGCGCCTGGGAAGTGACATTGGACGGCGGAGAGACGCGCCGCTACGGCGCGCTGTGTGTCGCCAGCGGACAGTTCTGGAACCCAACTTGGCCTGATCGGCGTCCGGGCGGACAATTCGACGGCGTCGAATTTCATTCAAAGGACTATGTCGACCCATCCGAGCCGGCCGATCTGCGCGGCAAGCGCGTGATTGTCGTCGGCTTCGGCAATTCGGCGTTGGACATCGCGTGTGAACTTGGACGAAAAGAAAACGCCGCGATGGTCTATGTCTCCACGCGTCGCCCCCGCTGGGTCATTCCACGCCAGTTCGGATCGCGGGTGTGGGATTCGCACTACCCGCATCCGGCGCTCGTGCGCGGCAAATTTAAGGTGCGCAACCTGCGGGTCATCTTACGTGCGCTCATTCCGCGCCGTGTACGGGAGTGGGTGCGCCTTCGCCGTCTGGAAGCGGCGCTCGGCCTGCCGCACCAGCACGGCCTGCCTCAGCCCGCGGAGCCCTATTTCGACGCCTACCCGACGATCAGCTCGGAACTCTATCAGCGCGTTGCCGGCGGCGATGTCGCGGTGAAGCCAGAAATCGAAGCGTTTGACGGCCGGACCGTCACATTCACCGACGGCGCCAGCGTCGAGGCGGACGCAATCATCTATTGCACCGGTTACAAGCGCAGCTTCCCGTTCTTCGAAGGCCCGCTGGCGGAACGGCCACAGGATAGCACTTCGCTGTGGATGCAGATCGTCGATCCGGATCGGCCGAATTTGTTTTTTGTTGGGTTCGTAAATCCCGGTTGCGGCGTGATGCCGGTTGTTGAGCAGCAGGCCATCTTCGTCCGAGAAATGCTGACCGGGCGCTTCGCTCCGCCTTCACACCAGGAGATGCAGCACGAACTGGCTGACGTCGTCGCGCGCAAGGATGAAGGACGAGACTATCCTCGATGGTACAGCCACTACATCGATTGTGTGACTTACGTCGCCGCTTTGCGCCGCGCCGCCCGTGCGCGGGAAGCGGCAGACGAAGCTGGCGCCGCCCGGCCGGACGCTGGGCCGCGCATTCGGCGTCAGCCGGTTCAAGCTAAAATCGGAGCTTCGTGACCATGCCGGTCGCTGAAAATCTGCGATGGCTGACGAAGCGAATCTCGGTGGAGGTGCTTCGAGTGCTGCCCGATCCGGTGGCGATCAGCATCGACTACTTCCGGGTTTTCGGAAGGTTTCCTAATCTGTCCGTACCGCTGCTATTGTCGGAGAAAATGCAGCACATGAAGCTGCATGCCCGCCACGCGCAGATGCCCACCATTGTCGATAAGGTGCGCGTGAAGGAGTTCGTGAGGCAGAGGCTTGGTGAGGATTGGCTAATCCCCACATTGTGGCATGGCGCGCGTGTCACCGAGGATGTTCTGCGCGATGTGCCGAAGCCCGTCGTTGTGAAGGCCAACCATTCAAGCGCGCAAGTGTGCTTCTTGGATGAAAATTCAGATTTGCAGCAAGCTGCGCGGACCGCAAACGCATGGCTGAAATACGATCACCATGTTCTGCACCGTGAATGGGCGTACGGAGAAGTCAGCCGCGAGATTTTGATCGAACCGTTGATTGGCGGGGCGGAATCTCCTGACGACTATAAATTCTGGGTGCTCGACGGCGCTGTGCGCTTTGTGCAGGTTGATCAAAGTCGATTCCAGAAGCACACCCGCCAATTCTATACTCCAGACTGGAAACGCTTGAATCTCACCCTCAAATATCCTGTCTCTCCCGAGGATATCGCCGCGCCGCTGCATCTGACCAAGATGCTCGAGGCCGCGCAAATTTTGGCGACGGCCTTTCGCTTTCTGCGGGTTGATCTCTACAATACGCCGGAAAAGCCGCTCTTCGGCGAGCTGACGCTCGCTCCCGAAGCGGGCCTGTGCCGTTTCTCTCCGGAGTGGGTGGACGCCGACTTGGGCGAAAGTTGGTCGTATCCTGCGCCGCCGAAAACCCTAGCGGCGCGCGCAAGCCGGTGCGTCGACAGCCGGGTCAGGCAGTAAAAAATGTCTTCTCGGACGATGCGGCGGAAGCGGGTTACCTTCCTTCTGAACTCCCTCACTGGCGGCGGCGCAGAGCGGGTCATGACGACTCTGCTCGCGCAGTCGCGCGACGAGTGCGAAGAGTTTGACGTTTCTCTCGTTCTCCTTGACCGTGGGCCGGAGGCTTACGACGCGCCTGAATGGGTGAAGGTGCGGCGACTCGATTGTCGCGGTTCTGTTTGGCGCAGCGTCGTGCAGGTTGGCGAATTGCTGGGCCAACAGTGTCCAGACGTCACGCTGAGTTTTCTCACGCGCGCAAACGTAGCCAATGTGCTCGCGATGCGCGGGCGGCCCAGCGTCATCAGCGCGCGCATCAACACGACCGTTCACCTGAAAGCCAAGCCCAACACCGCGCTGCGCATCGCCGTGAAGCTAACCTACCCACGCGCCAGCAAGATCATAGCGGTTTCGGACGATGTTGGTGACGATCTGTGCGCCAATTTTGGGATGGATCCTGGACGTGTGATCAGCATTCCAAACCCTGTCGATATCGCGAGCATCAAGCGCATGGCGCGTGAACCTAAGTCGATCGACATCGAAGGGCCGTACATATTGGCGTCCGGCCGTCTATATGGAATCAAGAACTTCGAGCTTCTGTTGCGTGCAGTGGCGGTGTCTGAGCTTCCCCATAGGGTTGTCATCCTGGGGGAAGGGCCTGATGGCGATGCGCTGATTGGTTTGGCCGCAACACTGGGATTGTCCGATAGAGCTGTCTTTCCGGGTCGTTTGCCAAATCCGTTTCCAGTGATGGCTGGTGCTGACATATTCGCGCTCAGTTCGCACGGCGAGGGCTTTCCGAATGCGCTCGTTGAGGCAATGGCGCTCGGCGTGCCAGTCGTTGCAACTGATTGCCCATCGGGACCCTCGGAGATCATTGCCGAAACGCCGCGCGGCATGATCACGTCGGCGACCGTATCGCGTCACGGGATTTTGTCGCCGCCCAACGACGTCGCTGAATTTGCCGCCGCCCTTTCTCTTGCCGCCCAGGCCGACGTCCGCGAACGTCTGTCGCGCGCGGGCGCGGCGCGCGCCGCGCAGTACGATCCGGTCGACATCAAGAATAGGTACTGGTCGGTGTTGCGAACGGAAATGGATAACACTGGTCCCAAGGGTGTTGGCCTTGGTTCTCACCAGGCTCGGCGAGGCGCTGAACCGCAAGGCAGGGTAACCGCTTTGCGGCGGCGCCTGTGACCGTTGATGGAGTTTCTCGGCAGATCAGAACAAGTGTCTTCTGTTCCGCACAGCATTCCATCAGTGTCTTCTCACCCAGGCTCGGCGGCTATCGTTTCAAAAACCCGAGCCTTTGCGCGGCGATGTTGTCGACGACCCTTGGTGGCAACAGGTTCGTCAACGTGCGGTCCACTAATGGGTTGCGCAATATGGAATAGCGGGTCTTAGGGTTCTTTGCGGTCAGCGCTTGCCATACGCGATCCGCCACCACGTTGGCGGGAAGGCCATCGCGTCCCTGTTGCGCCATGTAGTCGGAGACTTTCTGGGCTGACGAACCATAATCTGTTTGGCGAAAACGGCTGAGATCGCGCTTCAGCGCCTTGTCCCAAATCGGCGTGGCGATGGCGCCAGGGCCGACGACGATCACGTCTATGTCGTAGAGCATGAGTTCGCGGCGGAGTGACTGAGAATAACCTTCGAGTGCGAACTTAGATGCGCTGTAAGGCCCAACGAACGGCATCCCACGTTGGCCGCCTTCCGAAGAAATCATCACAATCCGACCGGATTTTCCAATGCGGTCTGGATCAACGCCGAGCAGTGGCGCGAAGGCCTTCGTGACCCGATGGACGCCGAGCAGGTTTACGTCGAACTGGCGCTGCAGTTCCTCTGTGGAGATATGCAAAAGCGGCCCCGAGACGGCGATCCCGGCATTATTGATGAGGCCGAAGAGCCGACGCTGACCGAGCATCTGGCAGGCCTGCATTGCGCCAGAGCGCACGCCGGCTTCATCGGTCACGTCAAAGACGAGCGGCGTGACCGATTGTCCGAACTCTTGCAGCAAATCGTTCGCGTCGGTTTGGCCGCGGACGCTGGCAAAAACGTGTGATCCTTCTCGCACGGCCTTGGCTACAATGGCTCGTCCGATGCCGGTGGACGCCCCGGTTACGACGATAGCGCGATCCAACGAATCCGTTGTGCCGGCTTTGGCGAGGCGGTCGAGCTCAAGAGCGTTGCGGTGCTCGTCTTGCATCCTAGGCGCGGCCTTTGAGCTGGTTACTCAATGCCTGGTCACGGCCTGAGGCGTCGAGCCAGATACCAAAGAACGCCCGCTGAAATCCCGGCCATCGAATCTCGCAACGTTGGCGGCCATTGAAATAGAACCGCGCGCCGTTAGGTCCCGTACTGACGCCGGTAATTCGATCACCTGGGGCAACATCGGCAAAGCAGGCGCGAAGAGGCGCTGCCAGCGGCGCCAAAGTTGCTGCATCCCCCGCGCCGCGGTCAGACATCTCCCAGAGTGTTCGGTTGGTCAAATCTTGCGCGGAAAATCGACGCCTATATGTGAGTGTCAGGGCAAACGGCTCATCCCAAGCGAACACGCCGGTCTCGCTCCAAAGCGCGGCATCGAAAAGTCGCCAAGCCAAGAATTGGTACTGTGCCTCTCCAACTTGTCTGGCGGACGGCGCCATCTGATCGACTTCGGGCGGCCTTTGCGCCGCCGCAGTCGCAAGTGCGGAGACCGCAGTGAAGGCGGCGGCTATTGCTATGGTGCGAAAAAGTGTCATGGCGTCGGGGCGCTCTCGGCGCTTTCAGTCATCGCGGCTGGCAAATTGTTATCGGTGGGACTTATGCGCAAAGACACCGAACCGACACGCACGCCAAACCATCCGATTGTCGCTTCGTTGAGCACGTCGCCGCGGCTATCCAACACCATGACATCGCGAAACCGAACTTGGCGACCACGTCCGTTCTCGGATGGCAGCACGATGTTATATTCCAAGCGGAATGCGCGGCCGTCCTGGTAACCCAAGGCCTCTCCGACCACATCTTCACGTCTTCCCAGATAGCGGCCAGGTGAAATGCGTCTGAGCCGCCAAGTCTTGCGGTCAACTTCCCCGTCGTCGAACTCAAAATCTTCAATCAGGATCAAGGTCTCGCCGTCCCAGCTTCCGTTTAGGTGAGCGGTAAATCTTCTTCGAACGCCAGTGATGGTTCTAAACTCTCCGCGCGCTACGCTTTCTCCCGCAAGATCGCGTTCGGCTAGGAACGCGGTGTCAGCAGCTTCGGCGGGGATGGGCGGGCGTGTGGCGCATGCGCAAGCAAGAGCGGCAATCATGATAACGGCGACAACCTTGAGTGAACGTGACATGAGAGCGATACGCCGCTACAGCGGCGCCAGATCACCTGCCCACTTGCATGCTCTTCAGAAAACCGATTCTTGTCTGACTTGAGGATTTGAGCAGCGGCGCAATTTCGTGAGCGTACGCCGCCGACTTGCTCAATAAGCAACTTGAAAGCGCTGCCTGCCTACGCCAAGCGCTGATGCTTGTGAGCTGAACCAGAGTAGCCGGGCCGCAAATCCGAACTGCACGGCCGGCCGTAGAGCTTCCGAACGCATTTTTTGGCGTTACGGAGAAACCCATGCCTCAATACAAGTCTTTCGCACTGACCGCCGCGGTTGCGTCGTTTTTGACGATCGCTGCCTGCGCGCCATCCGATCAGACAAACCCAGCCGACACGGCAACGAACGAGCAAACCAGTAGCGACGACACCACGCTGGCCTCCTCCAACATTGTTGAGACGGCTGCCGCTTCGGAACAGTTTTCGACGCTGGTGGCAGCCGTGCAAGCGGCCGGCCTTGTCGACACGCTGTCTAGCCCGGGCCCGTTTACTGTATTCGCACCCACCAATGCGGCGTTTGACAAGTTGCCGGCGGGAACAGTGGCGTCACTCACGCAGCCAGCCAATCAAGCCGCGCTTTCTCGCATCCTTACCTATCACGTCGTCTCGGGCCGTGTCAGCGCAGCGGACTTGATCTCGCAGATTGCTGCCGGGGGCGGTCGAGCTTCACTCGTCACTGTAGAGGGGGCGGCGCTGACGGCGTCTCTCGTGGGCGGCAATGTCGTAATAACTGATGCCGCTGGAGGTGCAGCGACCGTCACGACGGCTGACCTGTCGCAGTCGAATGGCGTTATTCATGTCATAGACACGGTGTTGATGCCGCCGGCGAGATAATTCTAACCGGCATGCACCAAGCGCTGTCTAGAAGACTGACAACAGCGTTTGGTGCGACCGGGGAGGAAAGGGTTACTGAATGAAGCACGTTCTTTCATTCCTGTTGTTTCTTGTGGTCGTCCTGGGCGGCGGCTTGACCATTGGCTTTCTCACAGCCCCCGGCGACTGGTACGCCGAGCTCGCGAAACCCAGTTTCAATCCACCAGCTTGGGTGTTCGGGCCCGCATGGACGGCGCTCTACGTCCTCATTGCTATCGCGGGCTGGCGCGTTTGGCGGCGCGACCGCGGCGGAGCGCCAATGAAGCTTTGGTGGGTGCAGCTCGCGCTCAACTTCCTGTGGACGCCCGTCTTCTTCTCGGCCCATCAGATTGGCTTGGCGCTTGCGATAATCCTTGTCCTGCTTGTCATTATTCTCAGCTTCATAGTCACGTCTTGGCGACAAGATCGCGCTGCCTCCTTGATGTTCGCGCCATACGCCGCATGGGTTGCATTCGCTTCGACGCTGAACGGCTCGATCCTCGTTTTGAATTGATCGGCATATGAGGGCGATGGCCGGCCGCCGGGGTTGTAATACCTCGGAAGGCTTGAACAACGGGTCGAAGTCTCACGGCCCGGTTGGCATCGACCGCGGCGTTTGTTGGAGCTGCGGCAAAACCGGGCCACTAGGGTGCGCGTAAGATCAGATATGATCGATAGCAGCAAACCGAGAAACGGCCTGGCGACTGCAGCCGGCAAGGCAAACCAGCTTTGGGCCGACTTCGTGCCCGTAATCGCCTTCGTTTTGGTCTACAATGTCTTCCGGCGCGCCGACTTGTTTGGCGGGCTGATTAACCAAGACACGGCGCTCTTCTGGGCGAGCGGTGTGCTGCTGGCGCTGATGTTTGGTTTCCTGGCGCGCCAGCTCATCGTCCGCGAACCAGTCTCGCAGATGATGGTGCTGTCTTCGGCGATTGTTGGTGGTTTTGGCTTGATCGGCATTCTGCTGCAAGAGAGGGCTTTCATCTATGTGAAGCCGACGATCCAGCAGGTCTTTATGGCAGCGATGATCTTGGTCCCGCTGCTCGTCGGTAGAAACCTTTGGAAGTCGCTGTTCTCGAAGGTCTTTGACCTGCCGGACTTTGCCTGGCGCACACTGGCGATCCGCTGGGGTTGCTTCTTCATCGCGATGGCGCTGTGGAATGAGTATCTGTGGCGCACGTTTGTGCCGGGCTTTGAGGCGCCGATGGTGATGGGTGGAATTCCGGTTGCGCCGGCGGGCGTCTATGAGTGGTTTGGACTGACATTTGGCGCGCAAGATGCCGAAGGCGTTTGGGCCAATTGGAAACTCGGCAACATGGTGGTTGTGTTGGCGTTCGGCGCGCTCAATACCCCTTACATGCTGAAACACCTGCGTGAGCCGCACGCCGCTGAAGCAGGCGTGGTCTGACAGCAGGTCATTGGACAAGACGCGACTGCTTAGCGTATTCGCTGGGTTGGCGTCCGGTTGGCTCTGTATGTGTTACGATGGCGCGCCAATCGGTCAAGGTGAACTGGTTGGCTCGGATCTACGTATGAATATGCATGAGTGTGCTTGCGTTAGACGAAAGAAGACTGCGCGCCTTTGCGCCGCCACGGCGCAAGAAGCTGCTCGCAATGGATAGCTTTGCGGACCTCAGCGATGAAGGCTTACTCGCGCGCATTGGCGCCGGCGACAGAGCGGCGTTTGCGGCGCTGTTTGGTCGTTACGCGCCGAAAGTGAAGTCCTACCTCATGCGGTTAGGAGCGGGCGGGGCCGCCGCAGAGGATTTGGCGCAGGAAGCGATGATCTCGGTTTGGCGGCGTGCAGCATCCTATGACGCGACCCGGGCGAAACCATCGACATGGGTCTTCGTGATTGCACGCAACGCCTGGATCGATCGGCTGCGCCGGGAAAAAGTCGAGCTGGCCTATCGAAGCGTCAATCCGCCAGTCGAGGAGAGCCAAGAAGAAGCCCCCGACGCGGCTGTTGCGCGCAGGGACGACGCGTCTCGCATCGCGGATGCCTTGGCGGCGCTTTCCGAGGAGCAGCGGCAAGTCGTGCGATTGTCGTTCTTCGAGGACAGGCCCCATTCCGAAATCGCCGCGCGGCTCTCTTTGCCGCTCGGTACTGTGAAGTCACGGCTGCGGCTCGCGCTCAACAAGCTGCGCGCGCATTGGGAGCAATATTCGTGAGCCCGCGTCATCACCCATCGGCGGATATTCTTGTCGCCTATGGCGCCGGGACCCTCGAGCCGGGCTTTGGCCTCGTTGTCGGAGCACACCTTGAAGCGTGCGCGGAGTGTAGCGCTCGTGTAAGCGCGTTTGAAGCGACGTCTGGCGACGCGCTTGATGACTTGCCGCACGTGCAACTCGCGTCTGGCGCGCTGGCGCAGACATTGGCGCGGCTTGATCAATCACGCTCTGAGCCCGCAGCGTCGGATGCTCGCCCGCTGCTCGAACGGTTGCCCCTAGAGGCCAAACGTTGGGTTGCGCCTGGTGTTTGGGTGGCGGCCGTGAATACACCCCGCTCGTCGGAAAATCGCGTGTATGTTTTGTCGGTTGGTAAAGGCGCGCTTACCGCACGACACGAACACTCAGGCGCGGAATTCTGCGTCGTGTTGAAAGGTGCGTATCGGGACGAACTCGGCCTTTTCGCGACAGGTGATTTCGCCGCCGCCGGCAGCGATCTCAATCATCAGCCGGTTGTTGAGGGCGATGAAGAATGCATCTGCCTCTTCGCCACCGAGGGCCGCCTGAAGCCAAAAGGCCTGATCGGGCGTCTTGCGTTCGCGCTCGCCGACGTTTGAGCGTGTGGGTTGAAGAATACCATCGACCATCGATTTGAGATGGAATTGCAGCTTAGCCAAAAGAAGGCCGGAATGGACGAACGAACAAAGCTGCCGAAACCAAGAGATGCAGTGTCTGCGCGTATTCGATCGCGTCTGCTAAAGGCCAAGAAGCGGTTTCATGCGAATGACAACATCGCAGCGTTCCTCGAACCGGGCGAACTCGACGAATTGCTGGCTGAGGTCGAGGGCAAATTCAAAGGCGTCCTCGAAAGCCTCGTGATTGACACCGATAGTGACCACAACACGGAAGGGACAGCGCGCCGTGTCGCCAAGATGTATTTGACCGAAGTGTTCCGTGGCCGTTACGTGGCGCCGCCGGCGGTAACCGAGTTTCCCAACGCGGAAGCGCTCAACGAATTGATGATCGTTGGCCCGATCAAGGTCCGCAGCGCCTGCAGCCACCATTTCTGCCCGATCATGGGGCGGTTGTGGATCGGGGTGATGCCCAATGAGCACTCAAACCTGATCGGGTTATCGAAGTACTCGCGACTTGCTGAGTGGATCATGTCTCGCCCACAAATCCAGGAAGAAGCGATAACGCAGATGGCGGAGCTTTTGATGGACAAGGTGCGCCCAGACGGCCTCGCGGTTGTTATGGAAGCGGATCACTTCTGCATGCACTGGCGCGGGGTCAAAGATGACGCGACGATGATGGTCAACAGCGTCATGCGGGGCTCGTTTCTCAAGGACCACACGCTGCGAAGCGAATTCTTGTCCCTCTTGAACATCAGGACGTGAGCCAATGCTTGTTCGCTGCCTCTACGCAAGCCGTCCCGCCAAGCCCCTAGATGGGCCGTTCCTCGACGACATTCTGGAACGATCGCGGAAGAACAATCCGAAGTTGGGCATTACTGGATTGTTGTGTGTGTCCGACAACCTTTTCATACAGGTGATCGAAGGTGGCCGCGACGAAGTGTGCGAGCTGTTCAACGCTATTGTTCGCGACGATAGGCATCAGCAGGTCCGCTTGCTGAGCTATAATGAGATAAGTGAGCGGCAATTCGGCAGCTGGACCATGGGCCAGGTGAATATCGCCAAGCTTAATCCCGCGCTTCTCCTGAAGTATTTTAGGCGCCCGGAGCTCGATCCGTTTGATTGCTCTGGACAGGCGACAATGGCGCTGTTGGCCGAATTGGTCGCGACAGCTTCTATCCTCAATCGCGGCGATTGAAGCTGCCCCATGCGCGCAAGGCGCACTGGGTGGGGGCGACGCTTGTTGCCGCCGTCGTTGACGGAGCGCCGCGCCAAACGTGAAGCCAAAGCCGCGCAGACGGAGCTCGACTACCGATGGCGCGCAAGACTGCGGTTGGCATCAAGCCCGGCAAGAAAAACCTTCCAAAAAAGACCTGTGCGGCGTGCGCGCGCCCATTCACCTGGCGCAAAAAATGGTCGCGAGACTGGGAGCGCGTGAGGTATTGCTCCGACAGATGCCGGGCCGTCGGCGTGAAATCCTAGAAGGGGATGGCCTGCCCATCCCAGGCGATCAGCGCACCCGATTGTGACGGGGTCAATCCGTCAATCACCTTGAGAAGGTATGCGGCGGCTTGCGTTGGCGTGAACAGCTTTTCCGGCGCCACGCCGGCCTTGAAAGGGGCTGACATCGATGTGTCCACCGTGCCCGGATGCAGCGTGACGCAAACGGCTTGCTTGTTGCGGACCGCCAATTCGATCGCGCAGTTGCGGATCAGCATATTGAGCGCGGCCTTCGAGGCGCGATAGGCGTGCCAGCCGCCAGAGCGGTTGTCGCTTAAGGAACTCACGCGGGCCGACAATGCGGCGAACACGGATTTCCGATCGCGCGGCAGATGCGGCAACACATGCTTGGCGATGAGGGCCGGGCCGATCGCGTTGACGGCGTAAGAGTGCGCCAGAATGTCGCCGCTCAAGGACCGCATCGTTTTTTCCGGCGGCATATCCGGCGCATGCAGGAGGCCAGTTGTGACCAAGACCAGATCTGGCATGCCTGCGCCAAGCGCGGCTTCTACCGAGGCCGCGATGCTGGCTTCGTCTTCGAGCGCGAATGTGAAGGGGGTGACCTTCGCTTCGCCGGCAAGTGGCGCGCGCGCACCGGCATAAATTGCCGCGCAGCGCAGATCATCGCTCAGATGGCGGACGAGCGCTGATCCGATCCCGCCGCCCGCGCCGAATACCCAAGCGCGATAGTCGTCAGGCAGGCTTGCGAGGCTTGTCATCGATCGGTTCCGTGCGCATCGAGATGGGTAAGAAAGGCGCGGGCGTGGGTATGAAGCGCCGTGCGATGATCGGGGTCGAGCTTGTCGTAGGTCCGATACATCTGCGCCATGCGCGGATTGTCTTCAAACCGAGCACGATGGCGAGCGAGGAAATCCCAGTACAGCGCGTTTAACGGGCAGGCGCCGGGCCCGGTCTTCTGCTTCACCTCATAGCGGCATCCAGCGCAATAATCGCTCATCCGGTTGATATAGGCGCCGCTTGCTGCATAGGGTTTGGAGCCCAAAACGCCCCCGTCAGCGAACTGGCTCATCCCGATCGTGTTGGGCGCCTCAACCCATTCAAACGCATCGGCGTAAACCGCTAGATACCATTCGTGCACCTGATGCGGGTCGATGCCAGTCAGCAGCGCGAAATTGCCTGTCACCATCAGACGCTGGATGTGATGAGCGTAGGCTTCCTTCTTGGTTTGGCCAATCGCGGCGGCCATGCAGGCCATATCGGTCTCGCCGCTCCAATACATCCGGGGCAGGGCGCGGGTAGCGCCAAGCGCGTTGGACTGCACGTAATCTGCACCCTTGAGCCAATAGATCCCGCGGACATACTCTCGCCAGCCAATGATCTGACGGATGAAACCTTCGACCGCGTTGAGCGGCGCGCGACCGGCTCGATATTCTGCCTCCGCCCGCTGACAGAGATGCAGCGGATCGATCAAGCCGATATTGATTAGGGGGGAGAGGATGCTGTGGAAGAGAAACTTCTCTCCGCGCAGCATGGCGTCTTGATAATCGCCAAAGCGCGGAAGGGCTTCGCGCAGAAAGTGGGCCGCGGCCGTTTCGGCATCGCGGCGCGTGACAGGAAACCAAAATGGCTCAAGATCGCCGAAGTGGTCGGCAAAGCGCGCGCCTATAAGCTCAAGCACAGCTCGTGTTTCGGCATCCGGATCAAAGCCGAGTGGCTGTGGTATATGCAGATCGCGTTTGGCGGGTTTGCGATTCTCCGCGTCGTAGTTCCATTGACCGCCAACGGGCTGATCGGAGTCCATCAGCAATCCGGTGCGCCGTCGCATGTCTCGATAGAAGAACTCCATGCGCAGGCTCTTGCGCCCATCGGCCCAGTCGATGAACTCTTCTTTCGAACAGACAAAGCGATCATCGGGCAACACAGCGACGGGCATATCGAAGCTGTCTGACCAGATCGTTTGCATGGCCAGAACGCGGTGCTCACTAGCTTCGGTCGTGGAGATCCGCGCCGGCTTGTGGCGTTTTATGGCACGCGCAACCTCGTGGGAAAATGAGCCCGTGTTGGCCGCGCCATCAAGCGTCACATAATCCACGCGCCAACCCTGCTCGCACAACTCCCGTGCAAACGCCCGCATCGCCGCGAACACAAAAGCGATCTTCTTCTTGTGATGGCGGACGTAGGTCGCCTCTTCCGCCACCTCCATCATGAGAATTGTGTCGCGGCTTTTGTCGCCGCCCTGCAGCGCAGTGAGGCCTAGCGACAGCTGATCGCCGAGCACGACCCTTAGAGCGTCAACTGGCATGGGTGCGGGCTTTCATAACCAAGGGAATCTCTGTCATCGGGCTGGCGCCTTTCGCGAAAGCTGGGCCCGCTCGTCGATCATAAGCTGAAGGCGCCATTGATCATGGCGACAGCTGCTGCGCATGAGGCGGAAATCGAAAACGCGTAACCACCCCCTGCCGCCAGCAGATGACCTTTGCACCATGGCTACGGCGCCGGCGTCAGGTCGGATCAGGCCATTGCAAAACCAAGGGCGAATTGGTCGCAGCGAAGTCGCGCTCCATTGCTGTTCGTAACTTTCACATGAGCAGCACCAACCTATTGATCGCGGACGATGATATTGTCTTCGCAAACCGGATGAGCATCGCCTTATCGGAACGCGGCTTTCAGGTTCGAAAAGCGGCTTCCAAGCACGAGGCGCTGACTGCAATCGAGGACGCGCCTCCTGATTTCGCCGCCATCGGCCGCCGTCTTGGCGATGACCCGGGCTTGGATGTGTTGGCAGCACTGCACGCGGCGCGACCGGAGGCTCGCGCCATCGTCCTCTCCGGATACGCCAACCTCCCGTGCACTGTCGCGGCGATGCGTTCCGGCGCATGTGATTGTCTTTCAAAACCAGCGGATGGGGATGAGGTTGCGCAGGCTCTGTTGGCTGCGCCGGGATCCGCGCGCCGCCCGTGAACGTGCTTTCTCCAGCAGACGCTAAGGTGGCTGCACATCGAGCGTGTGTTCAACGATTGCGGACGCAACATCAGCGAAACATCACGGCGCCTCAATATGCATCGAAGGACGCTGCAGCGCATTCTTGCGCGGCGCACTCTCGGTCAGGCGAGTGTTCCGCTCTTGGAAAATTAATCGGCCCGTCGTTAGCTGCGGTTGAACCGTAGCCCATTCCATATCCTAATTCACAAGCACAGGTGCTTGGTGGAGGTATGCGTCTTCAGTCAGCTGCTTGACTATGAAGTCGGCAACATCAAAGCGTGAGATGATGCCGTTTCTCCAATCCTGTGGCCGCGTCAAAATTCGATAACGTCCTGTTCCGCGAGCATTGGTGAGGACACCGGGCCTAACGATAATCCAGTCGAGGCCACTCTGCATGATCAACTTTTCTTGGATATCTTTGTCGGCATAGGCGCGGCCGAAAATCAGATCGAACCCAAGCCGCTGCAGTCGATTTATCCTGGATCTACTTTCGCCCGCGCCAAAACCTGTCACGCTGATTAATCGACGGACCCCTGCTTCTTTCATCAAGGGCAGAAGCGTTGCGGTGGCCGCGGAAAACAAGTCGACCGGTCCAGTCAGCATGCGCGCATTTGCTGGAACGCCGAGCGCTTGGACGACCACGTCAGCGCCGCTGATGGCGCGCCGTACGTCACCGGAGTCGCGCGCGTCGCCGACAACTTTGCGGAGCTTGTCGTGCTGAAGTGAAATGCTACCGGCCGATCGCGCAACCGCGACAACCGAGTGCCCGCGCTGCAGCGCTAACTTGGTCGTTGCAAGCCCGATACCGCTGCTGGCGCCCATGATCATCACTGTCGCCATGAGGGCACTTTCACTCTTTGAAAAATGGAGCCCCTGGCGAGGGGTGGGGAGGGCAGCGCCAGGGGCTCCTGAGGGTTGCCGGCCCAAGGGCCGGGCTGCAACACTTTTAGTTACGTGGAATAGCGCGCCACGGATCAGCGCTTCGGCCATCGGGTGCGTGCGCCCAGGCAAAGCGAAGAAGCTACTTCAGCGCTGATCAACCACGCGCGCTCGGGCCGAACGCGATCCGCATCGCTGCGCCGGGGCGATCGCCTGAAAGCCATGCCGCTTCAATGCGGGCGCCGATGCGCCAATCGCCGCACAAGCCAATGCGCAGGTCCCGATCCCAGGCGAATGGCGATTTGTCGGTGTTCGACGAAAGCGTAGCGCCAACGATGGGCCTGCAGCCATGTCGGCCGAGGCGCTTCAGGGGCCACACCCCTGAACGCGCTGAAGAGCGCGTCAGCTGCCTTTTGACTGTGGGACGTAGCTTGTCCGAACTGCCCTTGATCCGATTGTGCCTCATAGGCGTAAACTCAACGATCTCGGAGCTCGCTGTTCATTTTGGCCAACGAGTTGTGATCACCCGAGTTACGCTATCAGAGATGGAGGCGCAGCGTCATGCGTACAGGCATATGAGACGAATGGTCGTTTTCGCATGGAACTACATTTTCAACGCTGACGAAAGTCCACTCCGCCACATTCCTGATATCTCGACACGACATTACGTGTTGCAGGCGCTTGGGCTTATGTGGGCCGTGGCCTCTTGCGTGGCGCTCGGAAGCTACACAGTGGTCGCGGCGAGCATTGTCGGGCACATTGTCTTGATCGGCGCTGCAGCGATTACAGTCGCCACTTATACGGCAGCCACAGTAACCCCCGGGCTATTTGTATCTAATTCGGGTCGGCGCCGTGATGGCGAGCACGAGTAAGTTTCTTGCTTCGTGATCGGCGGCCGGCATGTCGGGTCGGATCTTCGTCATCTCGATCTTTTGGCGTTAGCTCCATTCCTTGGGTTGGGCGGTATAGGATTTTTTGCGCCCCTTCCGCGGGCAGGTAACGTGCGCCGTAAGTGACCACTTCTGGCGACATCGCGCCGAAGCGCCCGCCAGATCAGAACAAGTGTCTTCTGTTCGGGCTTTAGAGTGAGTGGAGTGCCCAGGCTTTCATGGACACCTAGTTTAGGTGTTTTAGTGAGACCGGAGAGTGATGATGGGACAGCGAGTTCGCGCCCGCTCGCCGCACAGGGCAGCGTCAGTCCCATATCCAGTCCGCCAATCCGATAAGCGCGACTCGATTACGGTTTGACCTAAAGTACGCCCAATGCTTAAAAATCGTCGATGTCGACGATCCCAGTTTTCACATCGCCCGCGACCAGCGCGGCGAGCAAGTTTTGGATGGCGGCCTCTGCATTGGCGAGCGCCTGCTCGATTTCGTCCATCGCCGCGTGATCGTTGGTTGTGATTTTTCCGGCGCTCTCTTTACACAAGCGTATAAGTTCGAGCAGGCGGAGAGCCGGCGCTGAAGCCAGACCTGGTTTGGAGGCCGGGGTCTTCAATGTTCTGCCTTCGCGGCTGAGGCAAGCCGGCTCTGGCGGCAAAGCAAATCAGCTGTGGTGACGCCAACAGCCCAGTCGCTTAAAAGCGATGCGAGCACGTCTTCAAAAACTTCAATGGGCTGGTTCGACAACGGCGGCGAGGCAATGGCGTCGGTGATGAAGACCAGACGAACCCCGGCGCGTTCGGCGTCGATGGCGGTCGCCAGGCAATCCTTGGCGGCCGTGAAGCCGACGACGAAGGCGTGTTGTAGCGGCGGGCTCGCGCGCGCGACATCGACACTATCAAAAAGCGACCACGATTGTTTCATCAAAAGGCGCTCACTTGGGCGTGGTTCAAATCCCGCGATCGGGATCGAGCGCGCACCCAAGCCACGCGTGTGCACGTGCCATACAGGCATCTCTTGCCGGCGTGCCCACGCAAGGCAGGCGCCTGCGTTGATCAGCGCCTCGGGCCCGCGCGGCGCAAAACAGGGGTCGCGAGGATCGAGATAGGGGCGCTGCATGTTGAGGCAGACCAGAAGCGGTGAAAAATGGCGGCCAAGCTGCATTACCGCGCCCGCCCTTTGGCAGGCGCCGGCTCAAGCACGCCGGGGCGGTCCCAGTCGCCTTCCGGTCTCAGCAACACCATAGCCGGCGTTTCAACACCGATCGCATCGTGCGGCGGCGTCAGGTCGCGCTCAATCTCGACATAGTCATAATTGGAGAAGCTGAACTGCGGGCGCTCGGCCCTGACCCTGACATGGGCCGTACGCATCCAGTATCTGAGCAAGCGCGTCTGAATATGGCCAAGCACCCGCCGGTAGCCTTTGCGCGCCGCCAGTTCGAGCGCGGTCTTTACCAAAGCGGCCGAAGCTTCGCCGCTGCGATGGGTGGATCGGATGGCGACGCGTTCGATCTTTGCAAAGTCCGCAAACCAACGAATACGCATGACCCCAACCGGCTCCTTGCCGACGCGCGCAATGAGATGCGTAGCGCCCGCCAGATCATTGCCGTCAAATTCTTCCCGGTACGCGCAATTCTGTTCGCCCATGTAGACGAGTGATCGTACGCTCCACACTTCCATCAGCGCCTCGATATCGCGAACGACGCTGACCGAGACCTTGCCCCGGGCAGAACGTTTGGCGCTGCTCTTCACGTCCGCGCGCCCGCAGCCTGAGCGGGTGGAATGTGGAAAAGCCCTTTTTGCCGCGCATGCGGGTGAAAGCCAATTGACGCCAGCGCACGCGCGCCGTCGCTTGTCACCGCGCGCGCAAAAGTCGGCGTCGCCCAATAGAGGAGGCGGTGAATGTCGATGCTCGCCCGCAAGACCGCGCGCGCGCCATCCTTGTTGGTTGCCGCAAACCCCCAGCCATAATAGCCGGCCGGGCGCTGGCCGGGCTCAGCAACGAAAGCAAGGTCAAGCGCTACCGCATCAAAAGTGGCGCGCTCAACCGCCCCGAGGCCCCTGCGATTAATGGGAAATGCCGCCAGAAGGCCAACAAGCGTTTCGTTTTGGCGCAGACCGAAAACAGAGGCAGGGAAATGACGTTGCAGGCCCATGAGGCGTTCGGTTGCCGCAACGCCTTCGCCAATCAGTTGGGCGGCGAGTGCGCGCGCGGTTGCGATATCATCGGTGGTAAGGACTTCCAGTCCATGCCCCGCCGCAACCAGGGCGACTTGGGCGGCAAGTCTGTTTTTGCCATCCTTGCACATAGCGTCCGTGACCGAATTCATCTTGCGCCATCCGAAAACCAAGTGTCCAAAGTCTACTCAGCAAGGAGCTGGCCACGCTTGAGCGATCTTCCGATGGGGGTTGATAGAAATCTCAATGGCGACGAGAGACTGCCCGCGCGCGCGCGCGCGGATTGGTCGGACCTGCGCGTATTCCTGCATGTGGCCGAGAGCGGCAGCATCAGCGCGGCCGCAAGGACGCTGCAGATGTCGCAGCCGACCGTCAGCCAGAGGTTGCGCGAACTCGAATTGCGGCTGAACACCCAACTCGTAGCGCGCGGACCCCAAGGCGTGGTTCTGACCGAAGCGGGCGCAAAAATCAAAGATCAAGTCGCAGCGATGCAGCGCTCGGCTTCGACGATCGACCGTTTGCTGCGTGAGTGCGACGACCGCGCTGAGGGCCGGGTGAAGATCGCCGCGCCAGACGGTCTTGGCTCTTTTTGGATCAGCCCGCGCATACCGGCGCTGCAGCGCGCCAATCCAGGGCTTACACTGTCCTTAGACGGCGGCTTGTGGCCTGACAGTCCGTTGCGGGACGATGTCGACATTTCGATTCAATATGACGCGCGCAGGTTCGGTGAACACGTCGTGGAGCCGCTTGCGACTGTCCATTACGCGGCCTTTGCCGCTCAATCTTATCTTGAACTCTACGGCACGCCAAAATCTCACGCCGAACTCGCGACCCATCGCACCGTGCATCATTCGGCGGTGCAGTTGCAGAAGGAGACGTGGGATCCCAAGGCTGAGGCTGCGCGCACGCTCTCTGCCTACAATGTGGAGACCAATTGCAGCGCCACCCTAATCATGAGCGTGCTGGCGGGCGCGGGCGTTGCCTTTCTGCCCACCTGTGCGGCTGCCTTCATCCCTAACATCGTCATGCTTGGCGAGGCGCCGGCCGCGTCTCCAAAACTTTATCTCGTTTACGATCCGGCGATTGCCCGGGTCGCGCGAGCCTCGCGCGTGTTGGAATGGCTGAAGGACATTTTCGCGCCTGCTGCCAATCCATGGTTTGGCGAAGATTTCATCCATCCGCGCGAATTTGCGTCCCATTCGGGCGCGGGCAAATTCATCTATCACCCGCCAGACTGATGCTCCCCGCGGACGGCCCGTCAGGAAGGTGAAAACGTAGTGAGTGGCGAGCGCGATCCGATCGAAGCGGCGGCGTTTGCGGCGTAAGAGACCGGGCGTGTGTGGCGCGCCGGGACACGGCGCCCTTCACTCCAACTCCAAGGAGAGCGATTTCCCCTTGAGGGTGACAACGAACGGCGAACATGCAGTCGTTGCGGCGCATCCGAATGTAATATTGGTTCTGGGGGCGAAGAGATGAAGCGACGGGCGCTGTGGTTCTGGACCTGGACCGTTGTCTTGGTTTCTGCGGTTCTGGTCGCGATGGATCCCGCCATGCTCATACTCGGCAGACCCAGCATGCTAGATCCTCAGATAATCGTTGGCGTGCTCGCCATTGGGGCCGGGACCTTGCAATCGTGTTTCAGCGTCGCTCCGAATTTGTAGCGTCGCTTCGCGCTGAGTGGACGCACTGCCTTGCCGCGATGGCTGCGGTGCGCGTCCTTGTATTGCCGCATGGCCTCCATCGGAGGCCGACTACCTCGAGGCGTTGGCCAAACTTTCGATCGCCATTGACGGCATGCGCTCAGTTTACCGAAACCACGGGGAATCTGATCGCTACGTTGGCTACTATCCGCAAGTTGGTCAGTGTCGATGCCGGGCGCCGCGACAAGCTCGATCCCGGGTTCAGTCATGAAGGGCGCTGCGAGCGCTGCTTCCTTTCCATGCATACTGGATAAGACCGCGCGGCAGCCGAAATAGGGGTGATCGGCGTTGGCGGCCATCAAAAATACCCCTCACGCTTCAACGCTTCGAGCGAGCCTTCATCGCTCACCCGTCCTTGACGTTCAGAAAGACGCTCCTGGCGGGTCTCTGCCATCACCGCCGCCGCGTTCGCGGCCTCGCTTGCGATCGCGCCCGACACCGGCCAACATCCTAAGGTGCGAAACCGCACGCGGCGGGCGGCCGGCGCATCGCCGTCGCGCCAGATCATGCGAGCAGCGTCATCGACAACGATCAAGGCGCCCGCGCGCGTCACAATAGGCCGCGCCGCGGCGAAATAGAGCGGCGCCAGCGCTACGGCTTTGACGTTCACATAGGTCCAGATGTCGTCCTCAGTCCAATTCGACAACGGAAACACACGCAAAGTTTCGCCGGCGCTGCGGCGCCAATTGTAGTTCGACCAGAGTTCCGGGCGTTGCCGGCGCGGATCCCAATGATGATGGACGCTCCTGACCGAGACGATGCGTTCCTTGGCCCGGGTCTTTTCCTCGTCGCGCCGGGCGCCGCCGAAGACGACATCAAATCCATGGCGATCGAGCGCTTGTTTCAGGGCTTCGGTGCGCATGATCTGCGTGTAGTGCGCGCCGTCGCGGGCGGGATGAAGATGAAGTGCGCGGCCGGCCTCGTTGACGTGGACGATGAGAGAAAAACCCAACGCGCGCGCGAACCCATCGCGAAATGTGATGAGCTCGCGAAACTCCCAGGTGGAATCGACATGGAGAAGCGGCAAAGGCGCTTGTGCCGGGTAGAAAGCGCGCACCGCCAAATGCGCAAGCACGGTCGAATCCTTGCCGCCGGAAAACAGTATGACCGGCCGACGCGCTTCGGCGACGCCGTCCCGCAAGATGTGGATCGCTTCCGCTTCCAGCCGGTCTAGGTGTGAAAGCGCCGTCAACCTAATGTGACCTCGGCGCTTGCCCAGCAGAGCTCGCCCCAATAGCGGTGCACGGCGCCGTCATCGTTGATCGCAAAGAGGTGGATCCATTTATGCTCCACCAATTGGCGCACGCTTTCATGGGTTGCGATGACGCGGTTGAGCTGGTCAAAGGGCGCCGCGATAAAGACGTTGAGGCGCAAGGGTTCATGCACGAGCCGGCGTCCATCATGAACCGATTGCCAGGGGAGGCCCGTGCGCACATCGCCGCCATTGCCTTCCAGCACGCCCAGCGCGCCAACCACATTGTGCAAGGTCTTGTTGCCGGAGCCGAAGGCGCGATTGTTCACGCTCGAGCCGTAATATTGAAGATTGATCCAGCTCGCGACCACCATCGGAGCGGTCATGATGAGATCAAGCACACCGAAATCTTTGTCCTTGCGCCAATCGTAGTCGTGCAGAAATGCGCGGCCGCCCAGATCGAGATGCTTTGTGCGCGAACGCGGCGCAGCGATGAAGGCGGCGTTGCCGGCGAGGCCCCATTCGGGGCGCACTTGCGACCAGTCGCGGCTGCGTTTGACAATGGCGGCATCGCGATCTTGGGTCTTGCCCAAGCCCAGCAGCGGCGCGCGTTCGGCCCGCGCGCGCGCGCCTGCGCTTTCGAGCCATTCAAAAAGACGCATGAGTTCGGCGCGGTGTGAGAGGGGCGCGTTCGCCGTGTCGTACAACTGGACGGCATCGGTGGTAGTGTCGTGGAGGCAGCCGACAAACCAGGTGTCCGTGGGAATGGCGATGCCGCGCGCGGCGAGACCCAGGCGCACGTCTTTGTCGTTGAGGATGGCGGCGGCCACCCGCGCATTGGCTTCGCCGGTGTGACCCCCGCAGGCGCCGCAATCGAGGCCCGAGGCGTGGGGATTATTGACGCTGGTGCTGCCATGGCCGGCCAGCATGACGATGCGCGCGAAGCGCTCCGTCATCGACATGGCGCGCAACACCGCCTCGGCCATATCGACGCGCGCCTCGGCGCTAAAGCCAGTAGCGCGGCCACCGACGATTTGAGGATCGAGCCTGGGTCCCAGGCGTGCGGCGATTGCAGCGTCGAGGCCGTCGCGGTTTGGATCCGGCACCGGGCGCGTGGCGCCGAGGCCGTCGCTGATAAGTTTGCCGGCAAAGCCAAGACCCATGGTCTCGACATAGGCAAACGATGACACCGCCGATTGCTTGAAGGCCTTCCAGGCCTTGGCCGCGCGCCGGCGCATCAGCCGCACACCCAAAGTCTCGGTTTCTTCCTCGCTGCTCGCGCCGATGACTTCCTCGCAGACGATGATGGCAGGCTTCAACAAGACCGGGCATTGGGCCCCGCCGCGGCGATTGCCGATCGGAATGTATTCGATCGGAAAGCCGAAGAAGCCGGCAAAACCAATCGTCTCAATCTCGGATGAAATGCTTTCCAGCGCGCGGCGAAAAACTTCCGAGCGCACATCGATGCAAAACGCCGCCTGCAGCATCGGCCGGGTTTTCGCCGTGGGCGCTGGCGGCGGCTTCAATTGTGCTAACAGGCGCCGCTGAAAGGCGCGCTCATAGGCCCCTTGCAGCAGCACCCGCGCCTTAAGGTTTGGGTCGGGTTGTGGGCCGCGCACTGAGAGTGCCGCGGTGGCGGCCATCGCCTCGGACCATGCGCCTAAAAAGGCTTGGTCGGTGTGTTCCTTGAAGAGGGCGTAGCCCCAGGCAACGCGAATCGCCAAGAGGTCAAGCAGGGTGTCGTCGCTCCTGCCGTAAAGCGCATTATCCCAGACCCGGTAGCGCCCATAGGCGGCCCAGCCTTGAATGTCGAAGAGGGCGCGGAAGAGATAATCCTCAAGCGCGCGCTCCGGGATCGCCAGTTCAGCGACGATGAAAGCGATTGCCTCAACTGGCGCGTCCGGCAAGTCTGCGATGGTGCGGCGGAAGGCTTTCACGCCCATGGTCTCGGGGCTCCGGTCAACGCGCATGGCCGCGCGCCACGCGGCATAGGGGCGGAGCTTCTTCCATGGCGTCGTCCAGGCGGCTTGGCCTTCGTCAAAATAGGCGGCGCACCATTTGGAAATCTCATCGATCATGAAAGCGGTGCGCGAAACCTGTGTGTCGCCGCCGGCTAAGCGATCGAGAATGTCGGCGACGGTGGCAACGCGCGGCTGGAGCAGTTCCTGCTTTGGCGGCGCCGCCGCGAAGCGCTTCAAGCCGGCCACATCAAAGGCGGTGCGCTGACCTGCCTCGGCAATGACATCGGCGAGATCAGCATCGCTGATGGTCCCGTCCTCGATGCGCGCCGCATAAAACGAGGCCGGCATCACCATTTCGGTGTGAGCGACGCGTTGAAATGTCTGACAGGTCTCTTCAAAACTTTGATCGGCGAAACCCAAGAACGGATTGACCGCGACAAAGTGCTTCAAGGGCCAGAGCGGAGCGATGCGGGCGCAAGCACGCGCGATGGCCGTCTCCACGTGCGCGGGCGCCGGGCGTGCGTCATTGGCTGGGGCGGTAAGGGCGTGGGTAGAGAGCATCAGATTTCTCCTTGCGCGCGCGCGGTTGCTCGGCGCGCGCTAGGCGAGCGCGGCCACCATTGGAGCACAAAGCGATTGGCGAGGGTGTTGACGTAAAGCCCTTGGCTCAGATGCACATAAAGCGCTTGCCCCAGAGGCGATGCGTTTGCGCGTCCGAGCTGGCTTTGCAGCCAGGTGACGCCGGCGAAGGCGGCGATGACCAAGACCGTGATGGCAAGATCAATCGGTTGATTGAGCGCAGGCGGCGCTGGCAGCGCGCTGGCGAACAAGGCTTCCGCGCCGCGTTGCAGCGCAAAATAAACGATCGCCACCAAGACCGCGGCGCCGGCGGCGCGGCCAATCAGGTAAGCATTGGCGCGCTCGTCGATGGCGTTGGCGATCAGGAGCGTCAAGCTCATGAGCAAAATGGCCCCCAGCGCAAAGACCCCAGGTTTGTCTTGAAGGCTCGCGCCGTAAGCCCACGCAACGCCCGCGGCGATTGCCAGTATGGCCGCCAGCGCCAGCAGAAAACGCGCCGGGTGCGGCGCGCCGCCCGGATTGATTGACCATGACGCGCGCAAAAGATCGATGACGCCGCCGGAGGACAAAAAGGCGTGCGCCTTATAAAGAGAGTGCGCCACGATGTGCAGCAAAGCCGCCGCGAAGGCGCCCAAGCCGCATTGCAGCAGCATGAAGCCCATTTGCGCGATCGTCGAATAAGCAAGGCTCACCTTCACCGAGGTTTGGGTCAGCATAACCAGCGAGCCGAAGAGCGCGCTGATGGCCCCGACGATCGCAAGAACGTGCAAAGCGGGCGCCGACAGCGCCATGATGTCGGCAAGACGCAAGACCAGAAAGCCGCCAGCATTGATGATCCCGGCGTGCAGCAGCGCCGATACCGGCGTTGGCGTTTCCATAACTTCGAGGATCCAGCCGTGCAGCGGAAACTGCGCCGACTTAAACAACGCAGCGCCGGCAATCAGTAGGGTCGCCGCAAGGATTGGCGAAGGGGCAGCGCCGCCGCTCCAGCTGTCAGCGGCGGCAAACAGGCTCGCATAGTCAAAGCGGCCGACTTCCATGAAGAGAATAAGCACGGCCCCGATGAGGCAAAGATCGCCCAGCCGGCTGACGATAAATTTCTTGCGCCCCGCCAAGCGCGCATTGGTGCGCTCGCCGTAAAAAATAAGGAGCCGGTTCAGGCTAACGCTGGTGGCGATCCAGGCGGCGGTCATCAAAGCCAGATTGCCAGCAATGATGAACGTCATCACGCAAGCGATGGTGAGCGCCATCTGGCGCATGAACGGCCCGTGACCCAGATCGCCGTCAAGATAGTTTCGGCTGTAGCGCAGCACGATCACGCCGACGAAGGCGACAAGCACGAACATGGTCGCGCTCACCGCGTCGAGATAGATGCCAAGTCCGGCCCCGAGCGCGCCCCAGGTGGCGCTAATAAGTGGGCCTTCGACCGCGACCGACGCCGCAGCGGCAATGGCGATGGCCAGCGCGAGAAGGGCCGCGGCGAACGCGATCTGCGCCAAGCTGCGCGGGCCGATTTTGCGGCCGGGCCAAAAGGCTGCCACCACAAGCGCCAAGGGCGCCGCCATCACCAGCCAAGGCCCGATATCTTGCACGCGTCGCTCCCGCTCCTGGCTGCGGACGGGAGGTAGGGCGCCGGCTATAATTGCGTCCAATTCAAAGATTGAAACACATCGTTCGTTTAAATAGAACAACGATATGGCTGAACTCAATTATCATCATTTGCGGTATTTCCACGCCATCGTCGCGGCCGGGGCGCTGACCAAGGCGGCAGCGCGGCTCAACGTCTCGCCATCGGCGCTCTCGGTGCAGCTGCAGCAGCTTGAAGTGCAGCTGGGGCACAGATTGTTCGATCGTATCGGGCGTCAATTGGTGCTGACCGAGGCGGGGCGGATCGCGTTGGAAAGCGCAGAGACCATTTTCGACGCCGGGCAGGAATTGGTGAGCGCCTTGAAGGGCGTTGGCGGGACCAAGCGCACCGCTGTGCGTATCGGGGCGCTCGCGACATTGTCGCGTAATTTTCAGGTGGCGTTCCTAAAACCGATCGTGGCGCGCCAAGACATCCACATCGTCGTGCGCTCAGGCGCAATGCGCGAGCTGATGTCGATGCTGGACGCCCATCACATCGATGTGTTGCTGACTAACACGCTGCCGCCGCGCGATGAAACAAGTTCCTGGACCGCTCATCTCATTGGCGAGCAAGCGATCAGCCTCGTTGGTCCGCCGGGCGCCAAGGGGCGCAAGCCGTCGCTAGGGACGGTGCTGGCGCGCGAGCCGCTCATCGTGCCGACACGTGAGAACCATTTGCGCGGCGACTTTGAAGCCTTGACGGAGCGGCTGGGCGTTGAGGTCAAAATCGCAGCCGAAGTCGATGACATGGCGATGTTGCGTTTGCTGACGCGCGAAGGATTTGGCTTTGGGGTGGCGCCACGGGTGGTCTTACGCGACGAATTGGACGCCGGGGTTTTGACTGAGTACGGGGTGCTTCCAGGGCTGAAGGAATCCTTCTTCGCCATCTCACCGACGAGACGCTTTCCAAACCCTATCGTTGGATCTTTGGTCAAGGCGGCAGCAACGCTGCCGGGCCGGAAGGGCCGGCGCGATCGGGCCGGATAAGCAGCGCCGAGGCGGGTGCGGAGGGCTTATGCGCTGCTATCGGGCCTGGCAACGTAGAAGGCGCTTCGGCGGTTGCGCTTGCTGCGGCCTCTATGAGAAACCTGCGTCATGAGCCAAATCGAATCCCAAGGCGCCGCGGCGCTTGCGCCGATCGATCGGCTGGTCTTGCGTCAACCCGACGACTGGCACGTGCATCTGCGTGATGCGGGCATGCTCCAAGCGGTGGCGGATTATACAGCGCGGCAGTTCGCGCGCGCGATCGTGATGCCGAACCTGTCGCCGCCGATTACAGATGTGGCGGCGGCAAAAGGCTATCGGGCGCGCATCAAGGCGGCGGTGTCGCCAGAGTTTGCCTTCACCGCGCTGATGACATGTTATCTCACCGACAACAGCGACCCTCGTGAGATCGAACGGGGCTTTGCCGCCGGCGTGTTCACCGCCTGCAAACTCTATCCGGCGCATGCAACCACCAATGCCGCCCAAGGCGTGACCGACATCACTAAGCTCTATCCGGTGTTTGAACGCATGCAGCTTATAGACATGCCGTTGCTGCTTCACGGCGAAGTCACCGATGCCCACGTCGATATCTTCGATCGCGAGAAGGTGTTCATCGACACGGCGCTGTCGCGGCTCATCGACGATTTTCCAGGCTTGCGAATTGTCTTGGAGCACATCACCACCGCGGATGCGGTGGCCTTCATCGAGGCGGCAGGGGCAACGCTCGCCGCCACCATCACTCCGCACCATCTCATGATCAACCGCAACGCCATGTTCGAGAGCGGCCTTCGGCCTCACTTCTACTGCCTGCCTGTCGCGAAGCGAGAGCGCCACCGTTTGGCGTTACGCCGCGCGGCGACGTCAGGATCGGAGAAATTTTTCCTGGGCACGGATTCTGCGCCGCACACTGTTGGCGCCAAGCAATCGGCATGCGGGTGCGCTGGCATCTTCAATGCGCCGTTTGCGCTCGAAAGCTATGCTCAGGTCTTCGAGGAGGAGGGCGCGCTTCATCGGCTGGAAGCGTTCGCATCCGAACACGGGCCCCGCTTTTACCGGATGCCGCTCAATCGGGGACACGTTGTGCTCGAGCGCGCACCGCATCGCGCGCCCCCCATGATCAAGACCGCAAGCGGCGATATTGTCCCCTTGCATGCGTCGGAGATGCTTGCGTGGCGGTTTCTTGGGTGCGACAGCAAACCTTAAAGCAAATCCTCTCGAAAGGCCGGCGTCTAGATCCTGGTGCGCATCACCAGGGCAAGCAGCACAAGATTGAGACAAGCGATGAAGTGAGCCGAGGCCAATAAGAGCTGGACTTCTAGTCTGTCGCCCATGGTTTGATCCTATTTAAAGGGTGAAAGCGGGACCGCACTGCGCGGCCTAACGCCCGGTTCTGCGTGATCAATCGAAGATGTCGAAGAGGTCGAACCCGCGCTTACGCCGCCGCGGATCGGATCGCCCGCCTTTGCCGTATTCACCGCGCTCGCCATATTCACCATGCTCGCCGCGCTCGCCATAGGCGTCACGCGGCGCGGGCGCTTGGGTGTGCGGAAGCGGTGTTGCGGGTGACCCAGAAAGCGGCCCGGTTTCGCGCGCGCCCTGGATGATCTTCTCAAGCTCGCCGCGGTCAAGCCACACGCCCCGGCAGGTTGAGCACATGTCAAACTCGACGCCAGCGCGGTTGAGCGCTTGCATGTTGGATTGGCAGTTCGGGCACAAAAGCAGCGGCATGGGGTAACTCCAAGAAGGTCGCGCCCCCGGCCCGGGGAAACCGGGGGCGCGCGAAGGGCTAAGACCGCGCGTGCGGCGGGTCATCGGCGGAATGCGCGGCGAGCTTGTCCTTTATCCGGAGCTTCAGCTGCTTCAGGCGCTTTACGCGCATAAAGTCCGGCAGGGGGCGCCTCAGCTCAGAATCTAGATCGGTTTCGATCACGGCGTGGCGCCGCTTCAGGCTCGCCGGGTGCGCGGCGGCGATCATGCCATCCAGCCGCGCTCAGTGCGTTCGCGGCGCGGACGTTCATCCGCCTCGTCCTCGTCGGGGAAGCGGCGGCGCTTTTTCACCTCGACCCGAAAGTTAATCTCGTCTTCAGGACGCTTCTTGGTGCGCATCTCTGCATACATGGCGCCGATTGCGGTGATCATGGTGCTCCTCGTGTCCACTCCGGCGGCGACATTGTCCGCGTCGGAGCGATGCGGGCCGACATCGCGACACATGCCGCCAGAGGGGCCCGGCCCGCATCACCGAATTGGATCGGCGCAATGGCGCCCGCAAGTGCGGCGCAGATGAGTTTCACACATCAT
The DNA here is from genome assembly GCA_031431115.1 of Caulobacteraceae bacterium. Lineage (GTDB taxonomy): Bacteria > Pseudomonadota > Alphaproteobacteria > Caulobacterales > Aquidulcibacteraceae > Vitreimonas. The sequence continues at coordinate 53,784 of JANPCV010000034.1, forward strand.
AGCCATGCACTTGGCGAGGTTCGTCCCAATCACCTGCCGCGAACGGTGTTGAGAGGAGCGTGCCGAAGCTGTGATGTACGCGGGCGCGTGGCAAATGATTGCGATGAGTTTTGCTCATCATAGAAGCAGTTGCGCCGATTGGATCAGATCCCATGTGGCGCGGAGGCAAGAGTGTAGCGGGGAGCACGATGGCGCAGGTTCTGATGAGTGCACGCGGTGTCGGCCGGGCGCGCAGACCGCGGCGCCATGGGTCCACACCGACGTCCGCCTCACTCGTGGCTTTTTGAGATTCGATTATGTCGCCTAAAACGCTCTCGCAAACCGATGTGCGTGAGGACACAAGCATTTTTGAGCGCGCTATCGAGCGGGTGATTTTTGCAAGCCGATGGCTGATGGCGCCTGTTTACCTTGGCCTCGTCGCGAGCCTCGGCATCCTGGTCTACACGTTCTTCTCCGAGCTTGTTCAGGAAGTGCCGAACATTCCGCGGATGACCGAGACCGACATTATTCTCCTCGTGCTGACGCTGGTCGATCTGTCGCTGGCCGGCAATCTGGTGTTGATCGTGATTTTCTCGGGCTACGAAAATTTCGTGTCCCGGATCGACGCCGCACAACACAAAGACCGGCCAAGCTGGATGGGGACACTCGATTTCTCGGGCCTCAAGATCAAGCTCGCCACCTCAATCGTGGCGATCTCCGGCATCCACTTGCTCAAGGTGTTCATGAACCTCGATGACTATTCCCAGCAACAATTGCTCTGGTTCACCATCATTCATCTCACCTTCGTTGTGTCTGGTCTGTGTTTTGCGTTGATGGACTGGATCGCCTCCCGCGCCGCCCACGCTTTAAAGGGAGCACGGGAGGCGTAGGTCTCGGGGATCACAAGTGTGTTCTTGATCGCGCGCGGATTGCCGAAACGAGCGCACCCATCAGCAAGACCTCGTGACGGCGTCATCGTGACTAAAGCACGCCTTGCCTGGTAATTTTTGTCATTCGCGATGGCGGTGGTGCGTAAACCCAAGCGGCGGCGGCTTTGCAAATAGGGCTAGCGCACAGACAGAATAGGTGTTTTGCGCGGAACGCCCGACCCAAGTCCTCCACCGCCTATCCGCTCCAGCCCGTGTGATGCGCGCCAGGACGCGCCTCGCGCCTCCGTTAGGTGCGCTCAGCCGCAGCGATGGCGGCGTCCAGTGCGGCCGACATGCCCTCATAGGTCATGATTGACGGGTCATCGAGACGTTCGCCGTTGAGGAAAAAAGTTGGCGTACCGGTGACGTTGTCGCGCACCGCAAGTTCGTCTAGCCGGTTCAGGCGTTCCGCGCCGGCGGCATCGGCGATGCAGGCCAGCACCGCGTCGCGCGAGAGGCCGGCGGCCGCGCCGGTCTCGACGAGCTTGGCTTCAATGCCTTGGCGTGAGCCGCCCTGAAACATGGCGGCCTGTTGTTCAAATAAAACGCCGAGGCGGTTGAAATACTGCTCCGGCGTTGCGTTGTTGCATCGTGCGAGCTGGTATTGAGCGAGCGCGATCGTGGGAATGACGCGCTGCGGGTCGACCGGCGTCAGCATTTCGCGAAAAATAAAGTGGATTCGCCCAGTGTCGATGTAGTTTTCCTTGAGCCGCTTGAAGACCGACCCGTGGAATTCGGCGCAATGGCTGCACATGGTGGAGCCGTACTCGATCAGCGTCACGCCCGAGTCTGGGTTTCCAATCGCCATCTCGTCTGGGCTCACGCCATGATCGCTTCCATCCATGACGCCGCCACAGCCTGCAAGCGTGAACGCCGCCATGAGGCCAGCGCCCGCCAGCAAAGCCCGGCGTCCCAACACTGGCATCTCAAACCTCCAAAACCGGCCGACGGGTTCTTGAACGCGAGCAGACGCGCGAAATGAGCATTGATAAGCCGTGCTTGGGGATTGCCGAAGCGAACGGATGTCGCTCTTTGCGCGCCCTCGCGCCGCCAATCTCCGCGCACCGAAGCTCCCGGCTTTCGCGCGACTGTCAGGCCGCTTTTGAATACTCAAGCACAGGCCGCAGCGCCGCAAAGCGCGTCTTCAAACGGGCGATGTCACGCTCCAAAAGCTGAAGCGTGTCCTTGTCGGCGTGTTGGGCCTGCGCGCGGGCAAGGTCGTGCTCAAGCGCGTCGATGTCTTCTCGAAGCAAGAGCCGTTCGATGAACGCCATAAACTCATCTCCATTTAATTTTTGACGCCGGCAACCGGCGTCTAGAGGTCATGTGCGCACGCCGCGCTGTGCTTGGTCTTCCTGCGGCGGCGGTTGCCGCTCAGGCGCGCGGCGGCGCTTCTTGATGGCGACCTCAATGGGCTTTTGGTCTTTGGGGTCACGCGTCTTCTTGCGCATGGCAGCGTGCACGGCGCCGATAGTGCGGATCATATGCTCCTCCTCGTCTCGCCCAGGAACTCTATTGCTCCAATCTGGGCGTCGTGCGGACCGACATCGCGGCACATGCCGCCAGAGGGGCCCGGCCCGCACGATTTCACATGGATGGCTCGGATGGGCGGCGCAAGCAGGGCGGAGATTGGATATCGCAATCTGAACAATCAATGGCGCGCGCGTTTTGCGGGCCCAGTCAATCGTCTCATGCTCGTTAAATCGTGTGACGCAAAAGCCAAACTCGCACGGCCGAGGCGAGAGACGCATCTGGCCGATGTTTGCGTCGCTCGTCGTCGATCGCGGCGACAAGCGCCGGGATAGAGACCCCGCGCGCCTTGGCGCCGCGTTCTAGAGCCGCCCAGAACGCTGGCTCCAGAGCAAGCGAGGTGCGGTGACCCGCGACCCGCCGGAGCGCTTCGCCAGAGCGGCGCCCATCATTCGGCTGGCGGCTTCGCGCGCGTGCGCCAGAGCGAATAGATCATGGCCCCGCCGATCAGTCCTAGCGTCATCAGCAAGGCCCAATACGGTTCAAGATAAGGGGCCCATCCGAGCTCTTTCGAGAGACCAAAATTCCAGATGATCTTGGCCCCGATCAACACCAGCACCAGCGAGAGCCCGTATTTCAAGTACTTGAAGCGCTCGACGGCCGCGGCGAGCATGAAATACATCGACCGAAGACCGAGGATGGCAAAGATGTTCGAGGTGTAGACGATGAAGGGGTCGCGCGTGACCGCAAAGATTGCAGGCACTGAATCGACCGCGAAGACGATGTCGGCGGTTTCCACCATGATGAGCGCGAGAAAAAGCGGCGTCGCATAAAGAACGAGCTTGCCGCTCGCGGGATCGGCGCGCCGCACGAAGAAATTGTGGTTCTCGATTGTTTCGGCGACGCGCATGCGCCGGCGCACGAACGCCAACATTTTATTGTCTTCGAGCTTCATCTCCTGGCCATGGCCGGTCAGCATCTTCCAACCGGTCCAGATCAGGAAGGCGGCGAAGATGTAGAGCACCCAGGTCCAGGAGTTAACGACCGCCGCGCCCATCGAAATGAAGATAGCCCGGAAGACGATGGCGCCGATAATGCCCCAGAAGAGGACGCGGTGCTGATATTCACGCGGCACGGCAAAATACGTGAAGATGAGCGAGATGACGAAGATGTTGTCGAAGGCAAGCGCGGTCTCCAAGAGATAGCCGGTGAAATACTGGATCACTGCCTGCTGATTGAGATTGTCGGGCGAGCTGTAAAAGCGCGGGTCAGGCTCGTAGACGAAGCCGACATAAAGCCCAAACACGATGGCCAGCGATGCAAACCCCGCCCACATCATCGCGCTCTTGGCCGGCGAGACGACGGCGTCCTTGCGATTGAAGAGCCCGAGATCTAGCCACAGCAGAAAGCCGATGAAGGCGAGAAAACTGATCCAGAGCCAAATCGGTTGGCTCGCATATTCAAGGTTGAGAAAATCCATGACCAGGCTGGCTTTCAAGATGCGTGAACGAGGTTGCGCCCGCGGGCGGTTGAGCACGCGGGCGCGTAAAAAATAAAAAGTGTTTTGCTATTCTTCGCGCTGGCCGAAGAGAGACAGCAGCAATTGGAAGAGGTTGACGAAGTTGAGATAGAGGCTGAGCGCGCCCCACACCTGCGCCTTCGCCGCGCCCTCACCGGAGGCGCCAGCGATGTACTCGGTCTTTAGGCGCTGGGTGTCGAAGGCGGTGAGGCCGGCAAACACCAAGACGCCGATGATCGAGGCGATAAATTGCAACAGTCCCGATTGCAGGAAGATGTTGGCGATAAAGGCGATCACGACCCCGATGAGGCCGACCATCAAAAACGTACTCATGCCTGAGAGAGAGCGTTTGGTCGTGTAGCCAAAGAGGCTCAAAGCGCCGAATGCGGTCGCCGTCACGAAGAATATCTGAGCGATCGACTGGCCGGTGAAGGCCTGGAAAAGCACCGCGAGGCTGACGCCCTGGAGCGCGGCGACACTCCAATAGACGGCATGGGTCGCGCCCGTGCTGAGCCGGGCGGCGCTGAACGACGCCAGGAGGAGGAGGCCAAGCGGGGCAAACACCGCGACCCAGCCCAAAGCGGTGAATTGTCCAGGCCCTGAAAAAAAGAGAGCGCCGGCGCCGCTCGCGATCAGGAAATAGGCGACCGCGCCGCTGACACCCAGACCTGCGAACATATAATTGTAGATGCCCAGCATGTGCTGGCGCAGTCCCGCGTCATAGAGACTGTCCGCAGTCGCGACGCGCGCTTGCGCGCGCTTATCTTGGTTCTGAAAGTCTTCCAAAGCCATCTCGCACATCCTCTGTCGTGTTCGCGTTGGTCGTTGGATCGCGGACGAAGGGCCTAAATCCCGCTACGGGATTCGGGGGGCGAAAGTGCGAGAAATGGGCGCACTCCGCTCCGCAATCCTCCAGTCCGACATCGCGGCGTTTCCGCCGCCAGAGGGGCCCGGCCTGGTGGGGGAGAGATAGGGAGCAGGGCGCGCCTGTGAAGCGGGTTGATGATTGATTTTGTCAATGCGAGCGATCGATTTTAGAACTCGCCGCTCTCGTTCAGTCTACGATGCGCGCGCCATCATCGAGCGACGCCAGAATGAAATTCGCGAGCCGTTCGGCGGCGACGGGAAGCGTCTTGCCGGCGCGAATGAGCGCGATCTCGGCGTCGGCGAGCGGTGGAAACCCATGCTCGGGACCGAATATAATCAAATCCTCGGGCGCCATTTCCGTGGGCAAGGCGGTGACGCCAAGGCCAGCGCGCAGAGCTGCGTGCTGGCCGGCCAAGGAGGGGCTCGTATAGGCGATACGCCAAGGTATTCCAGCTGCATCCAACGCAGCGGTTGCGCGTTTGCGGTAAACGCACGGCGCGGGCGCGGCGATCAGCGGCATTGGCGCATCCTTCGGCAGCACGTCTTCGCCGGCGCCAACCCACACCAGATGTTCGCGCCAGACCGGCACGCCGACATCGGCGCCGACCGGTTCGCGCTTGATCAACGCCAGATCGAGTTCGCCCTGCGCCATCTTATCCATGAGCTTTAAGGTCAGATCGCAGGTGACCGATAAGCTGACATGCGGGTAGGCGCGCGCATAATCGCCCAGAATGCCGGGCAGATGCGTGGTGGCGAAATCTTCCGGCGCGCCGAACCGCACTTCACCTTCAAGACCATGCTCCAGTATCTCGCCGACGATTTCGTCGTTCAAGCGCAAGAGCCGGCGCGCATGGGTGAGGAGCGCCTCACCATGGCCGGTCAGCACCACCTTGCGCGGGTCGCGCGTGAAGAGCGCGGCGTCTAGCTGCTCTTCGAGGCGCTTAACCTGCAGGCTCACCGTCGATTGCGTGCGCCCCAGCCGCACGCCGGCGCGGGTGAAGTTCTTCGCCTCCGCCACGGCCACGAAGGCGCGCACAAGATCAAGATCGAGATTGACGAGGCGGGGCTTTTGATTGGGCATAAGAGAGATCCTGGATCTGCAGTTTTGGCGGAAGTTTTCATTTAGTTGCCCGCTTCGCCAACGGCGCCGTCGATTGCCGCGCGCGTCGCGCACTGAACCAAGGCTTGACGCGTTGCCGCGTCAATGGGCTCGCTGACTTCGCCAGAGGCCTCAAGACCTTGACCGCTCACACTCGCCGCGACCGCAGCGCGCAGCGCTTCGACATGCTCGCTCGTCAAGTCAGGCCCCAGCCGCTCCGCGACGCAGCCGCAGAACGCTTCTGACTGGCCGGCAAGGACGCATGCAGTTTGCGTGTCTACCGTGCCGATGGCGGCATCGAGCGCGTCTTCTGCGATGGTGACTGCGCCTTGCTTGGCCCGTTCGACATCGGCGCTGAGATCGCCGCAAGCGGTCGCCCCGACAGCCGCCGCGATAATCAGCATGTACTTTGCGAGGGTCATCATACTTCTCCTTCAGGGGCCGGGTCTGTCATCAGAGGCGGTTGGTTGTAACTAGAGCACGATGTCGGCATCCTCGGGGTCATGGGTGCGAGGGTCGCGTGTGGCCAGAGCGATGCCGAAGGCCAATATGCCAATGCGTCCGATCAGCATGAGGGCGATGATCACGAACTTGCCAGGCTCGGAAAGCTCAGGCGTCAGGCCCATCGACATGCCAATACCCGACAAGGCCGAGATGGCCTCAAACAAAACCTGGTCGAATGGTGCGCGCTCAAGCAGCAGGAGCGAGAAAATCGCAATGCCGGTCAAAATGCAGTAGAACGCAACGCTCGCCGTAGCTTGCTGCACTTTGTCAGGCAGAATTTCGAGGCCAAGGAAAGTGACCCGGCTGCGTCGCCGCAGTGTGGATGTGACAAGCCCGATCAGAACGGCGAGCGTGGATGTCTTCAATCCACCACCAGTGCCGCCTGGCGATGCGGCAAACATCATAACCAAGTAGAGGACCACAATTACTGCCGGGGTAAGAGCTGCGACTTGGATGGTGTTGAAGCCAACCGTTGTCCCAGCCGACATGGTCATGAAGAGCGCGTTCCAAAGCCGATCCTCGGGCGCCAACGCCTGGATCGCGGGCTCGACGCAGAGCAGCACCACAGTGACCAGCACGGTGTAGCCGGCCGTGATCACCAACGCCACGCGGCTGGTGAACCCCAGAGCCGTTCGTTTGCGTCGAAGCAAGTCCATGCCGTCGGACAGCACCAAAAATCCAAGCGCTCCCGACCAGGCGAGCAAAGCGATTGTCATGAGCAGGATCGGGTTATCGCGAAATCCCTCGAAGCTTGTCGAGAATAGCGACACGCCGGCGGTGCAGAACGAGGATACAGAGTGAAACACCGCCATCCAAAACGGATTGTCGACCTTCGCGGCAAGAAATTGCGGATAGAGAGCGGCGACGCCAACCGCTTCGATCGTGAGCGTGAAGATCACCACCCGCTTAATGAGGCGCTTGACCTCAAATCCTTCGGGCAGACCGAACGCGGCGCGGGTTAAGTCGGCGCGGCGGGGGCTCATTCGGTCCGACAAAGCAACGGCCACGAATGTGCCCAAGGTGAGATACCCGAGCGCCCCCACTTGCATCATCACCAACAGCGCAAGCTCGCCGAGAAAGGTGTACGAGGTCCCTGGATCGTGCGTGATAAGTCCAGTTGTAGAGACCGCCGATGCGGCCATGAAAAATCTGTCCGTTGCATTAATGGGGACAGCTTGCGACCACGGCAGCGACAGCGCCAAGAACCCGAGCAGCACATAGAGGCCGTAGCCGAGCGCCACCGCATGGACCGGGTCCATCTTCTCGATTGCGGCGGCTGCATGGCGGGCCAGTCCGAGAAGGACTGAAGGCCTGGAAGGCGCGTTGAAACGCGCCTTCCCGTCAGCGCTCAGCACATTGGCCTGATCGCCCGGTCGTCTATCGCGCCTAAGCATTGACGGCGCCGTTTCGGGTCTTCCACAGCGAGTAAAAGATGCCGCCCGCAATGAGGCCAAGTGTGATCGTCAGCGACCATTCGGAGGGAAACTTGCCCCCCGGGAAGAGGTCGCCCATGAAGATTTTGGAGCCAATGAACACCAAGGTGAGTGCGAGCGCGTACTTCAGATACTTGAAGCGCTCGACGATTGCGGCGAGCGCAAAGAAGAGAGCCCGCAAGCCGAGAATGGCAAAGATGTTGGACGTGTAGACGATGTAAGGATCACTCGTGATGGCGAAAATCGCCGGCACGCTGTCGATGGCGAATACAAGATCGACGATTTCAACAAAGAGCAGCGCCAGCAGGAGCGGGGTCGCCACCCAGCGAAGCTTTCCCGTTTTCGGATCGGGAAGTTTGACGCGGAACTTGTTGCCGTGCATCTCTGGGGTAACGTTGAGGCGCTTCTTCAGCCATAGCAGGATCTTGTTCTGGCTAACGTCCTCGTGCTCGCCGCCTTTGCGAAACATCATGATGCCGGTGATGATCAGGAAAACGGCGAAGATGTAGAGCGCCCACGAGAATTGCGAGACCAACGCCGCCCCGAGGCCGATCATCAAGGCGCGAAGCACAATGACGCCGATAATGCCCCAGAATAGAACGCGGTGTTGGTACATGCGCGGGATCGCGAGATAAGCGAACACCATCGAAATGACGAACACGTTATCGAGCGCGAGCGTCTTCTCGACCGCAAAACCAGTCAGATAGAGTTGCACTGCCGTCCAGGCGCGTTCTTCGCCTGTCACTGCGAGCAATTGCGGGTCAATGGACGCGCCCGCATAAGCGTTATTGTAAAGCTGCCAGATCACCCAGGCAAAGCCGACGCCGATTGCGATATAGAGCGCCGAGAGCTTCAAAGACTCAGCGACGCCGATCTCGTGATCTTTCCGGTTCACGACACCCAGATCGAAAGCCAGGAGCGCGATCACGGCGCCAATGAAGGCGAGCCATATCCAAGTCTCTTTGCCCAGAAATTCCGCAAAGAGAAAACTTTGAAGTAGGTCCATGGATCGCCTGAGTTCTGAGTTGCGCTGACAACGGTTTCGAGGGCCGGAGGGCGGCCGGGGCGCGGCGGGTTAGGTCGTGCGCCCGCAACTGCACTGGCGCCGCCCAATTGAGCGGGAGCGCCAGCGCGACGTCTTAGAAGTCAAACAAGTCCTCGAGCCGCGAGCGCCGGCGGCCGCCTTGCCGGCTGCGCCCATGATCGTCGTGGCGATCATCGTCGTCATCGCGGGTTCGCCCTTGACTGCGAGGCGCGCCGTGCTCGTGAAGCGTCTCTTCCTTGACAAGCGCGATCAGCTTTTCGAGTTCGCCCTTGTCGAGCCAGACGCCGCCGGTTGTCGGACAGACGTCGAACTCGATGCCGTAGCGGTTGATCTGGCGCATCGGCGCGCCATCGATAGGAGAATTGATCAAGGGCATGTGTGTGCTCCGAACAGAGATTGGTCCATCGGGAGCAGGCGGCGATGACGAGTCTGGTATTTACAGATCCGAGCCAACACCGGGATGATCCCGATGCGGTCCGACATCACGACAAAGCCATGGAAGGCTTTTCGCCGTCAGAGGGGCCCGGCCCGCACAATGGTGCAGTTTGGGTCGTCATATTGGGTGTTCAAGAGGCGCCGCATTTCACGGGCTCCGATTTGCGCCCATAAATAGCTATCATTGCAAATCTAAATCTATTCCGGCCGTGGACGCTTCGAAGCACTCCACTTTTCATCCAAGCGGCGTCGCTCACTTTTTCACGCAGACTTTTGGCCTCGGCGGCGGCCTCGGCGTTAAATTCAGCGACCGGTAAATGCGCGTACTCGCGCGCCAGCCAGTGCGCCGGTATGGCGGCATGGGCCTGCGCCACTGAAGCCGTGATATCCGCTTCTATGGCGCGCGCCAGAGCAACGGCGCCTCACAGCGATCGATGCGAACGCGCCGAATGCGGGTCTTACTATTGTGGATGCTTTATCTATATGCGGCCGAGCAAGGAGATGGACTGGCATGAAGCTCTGGGCGATTTCGAGGCGCCGTCTTTTGGCCATTGCAGGCTCGGGCCTGGTTGTCTCCGCATGCAGCGATAATCCGGCGACGGGGCGGCGGCAGTTCGTGCTGATCTCGGATGAGGAGCTCTCGGCGCTTGGTCAAGAAGCCTGGCGTGACGCGCTTCAGCGGATGCCGCGCGTGGACGATGGCGCCGTGCAGCGGCGGCTTACGCGCATCGGGCAGAATGTTGCGGCGGTCTCGCGCACGCGGGCCAATGACGACTGGGAGTTCGTGGTGTTCGACCGTCCAGAGGTCAACGCGTTCGTATTGCCCGGCGGGAAGGTGGGGTTCTTTCGCGGCCTCATGGAGCAGGCCAGCTCTGATGATGAGATCGCCGCGGTCATGGGCCACGAGATTGGTCATCTCAAAGCCCGTCACGCCGCCGAACGCATGAGCCAGCAAGTGGCTCTGGAGATCGGCGTCTCAGCCGCTACGGCGGCGCTATCGGAAGAATATGGGCGCCATGCCGAGAGCATCGCAGGCGCGTTGGGGGCTGGCGCTCTCTACGGCGTCATCCTCCCCTATTCGCGAATGCAGGAGCTTGAAGCTGACCGCCTGGGCGTCTTGTTGATGATGAGCGCCAGCTACGATCCTGCTGGCGCTTTGACGTTTTGGCGGCGCATGGCCGGCGACAGCGCCGGCGCTTTGGAATGGATGTCCACCCATCCAGCCGATGGGCGCCGGCTCGCTGAGCTTGAAGCATTGGTGGGGAGGCGGGGGACGTAAATCGCAACGCGCGGCAACGGGTCATACGCATCCATCTGGGTCGCAGACGCCGCCTCTGTCGGCGTTCGCGTGCCCCGGCGCGCTGGCGCCCGCTATCGCCATCGTGATGGCGGCGCCTAGGCGCATGTCGTCGACGTGGCCAAACTCGTGCATGCGCAACTCGCCCGCTCGATCATAGAGTAGGGTCGTTGGCGTTCCGCGCATGCCGTAAGCGCGCATGGTGACCGGACCGTCAGCGTCTTGCGCGTCGATGCCGACGGGGAAGTGCACACGATACTCGTGAAGGAACGCCTGCAGCGCGGCCACAGATCCCTGCGCATCGTGATGCTCGAACACGGTGTGCAGGCCAATCACAGCCAGATCACTTTCCCGGAAGGCCGCGCGCGCTCGCTGAGCCTGCGGCAGCGTTTGTGAAACACAACCCGGACATAGCATCTGAAACGCAACAGCGAGCACCGCCCGTCCGCGCAGAGCTTGCAGCGTGATCGCAGCCGGCGTGTTCAACCAGTGCGCCATTGTCCATTCGGGAGCGTTCATTCGCAAATGCTAGCGTGGTCATTCCTGTACATCCAGCAACGCGGCCGATTGCAGCCGGCGGACAAGCATCGGCGAAGTGCGCACTGTGGTGAGGCCCGAGCGGGAAGATCGCCTCGATGACCGTTTCTGGCTCAGTGGGATGTTGAGGCAGCTCACGGTCGACGCGCGCAGCAGCGTTGCTTCGACGGCGCCGCCCAGCATGGCGAGGCGCCGGTGAATGGGTCGGCCCACGGAATTGGTGGGTCAAAGACAAGGTGACCGGCGCCGGCATAGGCGAGGATGCGTACCGGTGAGCCGCCGCGCTCGGCGGCCCGCGCTTGCGGGGCGCCCGACATCGGTCAGGCGGGCCACATCGTCTCCGCTTCGCCGCATAAAAATATCGCGGCGCGTGCGCGTTCGATCGGGATGAGCGCGTTCGGCGGTTGGGGCGACGAGCATGATGTGTCGCGCCCATGCTACGGGCCGCAGTCGTCCTTGGACGCTCCCGCCGCTCTAACGAACATTTCATCCTTAACGATCATGCTCGCGTCGCCAAAACCTTGAGCGCGCCAGCAGGGCTGCACGATGAGCGACCAGACAATTTTGGCGATAGGCGCCCACCCGGACGACATTGAGTTGGGGTGCGGCGGCAGCCTTGCGAAATTGGCGAGAAGCGGCGCCCACGTTGCGGCCTTGGTGTTCTCCAAGGGACGAAGGGGCGTCCTCTGCGATGAAGACCGCGCTGCTGAAACCAAAGCGGCATTGAAAACCATCGGCGCAGCCGAGGTTCTTATTTACGATTTCGAAGACACCAAGCTTTGGGCAAACCTTAACGAATTGATCTCTGTTCTGGAAACGCACGTACACAGGCTCGGCCCTACTAGAGTTTACACGATGTTTGAGGGTGATCGGCATCAGGATCATCGCTCAGTCTTCGAGGCTTCATCGATTGCGTGTCGCAGCGTGCCTCAATTGCTCGGTTACGAGACACCAAGCTCTTACCCCAACTTTCAGCCCAAATTGTTCGAGTACATCGGCGAAGATCTCGAAACTAAAGTGCGCGCTCTACAATGCCACAAAAGCCAAGAGAGCAGGCTCTACATGCAAGAGGACAAGATCAGAGCCGCCGCGCATTTTCGCGGCGTTCAAGTTGATCTGGGCCCTTGCGAAGGCTTCATCCCTTACAAGCTAGTTTTTTAAGCGGCCATGAAGACGCTTGCCTTTCTCGTGGTCGTTATCGTGGCGGGCGCTTGGCTCATCTGGCGAAGACGCATGCCGCCGAGCCGAAACTACGATTCCATTGACGCCATCGTTCCCGCCTTCAATGAAGAACTCTGTATCGCAGATACGGTGCGGGGGTTGCTCGCGAGCCGCTACATCAACCGCGTGATCGTCGTGGACGACGGCTCGACAGACGGCACCGGCGCCATTCTCAATGCTTTGGCGGTTCAAAACCCTCGTCTTCACATTTTGCATCAACCCAACACCGGCAAGAGCGGTGCTCTGACGAGAGGGCTTTCGTTCGTGCAGGCGCCTTACGTCTTCTTGACGGATGCCGACACCGTGCTCCCGAAAGGAGATGGGTTAGGATATCTGCTCGCGGAAATTGAGCGCGGCGCCGACGCTGTCGGCGGCGTTCCCGCGTCAAATCTGAACGGCGCGGGCTTACTTCCCCACATTAGGGCGACGGTGAAATTGCCGATGATCGCGCTCAAACGAACGTTTCAGCAATTGTTGGGCGGCGCGCCTTTTCTGATCTCCGGCGCGTGCGGGCTTTTCAAAACAGAAGTCTTGCGAACGGTTCCGTTCAGCGACCGCACCAAGGTGGAAGACCTCGACATGACTTGGACGCTCGTCGCCCAGGGTTACAAGGTTAGACAGTCGACGCGGTGCATCGTCTACGCGCAAGAATGCAACTCGCTCAGAGCCGAGTGGCTTCGCTGGCGGCGTTGGATCATTGGCTACGCCGTCTGCATGCGTCTCCATTGGAAGTTGCTGTTTTCTCGCTTCGGCGTGTTCAGCATATTGCCGATGTTTCTCGTCGTGCTCATCGGTCTATGGGCCTATGCGGTCAGCGTTTCCTCGACGTTCGCAAACGGCGCGGTCCAGCATTTCTCGCTTGCTCTGTTTCCATTGATTTGGGTGGCGGTTGCTTACGCCATCGGCGCTGCGAGCGCGCTACATTATCGCCGCCTTGTCTTGTTTGCATTGGCGCCTGCGGCCGTCGTCTACGTGCTCCTCGCTTATGCCATTTGGCTGATCCATGGACTTCGCGGCCTGATCACGGGCGTGGAGCCAAAGCGAGATAAGCCCGTGAGGTATGCCCATGTGGTGGTATGACATCGCTGGACTAGCGCAGCGCGTTGGCGCCATCGAAACGGGACTTATCGATCCGTCGGCCATCATCGAAGCGGGCGCTCTGCTTGACGATCGTGAGGGTCCCATTTCGATCGGCGCCCGATCCAAGATTTGCGCGGGCGCCATCGTCAAGGGTCCGATCAGCATCGGCGCGGACTGCATGATCGGCTACTATTCCGTGATCCGCGGGCCTGCCGTGTTGGGCGACAATGTGCGTGTCGGCTACGCGACCGAGATTTGCCAAGCGCTGGTGGGCGACGGGGCCCGCGTCGGGCCGATGTGCTTCGTCGCGCAGTCCAGGATCGACGAAGGCGCCTACCTTGGCGCGTTAGTGCGCACCTCGAACCATCGCCTCGATCAACAGCCGATCAGCGTTCGCGAGGGTGTGAGGGAAATTCAGACGGGTTTGGAAAAGCTTGGCTGCTGGATCGGGGCGGGCGCTGCGCTTGGCATTCAGGTCATCGTCTTGCCCGGCCGCGTCATAGCCGCCGGATCTACATTCGAACCGCGCATCACGATCGATCGCAACCTTCCAAAGGGACACTATCGCGTGCGGCAGCAAATTGAACTTGTCGGGGGACGCGGACGATGAACGCAAACAGGCAGACGCCGGCGACGAGGCGCGTGTTGAGCGGCGGCGCCATTCTTGTGGCCCTCGGCATGATCGACGCCGCGGCCGCGCAAGAGACGTCCACGCCCGCAGGGCCCGAGCGCGCCATCCATGCCTCAGTCGAAACCCGAGATTTTGGCGCCGATTACGGAACGCTGAATTCCGCCACCGTCGAATACAAGATCGAAGATGGCGGCGCCACCATCGTCGCGAATGCAGTCGCTGGCGAACTCAGAGGCCGGTTTGACACCGAGACGGCGGTAGGCGCCGGCGTTACTTTCTATCAAAGATTTGACGGCGCCATCTCAACCCGAACCCGCATTGCGGTGGCGGAATCTGAACCGGTGTTCGCGCGTCTTGACCTTGCGCAGGACATCACCTTCGGCCTTGCTCGCGCCACCACGATGACGTTCGGCGCTAGATGGGCGGACTATGCCGAAGGAGGCAATGTCTATTTCCTGTCTGCTGGTCTCCGATACTATTTTGCCGGCGGCTCTGTCGGCTACCGGGCAAGTTATGTCGATCCCGAGGACCGCGACGTCCTGGTGGCGCACCTCGTCAATTTGTCTCTCAATGATGCGACCGGGCGAGGCAGGACGCAACTCTGGTTCAGCGCCGGTTCGACGTCGTTGGAGACGCAACTCGCGGACGATTTCGCCGGCGAAGACTACGGCGTTTTTATTCGGAGAGTTCAGCCGCTGAACGACACCTTGAACATCACCGGCTCGTTTGGTCTCGCCAGCTACGATCGTCTCGCGGGCAGGGACACTGGCACGACAATCGGCCTCGGTATCGAAGTCGACCTGCAATAGGCTCGCCCGTTTAGGGAGGGCGTGCGCGTCCGGCCTATGAAACATAGCTAAGCGCGGAGAGCACAGCCGGAGCGCGCGCCTTGTGGGCGCGGCTTTGAATCAATGTGCTCAGCCGCCCGGGTGCATGTCGCTCTTTGACTATTCTTTTGGAGGATCGTGAGACACTGGACTCTGAGGAGTGTGAAGTCTGCGATGATCGACGCCTTGTGGGACCAGATATCAGGTGAAGGAGCGCGGGGCGGCGGCACGTTGCTCTATGCGACCCGTAAACGCTTCTTAACGTTTACAGCGTTTCACACACTGGTGGTCGCTGTCGTGTGGGTCATCTTGACCGGCGGTACGGTGATCGATGGGCGTCCGTTCGTTGCGTTCCTGTGCGTGATGGCCCCCATCGTCTTTTTGCCATTTCCGTTCTTGGTGTTGCGCACATCGATTGATCTCGACCTGCTCTCCCACGCCTATCTGGTCACGCTCTACGCTGTCGTGATGATCGTCGCTGCTTCGTTCGGCGGTGTTGTCTCAACGACCTCTTTTTTCCTCATGCTCATCCCGCTTCTGGCCACTTTGCTGCTCGGAATGCGGGCAGGTCTTATCTGGGTGGGCGTCGTCGCTTTGAGTTATGCGGGGCTGCACCTCGGGCGTCCTTTGTTGCCGGCGTCCACCTACGAAGCCATGGGCTCAGCGCCAAACGATTGGCTGCGTATGGAGGATGTCTCGCTTTGGAACGCCGCCATGATGTCGCTCCTGGCTCTGGCCGCAAGCGTGTCGGTGGCTAACTTCCGCGCTGTGGTGCATAAATCGAGCGCAATGCTCGTGGATGCGGCGCACCAGGCGCGCGGCGCGGAGGAAGCCCGCGGCATCGCCGAGGCGCTAAGCCGCTCGCAGTCCGAGTTCATGGCCAATATCAGTCATGAACTGCGAACACCGCTTAACCACATTATTGGCTACAGCGAATTACTGATCGAAAGCGCGCGCGAGCGCAACGATGAGCAAGGCGCTGCAGACAATGAGAGCGTGCTGGCCGCCGCCGCGCGCCTTTCGTCCATGGTCAATGATATGCTGCGTCTCTGCGCTATAGACGCGGGTCGCTTTGCGCCAAACATTGAGGAATGCGATGTTGCCGGCTTAGCGCACGACGTCGCGGCAGCCGCAATACCGCAACTGGCCGCCGACAGGAACAAACTCGTACTCGATGTCTCCGCGACAGCGGGTGTTTGGTTTGTAGACGCCGAAAAACTGGACCTTTGCCTTCGCAATCTCGTGTCGAGTGTCTCGAAGGCCACCCGCGAAGATGTGATTAGCGTAAACGCACTTCAAACGGTGGTGGAGGGAAAATCCTGGCTTCAGGTCAATGTGGAAGACACTCGAACGGATGTGGCAGACGCCAATCTGGAAAAACTATTTGAACCATTCGCGCAAGCCGACAGCGCGGATGTGCTTCATTGCGAGGGGCGCGCGCTCAGCCTTGCGGTGACACGGCGCTTCGCGCGCTTGCTGGGCGGAGAGCTTTCGGCGGTCCGCCGTCCGGGCGGGGGCATACGCTTCAATTTTGAGATACCAGCCGATTTTCTAGCCGGCAGAGTCGCCGAAGCCTGGCCCGCACGCGCTGCCAGTTGAGGGGGCAAGCGGGTGTCGCGCTCACGACAAAACCGTCCCGCGGATCGCTGGAGCGTGCAACGCAAGGCTGGTCGAACGCTGATTGTTTTGCTTCGCCGGCTTGATGACACTGGAGATAGTCGCAGGCGCCCAAGCGAACCCAAATGCGCTCGCGCCGCCGAGGCTTCAACCGATGTGTGGGGTTTCCGCCGCTATCAGATCCTTGGCGCCTGCAATCCGGCGCTCGCCTACGAGGCCTTGAATCTTGAAGACAAAGTCGGGACGATGCTGCCATGCAACGTGATCGTCCAGGAGGTCGGCCCCGACCAGACCGAAGTGGCGGCCATCGATCCGGTCGCGTCCATGCGGGCGATCGACAACCCGAAACTGCACGAGGCCGCTAGTGTGGTGCGCGCGAAACTCCAGCGTGTCGTCGATAGCCTCTAACAACGCCCACCAACATCGAAGCGAGGGGCGCTCGCGATTTTCAGTCAGCTCGCGAGGCGCGCGACAAAACGCTGGAGATGCCGGTGCTGATCCTGCAGTCCATCCAGGTCAACATCCAGGCGGGCTAGCCGCCGCCCCGCCAGGACAATGGCGTGCGCTATCTGAAGTCGACCTCGGCGCCTCGAGCAGATCGTAAGCTGGCTCAGCGCCCGTCATCGCGGCGAATGCTCTGACGCCGATCTGGTCGTCATGTGCCCGCTTACACGATAAACACCGGTGCGAAGCCGCCTCCGGGCGTACGGAAATTGGTGGTTTGGCCCTGATAAAGCCGGGCAGCCGCCAATAGTGGTTCGCCGTCGTAGGTATAAAGGCGAACATCGAGTTTGCACGATTGCGTCTTTCCATCGATTTGAATTGCGCGTTCGCTGGGGCGAGCAAAATCCTGGGCTACATAATCGCCCGCCAGGATATCCAGCCAGACGCGCTTCGTGATCTTGTCACCGCGATACACAGCTTTACCGCCATGCCCGCCCGACGGTTTGAAAAAATACCGACTGCGATTTTCCCAGAGGTCCTCGCTTGCACGAGTGTCCACGCGGACTGTTTGGGGAACGCTCGACAGCCGCGTAATGTCATCCTCGGCTAGACCGAAGTCGCGCAGCCGATTTGCATCAGACAGCAGGACAAAATTGCGCTTGTCTGCGAATAAGGCGTGGTTGTGCGGGTTCGGGGTGAGCACGACGGCCTGGTCAAGATACGCGGCGCGTAACGCCGCATGCTCGGGCTTTTGTAGCGAAAAGTCGACAAGCCTATTGTAGACAAGGTCGATGGCGCGCCCGTCAATCGTTAGACGCCCTCCCTCGTAGAGGAGTTGCTCCGGGTCGGCGATGAGCGTGAAGAACCCGCTTCTTTGAAGCAGGCGTTGGGCGATTACAAACTCGGGATAGAGATATTGTTCGGTTGGACGATCGTCGATGATGGCAATCGTCTCCGGGCGGCCCACTCGTCGCTGACTGGTCCATTCGCGCTCGAACATGCGCAGGACTAGGCCTTCAAAATCGTCGGCCAGCGGCTTTGTGAACGCGGCTTCAACCTCTGGGCAACAGCTCGTTTGCGCCTTGGCGAGCATCGCGTTCAAAAATGCGCCGCCTGCGTTGGTGTTCACTTCGATGAGCCTGGGCGCGCCCGTCCCAAGATGGAAATCATAGCCCATGAATACACCGCGCGGTCCGAAGTCATGGCTGGCGATTTCCGGCGCCCATTCGAGGATGGCGTCCCGATAGAGAGGCAATCTCGCGGCCGCCTCGATCGCCCTGACGACACCCATCATCTCGGCTGCGTCGGTCGCGGAGATGAAGACTGGGGCGTTGGAAAAAAGATTGGGGCGCGTTTGCATGAACGCGCCGCCGAAATCGGGGTCACCAGTTTCCTCTGCGATGGCCTCGCTCAGAGCGGCGCGGTCGAGCGTGATGCACAGGCATTGTTTATTGAGTGAATGCGACAGCGAATCCGACTGTGTCTCTGTCATTCCCAAAACCAATCCGTGCGTCTCAATGGTCGGACGCTCGCGTCAGGCGCGCGCCGCGAATGCTATCAGTCTGTCTCAGGATCTTCGACTGAGCGCAGCAATTCGGTGCGCACAATCTCGTCGAACCTGCGCTGTTGATCGGGGGTAAGAACCGCGCGCATTTCGAACACATGCAAAATCGTGTCGTGCTGCAGCTCGCCCATCGCGGTATGGAAGCGCTCAACGGCCGCCTCAACGCGCGGCGTATAAGCCGTATCCTCGGAAACGGCCGTGGCGATGTCGCGTGTCGCCGCCCTCATCTCCTGTTCGAGCGAACTCTTGCGAGCCGCGAAGCGCGCCTCGATGTCCTCGATCTTCTGCTCCTGAGCCGCATTGAGGTTCAGCTCGCGATGCACCGCGACGTCAAGTGAGCTGTGTCCGCGTTCGCTGCCATCGGCAAAAAGGGCAAGGCCCGCGTAGACGCCGAGCGCTCCAGCCGCGAAGGCAATCAGCGCAGTAACGAGAATGGTTCGCCAAACCTTTGCCATCACGTCAATGGCTGAGGATTGTTGAAGGCGCCGACGGTGCTTGGATCGCGAAGGCCATGGGCTCTGGGGCCGTCCGTCCCGACGCCGCGGCGGTTGCGCCACCGGCGAGTGAGGCCAGCAAGGCCGTCACGGCGCAAATCGCCGTGGCCACTCGATTGGGCATCGGCCGTAGGTTCGATGCGCGCGTATCGACCTTGGCCCACACCGCGCTCTCCAGCGCATGCAGATCGTGGTCGATCTCAGTTCGGCCGAGTTCCGCGAGGCGTCGATCGAGGTCCTTCACGCTTCCTCCTTTGGGCTCCCATCAGTACTACGCACCAGCGCCTCTGTCCCCGAGAGTCAACTGTAGCGGGGGCGGGCGGAACAAGTTCGAGCTGCGGACTGTTTGATTCAACGTCTGCGAGACGCCTGTTGGCTCCAACTCATCCTTCAGCCGCTAAATTCGCATCAAATCAACCCGTCGCCGGCGGGAATACACCCAGCGCGTCGTTTTTGAAGCGGGCCCAGGCATGGATTCGAGCAACGCGTTCGGCATTGCAGCAGGTCATTTCGCGCCGTTGCGACGCTTGGTTCAGGCGGGCGATGCAAACGATGTGGCGCGGCGCGCCGCCAATGGCGACAGGCGCGCCTTCGCGTCCTTGATGACAACCCACAAAGAGGGCCTCTATCGCTTCGTGCGCCGGCGCACCCCGGATGCCGAAGCAGCGTACGACCTGGTTCAGGAGACGTTCGTATCGGCTTGGCGCGCAATTGGCCGCTTTGATCCAGACCGCGCTTTTGGCCCTTGGCTGCGCTCGATCGCGCTCAACAAGTGCCGCGATCGTGCGCGTCGCGCGCTCGTTCGCCGCAGCCTTCAGGGATCGTGCCAGGCGAGCGCGGCCGAAGATGTGAGGGATGAGAGGGCGTCCCCCGAGGATGAGCTGATCGCACGCGACGAGTTGAGCGCCCTCGCGCGCGCAATGGCGGCGCTTCCAAGCCATTTGCGAGACGCATTGATGCTGACCGCGGTCGATGGAATGTCGCAATCCGCCGCGAGCGCGGCGCTCTGCTGTTCGGTGAAGTCCATAGAATATCGCGTCCATCGCGCGCGCGAGATCGTGGCGCGAGACCTTGGCATGGTTCGGCCGGGCGCTCGTCTTGAAACATCGTGACGAAAGCGTCGGTCGCGCCGATCCCGTTCACATGGGAAGCTCGTCGAGCCTGGCTTTGACGTGCGATGCGCGCGTGTTTCTCCAAATGATCCGCGGCAGCCTCCGATCGCGCATGAAGCAACTTCATCATTGATCGGGGGGGCGCGTCCGGCGCGCGTAGTACTAGGCGTCGCAGTAATGATTGAGGAACCAAAATTGAAACGTCGGATGGTGGAACGGGTGCGGCAACACTCGTTTGCGGGAGGCGCAACCCTCCGCGCGGGACAGCGGTTCATTGTCTGGTCTTCGCCAAGGCGAAGAAAATGATTGGGACCAAGTCCCCGGAGGCAAGCGGCGAAGGCTTCGGGATCCTCGCGCTAAACGGTGGTTCATCGAGCATCCGGTTCGCACTCTATAATCAACACGGGCAGCTCGAGCGGCGGCTAGACGGGAAGGTGGATCGCATCGGCGCAAGCGGCACGAATCTGACCTTCAGGAATCTGGCCGAACGATCAGGGGGCAATCGCACCATCGACAACGGTCATCACAGTGCGGTGGTCGCTTTCCTGATGGAATGGCTGGACACGCAGCCGGAGTTCGCTTCGGTCAAAGCCTTCGGACATCGCGTGGTGCACGGGATGGCGCGCAGCGAGCCCGAGCTGGTTACGCCAGATTTGCTCGCTCAATTGCGCCTCATCACGCCCTATGCCCCCGAGCATCTGCCGCTTGAGATGGAGTTGTTGGATGCGTTCGCCCAGCGTTATCCCAATTTGCCGCAAGTCGCGTGCTTCGACACCGCCTTCCATCGCACGATGCCGCGGGTCGCCAGTATTCTACCGATCCCGCGGCGGTACGAGGCGGCTGGTGTGCGCCGCTATGGTTTTCACGGACTGTCTTATGAATTCCTCATGGAGGAACTCGCGCGACTTGGCGATCCGGCAGTAACGAAGGGCCGCGTGATCCTTGCCCATCTCGGCAATGGCGCAAGCTTAGCAGCCGTGCGCGACGGCCGAAGCATCGACACCAGCATGGGTTTCACGCCGGCGGCTGGATTGGTGATGAGCAGTCGCTCGGGTGACTTGGACCCCGGGCTGGTTTCGTATCTGGCGCGAAGCGAGCAAATGAGCGCGGCGGAATTTCAGGAGATGGTGAACAACGAATCGGGGTTGCTGGGCGTGTCCGAGACAAGTGCCGATTTGCGCGACTTGCTCGCGCGAGAGAAGGACGACATTCGTGCTGCCGAGGCCGTCGCGCTCTTTTGCTATCAAGCCAAAAAATGGATCGGCTCGTTCGCAGCGGCGCTCGGTGGTTTGGACACGCTCGTGTTCGCAGGCGGCATAGGCGAGAACGCACCGCTGATCCGGGAGCGGATCTGCAGCGAACTGGGCTTCCTCGGCCTTGAATTGAACGAGCGCCGCAACACGGCGAACGCGCCGCTGATTTCGACGCAAGGCGCCCGCGTCGCCGTGCGCGTCATTCAAACCGACGAGGAACTCATGATCGCAAGGTCCGTCCTGCGCGTCGTTGGCATTGACGCATGTCAGGATAGCGCCACGTGACCTCCAAACCCCTGAGCCCAGAGCTTACGAAGAAGCTCATCGACACAGCGCAGACGTTGGTGGCCGACGACAAAGGCTTGCTGGCGATGGATGAAAGCAATTCGACCTGCAACAAGCGATTTGCCGCGTTGGGGATTTCCCAGACTGAAGAGGCTCGGCGCGACTGGCGAGAGTTGATTGTGACCACGCCAAGGCTCGGCGCGTGCATCAGCGGGGTGATCCTCTATGACGAGACGATCCGCCAGCAGAGTGAAGACGGCACGCCTCTCGTAGAAGTCATCGCGGCGGCGAAGCTTTTCATCGGCATCAAAGTGGACATCGGCGCAAAGGAGTTTGCCGGCCATCCGGGCGAAAAGATAACAGAAGGTCTGGATGACTTGCGCGACCGTCTGGCCGAGTACGCGCGGCTGGGCGCTCGTTTTACCAAGTGGCGTGCTGCATTCTCCGTGACTGAGGACATTCCGAGCCGCGCTTGCATCGAGGCAAACGCGCACGCCCTGGCTCGCTACGCCGCGCTCTGTCAGGAGGCCGGACTGGTCCCGATCGTCGAGCCGGAAGTGCTCATGGACGGTGCGCACACCATCGAGCGCACGAGTGAAATCACCGGGGACGTCCTGCAAGCGGTGTTCAACCAATTTCACAGCCAACACGTGATGCTCGAGGGCATCATCCTTAAACCCAACATGGTGCTGCCCGGATTGAGTTGCCCGAGGCAGGAGGCGCTGGATGCAGTGGCCGACGCCACCGTGAGGCGCCTCGCGCAGGTCGTGCCCGCCGCGGTGGCGGCAATTGCGTTTCTTTCGGGCGGTCAATCGGGCGAACTGGCCTCGGCTCGATTGAACGCCATGAACCTCCAATTCAAATCTCGGTTGCCATGGCCGTTGGCATTTTCGTTTGCGCGCGCAATCCAACAACCGGCGATGGACATTTGGATAGGTAACAAGACCAACGTCATCGCAGCGCAACAAGCGCTTTTTCACAGAGCTGCGTGCAACAGGGCCGCGCGCCGCGGCGAATATAACGCTGCGATGGAAGCGCTATGACTGCCACAACAAGACCACGAAAAGGCGCCGCAGGTGTAGTGCCTGCGGCAAAGCCCATTGCTTGACATGATGAGCGATCCCTCGGGCGCATCGATCAGGCGGTCCGCCAGCGCCCATGCGCGAGCGCTCAAAATGCGCATTACCGGCCCCGGCATGAATTCGCGCACGCATCGTTTCCGCACCTCCGCCTTCGACGCACACAATTGAGTTGAACAAAATGAAAACCAGAATGGAAATTTCTTCCCTCGGCGCCCAGGAAGATTTTCGCAAGCTCGACGCCTATTGGCGGGCGGCAAATTACCTGTCGGTCGGGCAGATCTATCTTTACGACAATCCTTTGCTGAAAGAGCCGCTCGCGTTTGCCCATATCAAGCCGCGCTTGCTTGGTCATTGGGGCACGAGTCCAGGGCTCAATTTCGTCTACGCGCACCTCAACCGCGTCATTACGAAATACGATCTGAACGTCATCAACATCACCGGGCCTGGCCATGGAGGCCCGGCCTTGGTCGCGAACGCTTATCTGGAGGGAACCTACAGCGAGGTCTATCCCACAATCTCGCAGAACGCGGGCGGCATGAAACGGCTGTTCAAACAATTCTCGTTTCCCGGCGGCATTCCAAGTCACGTCTCCCCGGAAACACCGGGCTCAATTCATGAAGGAGGTGAACTTGGCTATTCGCTTTCCCATGCCTTCGGCGCGGCCTTCGACAACCCCGACCTGCTCGTCGCGTGTGTCGTCGGTGATGGCGAAGCGGAAACCGGCGCGCTCGCCACCAGTTGGCACTCGAACAAGTTCTTGAACCCAGTGCATGACGGGGCGGTGCTGCCTATTTTGCACTTGAATGGTTGGAAGATTGCGGGCCCGACTGTGCTGGCCCGCATTTCCCGCGACGAGTTGGAGGCGCTATTTCGCGGCTACGGTTACACGCCCTATTTCGTCGAGGGTGACGACCCAATGACGATGCACCGCCTCATGGCCGCAACGCTCGACATTGTAGTGGCCGATATTCAACGCATTCAAAGCGACGCTCGCGCGAACGGGTTTAGCGAACGCCCAAGATGGCCGATGATCATTTTGCGATCACCGAAAGGCTGGACTGGCCCAAAGATTGTCGACGGCAAGCCGACCGAAGGCACGTTTCGCTCACATCAAGTGCCAATGGGCGAAATGAACGATCCCAGCCATTTGGAATTGTTGGAAGAGTGGATGAAGGGCTATCGCCCCGACGAGTTATTCGACGAAACCGGCCGGCTCAACGCAGAACTCGCGGACTTGGCCCCGAAAGGGGAGCGCCGTATGAGCGCCAATCCGCACGCCAATGGCGGCGCGCTCCTGCGCGACCTGCGCCTGCCAGATTTCGCCGACTACGCAATTGCAGTGCCGGCGCCGGGTGCAGTGGACGCCGAGGCGACCCGCGTCCAAGGACAGTTCGTCCGCGACGTGATCAAATTGAACCCGGATAATTTCCGTGTCTTCAGCCCGGACGAAACGACCTCAAACCGGTGGAGCGCCGTATTTGAAGGCACGAACCGTTGCTCGACCGCCGAGATCATTCCTCTAGACGACCACGTCGCGCCCGACGGGCGCGTGATGGAGATGCTGAGCGAGCACCAGTGCGAAGGTTGGTTGGAAGGCTACCTGCTCACGGGGCGCCACGGCTTCTTTCCCTGCTACGAGGCATTCATTCACATCGTCGATTCGATGTTCAATCAGCACGCTAAGTGGCTGGAAGTGACGCGCCGCATTCCTTGGCGCCGGCCCATCGCTTCGCTGAACTATCTGCTCACCTCGCATGTGTGGCGCCAGGACCAAAACGGCTTCACGCATCAAGACCCCGGCTTCATCGACATCGTCGTAAACAAGAGAGCCGAACTTATTCGCGTCTACTTGCCCCCAGATGCAAATACGCTGCTCTCCGTGACGGACCACTGCATGCGGAGCCGAAACTACGTGAATGTCATCGTCGCGGGCAAACAGCCCGCACCACAATGGCTCGACATCGACGCCGCTACCCAGCACTGCGCCGCTGGAATCGGAATTTGGCAATGGGCGAGCACCGACGAGGGCGGCGAACCGGATGTCGTCATGGCGTGCTGCGGCGACGTGCCAACGCTTGAAACCCTGGCCGCCGTAGAATTGTTGCGGACGCATTTTCCAAAACTGAAAGTCCGCGTGATCAACGTCGTCGATTTGATGAAGCTCCAGCCGCAGAGCGAGCATCCCCACGGACTAAGCGATAGCGAATTCGACGGGCTCTTCACGACCAGCAAGCCGGTTATCTTCGCCTACCATGGTTATCCATCGTTGGTTCACAGGCTGACTTATAACCGCACGAACCACCAGAACATGCATGTGCACGGCTACAAAGAGGAAGGAACGATCACAACGCCGTTCAACCTGGTAGTGATGAACGACCTTGATCGCTTTCACCTCGTGATCGATGTGATTGATCGGGCGCCCCAATTGGGCCCGCACGCCGCCGCGTTGAAAGAGGCCTTCCTCGACAAGCTCGTCGAGCATAAGCGCTACATTGAGGAATACGGTCAGGACATGCCGGAAATCCGTGACTGGCGGTGGGGTGGAAAACTATGACCGGCCTGCAGATCGAACTTCCGCGCATCTACCTTGTTCGGCACGGCGAAACAGCCTGGTCGCTCTCCGGGCAGCATACCGGTCGAACCGACCTTGCACTCACTGCGAATGGCGAACGGGAGGCGCGCAAGCTCTCAGAACGGCTAGGCCCTGTGAAGTTCACTCGCGTATTCACCAGTCCGCTGCAGCGCGCGCGGCGAACGGGCGAGCTGGCGGGGTTGGGCGAGCGTGCAGAGATTGAGCCCGACGCTGTGGAGTGGGATTACGGCGACTTCGAGGGACGGCGCCCAGCAGAAATTCGCAACGAGCGACCAGGCTGGAATATCTTTCAAGATGGCTGCCCGGGCGGTGAATCGCCGGTGCAAGTTTCCGAAAGAGCTGATCGGCTGATTGCGCGATTGCGAAGGCTCGATGGAAATATTGCCGTCTTCGCGCATGGGCAGTTTGGCCGCGTCCTGGGAGCGCGTTGGATCGGATTGCCGATAAGGGAAGCCCAGCACCTTCTTCTGAGCACAGCGTCACTCAGTATTCTAGGGTATGGGCATAACATCCGCGAAGAGACAGCGATCGTCTCGTGGAACTCAGTCTAGAGCGCGCATTCCGACTATTGGGTGATGCGGGCTCAGTGGACGGCAGATGCGCGACCAAACGACGAAAGCCTAATGCAGATCTCGGCACTGGGATGAACGCCCGCCCCCAGAAGCGTTTTTTCGAAACCGCGCACACGGGCGGGGTCCAAGCTTTTGCAGGGGAGGGCGCGCGCTTTGCGTATAGGCGAAGAGGAGAGCCTTATGAAGCTCAGTGAGCCACGCTGCAATGATCACATCTGAGGCCGCTATCCGGCGACGACATGGCTCGGCCGAACGGCCACGAGGCGATATGCGCTACGCTCATGGCGAGGAAGCCATCGCCGAAGCGCGGGCGCCGCCGCATCAGGTTTTCGATCATCTGGACGATCAGGCGCGCCTCGCGACCCATATGGAAAAACCGTCCATGATGATGATGGGCGGCCGGATGAACTACGAGTTCGACGACGCGAAGGGGCGCGCGGTTGGCGCTGTCATCAAAATGGGCGGCGCCTTTCTTGGCGTCAGATTGTTCGTCGAAGAAGTGATCACCGAGCGTGATCCGCCGCGGCGCAAAGTTTGGGAAACTCGCGGACGGCCGCGCATTTTGGTCATCGGCGCTTATCGCATGGGATTTGAGATCTCGCCCACTGGCGAGAATTCTACTGTGCGTGTTTTCATTGAGTACGACTATCCGCCGACGTTGCTGGGACGCATTTTGGGCAAGCTGTTCGCGCCCATGTACGCCCGCTGGTGCGTCAAGCGCATAGCCGAAGACGCCGAACGGCGTTTTCGCTAACGCACCGCAACGCTCATGCGGGCGCTGGACGTGTCTCAATTTCAAATGGCCCGCTCGCATGGAAGCGTGAACGCCATACGCGGTCTGAAGCCTGGTTGGAGAAGCGCGATGAAAACGGGCGTCATTCAAGTCCACGACATGGTCCAGGTATTGAGTGGGCCCGAAGTGGAAAAGTGGATCGGGGCGATGCCGGGCGTCGAAAGCGTGACCGTCAATCACGCTTTGGGAAGCGCCACCGTGCGTTACGACGAGACTATACTTGATATCGCCGACATCGAAGCGGGCGTGCGCGAAGCCGGCGACGCGTCCACCGCGCCCATCGCGGCATCGGCGGTCAATGGTGATCACGCGGGCCACACACCGGCGGACGCGCTGCCGCCACCGCCGACCGCAGCTCCTGAAGCTGACGGACAACAAGCTAAGGCAAAGACGGCGCCGCCAGAACACGCACGCTTGGCGCCGGCTGCGAACGAAAGCGCCCCCCATCAGGGTCACCCTCCGGTGGCGGCGCCGCCAACCATGTCAGCAGATATGGCGCACGAGATGGGCCATGGCGGCGGGGATCTGGCCTCCATGGCCGGGGACATGCGCAACCGTTTTTGGATTTGTCTGGTCCTTACGGTCCCCATCTTTGTCTACGCTCCGATGGGAGGCTTTTTTGAGCCACCGGCGCCGCCGTTCGGCCTGGACCTCAACTTGTGGCTCTTCTTCTTAGCTAGCGCCGCGATCCTCTATCCCAGCTGGCCGTTCTTCGTCTCCGCTTGGCGCGCTCTCAAGAAGGGCACACTTGGCATGGCGGCGCTCATCGTGTTGAGCGTGGGCACCGGCTATCTCTTCAGCGTCGGCAGCACGTTCTTCTTCGAGGGCGGCGGGCAGTTCTTCGAGGCCGCGGCCGTCCTGCTCGTCTTCATCTTGCTGGGCCACTGGCTGGAAATGCGCGCACGCGCCGGTGCATCGTCGGCGATCAAGGCGTTGATGAATCTCACGCCGGCGATGGCCTCGGTCATTCGCAACGGCGCGGAGATTGAAGTTTCGACGGCGGAAGTGTTGGCGGGCGAGATCGTCGTGATCCGGCCAGGCAACAAGATCCCCGTCGATGGCACGGTGGAGACGGGTGAATCGCTTGTCGATGAGTCCATGCTCACCGGCGAGTCGATGCCTGTTCAGAAGGGACCAGGCGCCACAGTGATCGGTGCGACCATAAACAAGAGCGGCAGCTTTCGTTACAAAGCGACGAAGGTCGGAGCGGACTCGGCGCTAGCCCAGATCGTAAAACTGGTGCAGGAGGCGCAAAACTCGAAGGCGCCCGCGCAACTCCTTGCAGACAAGGCCGCGCAATGGCTGGTGATTGCAGCGATCATCATCGGTCTTGCCACTTTTGCGGTGTGGTTCTGGTTGATGGGACAATCACTGCTGTTTGCGGTGACGCTGACTATTACTGTTTTCGTGATCGCCTGCCCGGATGCGCTTGGGCTCGCGACCCCGATGGCGGTGATGGTGGGCACGGGTCTCGGCGCGGCGAACGGAATTCTCTTCAAGAATGCTTCCGCGCTCGAAGACGCCACCAAGCTCGATGTCATCGTCTTCGATAAAACCGGCACGCTCACGATCGGCCAACCGGCGGTCGTCGAGATCGTGACGGCGGAAGGGGTCAGCGAGGATGTCGTGCTGATTGCCGCGGCCGCCGTCGAGCAAGGGTCCGACCATCCACTCGCCCAAGCAATTCTGCGGCGGGCGACGGGCCTGACTGTCGCGGCGCCAACAAGATTCGAAAGCCTAGACGGCATGGGCGCGCGCGCCGAAACCGCGGGGGGAACAGTCTTCCTCGGCAACCGGTTGCTGATGGATACACAAAAGCTCGCACTCGGCGCGCTGGAGGCCGAGGCCGCCCGGCTGCAGGGTGACGGCCGCACTGTCGTCCACGTGTCTCAGGCCGGTCGCGTTATTGGTCTCATCGCTATCGCCGATGCGATCAGGCCGAGCTCCAAGGCGGCGGTGGCGAAGCTGCGCGAACGCAATATCGAAGTGGTGATGTTGACCGGCGACAATGCCGCCACGGCCAAACGCATCGCTGCGGATCTTGGGATCGGCACCGTATTGGCTGATGTGCTGCCAGGCCAGAAGGCCGAGAAGGTGAAGGAGCTGCAAGCCTCGGGGAGGAAAGTCGGCATGGTTGGCGATGGCGTCAACGATGCGCCGGCTCTAACCCAGGCCAATGTCGGGTTTGCCATTGGCGCAGGCACGGATGTCGCCATGGAGAGCGCCGACGTCGTGCTGATGAAG
This sequence comes from Caulobacteraceae bacterium, assembly GCA_031431115.1. Lineage (GTDB taxonomy): Bacteria > Pseudomonadota > Alphaproteobacteria > Caulobacterales > Aquidulcibacteraceae > Vitreimonas. The sequence continues at coordinate 82,710 of JANPCV010000034.1, forward strand.
AGCGACCCGTATGACATCGTCGCCGCGATCGAGCTGTCGCGCGCAACATTGCGCAAGATGCACCAAAACCTTTGGTGGGCCGTAGGCTACAATGTGATCGCATTCCCGCTCGCTGCTGGGGTCTTGTACCCATTCGTCCTCAGTCCGGAGGTCGCGGCGCTGTCAATGTCGGGCAGCACCCTTGTGGTGGCGATCAATGCTCTGATGTTGAAGCGGACTAAGCTGACGGGCGCCCATCGCCAGGACGCGAGCACGCCTCTAACGCCTGTGCTCACGCCAGCAGTGGCGACATCGTGAGCGCACACGCGGCGGGCACTGGCGTGCCGCCTGGCGCGATGGCCGCGCTGATGCTCTCGGTTTTCACGGTGTCGATTGGTTTTGGCGTCGTGGTACCGTTACTTCCGTTTCTGATCGAGCGACTGCTCGGCCCGAGCGGGGATGCAGTGCAAGTCTCCCGATCGACTGGCCTGTTGACTGGTCTCTATATGCTCTCGCTTTTTTTGTTCGCGCCGGTTTGGGGACGTTTGTCCGATAGGTATGGGCGCCGGATCATTCTCCTGATTGGACTGATCGGGTTCAGCGCAACTATGCTGACTTTTGCGTTCATCGAAAACGTGACCGCCATATATGCGGAGCGCTTCTTGAGCGGCATGTTCGCTGCGGCCGTCACCCCGGTTGCGCTGGCCGTAATCGGGGATCTGGCGACGACCGAACAAGCGCGGGCGCGCCGCCTCACATTTGTAAGTCTGGCGGGCATCGGCGGCTTTCTGCTTGGGCCCATGTTGGGTGTCCTTTTGGCGCGCGGCAGCGCCACCACGCTTTCTTCCGCCAGCGCGTCGGGCTCAATGGCCGTCCCGCTGGCGGGAACGGCGTTGCTGGCGCTGTTCGTCGCGGTCGCCGCCGCAATGACCGTGCCCGGGACGAACCGAAGCGATGCCCGCGCAGCGCGCGACCGGTCCTCCTTGAAGACTGTGCCTTGGCTTGTCCCCAAACTGCTGTCGCTGGCTTTCGTCGTATCTGCGGGAATAGGCGTGTTCGAGGTTGGATTGGCGCTTCGCGGAAAACAGGAGCTGGGTCTTACGCAATATCAAATTGCTCTGATGTTTACCGAGTGCAGTCTGGTTATGTTCATCGTGCAGGCCGTCGTTTTCTCGCCCTGGGTCAAGCCCGAGACAACGCGCTGGTTTATCGCACCGGCGCTCGCTGTTCTCGCCGCCGGATTGTTCCTTGTCCCTCTCGCTTCCGATTTCTCGCTGATGCTCGTCGTGATCGGCGCCGTGGCGGCAAGCGCCGGCATTCTCTCGCCGATCTTGACGTATTGGATATCGCGCAAGGCCGGCAACGCGCAGGGAGCGGAACTCGGAAGACAAACCGCTGCAGCAAGCCTTGGCGCGGCCGTGGGTTCAGCAGCTGGTGGCGTTTTATTCGATGTGGCGTGGCTACCCAGCGCCTCGTTTGTACTCATGGCCGCGCTCACCGTGTTCGGTGTGCTGCTGAGCCTCGGCCTTCCGAAGATTCTCGCGACAGAAAAACTTAGCGAAGTCGGCTTTGACGGTGGTGGTCGCCGCGCGTCGCCGCGTCAGCCGTAGAACAGCCAAGGATTCCCAGCATGGCGAATGCAGACAGCGCCCTTCATCTTTCCGGCATGGAGCGCGAACGAATTAATCCGAAAACGGCAAAGGCTTATCTCGTGGGTGGAGGTATAGGGTCTCTGGCCGCCGCCGCGTTCATGATCCGCGACGGCGGAGTGGCCGGTGGTCGAGGCGGACGGGACTTCGAGCACGGTGAACACGGTCAACGAGTTGGACGAGGGGTCTGGGCCCCGGCGCTCACCGGCGCGAGAACAGATTGTAGAGTGAGCCAAACAGCAACGCGACGTACCAGCCAATCAAGAACGCCAGCACGGCGCCTGGCGCGATCACCGCGGGTTGGGTCCAGTCGATGTCCGGATAGAGCGCTGAGAGAAAGTGAATCTCGTTCAGGCCGGGGATTAAATTGGCGACGACGCAACCAAGAAAGGTGATGGTCAAGAAGATAGAGAGACTGAGGCCAAGCGGCGCGATCGCGATTGCGGGTCGGTGACCCCGCAGTCCGGATTCGAGGCGGTCATGCACCGGCTCAATGGTTGATGACATGGCGTTTCCTTTCGCTATTTCTTCTCGCGACGACTGAGCTTTCGTTGATGGACCTAGCCACTGATCAAGCCGCTGCGTGATGTGCAGCCCCATCTTCGGAAGGCGCGGGCATATCCTTGACGTCTTGATGCAGGTCGAGCCGGATCGGCGCCATCGTGTCGAGGATCGCCTTGGCGCGCGACATCTCATCGACGGGGCCGTGCGCCACCAGCAGGAATTCATCGGCCTTCAATGCTTCCTCATACTTGATTACGCTGTCTTTCGGGATGCCTAGGCCGAACATCGCTGCACCGAGCGCGCTCACACCGCCCACGATCACCGCGCCCTCGATGGCGGCGAAAACCATTGCGGCGAGGTGTCCGAGCACAACGACTGAACCCACGAGCGGGACGGTCATGAAAAGCCCGCCGACGAAGAGACCCCAGAGGCCGCCCCAGATTGCGCCGTTCTTGCCCCAGAACTTGATGCGATCGCCGGCGTTGTAGAAACCCACCACCTTTTCCTCGGTGTGATAGCCTTTGGCGACAATGCTGAAGTGTTTGATGTCGAGTCCGCCGTCGCTGAGTTTGCGGATGGCGGTTTCGACTGCGTGATGGTCGGGAAATACGGCGACGATTAAATCATTCTTGGCCATGGTGCGCTCCTTATCGAGTATTGAATTCAGACGGTGGGCTAAGGCGCCGTGTGAGATTTTCGTCTGCCGTTCGCTGCCGCCTCCGTCTGGCGGACGTGGTCTGAGTGCGCCTGCCTGCGCCGATACTGGGAGGCCGTTATCACGCGCTTACCCTCAATTACGCGCCTGGAGCGTCGCCCCCTGTTTTATCGCTGCGCCTTAGTAAGCTTGGGATCGACACGAGTTCGCGTCCGCCTCCAGGGAACCGAGGCCGTGGTGCGTAGGTGAGCATAGTCCTCGCGCCAGGTGATCGCGGGCGCGTCGAAGGAGAACCAAAAAGTGTCAGTTAGCGAAGCATGGCGGTCAACTAAGGAGAGTGAAGCGGCGCCGGTGCAAGTTCCGGCTTGGCGACGGCGCAGCGCCCAAGCGCGTCCGGGGTCATTTTCTCTTGGGAGCAACGCACCGTGCTACGGTGCAGAAGCGAAGCACCCCGCTTGTTCGGCGTTCATGCTAGGGAGGAAAATTCTGTTCGCTCTGGAACAACCCAGCGGCGCGTTTGCACATGCCGCCGACACACGGCCGCTACTCATCCCAAGAATGCGAGCCCGTGACTATTGATACGCTGGCCGGACTGAGCCCGAGCGAGGCGCAAGCGCTCCTTAGAGTCCATGGCCCAAATATCTTGCGGGCGACCAAGTCGCGCGGTTTGGTCGAAGTAGCGTTGGGCACGCTACGTGAGCCGATGTTCCTCTTTCTTCTAGCCGCTGCCGGACTCTACCTTGTCGTCGGGGATCTCGGCGAGGGGCTTTTCCTCTTGGGCGGCGCCGCGGTCTCGGTCGGCCTTGTTGTATTCCAGGATGCGCGCAGTGAACGCGCGCTGGCCGCGCTCCGCCAATTGGCTGAACCTTTTGTGCAGGTGATGCGGACGGGTACGCAGCATCGCATACCCGCGCGCGATCTCGTTCCCGGCGACATAGTCCTGCTGGCCGAGGGCGAACGCATTCCGGCGGATGGCGTGCTTCGGGCTGGCGACGTGCTGACTATCGACGAGTCTGCGTTGACAGGGGAATCCGTACCCGTCGTAAAAATGCCAGCGCAACAGCAGGACCCAGCGCAAGCAGGCGCACACGACGAAGACGCCACCGCGATCTTCGCTGGAACGATGCTTGTGAGAGGCCAGGGACTAGCGCAAGTCACACTGACAGGCGCGCGCACACGTCTTGGCGCAATTGGTGCAGCGCTAACGGGGGAGGTGGAGCGGACACCGCTCCAAGTGACAACCGGACGATTGGTGGTGCGCCTCAGCATCATCGCGGTGGTTATCTGCCTGATGGTGGCGGCGGCTTACGGCTTCCTGCGCGGTGATTGGTTAGCTGGCGGCTTGGCGGGATTGACCGTCGCCATCTCGCTGCTGCCGGAAGAGTTTCCGATGGTGCTGGCTGTGTTTCTCGCCATTGGCTCGTGGCGGTTGGCGGGCCATCAGGTTCTGGTGCGGCGCGCAGCGGTGATTGAAACACTCGGCGCGGTGACGATGCTGTGCGTCGACAAGACCGGCACGCTCACTGAGAACCGGATGAAGACCGGAGCTATTTGGTCAAACGGTTCGCTACTCGATATGGATATGGACGCGGCGGCGGGCGACGTCGCGTGCGTGGCGTTGCTTGCATCGGCAACCCACCCCGTCGATCCCATGGATCGCGCAATCCACGACGCGCTCTCGGCTCGGGCCGCCAAAGTGCTCTTGGCCAACGGCCGCGAGCCGATAAAGACCTTTCCGCTTCGACCCTCGATGCTAGCCGTCATCCAAGGTTGGCGCGTCGGGGCAGGCACGATCTGGGCCGCGAAAGGAGCACCCGAGGCGGTGCTAAAGCTTTGCGCGCTTGAAGCTGGTGAAGTTCGCAGTGTTGAGGAAGCATTGGCGACAATGGCCGCGGGCGGTTTACGCGTGTTGGCTGTTGCGAGATCGAACGATCCCGAGAACACAGTTCGCGACCCGCAGGACGCCAAGTTCGAATTCGTCGGTCTGATCGGGTTTCTCGATCCTATTCGCGCCGAAGTTCCCGCGGCGTTGGCTGAAGCGCGCGCGGCGGGGATCGATGTTGCCATGATCACCGGAGATTATCCGGTGACAGCGCTTGAAATCGCGCGCCAAGCCGGTCTTGACGTAACGAGCGGCGTGATGACGGGCGCCGAGATCGCAGCCCTGAAACCCGAGGAACTCGCCGAGCGGATCGCGACCACGCGAATCTTCGCGCGCGTCAAGCCAGACCAGAAGCTGGCGCTGGTAGAGGCGTTCAAGGCGCGCGGCGACGTCGTGGCGATGACTGGCGACGGCGTGAACGACGCACCAGCACTTGAGCGGGCGCATGTCGGCGTGGCGATGGGCCAACGCGGCACGGACGTCGCGCGCGAGGCGGCCGATCTGGTTTTACTGGACGACAGCTTCGCATCGATCGTCGGCGGCGTTCGACTTGGGCGACGCATTTTCGCCAATTTACGCAAGGCGCTGACCTATGTGATGGCAATCCACGTGCCGATCGCCGGCGTGGCGCTGCTGCCGATCATCTTCGGCATGCCGCCGCTGCTCTATCCCATGCATGTCGTCTTGCTCGAATTGATCATCGATCCCATGAGTTCACTCGTGTTCGAATCCGAGCCAAGTGACCGCGCCGCCATGCGGCGTCCGCCGCGCTCGATCAACGAGCCGCTCTTCGGCCGCAGCCAAATGGTGCTTGCGGCCGTGCAGGGTAGCGTTCTGCTGGCGGCGGTTCTGGGTATCTATGTCTGGGGCTTAGAGAGTGGGATGGCGGAAGACAGCGCCCGCGCCTTGGGCTTCATTGTCCTTGTCATCGGCAATCTTGTGCTGGCGCTCACGGAAGCCTCGGAGGCCTCGACGCCACTCTTCGACCGACGGCATCTTGTGTTTTGGGTGGTTGGCGCTCTCGCCGCCGCGATCTTGGCGAGCGCGCTGACAGTGCCGGTCTTGTCAGGTATCTTTCAGCTCTCGGCGCCCGATGGAAAATCTATGGCGGCCGCGGTGGTCATCGCGGTGGCGGCCGGCGGTTGGTACGGAATTGTTCGCCGCATGAAATCGCCAAAAGCGAGGACGGCATAACTATCCTTGGCTGAAATATCAGCGCCAGACGTCCGGCAACAGGCGGAAGCGAGGCGCGATTAGCGTTTGAGCGCCGATTCAGAGCCCCCATCTCCAGGGTGCGGCGTCTGTGTTGCGTACACCAAGCATAGTCCCTGCGTTTGGCGGTCGCGGAGGGCCGCGGGTCCAGGGAGGACGAACGTGACGTTCGCAGCTTATCGAAGCGAGGCTAGGCGATCCGCTGAACAGGCGTTGCCCCGCAGCTCGCTGCCGGTTGCAGCACTCGCGTTGGTCCATGGAACAACGTAGCTGCGCATGGCGTTGCGCTTTAGCGCAATTCTGCGCGAACGAGCAGCGGCGTCGGCAGTAAGCCGATTGGAGTGAAGCAGTGATCACCTTCAATGTCGTCAAGGAGCCGCATGGTTGGGCCATCCGAATGGGTGAGCTCATGACGACGCCCTTCTGGTCCAAGGATCTAGCCGTTCGAGAGGCAAATTCCCTCGCCCACGCTATCCGCTGTCATGGCGAGCGCACGCAAGTTATCATCCAAGGTGCTGAGCTGAATGAGGCGCTTGCGAGCGTCCCATTTGCCGTTTCCCGTGGCTTGGGAACGCTGAGGCCGCTGGATGGGGTCGTAGTGAGTTGATCTACTGTCCAGCCGGGTGAACGGCCCGCACCACAATGCGATTTGAGACAAATGCTCTGACGCGCGAGCACCAGCTTCGCCGCGCGCCGAATTTCCGCTCGCCAGTCCGCGGCCTGCTTGGGAGCGCGCGGCCGAGACCGCTCTGGGATGACGGCGCTCCCATCCGCGCGGAGCTCTTCAGCGTCGAGCGACTCGAGGAGCATGCGAGAAGTCTCGCCGCAGCTCAGACGGTTACACCCCGCGAGATCAGGGGTGCGTCGCTTTCGACGCGGCTCGCCGATGATGAAGCCGTGCTTCTGGCGGCCTATCGTGGCATCGCCGACGACATAGCCGAAGGCGCCGCAATCACCCCAGCCGCTGAGTGGCTGATTGACAACTTCCACATTGTGGAAAAACAGATCCGCGAAGTTCGAGGGGATCTGCCGCCCGGCTACTACCGGCAACTGCCCAAGCTCGCCGGTGGTCCTCTCGCCGGATACCCGCGTGTGTTCGGCGTGGCTTGGGGTTTTGTTGCACATACTGACAGTCTCTTCGATCCGGAAGTTTTGCGCCGCTATGTGCGCGCCTATCAGGAGGTTCAGGCGCTCACCATCGGAGAGCTGTGGGCGGTCGCCATCACCCTCCGCATCGTTCTGGTTGAGAACCTCAGGCGGATCGCCAAACGGATAATCGACAGCCGCGCCGGACGTCGCGCCGCAGATGAATTGGCCGACCGGTTGCTGGGGGTTGGGGACCGCGCGCCCGAAGCGACGGAGGGCGTGCTTGCCCCCGCCGGCCGACAGACATTTCCTGACGCATTTCTTATGCAGCTCGTCCATCGGCTCCGCGATCAGGACCCCAGTATGGCGCCAGCTCTGGAGTGGCTCGACGACCAACTGGTCGCGCAGGGGACGACAGCTGACGCGATCGTTCGCGACGAGCACCAGCGGCAGGTTTCGGGCAGCGTAACCGTCCGCAACATCATCACCAGCATGCGTCTCATTTCTGGTGTCGATTGGACGGAATTGTTCGAGCGCCTCAGCTTGGTCGATGATGTCTTTCAAGCTGGAAGCGCGTTCGGCGCAATGGATTTCCCGACACGCAACCTCTATCGCAACGCGGTCGAAGAACTTGCTCGCGGCTGCGATCTGAATGAATCGGAGGTAGCGCGCGCGGCCGTCGCGTCAGCAGCGCGCGCAATCGATGCGGGCGACGATCCTCGCCTCCAAGATCCCGGCTACGTTCTCATCGCTGGCGGTCGCGCCAAGTTCGAAGCCGCGATCGGCTTTCGGCCGCCTGCGCAAGCTTGGCCGGGCCGGGTCTACCGCGCGTTGGGGATTGGCGGCTACGTCGGCGCGGGCGCGCTCGTCGCAGCAGGGTTGTTGGCCATCCCATTGTCTATCGCTGCTGCAAACGGCCTGGGCGCCGCCTGGCTTTTTCTGCTCGCGATCTTTGGATTGATTCCGGCGATCGACGTGGCCGTCGCTGTTGTGAACCATGTCGTTACACAGGGCTTTCGCGCCGCCCTGCTGCCCGGGATGTCGCTCCGCGGCGGTATTGCTCAGGAATGGCGCACTCTGGTTGCGGTCCCGACCTTCCTCACCACACCGAAGGACATCGAAGAGCAGATCGGCCGGCTTGAGATTCACTATCTCGCAAGCCCTGAGGGCGAACTCCATTTTGCGCTGCTCTCGGACTGGGCCGATGCGGCAAACGAACATGCAGAAGGCGACGATGAACTCCTGGCGTTAGCGAAAGAGGGCGTCGCGCGATTGAACCGGCGGTATGGACCGGCTGCGGGCGGCGAGCGTTTCCTGCTGCTGCATCGCCGGCGCGTTTGGAATAAGGGCGAGGGCCGCTGGATCGGGTGGGAGCGCAAGCGCGGAAAGCTTAGTGAACTCAATCGGCTCCTCAGGGGCGCGCCAGACACTACATTTTTGTCGCCGTCAGCAGTGCCGCTAAACATCCGCTTTGTCATCACGCTCGACGCCGATACACGGCTTCCGCGCGAGACTGTCGGGCGCCTCATTGGTAAGATGGCGCATCCGCTCAACCGGCCGCGTTTCGACGCTGAGCTCGGGCGAGTTGTCGAAGGCTATGCCGTGCTGCAGCCACGAGTCACCCCCGCGCTTCCTGTTGGGCGTGAGGGATCACTCTTCCTTCGGGTTTTCACCAGCGCTTCTGGCATCGATCCATATGCTGCAGCAGTTTCTGACGTTTATCAGGATCTATTCGGGGAGGGTTCCTACACCGGCAAGGGCATTTACGACGTAGACGCCTTTGAGTTGGCGCTTGAGGGCCGCGTGCCCGAATCCACCTTGCTCAGTCACGACCTCTATGAGGGAATATTCGCCCGCGCGGGCCTCGCCTCAGACGTCGAGGTCGTGGAGGAATTCCCCGCCCGCTACGATGTCGCGGCGCGGCGCCACCATCGCTGGACGCGGGGCGATTGGCAGCTTCTGCCGTGGATACTCGGGCGTGGTCCTAAACTGGGGTCTCGCCGCTCGCGAGGCGGTGTTCCCGCCATCGGTCGCTGGAAGATGCTGGACAATGTTCGACGCTCGCTCTCTGCGCCGTCGATCGTGATGGCGCTCGTCGCAGGATGGGCTCTGTCGATCCAAAACGCAGCCATTTGGACGGCCTTCGTTGTGTTCACGATGGCTCTTCCGCCTTTGCTCCCGGTTATTGCGGAGATCGTCCCGCGCCGTCCGGGCGTGGCGCTTGGCGGCCGCCTCCGCGCTTTGGCCGCAGACCTTCGTCTCGCGCTCGTCCAATTGGGCCTGATGATCATCTTTCTCGCGGACCAAGCTTGGCTGATGGGAGATGCGATCGTCCGCACTTTGATCCGCGTCACGCTGACCCGTCGCCACCTTCTCGAATGGGTAACAGCGGCCCAAACGGCGTCCGATTCCGATCCCGGCGTTGGAGGTTTCTATCAGCGGATGGCCGGTGCGCCGCTGCTCGGCGCCGCGGCGTTCGGCGTGGCCTGGATCTGGGGCGGCGGCGCCTGGCCTTTGGCGTCGGTATTCGCGTTGGCGTGGTTTGCCTCTCCGGCAGTGGCGTTCTGGGCGAGTCTATCGCCCAAAATCGTTGGCCGGCGTCCGTTGGCCGAGCAGGACGCCCGATCCTTGCGCCTGATTGCGAGGCGGACGTGGCGCTTCTTCGAGGTCTTCGTCACGCCCGCCGACAACGCGTTGCCGCCGGACAATTTTCAAGAGACCCCAGAGCCCGTGCTGGCGCACAGGACTTCGCCGACGAACATCGGTCTCTATTTGTTGTCGGTCGCGAGCGCGCGAGACTTCGCCTGGATTGGGACCCGGGACGCCGTGGCGCGGTTTCAGTCGACCTTGGCCACCATGGCGCGAATGCAAAAACATCGCGGTCATTTGTATAATTGGTATGACACGCGCGACTTGCGTCCGCTCGATCCGCAATACGTTTCATCGGTCGATAGCGGCAACCTGGCTGGACATCTGATCGCCATAGCCAACACCTGCAGACAATGGCGAGATGAGGATTTGGCGGCGCAAAGTCGCCTCCAAGGCGTTGGCGACGTTCTAGAGCTGGTTCGCGACGAAGCGCGTCGATTGCGGGAGCTTCGCAAATCGCAAAGCGTGTCATGGCGCCGCCTTGGCGATGAGATCGAACGTTGCGCAGCGCGCCTGATCGAACCCGGCGTATCTGGCAACACGCTTGATCAGCGGCTTTCAGCCCTCGCCGAGCAGGCGACGATAGTAGCCGACGCGGTGCGAGAGATAGTGCTTGAAGAACACGACGAGGCCAGCGCGGATCTGCAATTCTGGGCCGATGCGGTGGGCGCGTGCATAGAAAGCCATCGGCGCGATCTCCAGACGCAGCCAGCCGCACTGCTCGCGGCCAGGCTATTGGAGGTGGAAGAGACCGCGCGGTCTTTGGCGATGTCGATGGAGTTCGGCTTTCTCATTAACGCCGATCGCTTGTTGTTATCGATCGGCTATCAGCTGTCTGAGGGCGTGCTCGATCCGAGCTGCTATGATCTGCTTGCTTCGGAAGCAAGGCTCGCAAGTTTCATCGCCATCGCCAAGGGTGATGCGCCGGCGCGGCACTGGTTCCGATTGGGGCGGGCGGTGACGCCGGTGGCGCATGGCGCGGCGCTCATTTCTTGGTCTGGCTCGATGTTTGAGTACCTCATGCCGACCCTCGTCATGAAGGCGCCGGCGGACAGCCTCATCGAACAGACCAACCGGTTTGTCGTCAGGCGCCAGATCGAATATGGCGCAACGCGTGCGCCCTGGGGCGTTTCAGAATCCGCCTACAATGCACGCGATCTGGACTTTACCTATCAATACTCGAATTTCGGCGTGCCGGGTCTCGGCCTGAAGCGTGGTCTCGCCGACAACATGGTCGTCGCGCCCTACGCGACCGCCTTGGCGAGCATGATCGACCCGCAGGCCGCCGCTCGTAATTTTGAACGCCTCGAAGCGCTCGGCGCGCGCGGCCGCTACGGCTTTTATGAAGCGTTAGACTTCACGCCGGCGAGGGTGCCGGACGGCGAACCGGTGGCCCTGGTTCGCGCCTACATGGCTCACCACCAAGGCATGACGATCGCCAGCATCGCCGACACTTTGCTTGATGGGTTGATGCGTGACCGCTTCCACACCGAGCCGATGGTGCAGGCGACGGAGCTGCTTTTGCACGAGCGGGCGCCTCGCGAAGTCACAGCGGCGCCGCCGCTTGTTTCCGAGACAACATCGACGGTTCGCGAGTTTGAAGGCGCTGCGGCCTGGCGAAACACAAGTCCCCATAGCACCACGCCTGCAACACAGCTGCTTTCGAACGGCCGCTACGCGGTCATGCTGACAGCGGCAGGGTCGGGTTATAGCACGTGGGGCGACCTTGCGGTCACGCGCTGGCGCGAGGACGCCGTCTGCGATGATTGGGGTTCGTTCGTCTTTTTGAGAGACGTCGCCAGCGGCCTAGTCTGGACGGCGGCATACCAGTCGATCGGGATCGAACCCGAGACGTACAAGGTCACGTTCAACGAAGACAGCGCAGAGTTCTCGCGCCGCGACGCCGGATTGGCGACCAATCTCCAAGTGCTCGTTTCCGCCGAGGACGACGCAGAAGTGCGCCGGGTGACGATCTCAAACTGCAGCGATGGCCCGCGCGAAGTTGAGGTGACCTCTTACGCCGAATTGGTTCTGGCGCCTCACGCGTCCGACGTGGCGCACCCGGCGTTTTCGAAGCTTTTTATCGAGACCGAGCACCTCGCAGGCCTAGGCGCCATTGTCGCCAGGCGGCGGCGGCGGTCGCCGGCCGAGCCTGAGGTCTGGGCCGCGCATTTGGCCGTCGTCGATGGTGAGACGGTCGGTAAGCGCGAATTCGAAACCGATCGCGCACGGTTCCTGGGTCGTGGAGGCAGCGTTCGCGCGCCAAGCGTGGTGATGAGCGGTCGGCCGCTCTCGGGCGCGACAGGTGCTGTGCTTGATCCCATCCTCGCCTTGCGGCGGCGTATTCGAATTGCCGCTGGAGCGACCGCGCGCATTGATTTTTGGACGATGGTCGCCTCGTCCCGCGAGGCGGTGCTCGATCTGATCGACAAACACCATGATGTCGGTGCGTTCCAACGCGCGGGAGCTTTGGCGTGGACGCAGGCACAGGTGCAGTTGCACCACCTTGGTATCGATCGAAGCGAGGCGGGCCAATACCAGCGCCTTGCCGGACACATGGTCTATGCGACGCCGGTGATGCGGCCGCCGTCCGTCACCATCCAAGCCGGCAGCGGAGGTCAGCCAGGTTTGTGGACTTTGGGTATTTCCGGCGACTTGCCGATCATCCTCGTGCGCATCGACGCCGCTCATCAACTTGGTGTCGTGAAGGAGGCGCTTCAGGCGGTGGAGTATTGGCGGATGAAGCGCTTGGCTGTGGATCTGGTGATCCTCAACGAGCGTGCAACATCCTATGTGCAAGACCTTCAGGTCGCTCTTGAGACACTTGTGCGGGCCAGCCAGTCGCGGCCTCAGATTGGCCAGCTGCGAACGCCGGGCCACATATTCATGCTGCGCGCCGATTTGATAACGCCCGAGGCGCGGGCCCTACTCTTATCGGTCGCGCGTGTTGTCCTGTTGGGAGAACGCGGCCGGCTTTCCGATCAGCTTGAACGCGCGCCTGAGGCCAGACTTTCGCGTCGGCCCGCCGCGGTGCGACCTGCGCCCGCTTCCGAGCTTCAAGTGTCGCGTCCAGCGCCCGGCGTGGAGTATTTCAACGGATTGGGCGGGTTTGCGGAGAGGGGGCGAGAATACGTCATTATTCTGGGGCCGGGCCAATCAACGCCCGCCCCTTGGATCAATGTCATCGCCAATCCCGGTTTCGGCTTTCAGGTGTCGGGGGAAGGCGGCGGCTACACATGGTCAGTGAACAGCCGCGAGCATCAGCTCACACCATGGTCCAACGACCCCGTGACCGACCGGCCAGGTCAAGCCTTCTACGTTAGAGACGAAGATAGCGGAAATGTGTGGAGCCCAACGGCGCTGCCGATCAGGGATGAGGCGGCAACCTATGTGGCGCGGCATGGATGGGGCTATAGCCGCTTCGAACACGCAAGCCACGGGATCGCCGCCGAACTGCTTGAGTACGTGCCGTTGTCCGATCCGGTGAAGATCTCACGGCTGAAACTACGCAACACATCAGACCGCGTCAGGCGCCTTTCGGTGACAGCCTATGTCGAATGGGTCCTATGCGCTTCGCGCGCGGCAGGGGCGCAGTTTGTAACGACGCGGATCGATCCTGGCAGCGGGGCGATGTTCGCGAACAATCCATGGAACCCAGCCTTTGGCGAACGGGTCGCTTTCGTTGATCTCGCGGGCCGCCAGAGCAACTGGACCGGTGACCGCCGGGAGTTCATCGGCCGCAACGGCGTGCTCGCTTGGCCTGCGGCCCTGGTCAATGGCAGTTCTTTGTCGGGCCGGGTAGGCTCAGGGCTCGATCCCTGCGCCGCTCTCCAAACCATGGTCGAGATCGAGCCGCACGGCGTCGCCGAGATTGTTTGCTTTCTCGGTGATGCTTCAAATGAGTCCGAGGCGCGGTCGCTGGTTGCGCGATACCGGGAGGCAGATCTCGACTCTGTGCTGGAGGAGGTGAAGCGCTTCTGGGAAGGCACGGTCGGCACGGTTCAAGTGAAGACGCCGGACCGGTCGATGGACATCATGCTCAATGGCTGGTTGACGTACCAAACACTTGCCTGCCGGGTGTGGTCCAGGTCGGCGTTCTATCAGGCGAGCGGCGCCTACGGTTTCAGGGACCAGCTGCAGGACTGCATGGCGCTTGCGACCGTCCATCCGTCAATGACCCGCGAACATCTGCTGACGGCCGCGAGCCGCCAATTCGTCGAGGGCGACGTGCAGCATTGGTGGCTGCCGCATTCGGGCCAGGGCGTGCGCACGCGCATATCCGACGATCGCGCGTGGCTCGCTTACGCTGCCGCGCACTATGTAAAGGTCACGGACGATGTCGCCGTGCTCGAAGAGGTAGTGCCTTTTCTGGAGGGCGAGACTTTGGCGCCAGGCGAGAGCGACAGCTTCTCGTTGCCGACGCTCTCGGAGGACACCGCGAGCCTTTACGAACATTGCGCCCGTGCGCTGGACGCAAGCCTTGCTGTCGGCGCCCATGGCCTGCCGTTGATCGGCGGCGGCGATTGGAATGACGGCATGAATCGCGTCGGCGAGGGAGGCAAGGGCGAGAGCGTCTGGCTCGGGTGGCTATTGTACGCTGCACTCGATGTCTTCGCCGACTTCGCAGATCGCCGGGGCGACGAGCGCCGAGCAGCGGCATGGCGCGCCCATATCACGGCGCTGAAATCCGCCATCGAGCGCGAAGCCTGGGATGGTCTCTGGTACCGGCGAGGCTGGTTCGACGACGGCTCTCCGCTGGGCTCGGCGGCCAGCGAAGAGTGCCGCATCGACTCCATCGCCCAATCGTGGGCGGTTCTATCGGGCGCCGGACAGCCCGAGCGCGCAGCTCAAGCCATGGCCGGCGTCGACCGCGAGTTGATCCTGCCCCACGACGGCTTGGCCTTGCTCTTCACACCGCCTTTCGACCGATCGTCGCCCGATCCTGGGTACATCAAGGGGTATCCACCGGGCCTGCGCGAGAACGGGGGCCAGTACACCCACGCCGCATTGTGGTCGGTGATGGCCTTTGCCGGCCTCGGCGAAGGCGACAAAGCGGCGGCGCTCTTCTGGATGCTCAATCCAATCAACCACGCGCGCACACGCGCCGACATGCAACGCTACAAAGTGGAGCCTTACGTCGTCGCGGCCGACGTCTACTCAGCCACCGGCCATGTCGGACGCGGCGGTTGGACTTGGTACACTGGGTCAGCGGGCTGGATGCAACGCGCTGGTGTTGAAGCCATCCTCGGCGTTCAGATCGAGCACGGCTCGCTGCGTTTTGAGCCGTGTATTCCAAGTTCTTGGCCTGGATTTGAACTCACGCTGCAACATGGCGCATCGCGTTACGAAATTGTCGTTGAAAACCCCCAAGGCGTGCAGCGCGGTGTGGCCGCCGCAGAGTTCGATGGCGCGCCGATTGCGACAAGCCCAGTTTTAATTCCCTTCAGTGACGACGGCGCCGTTCATCGCCTGTTGGTGCGACTGGGGCCCCAACGATCAGAATTTCAGAGCGGGCAAGCCGACCCGGATCAAAGTCGCCCGAAGGAATTTGCGAACGGCGACAAGCGGGCTCATTCGATCGACGCAGCGTCCGCCGATGAAAGTGCGGGGGACGCAAGAATTTGATGTTTGGCGATGTCGATCCACGGGCTGGCAAACCGGTTGACCCAAAATCACTCTTGGATGTGGGTCAGCTTCTGAGCGCCTACTACGCCGGCCGTCCAGATCCGGCTGAGCTTAGCCAGCGCGTGAGTTTTGGCACATCGGGACATCGCGGCTCCGCTTTCAACAACGCCTTCAACGAACCGCACATCCTAGCGATTGCTCAGGCAATCTGCTTTGACCGCAAGGCGCGGGGCGTCGATGGCCCATTATTCGTCGGCATCGACACTCACGCGTTGTCAGGGCCGGCATTCAAGACCGCGCTTGAAGTGTTCGCCGGCAACGGCGTGACCACGATGATTGACATCGGTGACGGTTACACGCCGACCCCGGTCATCTCGCACGCGATCCTCAGGTACAACCACAACCGAACGCACGGGTTTGCCGATGGGGTCGTGATCACACCGTCGCATAATCCGCCGGCCGACGGCGGCTTCAAATACAATGCGCCCCACGGCGGACCTGCGGACGCCGCCACAACTGGTTCGATCGAACGCCTTGCCAATGAGTTCTTGCAAGCGGGCCAAGCGGGGGTTCGCCGCATCCCCTATGAGCGCGCCCGCGCGTCGTCGGAAACTCATCTTTACGATTTCACATCGCCCTACGTTGAAGATTTGGCCTCTGTTCTCGACATGGCCGCGATCGCCGCGTCGGGTGTCAAGATCGGGATCGATCCACTAGGCGGTGCAGCGGTGCACTATTGGGGCCCGATCATCGAGCGATACCAGCTCCATGCAACCGTGATCAGCGAGGTTGTCGATCCGGCCTTTGGATTTATGACCGCAGACTGGGACGGGCAAATTCGGATGGATTGCTCTTCGCCTTACGCCATGGCGCGGCTGGTGGCGCTGAAAGATCGCTTTGACATTGCATTCGGCAATGACACCGACGCGGATCGCCATGGCGTCGTGACCGGTTCGCAAGGCCTGATGAACCCCAATCATTATCTGGCGGCGGCGATTTCGTATTTGTTTGCATCGCGCCCTGGATGGCCTCGATCGTGCGCCGTCGGCAAGACCATGGTGACGAGCGCAATGCTGGACCGTGTTGCGGCCAAACTCGGGCGTCAGCTTGTCGAAACGCCGGTCGGGTTTCGATGGTTCGTCAATGGTTTGCACGGCAGGACGCTCGGCTTCGCTGGAGAGGAGAGCGCTGGAGCTTCCTTTCTGCGCCGGGACGGCTCGGTTTGGACGACCGAGAAGGATGGCATTCTGCTTGGCCTTCTTGCAGCAGAAATTACTGCGTGTTCGGGCGGCGATCCGAGCGACCTCTATCGTGGCCTGGCGAAAGAGCTGGGCGAGCCGTTCTACCAGCGCCTTGATGCTCCCGCCACGCTTAGCCAAAGGACGCTGTTGAAGACGTTGAAGGTTGAACAATTGGAGATCACGCACTTGGCGGGTGAGCCCGTGCTTGCCGTCGAGGACGCTGCGCCCGGAAGTCTCGAACCTTTGGGAGGCGTAAGAGTAGTTGCGAAAAACGGATGGTTTGCCGCGCGACCGTCAGGGACTGAAGACGTTTACAAGATCTATGCCGAGAGCTTTCTAAACCCCCAGCACTTGCAACAGATTCAATTCGAAGCGCAGGCGTTGATCGGCGATTTTTTCGGCGCTGCGGGGACAATTGCGAGGATGACGCACTAGGCCTCGCCGCGTGGCTTCAGATGGACGCAAAAGCGCGTGTGGCGATTGACGGACGTGTTTGGATCGATCGCTGCGGTAGAATGTGGAGGCTCCAAGTGCAGATCGGAATTGTTGGGCTCGGACGGATGGGGACGGGCATAGCGCGTCGCCTGATGCGAAGCGGGCACGCGTGCGTGGTGTATGACCGCGCCTTAAATTCAATCTCGGAACTGGCGCGAGAAGGGGCTGTCGCCGCCGATAGCATCGAAGATCTAATAAGTAAGCTTCAGCCGCCGCGCGTTGTATGGATCATGCTCCCGGCCGGAGCTGCAACCGAAGGCGCAATCGCGGCATCGAGCGCGGCGCTCAGCCCGGGCGACACGATTATCGATGGCGGCAACACTTTCTATAAGGACGATATCAGGCGGGCGAAGGCGTTGAAGGAACAGCGCATAGACTATGTTGACATTGGCGCCTCAGGCGGCGTCTGGGGTCTTGAACGCGGCTTTTGCATGATGATCGGCGGCGACAAACGCGTCGTCGATGCGCTCGATCCGATTTTGAAGACACTAGCGCCTGGCATTGGCGATATCTCGCGTACGACGCGCGCGGCCGGCGCCGATCCCCGGCCCGAATTGGGCTATTTGCATGCTGGTCCGGTCGGCGCCGGACACTTCGTGAAGATGGTGCATAACGGCATCGAATACGGATTGATGCAGGCCTATGCCGAGGGCTTCGATATCCTGAAAAACAAAGATTCAAACGCATTGCCCGAGGACGAACGCTTTACCTTGAACACGCCCGACATCGCAGAAGTTTGGCGGCGCGGCAGCGTGATCGCATCATGGCTGCTCGACCTCGGCGCCGCCGCCTTGGCGAAGGATCGTGAGCTGGAGCAATTCTCAGGTTACGTCCAGGATTCCGGTGAGGGCCGCTGGACCGTAGAGGCTGCGATCGAGGAAGCCGTCCCAGCCGACGTGCTCACCAGCGCTCTCTATGCGCGCTTCCGCTCGCGCCTTCAGCACACTTACGGGGAAAAGATGCTCTCAGCCATGCGCTTTGGCTTTGGAGGACATGTCGAGACGCCAGCCGAATAGGCGCGTCTCGCAAACCGGTGCGGCTATCGTCCGCTGGTCGCGATGCGGCGTTGGCTTGAGCGGTCTCCAACGGCGCTCGCCAATTTTCGATGCGCGTTGTCGTCCATGTTGCGTGGCGCACGCGACTGCGGGTCGAAGCAGGAGCGGGGGCGCGCCCTCATCCAGGGAGTGGGTTTGACAATGGCTCGCCGCTTGGCGGCGCGCGCCGAAAAAAATGGAGAAATACTATCCCGCTCATGACGGCCGCAAAAAAACACCACACGGAGATGAGCCACATCGCGTAGAACGCATAGGCTGCAACGAACGCCACGAATGCGGCCACGCCGAAGAGTTGCACCGCCTTGTGGCTTGAAAAGAGCATGCTGATACACGCGCCAAGGACGTACAACATCATCACCGCGACGACATAAAAATGAGGTGAGACGTAAGTGATGTGTCGTCCCTCGATCTGCGACACGATAGGCAGGCTCGCGAGGAAATAGAGCAGGTACAAGCTCACGGCGGCGCCGGCTAACGCGATGGCGGCCAGAACTCTGCGACGCCAAGGCGTCGGCTCAAGCAAAAAAACCGCGACCGGCACATAGACCGGCCAAAGCACGTGCGAAAAAACCGAATAGACGTACGTCAGTACAGTGTTGAGCAGCGGCGCGTCGGCGGTAAGCGTCAGCCAAATGGCGCCCTCGATCAATTGTTGCACGCCAAACAGAGCCGGGATCAGTGCGAAGGGAAGCTCGGTGGGCCGACGGGCGCGCCGCGCGGTCAGCGCGCCGACGACAAGCAATGCGGTCCCTGCGGTGAAACTCGCAGTGGCGGAAAAGCACATTTTGGTTGGGCTCCTCTGATGCCGACATCTCTGCGCCGGCGGATGGGGAATTAGAAACACGCATTGCCGGCGGGCGGGAGTTGGCAGCCAAGGCGGCTAAGCGCTGGAGCGAGCTTGATCGCAGCACCGATCGATCATCATTATAGCGAGCTTGTCGTCTTGCAGGCGGGTGATCAGAGGGACGAGAAAACCCTCCGCATCCAAGACGCTCGCAATTTCTTGCCAGCGCTTAAAGCGACCTGTGTCTGCAAGTTCGTAGGCGCGGTTGCGCAGCTCGAAAAAAGCGTCGTCAGGCATTGGCAGCCGCCTCCTATTGCGTGCGGCGTTCGCCGCGGTGTGACGGTCGCTTGCGCGGCCAATGCCTGTGGTCGCGCTAGATCAAAGGAGAAGTCCCTGGTTGGTCCTTCTCAAGCTGAAGACGCACCAGCGTGCAAAGCGCCATAGCGATGGTGATCAATTCCAAAACGATGGCGTCATTAAAGAGGTGATCTCCGGAAACCCCGAGAACGTCCCGTCTTCGCCGGCGGCCCAAGCGCTGACAAGAAAGAAGCCGCCAGCAATACCGATAAGAATGCTCTCAGATGCGCTACTCTTGGGAGCTTCATGACGATTAGTGTCCGAGCCCGTGGTCGCTGTGACGGCGTTTGTCTTCGCTTTCGGCTCGTGGGGTTGCGGCAACGGGCGCCTGGACGGCTTTTGCTAGCTCCGCCGGCGCATCGGCGTCATCTGGTGCAGCGTCCGAGTGCGGTTCAACGTCAGCGCCCGGGCTGGATCGGCCTCCGTGTCGATGGCCGCCGTGGCCGTGACCAAATAAGTGCATGGCGACCATGGCGACCGCGAACGCAATCCAGGTCCAATTGTTTGCGAGCCAGGTCATTGGACGTCTCCGCGTCGCGAGATTGCGTTTGAACCAGCGCGCTTGGCCCCCTTGTGGGTTGAGCGCGCTCCGCCAAGCGTCGTCGTAGGCGGGGGGAGTTGGGACGTTTGATGTCGCGCGCTCACTGATTGATACGCGCGCCCAGCGCTTCCCCCTGACTCCGTTTTTTTAGCGTGCGTGACGCCGTTCGAATGAGCTGAACCGATCCAGGGGAACGGCGCCCGGATGCGTAATTCCATCATGGTCGCTTGACCCAAGCGAAAACAATGACAGGCGAACCATGCTTGACCACACCACCCAGCCCGAGCTGGCTGCGAGGCCCGCCGCCACCAAAAAACGCGTGGCCGGTTTTAACACTTCAGAGGAGCTGCTCTCATCGGCGCTTCGTCAGATGGTGCGCCGGGGCGCGTTGTCCGTGAGATTTCCCAGCGGACGAGAGCGCCGCTTTGGTTCAGAGGACGCCGCTCCAGTCAGCGTGACCCTGGAGGGCGCAGATTCGGTCCGCCGTCTCATCTCTTATCCCGAACTGGCGCTCGGCGAACTCTACGTCGATGGTCTGCTGACCATCGAGGGCGACAATGTCGACGGACTGCTCGCTCTATCGCTGCAAAATCTGCGCGACTATGGCTTTAGAAGCCGTGCGGCGCCCGCTGGCCTACGCCTCATCGAATCCCCGAAGCGCGAGGTTAATGGGCTGAAGCGGGCGCAACGCAATGTCGCGCATCACTATGACATTCCCGACGATTTTTATCGGCTCTTCCTCGATGCTGACCAACAATATTCTTGCGCCTATTTCGAGACGGCGGATGACAGGCTCGAACAGGCGCAGCAGGCCAAGAAAGAGCTGATCGCCACGAAGCTTTGTCTGCGTCCCGATCTGAGCGTTCTGGATGTTGGCTGCGGCTGGGGCGGGCTTGCACTGCATCTGGCGGCCTCCCGCAACGCGCGTGTGCGAGGGATAACGCTCTCCCGGGCGCAGCTTCAAACTGCAAAGAGCCGCGCCGAGCACGCAGGGCTCGCGCCCCGCGTGACATTCGCGTTGGAGGATTATCGGCGCACCACGGGTCAGTTCGACCGCATCGTTTCGATCGGCATGTTCGAGCACGTCGGGCGCGCCCACTATGACGAATATTTTCAGATGATCGCGGCGCGCCTCGCCGAGAATGGCGTAGCGCTCCTCCACACGATCGGGCGCGCCGATGGCCCTGGCGCTACGAATCCTTGGATCGATCGCTACATTTTTCCAGGCGGATATACGCCGGCCTTATCGGAAATGGCGCCCGCGATCGAGCGCGCCGGGCTCTATGTGACGGATATTGAAGTCTGGCGACTTCACTATGCGCTGACGTTGCGGGCTTGGCGCACACGCTTTGAGGCAAAAATCGCCGACGTCCGCGCGATGTTCGATGAGCGCTTCTGCCGCATGTGGCGGTTCTACTTGGCCGCAAGCGAGGCCGCGTTTGTGCACGGTGGACACGTCGTGTTCCAAATTCATCTCGCGCGGCGCCAGGACGCGGCGCCGCTCACGCGGCGCTACCTTGACCAAGCCGGCAATGGCGCCCGGCAATAGAGGAGACAGCAATGGCGACGAAATCGGTTGACGAAAAGGCCCCCGGGCTCAGTCTTCTTGCGACGGGCGCCGGTCTTACGGTGACACTCCTCGCGGCCTACATCGTGTGCTGGCTCGCCTACACGCTTTCGGGCGGCGCAGGCGCTTTTGCGCACAACTGGCTCAATCTGTTCTCGGCCGCGCCGCTTGGATCGGTGAATCAACTCTTGGAGGGCGCGACCTACAGCGCGATATCGGCTTGGTTCGCCGCGCTTGTGTTTGCACCGGTCTACAATTTGGTCGCGAGGACGGACCGGATTATCTAGCCGCGTTCGGCCGGTACGAGTCGGAGGTCTCGTCAACATTCCGACGTGTTCGTGCGCCTGCGCGCTTCGATCCATGCGTCCAGATCCGACGGATCGTAGCGCACCGAACGGTCCGTCGATTTTATGAAGCGCGGCCCTTTGCCCGCGCTGCGCATCTTGTCGAGCGTAGATTTTGAAAGCCCAAGGCGTGCAGCGGCCTGACGGACGCTCAACAGCCCGTTGGCGAGAGCGGCGGGGCGCCCTTGGTGGAGGACGCAAGCTCTCGGCGAGACTGTGTTTGCGCCAACGCAGGTTGCGCGCGCTGGACCGTGCGCGCCCCTTTCGGAGGCGCTTTAGGTGCGAGAGCGCCAAACAAATCAGTCTGTGTCTGCTCGGGCGCTCCTCGGCCGGCTGGCCTTTTGCTCATCGCGGATAAGGCCTCAGCACTATGTCTTGGCTGACCAGAACTCGGACTGGCGCGCCAGCGCGGATGCGCAAAGTTGGCCGAACATTGAGTTCGCGATCGATAATGCGCCCACCAACGCGCGCGGCTTCTTGTGCGGCGGCGTTGCCGACGCTTTCGGTTACGCGATTGCTGTCATCGCTCTCCGCTTCATTCGCGGCGACGGAAGGCGCAGCGGCTAGAAGCGACGCTACTGCGATGCGGCCCAGATGTGCATCGACGCTGTCGCGAACGCCTGAGGCGCCTGCGGCGTCCGTGCCTGGCATGCCGCGCAGCGCGATCGACCAGCCACTGAAGTGAAGCGCGTTGACCTGCGCCTGGCGGGCGAATTCGCTCAAGGCGCTGCTTAGAGGCTGCGCGGCGATGTCGAACTCCACGCGTTCGTCGGCGCTTATACGCTGCAATTCTTGCGCAAAAGCTGGTTCAGCTGTGACCGCGCCTATCGCGCCAATCAGGAGCGCGGCAGCCAATTTGCGCCGGCGCGTATCGCCCTTCGATTTCGTGCCCATCATGTTTCCCCCGTCCGCTCTTGAACGAGCGTTGTCGGAAGGAAGACACTTCAAGTGACCAAGTGCGCTACGAAAGCTGAACTTTGTTATTGTAGAATGACAGTTTCGGGCACTCGCGCGGACGGGTGGCAAAGCCTGCTCTTGGCCTACAATCGACGCGTCTTAGTCAGCCGTGAACGTCGCTTCGATCGGATAGTGATCCGAGGACGTTCGCGGCCCGCGGCGGAGGGAAACCAGCCGCCACCGCGATCCCGAATAGACGTGATCTATGGGAAGAAAGGCTACAAGCGCTGGCAGTTGCAAGCGCGTCCACGGTTGCGCTGGCCATGTCGCCATCGCGCGTGTGTGTCGTTGAAGACCGCTCGCAGCATCGAACCGGCGCAGCGAGAACGACCAGGGCGTTGAATTGAAGTCTCCGGCGAGAATGACATCTTGGGGCGCATCGCCGACCGCCTCGGTCAATGCCCTGAACTCGCGCTGTTGGCCCGCTGGCGGATTTGGCCGCGCCAGGTGCGCTGCGATGAGGCGCAGACGCGCGCCATCAACATCAAACTCGCCGATGCTGGCCCGCAGCCCGACGTTGGTTTGCTGGGTGAGTGCTGGACGCTTGGCGAAGATCATGGTGTTGCACTCATGCCCGCCCGCGCAGCGGATCATCGTGGGATAGGCCGCGCGCAGACGCTGAAACCCTTCCTGGCCTTCGTCATGTAATTCAGACACGAGCACAAAATCGGCGCCGCTCGTCTCAAGGTAGCGCAAGACCTCTTCGGTGGGGCGCGAGCCCATCCAAGTATTCAGCCAAACCACGCGAATGGTGCGCTCGCTCGACGCTGGCGCGGGCGAAGACATTGGCCGCATGAATTCGGGCGCCATGATCGCCGCGTGCGCCAACGCGGCGACAAGACAATAGGCCGCCCAGCCACGGGCGCCGCTCAGAATGCACGCGAGGCCCGCGCAGAAGCTCAAAAGCAACCAGATTGGCGCGAAGTGGTTGAGGCCGTCGAGCAGCGGCGAGAATGCGCCGCCCCATGCGCCAAGCGCCAGGAGGACCGCGCCGCGGGCGCAGAGCGCCGGGATATGCTGCAGGATATATGTCATCACGTGCGAGAGGGCGTCGTTACGCGTGGTTGTGCGCGTGATGCAAGTCGGGAAAATGCGGATGGCTGTGTACTAAACGGGCGTGGCGGTGGCGGTGGGAATGCGGCTCGCCGGGCGGGTCGGTTTCGCCATGCTCGTGGTGATGATGTTCATCATGCACATGCGCATGCTCGTGTTCCAGTGGCTCATGGACGTGCGCATGTTCGTGCCGCTCGGTCACGTGAAGATAAATGCCCAGTCCCATGAGGAGGGCCGCCAGACCGAGTTGCAAGGTTACGGGCTCCCGCAAGATCGCGATCGACACGAGCGCGCCGGCGAAAGGCGCTATCGAGAAATAAGCGCCGGTGCGCGCGGCCCCGACATGGCGAAGCGCCAGCACGAACAGGACCAAGCTCACGCCATAGCCCAGTAAGCCGACGGCCCCGGCGGCGGCGACAAACGTAGGCGGCGGAAAGTGCGCTCCCATCGCGAGCGCCAAGACGAGGTTGGTTGCGCCTGCAGCCAAGCCCTTCAACGCGGCGATCTGCACCGGATCGGCGTTCGAGACTTTCCGGGTCAGATTGTTGTCGATGCCCCAGGCAAGGCAGGCCGCGGCGATGGCGAGCGCGCCCATTTGAAACCCTGAGGCGTTGCCCTGCCACGAAACCAAGACGGCGCCGGCGAGGATTGCGAGCGCACCGATGACGATACGCCGGTCTGCGTTCTCGCGATAAACGCCCCACGCAATCGCCATGGTTGCAAGCCCTTCGAGATTGAGAAGCAATGATGCTGATGACGCCGATGTCGATGAGAGGCCAACCATCAAGAGAACGGGGCCGGCCACGCCGCCAACGGCAATGGCGCCGGCGAGCCACGGCAGGTCCGCACGCGACAGACGCGCCTCGGCGCGATGGTGTTTTGAAACACCGGCGACAAGCCAGTAGGCGTAAAGCCCCAGTCCCGAACCTAGATAAAGCAACCCCGCTAAAAGCCAGGGATCGACCGCGCCCAGCAACAGCTTGGCAAGCGGCGTGCTCACACCGAAAAGCAGGGCGGACGCCAAGCCATAGACGGCGCCGGTGAGGGGGAGTTTCGACACCAGATGCGTCTAGTTCAGCGGCGCTGGCGCGTCACGCTCTGGTCTGCTTAGACGCCGCTGCCGCTGAGCACGACATGCCGATCGCCCTCGCGGGCTAGCCTCAAGGCTGAGACTTGACGATATGAGACCGATGAAGGCATCGGTGTCGGCCGCGACCTAGCCGCCGACGCGCATCTCGCCGCGTTCGCTGTCGGCGAGTTCGAGAGCACATTCGAAAAATCAAGCCGCGGGGCGCGCGCGCGGGTCGAGCCAGATCACCAAATCACGAAGCGACCGGCCGCGCGCTTCCCGACTAGCTTGGCATGGTCATAGCGCCGGGATGGGATCGCATCATCCGCATGCAATCGTTGTTGCGCATCATGGTCTCGTGCCCCATCGCATGGCACGAATTCATCATCGCCATATCTGCGTCCGACATATTCATCCGGCGCATCATGCTCGTGCAATTGGCGTTGTTCATTCGGTCGCTTGACGACATCGCCATACAGGAATTCATCAACTGGCGGTCGGCCGCCGACATGTTCGCGTGGTTCATCGCCATGCCGTTGGACGAGGACACACAGCCGCCAACACCAAGCACGGAGAGCGCCGCGGCCATCGCGGCGAATTTGAAGGTTTTCATTTGAGTTGCCTCGTGACTTCCCGATGCGGTTGCAGCGAGTAAGCTAAGTAAGCAGAACGACGCGCCCGGACGGACGTTCCGCGCCATGGGACGCCGCACCGCTCCTGCAGCGCACGTCGAGGCCGCTTATCCGAAGGTGGGTGCGCTCCCATCGTCTATCTCGCTGGAAACACGCGTAAAAACGATGCAGGCAAGGACCGATCGGCGCGAAAAGCGGATAGCGCACATATCTTCGTGCCGCCCGCGCGCATGATCTGGCACGTCCCGCCGAACCTGCCCTTGATCGGTGACGTGACGCGCCCAATGCTCGCCGAGGCAGAGGGAGCTGTTATGGGCGTTACGCCCGATCCGATTATCGCCGAGCGCGACCTCGCCTACGAGCATGTTCCCTGTATCGCTTTCCTCTTCGTGGATTGCGTTTTGAAAGGGCAGGTGTCCCAACTACCAAGAACCACGATATCGGGAGGATCGCCATGTACCGAACCATTCACCTGACGCTGTCGACGCATCCGTCCCCGATTTCACAAAGCGCCATCGACTTCGCGTGTCGGGCAGCGCTCTATTTTGACGCCAAGCTGAGTGTCACCAGTCCTCATTTGAGTGTTCGCACGCCGACGCATGTGATCGCAGGCGGTATGATGGCTGGATTGGCGCGTGACTTTGAGCGCGATGCCGCCGCCAAATCGGCAGAGCTTGAGCACTATGTTCGGGAGACGGCGACAGGCATGGGAGTTGACGTCACGATCACCCCGATCTCTGAAGGGTGGCCGTCGTCACCAGCCGACATGACGTGGCGTGGGCGCACAAGCGATCTGTGTATCCTGGGACTGGCGCAGGCGGGAATTGAAGGTCGGTTGGACGTTGAGGATTGGATATTCGGCGTTGGCCGTCCATGCCTCCTCTATCCCGATGAGAGCCAAGGCGCCCTCAGGCTGGATTCGGTTCTCATCAGCTGGGACTTTAGCAAGTTTGCCGCGCGCGCAGTGTGCGATGCGCTCCCAATTTTGAAGACCGCCCAGACTGTGCGTGTCTTGACGGTTCGGGGTGAAAAGGACATTCGCATTGAAGACCCCAAGACGCCCATTCTCGAACTGCTTGCGGCGCACAATGTGAAGGCGGAGTTTGTCGAGGTGGAGTTGGGCGCCCAATCGATTGGGAGCATGATCTTGGAGCAAGCGCATGATGCCCGCGCCGATCTCATCGTCATGGGCGCCTACGGCCATTCGCGCCTTAAAGAGTTTGTGCTGGGCGGCGCCACTAAGGAAATCCTGAACAGCACGCGCATTCCGCTGCTTATGTCGCATTAGCAAAGCGAAGGCGGCAGCGACCGAGAGGAGTGACGCTCAACTTATCGACGCCAACGATGTCGGTCAGAAGTCCGAATGGCGCCTTCGATAGGAAGACCTTTCGAGGCGCTACTGACGAAGAGAAGCCGGCGGCCGGTGCGTGATCACGACGTGGCGGGGGCCAGCGTGGCGAGCCTCGAGATCGAGGCTGGATGACATGAGCTCGATGAACGCTTCAGGATCTGCGGCGACATAACCCCCGACGCGCATTTCTCCAAGGGCGGGGTCAGCCAGTTCGAACCGCCAGCCAGTTTGACGCGAGACTTCGGCGATGGCTTGGTTCAGCGTTTCGCCGTCGAACGCCAGCATCCCGTCCTGCCAAGCCAGACGATGTGGGATCACTTCCGTCGCAATCGGCACGACGCTCGCGCCGTCGGAATCGAGGATGATCTCTTCGTTTGCTTGAGCGGTGACCGGCGCTCGTGTGCCCAGCACTGAGAACAGGCCCGTTCGTTCGGCTGC
>JANPCV010000035.1:0-3112 GCA_031431115.1 Caulobacteraceae bacterium
GACGATGCAAATCGAAACTGAGTTCAAAGCGACGTCCAGACCAACGAACACCGACATGCCGCGCTCCTTTTGCAGGCTCGGTCTGTGAGCTTACTCTTCCGGCCAGACCTGGCTGGGGGACGGATTACCCAAGCTGACGCGGGCGGGCAGGTCTGTCATCCGCCAGGTTCGCTTACGTCTCGCGCCGACCCTTCCGCGAAGGCCAGGGCCTCGATGCGTTGCACGAAGGGGGCCTTGAGTTCTGCGTAATCGATGACGAGAACGCCGCTCGCATCACCCAAGGATCGTTTCAGCGCGGCGTATTCTTCGGCCAGTTGGGGATGTGCGATGAGATAGTCGCGAAACCGCAAGTGCCGCTCGATATGCGCCGATCCGCGCTCAAAAGCGTGGACGTGGGCGGCCAGGCCATTGGCGCTAGCGGCGGTCTTGCTGAATAGCGCCGTCCTTGCGGGCGCTGCGGGGGAGTTTACCCTTGGTCCATTTGGGATACCATGAGGGTCCCAGCGGGGCCATTGTCGAACTTGACGCCGGTTTAACAAATGCCACATATGGTATACCCATGGTAGCCTCAAGGAACGAGAAGCTAAACCAGCTGCAGCGCCTCCTGCCGGACGGTTTGGTGGCCGACGCCGCATGGCTGGAAGCCCACGGCTATTCCAAGTCGTTGCGCGCTAAGTATCTGGCCGCCGGTTGGCTCGAACCGGTCGCCCGCGGCGTCTATCGCCGGCCGTCAGCCGAGCTCAACCAAGGCAAACTCAATTGGGAGCGGGTGGTGATCTCGCTCCAACATCTGAAAAAACTGGGCGTGACGGTCGGCGGCCGCACCGCGCTCGAGCTGCAAGGCTTTGGCCATTATCTGCCGAGCCAGCGCCGGCGCGAAGTGCATCTCTATGCGAGCGAGGCGCTTCCCAATTGGCTGAAGACGCTTCCCACCGACGCCAGATGGGTGGTGCACAAATCTGATCGCTTGTTTGCCTCAGGCGGACCGGGCTTGTCCGACGTTTCCGTTAACGTCGCCGACAATTCCAAGCACAATAACGATCCCATACATGGGAGCTTCCAATTGAATTGGGGGATGTGGGACTGGCCGCTGACGCTCTCGACCGCCGAGCGCGCCACGCTCGAACTTCTCGACGAACTGCCAAATCACGAGAGTTTCGAACAAGTCGATGCGCTCTTCAGTGGGCTTGCCACGCTTAGTCCCAAGCGTCTGCAGCGGCTCCTAGAAGATTGCACATCGGTCAAAGTCAAACGGCTCTTCTTCGTCTTCGCCGATCGCCACGCGCACCGTTGGGTCAAGCGGCTCAACAAGAAGAAGATAGATTTAGGCGCCGGCAAACGCGCATTGGTCGAGCACGGCAAATTTGATCCCACTTATCAGATCACGCTGCCTGCTTTTCTGCTAAACACCGTCGATGCCGATTTCTGAGACGTATCGCGCCCAAGTCCAATTGCTGGTCCGTACCTTGCCCTTGGTGGCGCAAGAAGACGTGTTCGCTCTAAAAGGCGGCACCGCCATCAACCTCTTCGTTCGCGATCTGCCCAGATTGTCTGTCGACATCGATCTCGCGTACCTGCCGATCCAAGATCGTCCGACGTCGCTTGCTGAAATCAAAAAAGCGCTGCTGCGCATCGCCAAACGCATTGAAGACACGCTCAACGCCAAAGTCACGCCGGCGCCATCGGGAACGCCTCAAGAGCTGACCAAGCTTTTGATCAGCACCAAAGACGGAAAGATCAAAATAGAAGTGACGCCAGTCTTACGAGGATCGGTGTTTCCCGTTGTTACGATGCAAATTCAACCGAACGTCCAAGACGCTTACGGCTTTGCCGAAATGCAGGTCTTGGCCTTCGCCGATCTCTATGGCGGCAAGATCGCCGCCGCCCTCGATCGCCAACATCCCAGAGACCTTTTCGATGTGCGAGACCTGATGGCCAATGAAGGGATCGACGCAAACCTCCGCGCCGCCTTCGCCATCTATCTCATCAGTCACCGCCGGCCGATGGCCGAAATCCTCGCCGCACGCCCCAAAGACATCAAAAACGAATTCGAGCGCGGCTTTGCCGGCATGACCGCTGAAGAGGTGACGCTGGAAGAACTGCTAGACGCGCGAACCCAGATTCACAAACTTATCGCCGGCGACATGCCCAACCATCACCGCGAACTCTTGCTTTCAGTCGAGGCCTGCCAACCCAATTGGTCTTTACTGACGCAGGACAATCTCGATCCCAACGCAATCGCCCAACTTCCCGCCGTGCAATGGCGCCTGACCAACATCAACAGCCTCGACGCAAAACACCGTGCGCAAAACGTCGAAACGCTGAAGCGCGTTCTCGAGCTCTGAGCAGGAAAGGGCGCAGGCGCGCGCAACGGGGCACTCACCCAAGCCTAAGACGTCTCAAACACGAAGATCGTCACACACGTACTGATTTCGCGATCCTGCCGCGCTCTTGGCGTACAAAGCTCGGTCTCTGGCTCGGCGTGGGGGCGCTCTAACTGCACAAGCCTGCCTCCAGTGAGCGGACCTCGGCCAGGATATCGATGACAGGTTTGGCGATCATGCCCGGTATGGAGGTGCTGCCGATGTGATAAAGCGCATGGAGATCGGCGCCCCAAACATCGCGCAGCGTTCGCGCTTCCCGCTCGAATGCACTTGGCCAATTGGCGTTGTAGGGCTGGACGACTTTCATCGGCGGCAAACTCTAAGGACCGGCGAACGGCTGCAAGGGGTGAGAACCGGTTACGCGAAACGCTAAGGTGCGGTCCGCCGGCTCAGCACGACGTGGCGGTCGCCAGCGGCGCGCGCTTCAAGACCCAGGCTCGACGACATGAGGCCGATGAACGCTTCAGAATTGGCCGATACATAGCCGCCGACGCGCATCTCGCCGAGATCGGGATCAGCCAGCTCAAACGTCCCGCCGGTTTGGCGCGAGACTTCGGCGATGGCTTCGTTCAGCGTCTCGCCGTCGAAGGCGAGCATGTGCTCTTGCCACGCAGAAGAGGAGGGCCTCGCGCGCGTGCGCGCGCCGGGCTCTTGCGCCGACGGAGCATACTCGAGGTCAGCGATGCCAAAGGGCGGAGTGACAGCGCTGATTTTCTGCTGCGCGTGAT
>JANPCV010000036.1:0-2294 GCA_031431115.1 Caulobacteraceae bacterium
CCGATCCATTCGTGTCGCCGGTAATGCTGCGGGCGCTTCGGCTCGATGTCGCCGGGAACGGTCATTGCGGCGCTGTGGGCTGATTTGATCCTGCTCAAGCCAAGACGCCTAGCTTGCGCGATAAGAAGCTGCGGTAGCGTCCGCCGAGGCGCGGGCCTCCAGGGAGCCAGCGTGTCTGTTCCGTTTGTCCTTCATTCCGAGCCAGCTCTCAGTCTCGCTTTTGCTGTGGTGGCCTCATCCGCCACGCCGCTCTTGCTGCTTGACGGTGATCTGACCGTGCTTGCGGCAAGCGCGTCATTCTGCCGGGTGTTTCATCTGGAGCCTGCTGGCGTGCAAGGGCGTCGCTTCACCGACCTGGGTGCGGGTGAATGGGACGTGCCTCAGCTCAAGTCATTGCTCAACGGTGCGATTGTGGGCGCGCCCGAAATAGCAGCATACGAAATGGATCTGAGGAGCGGAGACGGCGAGCCGCGGCGTCTGGTGCTCAACGCGCACAAGGTTGAGTACGATGAGGCCGAGCAACCGCGCTTGCTCTTGACGGTGTCCGATGTCACCGACGCCCGGGCTGCCGAAAAGCACAAGGATGACCTCTTGCGAGAAAAGGTCGTCCTTCTGCAAGAACTCCAGCACCGAGTCGCCAACTCCCTTCAGATCATCGCCAGCGTACTCATGCAGAACGTCCGCAAGGTCCAGTCCGAGGAAACGCGAAACTACCTGCGAGAAGCCCACCAGAGGGTGATGTCTGTCGCACAATTGCAGCGCCAACTTGCGACTTCCTCGTTGGAGGATGTGAACGTGCGAACCTATCTCCACGACCTGTGCCAAAGCATTCGCGCGTCCATGATTGTGGACCACCAGCTCTCATTGGAGGTAGAGGCTAACGAAGGCCGGGCCAGCGCGGAAGTGTCCGTGAGCCTCGGTCTGTTGGTTACGGAATTGGTGATCAACGCCATCAAACATGCGTTCCCGAACTTCCGCTCTGGCAAGATAATTGTGTCCTACGGCTCGAACGGGGAGGAGTGGACACTATCGGTTCGCGACGACGGCGTCGGAATGGCGACGGCGGCAGGAGGTGCGAAGGCGGGGTTGGGAACGAGCATCGTCACTGCGCTGGCAAGTCAGCTGCAGGCCCGTGTCGAAGTGAGCGATGCAAACCCTGGCACCAAGATCTCGATCCTCCGGGGTTCCGCCGATCATCTGCAAAAGCCTTCGACCGTTTAGGTCGCAAAGGACAGAAGCGGACGACAGGATTGGGCCACGCCCCGCCTCCGCGCAATAAATCACGACTGGCGAAGTCGCTCAATTCGTGACGCTCCCGTCAGCCAGGAATGACCGGCCTGATGTCGCCGATATTGTTGAAAAACTCGCTTGCGGCTTGGCGCTTGATTTTCGTCGATTTGAATTTGCGAGGGAGCGATCTCATCAGAAGCTGGCGCGAACGCGCTATGAGGCTCCTGCGCGAGATTTTCGGCGTCTGCCGCGATCCCTTCGTGTCGATGATGCGCAGTGCGGTTCAGCGGGCAAGCAAAATTTCGCGTCTGGCCAAATCGGAGTTTTTCAGCAGTATTCGCCGATTGCGGTTATAGCGCCCGACTGACAAACTGGGACGATGGAGGTGGGAGATGCGCGGGACTTTGCTCTCAATATTGTCGGCGTTGGCCCTTATCGCTGCGCCCGCTTGGGCTCAGGAGGAAACGGTTAGAATTCCATCCGTCGGTCCTGGCGGCGTTGCCACGCTCCCGGCGGCGACAGAGCTGAGCCGCACGTGCGGGATCGCCGATGTCGGCGCCTTTACCAATCGCGTGCATGTGCGTTGTGCACGGGCGACCGGCTCCGCTCTGGGCGGACTATACACGCGAGACTATGTGCCGCCGCCGGAGCCGGACGCAGGCGTGATCTATTTCGCCGTGGGTGCGACTAGCGATCCGGCGCTAGCTGATCGCGTCATTGCGCTCGCGAACTCTGCGTCGCAACAGAACAAGCAAGTTCAAATTTTCTATCGCACGAATCCTGCGGAGAACCCGCCCGGGTGTCAGCCAAGCGATTGCCGACGTTTGACGGGCCTCGTGACGATCATTCAGTGAGGCTCTGACCGGCGCTGTCGATCAAAAACAGCCGCTCACACTCAAGGCCGTTGGCGGGCGCGACATCGCCGAAAGTCGTCGCTCCCACCTGGCGACCCTGTTCAGATTGCCGCGGGCGAAAAGTTCCCTAGCGCCCGTGCGGCGCAGCGCTCTCAGACATCTCTGGTGATCAGCGAGCGCGAACAGCGGCGGCGCTGAACGATTGTGATC
>JANPCV010000037.1:0-4601 GCA_031431115.1 Caulobacteraceae bacterium
TTCGGCGAGATTAAGCCGATCGTGTTTAGCAGACGCGAGCGTCACGAATTGAGCGAACAGGCCGCTGGGCGTTGCTTAGTCCTCGAACAGTTTGACAAACGCCTCTTTCGCTTTCTGTAGACCCTCGTCGGAGAACGCGACCACCTTGGATTTCGTGACGGGGTTGGAGATCAAGCCCTGTTCATGCAGGCGCTCCATGGTGTCCCAGTCGAATGACTTCCAAGCGCTCGTGACGCCGGTTGGCTTCTCCAGCCAATGATTCAGATAGAGCAGCGCCAGGACCGCCTGATCGATCTTGTCCTTGTTCATGGCGCAATAATATCACCAAACGCCAGGGACGGCAGGAACGGAGAGGGCAGGCCAGTCTCGGAAATCTTCGGTACGGCCTACGCTGGCTCTTTTGCGACACTCAGATCGCGGCGTCTTGTCTTGAAGGCTTGGCGCATGGCGCCAGGCGGGGGAGAGAGGAGGGCGTCGCGCGCTGACGTGCGCCGGGCCCCTTGCGCCACGTTACGCTTAGCTCCGGGTAGAGAGATCTCGCCGCGTTTCCGCGACCGAGCCGCTCGCGCGTCTCCGCCCTTCGGGCTCCGATCCCTGACGCAGGTTCTGCTAGTCCATGAATACCAAGCCGGCGGCGCCTTGCGTGCGCCACGCGACGCGCGCGCGCCGACGCAGGCGTGTCATCGGTTCGCTGATCGTGAATTCGCCTTCGAGCGCGATGTCGTGGAAGAACTCAATGCGCAAGCCGCCGGCGCTGATGTCCTTGATCGCCACCGAAAGGCGCGCGCCGCTGTCGAGGGTGATGGTGGCCTGCTTGAAGACGCTGTCGCGCGCCGCGCGCGCTTTCGCTTGCGGCGGCGGGGCAGGTGGCGCGGAAGGGCGCGACGCGATCGCGCGTACGCGGTCGGTTAGCGCTGGCGTTTGTGGTTTCTTTCCGAACATGAGCGGCCGGTCGAGCAAGTGTGGCGGTTAGCTTGCCTTAGCCCTGTGCAAAAATAGTGAACGAGAGGTTAGTTCTCTTTGCCGCCCGGAGTCTTGACGGCTGAGGTCGGTGCCGGCCGCACTGGAATGCTTCCGACAATCGGAACGGCGACGGCGGTTTCCGTGTTGCTAGGACCCTTTGAAATTGTTTCGCCTTAAACCCTTCCGCGTTGCCAACCCGCTCAACGCCAGGGTTGCCGCGTTCAAGGACGCGAGCGCGAGCGCAGAGCTTGCGTCCAGGGCCTGCCATGCTGAGCGGGCGTCGTCGTTTTGCACGCGCTACGGCTCGATGGGCGCGCATCCCGTCCGTTCACTCTTGAAAGCACTTTGACTGCAGTCGGCGATGGCGCGCCGCACCGCAGCATGGATGCGAGCGTCTGTTATTAGCTAATCAAGCCGGTCGCGGCCTTTACTTGGCGTTTGGGTGAGTCCTACTCTCGTCCTCGCATAAGCGGGGGAGACGCCATGACCGAGAGCGCCGCGCGAGCCGGGCCAACATCGCCCAATTCATCTGCAAAACTGGGCACAAGCGTGATCGACCGCTGGATTTTCGTGTTCATGGCGGTCTGGTTCATCGTAATCACACTGGCGGGTTTCATTCCTGACTCGATTGTCAAGATCGCCGCCGTGGAGGCAGGACAGAGGCCTCCGTTCCCATTGGTGCTGCACGCTCATGCCCTGCTGATGGGCTCGTTCCTGCTGTTGCTTCTCGCGCAGACGGTTCTGGTGGCGACGGGGCGACAGGCCATGCACGAAAGGCTCGGACCCATTGGAGCCGTTCTAGCCGCGGCGCTGGTCGTGGTGGGCATCATGTTAGTGCCAACGATGTACCAAAGCGTGTGGGGCGCGCTGCAGGCGGCGCCGCCAGAGGCGCAGGCCGAGATACGGCAAGGACTGCGCGAGTTCGACAACATTATGCTGCTCCAGATCCGGATTGGTTTCCTCTTCCCGGTGTTCATCGCGATCGCCCTGCTGGCGCGCCGTCGTGACTCGGGGCTGCACAAACGGATGATGTTCCTGGCCGTGGCCATGGCGCTGCCGGCAGCGTTCGACAGGATGACTTGGTTGCCGACATCCTTGCCCGATGGGCCGCTTACAACGGATCTCTATCCACTCGTGGCTCTTGCGCCGATGTTCATTTGGGATTTTGTGCGGACGCGCGCGGTCCACAAAGCGTATCTGATTTGGCTCGCGATCGCCGTGCCGACATCGCTGGTTGTTCACGCCCTTTGGGGCACCGACTGGTGGCATACGCTGGCCCCTCGGCTTGTTGGCGTCGGGCCCTGAGGCGGTCGTTTCATACATCGCGCGCGAATGGCAGTTGTCGGCGAGATTTGGCCGAAGCTGGCGGGCAGATTTGAACGGCAGGAGACGAGCGCCTTCGCCACTCGCTGACGCTCGCGCTACGCCGAGGTTGGCCATGGCGGACATTGACTATCCAACTAGCTCGACCACTCACCGGGGATTGAACGGCGGCTCTCAGTGTCGCCGCGATCCGGCGGCGGCGCGATCTTGCTATCTCTCGACATTGCCGAGCGTGGCTGCTCTACATACCGCGGGCGTGGTGAGAAATTTGGGGGCGGGCATGCGGTCGATCTTATTGGTTGTGTTGGCTGGCGCACTAATGGCGTGTGCCCCCGCTGCTGAGGCGCCGCGCACTTGGACGCTCGACGACGGTGCGATCTTTCCAGCGGCGCGCGGCCTCGCCCGTGCTGAAGATGGCCTGGCACTTGCCGATGGCCGGCTCATCGTCATCGATCAAGCGCACGGCTTGCGCCTCATTGGCGCCGACGAAACAACGCGGCCCTTTGGCCGCTTCGCGGAAGCCGGCTATGTGCACGCGCCGCCCACGCAGATCGCCGGGCCGAACGGGGTGGCGCTGGAGCCCGACGGCGTTCACGCGCTCGTTGCCGATGTCTATACCGGCGCGATCTATCGCGTGAATCTCGACACCGAGGCGGTGACGCTGATCTACACGCACTCGTTCGGCGTCAATACGGCGGTGGCCGATAGCACGGGCGCGATCTGGTTCACGCAATCGGCCGCAAATGCGGCGGGGCCGGAAGCCGAAGCGCAGCTGTTTGAGCCGCTGAACACTTATGCCGCCGAGGGCGCGCTCTTCCGCATTGCGCCGCCCGCCGCCGATGGCGCGCGCGCGCCGGCGCAAATGCTGATCGAGGGGCTGCTGTTCGCAAACGGCATAGCCATCGATGAAGCGCGCGGCCAACTCTACTTCGCCGAGACAATGGGCGATCGGATCATCGCGCATCGGGTTTCAGTGGACACCGGCGCGCTAAGCGATCGCCGCGAACTCGCCAGCATTGTCGGGCCGGATAATGTCGAACTCGATGAGCAAGGGCATTTGTGGGTGGCCTCGCCGATCCAGAGTGCGCTCATCGTGATCGACCCGGAGACCGGCGATATGCGCACCGCGTTCCGTGAAAGCACGCCGGAGAGCGAAGCGATCGTCACGGAATGGAGCCGGCGCGCCGCCGTGCGCGAGGGCGCGCTTGAATTGTTTACGCCGGTCTTGTGGGGACGCCTGCCGGGCGCGGCGACGGGCGTGATCCTGACGCCTGGTGATGGCCCGGTGTACGTCACCAGCTTGGGCGATGCGCTGGTCAAGATCGAGCGTTAGGATCGGGCTGACATCGAGCATCGTCTCGACACCTCGCGCTATCGCGGGTTTCGGCGATGGACTGCCTTAGCGCTCGCACCATTACCGGCGGCAGGGTTTGAGCGACCCCGCTATTCGTAAGAAAATGGCGAGTGAAGGCGTCGCTGGCCGTTGCGTTGGCCTTCACCCATTTGACTGGCCGGAATTGCTGGGAGACTTATTGGACCGGTGCCAGCTCAGCCGAGAAAGTCACATGACAATCCAGGTTCAATCCCTCGAAGGCGTCGGTGCTGAAATCACCGCGGTCGATCTTCGCGATCTTTCCGACTCGGATTTCAACGCCGTCCGTGAGGCCTACGCTAAGCACGGGGTCATCTTCTTCCGCGATCAGGACATCAGCGAGGACCAGCACATCGCATTCGCGAGACGGTGGGCGCCAATCAATATCAATCGGTTCTTCGCAGCCCATCCCGATCACCCGGAGATCGCCTTGGTCTCAAAAGAACGAGATCAGCAAAACAATATCGGCGGTGGTTGGCATACCGATCACTCCTACGACCAGATACCGGCCATGGGCTCCATCCTAGTTGCCCGGGATCTTCCGGCTGAGGGAGGCAATACCCTGTTTGCCTCTATGTATGCCGCCTACGACGCGTTGTCCGAGGGCTTCCAAGAAACGCTTGCGACGCTGAGGGCGGTGCATTCGGCTCGTCACATCTTCGGTGAGGGTCCGTCGTCCTACTACGAGAATACCGATGCCGGGGGCGACAGAATAGGTAACACGAAAGCCGCCGATAAATTGGAGGATGCAGTGCACCCAGTGGTGATCACGCATCCGCTGAGCGGCAAGAAAGCCCTGTACGTCAATCCCGCTTTCACCGTGCGTTTCGATGGATGGACCGTAGAGGAATCCCGTCCCTTGCTCATGCAGCTATATGCACACTGCATGCGGCCTGAATTCACGCACGAATTCGTGTGGCGTCCGGGTTCAATCGCGTTCTG
This sequence comes from Caulobacteraceae bacterium, assembly GCA_031431115.1. Lineage (GTDB taxonomy): Bacteria > Pseudomonadota > Alphaproteobacteria > Caulobacterales > Aquidulcibacteraceae > Vitreimonas. The sequence goes on from JANPCV010000037.1 coordinate 4,601, forward strand.
G
>JANPCV010000038.1:0-4193 GCA_031431115.1 Caulobacteraceae bacterium
ATAAACGCTGCCGCGTCGGACGCCAGAAACACGACCGCGTTCGCCACATCGATATCGCGCCCCATGCGCCCAAGCGGATGACGCGATGCGAACTGCGTACGCGTCGTGTTCGAGCCCTGACCCGTGGTCGCTTCAATCGCCTTCGCGGCGTTCGCCATCATCGGCGTATCGATAATCCCGGGATGCACTGAGTTCACGCGCACCTTCATTGGCGCGTACTCCAAAGCTGCCGCCTTCGTCATCAACCGCACAGCGCCTTTTGACGCGTTGTAAGAAATGAGGTTCGGCGCACCGACGAGTCCGGCGACCGACGAGATATTCACCACGGCGCCGCCGCCATCCCATTGCTGCGCGCGCTCGGCAATCGCCGGCAGCGCATGCTTCAAGCCGAGGAATACGCCCTCAACATTGATCTGCTGCATCTTCCGGAAGTCTTCGAGCGACTCCATCACGATCGGCTTGAGCCAGAAAACACCGGCATTATTGACCAAAATGTCCAAGCCGCCGAATGTGTCTTTCGCGAACGCAACAGCGGCCACCCACTCATCCTCGCTCGTCACGTCGTGCTTCACATAAGCGCCATCGATCGCGGCGGCTGTCTCGCTGCCATCGGCGATATCAGTGACGACGACCTTCGCACCCTTCGCCGCAAGCGCTTTCGCCGCCGCAGCGCCAAGTCCGCGCGCGCCGCCCGTCACCAGCGCCACGCGCCCTTTGAGATCGCTCATAGATAATCCTCCCGCGCAGGATCATGTCGCACGCTCATCGCGCCAGCAAGACCGCGCCGAGGCTTACCCAGCGTAGGTCTGCACGCCGATAACGCCGAGCGCCCCGTCGCGCACCGCAAAGCAGATGCCGCTCTCCATGCTCTGTTCGTAGCAATACATCGGCGCGTCGGCCGCACGCAGAGTCTCGTACTGTGCCAGCGTGATGCCCTGCGCGGGCTGGAACGGCACATCCACAAATGATGGCGCCGCCGCGCCCTCAACCCACGCCGCGAGATCACCAGTGCTATCCATCGAAGCGCCCGCGGGCGTGATCCACTCGCCCAGGCGCCGCTGCATGTCCTCGATTGACTCGGCGCCTGACAGCGTACGGATGCTGGAAGCTGCATAGTTTGAAACGTGCGCCACCGCGCCGCTCTCGTCGCGAATGGTGATGGTCGCCCAGGAGTCCGCGCAAGTCTCCCCGGTGGTCACGGCCTCGACGATGAAACTCCGCTGCGCACTCGCGGCCCACATCGCCGAAACCTGCGCTGCGCAGCCGTTCGCTGCAACGGCCCCCTCTGGCGCGGTCGCCTGCTCGCGCTGCTCGGGCGCAGGCGGCGCACAGGCCGCAAGCACGCTCATTAAAATCGCCGCCAAGACCACGCGCATGACCATCTCCCCGATTCTATCCGGCAGAGCAGGACGCAAAACGCCTTTAGGATCAAGCCGCGATGAGAAATCTATCCGACCGAGGTCCAGCGCCCGTAGACTGCATCCGCCGCACACGGGAGATTTCTGAGACGTCCGAAACTTTGGAAGGTGCGGCAAACGATTGGTGTGGTGAGCGAAGAAAGCGAAAGCCGAATTGCTCTGAAAATCTGCTCGCTGGGGATGCAAACCGCGAGGTCCAGGATGGGTCGGACTGTCCTGCACATAGAACCGGCAATGCAGGATGGACCTAAGCGTCCGGCGAGGACCAGCCAATTGCGCCAGCGATGGCGCGAGGACTGCACACGATCGGGGGCACAGGGCGGCGCGGTTACGACTGCTCCGCACCACGGAAAAAGTCCTGTTCACCTGCATCCGGGAAAAACAATCGCTGCAACGGCGCGCGCGAAGCGTGCAGCGTTGATTGGAGACAATCAACGCAACCTACAAGGGACTACTCAGCGCGGATCGCGCGCCCCGTACTCCCGATTTCGCGGACGATTCAAGTCCGTGCGACGAGAACGCATGCCCGCTTCCCGCCGCGCTAAGAGCGTGCAACGTTGGGTACCTTAGCCGGGGGGCTTTCATGTCGCTTTCAGACCTCGCCGCGATCGGCAGCTTCATCGGCGGCGTCGCCGTCGTCGTGTCGTTTGCCTTTCTCGCGTTCCAACTCCGCCAGAGCACCCACAACCAGCGCACCAGCATCGCCATGCAACGCGCGGCGCTGACGCAGGAGCTGTCGTTGGGGATCTTCGCGCACGATCTCCCACTCTGGACCCGAGGCGGTGCAGCGGACCCGAGCCTGACGGATGAAGAGATCGGACGATACCAGGGCATAGTGGTGCTGACGCTCTGGCTTTTCGAAGAGCACTTCTATCAACATCGCGACGGCATGCTCGACCCAGGGCGCTGGGCCACCAACATCAACCGGCTTCGGACCTTCATGACGTCGCCCGGCTATCGCGCCGCCTGGCGCGCGATTGCGCCAATATATTTCGAAGCGGACTTCAAACGATCCGTCGATGAGATCATGCACACGACGACGCTCAACCACGATCCCGCGGCGTTCGTCAGCGGCTGGAAGGCGCTGGTGGCCGAAGAGCTTGCAAAGGCAGCGCCCGCCGTGGCGGGGACAGCGTCATGACGCCCACGGCTGTCAACGAAGATTTCCTTCGCAGCCTGCCCGACACCGGCCCTGTCGTGATGATCAACCTCGTGCGCTTTCGCGAACGCGCGCTGGACGGAAACGGCTCCGGCTGGGACGCCTACGTGCACTACAGCAAGGCCGACGCGCCGCTGTTCAAGAAAGTTGGCGGCACGATCCTATGGGCGGGCCATGTCGAGGGCGCTGCGTTCGGCGATTTCGACAAGGCGCGTTGGGATTGGGCAGTGCTCGCCTGGTTTCCCTCGCGCGCGGCATGGCTTGAGATGATGGCCTCGCCAGAATACGCCGCCGCCAATGTCAAACGCGAGAATGGCGTAGAAGACCACGTCATCCTCGCCGCCAAACAAAGCTACGCGAAGATCGCTCCCGTCACGACCTAGCAAATCACTTGCATTCCCCCGCATATGCCCTATTTGCAGCCGCGATCGCGTGTCGGCGGAGCGTCCGCGCGGTTGTTGTTTCTGACGCCGCCCATAGGAGCACCTCCCGTGGCTGACAAAATCCCAGAATCCGCCAAAGCCAACCGCAAAGCGGAACTTCTCTCCTCGCCGGTCGAGCACATCGACATCGCCAGCTTCGACGCGCGCCCGATCATCGACGCGTGGGGCAAGATGAGCTTCACCAGCCGCGACGCCGCGCGCGCCGCCGGCATCCTCAACATGGCGCTTGAAGATCAGAACTGCTCGACCTGGCTGATCATGGCCGGCTCGACTGGCGCGGGCGGCTGCCTGCACGTCTGGCGCGACATGGTCGAATACAACATGGCCGACGCCATCGTCGCCACCGGCGCCTGCATCATCGACATGGATTTCCTCGAAGCCCTTGGCTTCAATCACTACCAAGCCATGGAAATCCCGAACGACAACACGCTGCGCTCGCTCTACATCGACCGCATCTACGACACCTACATCGACGAAGAAGAACTGCAGAATGTCGACGGCACGATCTACGAGATCTGCGAGATGCTCGAGCCGCGCCCGTACACGTCGCGCGAGTTCATCTATGAGATCGGCAAATGGCTCGCCGCCGGCAACGCCAAGAAGAAGGATTCGCTGATCCAGCGCGCCTTTGAGAAGGGCGTGCCGATCTTCGTGCCGGCATTCTCCGATTGCTCGGCCGGCTTCGGCATCGTTAAGCACCAGGTCGAACGCCGCAAAGCCGGCAAGCCCTACCTCACCATCGATAGCGGCGGCGACTTCCGCGAACTGACCGAGATCAAACTCGCCGCCGGCACCACCGCCCTCTTCATGGTCGGCGGCGGCGTGCCGAAGAACTTCGCGCAAGACACTGTCGTCTGCGCCGAAATCCTCGGCCATCACGATGTCGAGGTGCACAAATACGCCGTGCAGATCACGGTCGCCGACGTCCGCGACGGCGCCTGCTCCTCCTCAACACTGCAAGAAGCCGCAAGCTGGGGCAAAGTCAGCACCGTGCACGAGCAAATGGTGTTCGCCGAAGCAACAAGCGTCGCGCCGATCATCGTAAGCGACGCCTATCACCGCGGCGGCTGGCGAAAGCGCGAGGCGCGGAATTGGGCGAAGCTGTTCGCTTAAGCGAACTGCGCACGCAGAAACACGAAGGCCGCTCCGCAAGGAGCGGCCTTCGTGACTAAG
>JANPCV010000039.1:0-2279 GCA_031431115.1 Caulobacteraceae bacterium
TGCGAAGCGGTGACGCGGCCGAGCATGCGGTTTGTGCCGATAAAGGCGCCAGAGCAGCAAAGCACGATGGTGGCTCACCGAACGCGATCGATTTTGACACGGCAGCGCACGCAATTGTCGAACGCCATTCGCGGCCACATGGCAGAGTTCGGCTTGGTGGCGCCAGTCGGGCGCAACGGTCTCGAGATTTTGATCAGCGCCATCTCAATTTTATCATCCAGCTCAATCAGAGCCTGCGTGCGCAGGGGCGGGACCTGGCGCCGATCGAGAAGCCGGACTTCTCGATGATCTCGGACGCGCCGTTCGATATCGAGCCGACGAAGAAAGGCTGGCTCAATTTCGCCGACGTCCAGACGGCGGTGGAGGTCTATACCCCGCTCTATGCGCTGCTGCTGCCGCGGGCGGACTTTATCCGGGCCTCCAACTCGCTGCAGCTGGACGAGCCCGTCGCCATCTATATCGGCAAGATCCTGGGTACGGATTACCACCTGTCCTTCATCAAGAACGGCCACCCCTTAGTGGCGCTTTCCACGATGCAGGCGGGCTTTCGGCTGATGATGCACGGCCTCGATTGCGAGGCTTTGCATGGCTGGCTTCGGCTTCTAAAGCGCCGCCAAGCCCAGGGTTTGCCGCTCGACCCCCGGAATCCGACCGCTGAGGCTGCGAGAGGGTAGAAATCGGGCGCCCCGCCGCACCTGCGACGGCTTGACCTTAGGGGTTCGCGCTCGTATTTGTCCGCCCTCATTCGGAACGGCTGCGGCTCCACTTGACGCGTCGCCCCGCCGATTGGCTTTGATTTTGGCGCGCCATATGGCGGTTCCGGAAGGGCCGCCCAGGCGCGCTGTTTGAGTTTAAAAGAACGGAACGGAATGCCGACGATCAACCAGCTGATCCGCAAGCCGCGGTCCCCGAAGCCGACGCGGAATAAGTCCCCGGCGCTGAAAGCGTCACCGCAACGCCGCGGCGTCTGCACCCGCGTCTATACGACGACGCCGAAGAAGCCGAACTCGGCGCTTCGTAAGGTTGCTAAGGTCCGTCTGACCACCGGCATTGAAGCCGTGTGCTATATCCCGGGCGAAGGCCACAATCTGCAAGAGCACTCGGTTGTGCTCATCCGCGGCGGCCGCGTGAAGGATTTGCCGGGCGTTCGCTATCACATCCTGCGCGGCGTGCTCGACACGCAAGGCGTGAAGGACCGCAAGAAGCGCCGCTCGCTCTATGGCACGAAACGACCGAAGTGATCTGAACGGAGTGAAGATCATCCCGGACGGCGGAGCCGATCCGGGATCTGGTTCAAGAAGGAATGATGTAAATGTCCCGCCGTCACCGCGCCGAGCCGCGCCAAGTTCTGCCCGATCCCGTCCATGGCGATCTCGTTCTGACGAAGTTCATGAACTACGTCATGTACGAAGGCAAAAAGTCCGCAGCCGAGCAAATCGTGTACGGCGCGCTCGATACGGTCGAGCAGAAAGTGAAGCGCCCGTCGATCGAAGCGTTTCACGACGCTCTCGCCAATGTCGCTCCGTCGATCGAAGTGCGTTCGCGCCGCGTCGGCGGCGCCACCTATCAGGTGCCGGTTGAAGTTCGTCCTGAGCGCCGTCAAGCGCTGGCGATCCGTTGGCTCGTGGGCGCCGCCCGCGCGCGCAACGAAAACACGATGGAAGAGCGCCTCGCGGGCGAACTCATCGACGCGTCGAACAATCGCGGCAACGCCGTGAAGAAGCGCGAAGACACCCACCGGATGGCCGAAGCCAACCGCGCGTTCTCACACTACCGCTGGTAATCCAAACGGACCGCCGGCGCTCTTGAAGCCGGCTTTCATACCGGCTTCGCGAGAGGCCGGTAGGGTCCAAGCACACGGACAGAATTGTCATGCCTCGTCAGTACAAAATCGAAGACTATCGCAACTTTGGCATCATGGCGCACATCGACGCCGGCAAGACGACGACGACCGAGCGGATTCTGTTTTACAGCGGCAAGAGCCACAAGATCGGCGAAGTCCACGATGGCGCAGCCACCATGGACTGGATGGAACAAGAGCAAGAGCGCGGCATCACCATTACGTCGGCTGCCACAACGACGTTCTGGAGCGGCAAGCGCCTGAACATCATCGACACGCCTGGCCACGTCGACTTCACCATCGAAGTTGAACGCTCGCTGCGCGTGCTCGATGGCGCCGTCGTCGTGCTCGACGGCAACCAAGGCGTTGAGCCGCAGACCGAAACCGTTTGGCGCCAAGGCGACAAGTACAAGGTTCCGCGCATCATCTTCGCCAACAA
>JANPCV010000040.1:0-48026 GCA_031431115.1 Caulobacteraceae bacterium
TGGTGGACCCTAGCGGGATCGAACCGCTGACCTCCTGCATGCCATGCAGGCGCTCTCCCAGCTGAGCTAAGGGCCCATCTCACGTTGTGCTCGGCGCGGCCGAAGCACCCCGGTTTTGGGAAGGGCGGAACCTAGTCTCCGGCCTTTTTCAGTTCAAGCGGCGAACCGCTATCTTTTAGCGGCTCTCGTCCTCGTCATCGCTCCCGGGGAGATCACCGATCTCATCCTCAGGGAACTCTTCTTCGTCTTCGAGCATCGGCACCGAATCGTCGTCGGCAGCATCGTCGCCGAGATCGGCTTCTTCTTCCGAGAAGCCTTCTGGCAGTTCGTCGTCACCGGCCTTGGCTTTGGTATCGTCTTCCTCGTCGTCGTCGACAACGACTTCAGCGCCCGCCTCGGCGTCGATTCCGACGGCCTCTTCGACCTCTTCGTCCTCGTCTTCCTCGTCGCCGGTCTTGGCTTTCTTCTTATCTTCAAGCTCTTCGTCGTCATCGTACGCCGGATCATTGGCGGAGACGCGCGAGCGTCCGCGGCGCGCGCGGACGCCTTCCTCGGCGGGATCGAAACTCGTGGTGCACTTCGGGCAGACGGCTGGCCGGCGGTTCAAATCGTAGAACTTTGCGCCGCAGCTAGGGCAGCTCTGCTTGGCGCCCAAATCAGTCTTGCCCAAACGGCTCTCCCATTGTTCGCACTAAGGTGGCCACCCATGCGGGGCGCTCGCTTGCCACCATCGGGCCCGGCTGTCAAAAGCTTTGTCCCGCCCACGTTTTCAAGCTTCCGGACCAGAGTGCCGCCATGCGTCTAAAGGCGAGATTTGCCGGACCATTGAAGGGCACAGCCCGTCCCCCAGGGGACAAGTCGATCTCGCATCGGGCGCTGATCATGGGCGCCCTTGCGGAAGGGCAAACGCGAATCGAATGCCTGCTGGAGGGCGACGATGTCCGCCATACGGCTGGAGCGGCGCGACTACTTGGGGCGCAGGTCGAGCGGTGTGACGATGGCGTTTGGGTGGTCAATGGCGCTGGCGGCTTCAGCCAACCGACCGAGACCATCGATTGCGGAAATTCCGGCACCGGCGCACGGCTGCTGATCGGCGCGGCGGCCAGCTACAAAATAAGCGCGCGCTTCGACGGCGACCAGTCTTTGCGCAAGCGCCCGATGAATCGCGTGATCGCGCCGCTCTCTCAGATGGGCGCGCGCTTCGACAGCCCACAAAACCGCCTGCCGCTGATCGTGCACGGCGGCGCGCTCAAGGGGATCACCTATCGCTCACCGGTATCGTCAGCGCAGGTGAAGTCGGCTGTGTTGCTGGCGGGACTGCATGCCGAGGGCGAAACAGTACTTGTGGAGCCGGAGCGCTCACGCGATCACACCGAGCGAATGCTGAAAGTGTTCGGCGCAGACATCGATCAGGTTGAAGTCGATGGCGCGCTGCATCCGCGGGTGCGGCCGAGCAAACTCAAGGGCGTCAATATTTACGTGCCCGGCGATCCCTCATCGGCCGCCTTCCCCGTTGCGGCGGCGTTGATTGTCGGCAAGTCGGAAGTGCGCATCGAAGACATGCTGGTGAACCCATTGCGGCTGGGCTTCTTCGAGACGCTGCTCGAGATGGGCGCGAACATTGTTTACGAGGAAACGCGCGATCCGATCGGCGAGCCGATCGCAAACCTGGTGGTAAAGGCTTCGAAGCTCCATGGCGCATCGCCGCCAGCCAAGCGCGCGCCGGCGATGATCGATGAGTTTCCCATACTGGCGGCGGTCGCGGCGTTCGCCGATGGTGAGACACGCATCACTGGTGCGGCCGAGCTGCGGGTGAAAGAAAGCGACCGGATCACGTTGATGGTCGAAGGTCTGCGCGCCTGCGGCGTCGAAGCCGAAGAATTGTCGGACGGCTTGGTCGTCAACGGGCGCGGACCCAAGAGTGTGCGCGGCGGCGCGGAAATCCGCACCCACGGCGACCATCGCATCGCGATGTCGTTCCTGATTATGGGCTTGGCCTCGAAGGAGCCCGTAACCGTGGACGACGCCGACATGATCGCGACGTCCTTCCCGGGATTTGCCTCGTTCATGCAGGGGCTCGGGGCGGATATCGTTGTATTGTAGTTGGGATGTCGCCGTTTTAACCGGCGCTTCACCAACCTCTCATCCCGCTCCATTAACGACATCTGTGCATGCTGCGCCAAAATAAGGGTGTGGGGCTATGCGTGCATCGATCCTGCGCGCGCTCGTTGTGGGCGTGTGCGCGTACTGCGTTGTCGGAACTGCCGGAGCTCAGCAGCAAACGGCGCAGCAGACTGACTGGATCGTACGCGGCGAAGCTCTCGCTCGCCGGATCGAAGCCGGCAATCTCATCATCACGGACGACGTGAAGCGCCAGCGCGCAGAAGCAGCGCAGAGTCTGCAGGGCGATGCGCGGCTGATGGTGCTCTTCGATATGGCGGCGGACGATTACATCGCCTCCGATGCTGAAGCGGCTGAAGTTTCAGTGGTTGCGCTGGAGCATGAGGTGCGCGCGCAATCGAGCCGGCGCTTTGCAGCGATGGCCGGCATCTTGCGCGCTTATGCGCCGGCGTTGGACGGCGATTATGTGGCGGCGCGCTCAAACCTTGCCTCGGCGCTGGCGAATGTGACGGACCCGTACGTCCGCGCAGCGGGTGAACGCCTGCGCGCCTATGCACTGACCGATCTCGGCATGTTCGGCAATTCGTTGGAAGCGGCGCGGGCTGGCTTGTTGCATTTGCCTGATACGCCGGAAACGCGACCGCTACGCTCGGGCCTACACGACGCGATGGCGTACAATTCCGTTCGCGTTGGCGATTATGAGACAGCACTCACGCATTTGGAGCGGACGGTTGAGCTCGATACGCTCGCTGGACGCCCTATCGATGGCGCGGTGATTATCAACAATGTGGCCGGCATGTTTGCGCAGGCAGGCGCGGCGGACGAATCGATCCGACTGGCGCGCATCCACCGCAATGTTGTCAGCCGTAGCGACGATCCTTCAATGCAGTTCTTTACCGGCATGCTGTGCGCGCGCGTGCACTTCTTGGCCGGCGACTACTCCACCGCACTCCATTGCGCGGACGAAGCGCGCCAAATCGAAGGCGCCCCTGTTGAGTACATCACGCGCATGCTGGTGTTCCGCGTCCACTCAATGGCGCGGCTTGGCCGCGGCGCAGAGGCGCGCGCGGCGATGCACGAACTACGTCGCATGGCGGCCGAACGCGGCGATCCAGGCCTGACCGAACGTCTCGATGTGATCGAACCTGAAATCCTGAACGCTGAAGGCCGGTACGCGGACGCCTTCGCGGCGATGTTGCGCGCGCATGAAGCCGCCGAACGCAATCAGATGACGCGCTTTAACGCTGGCGTGCGCGATCTGCGCGCCACCATGGAGAGCGAAGTCGCGCAAGCGGAAGCTCGAGCCGAGGCGCAGGCGATCCAGTCCGAACTGCAAACGCAAACTTTGCGTATGATGACGCTAGCGATGGTGCTCGCTGGTGGCTGTGTTGTTGGCCTGCTGGTGATCGCATTCCTGATTTACCGCAGCCGTCGCGCCATGCTTGGAGCGGTCGGCCGCGCTGAAGAGATATTGGCTCGACGCGGGGCGGATACGCCAGCAAACGATTGCGGCAAGCGCCTGGACCCCACACAACGCCTCAGCCACATCCTAGATGAAATCGAGCGGCGCGACGTGGAGCTGAAGCGCACATTCCAAGAGCTAGAGGCAGCGCGCACAACGGCTGAGCAAGCCAACGTCGCGAAGTCGCAATTCCTGGCGACCATGAGCCACGAACTGCGCACGCCGCTCAACGCAATTATCGGCTACGGCGAGATGCTGATCGAGAATGCGGACGAGCGCGGCGATCAACAGGATCGCGATGACCTCACACGCATCCACGGCGCGGCGCACCGCCTGCTCTCCATGATCAATGACGTGCTCGACCTCTCAAAGATTGAAGCCGGCGCGGCGATCGTCTCGGCCGACAGCGTCGATTTGGATACGCTGATTGCGGAAACTGTGGCGACGGTGAAGCCGGCCGCAGCGGCGAATGGCACGACGATCGGTGTAGAAATGGCTGGTATGCTTGGCGATCTGGACACGGATGGCTTCAAGCTCAGCCAGTGCTTGCTGAACCTGATGTCGAACGCGGCCAAGTTCACAAAAGGCGGACAGATCAAACTCGTCGCCGAGCGCGACGAGAATTGGGTCACGTTCCAAGTGATCGATACTGGCATTGGCATTTCGCCAGATGCACAGACGCGGCTCTTCCAACCGTTCGTGCAGGCGGATGCGACGACCACGCGCGCCTATGGCGGCACTGGCCTCGGCTTGGCAATTACGCGGCGTTTGGCGCGCTTGCTTGGCGGCGACGTCACGCTGAGGAGCGCCGTTGGCCAAGGCTCGGCGTTTACGCTCCGGGTTCCAACGCGGGCGCATCCAGAATTCAATGTTCCTGCCAACGACGACGCCCGCAACGCCGCTTAAGTTCCGAGTGAACTCCCAGCCCTCGCGCGCGTTAATGCGCAGAGAGGAGCAGTTCAATGAAAAAGCTCGTTGTAGCGGCGGTGCTGGCGCTCAGCGTGTCCGCCAGTGCGATCGCGTACGCACAAGTGAAGGAGGATCCGTCAATGCAAGGCGTGCGCGCCGCCCCGATGGATTCGGCGGCGCCTGCTCCTGTGTTTGGGCCGGAAACCGAAATCAACGCCACGGACGCGCGCAGCCTAGCCAGCGATCAGGCAGTCGGCGAGGCGCGCCGTTACTATCGCGCGCAATGTAACCAGTATGAATCTCCGGGCTTTTGCGAATGCGTCACGGCCGGTGTTGCGCAAGCGCTAATGCCGGAAGAAGTTCGCATCGCTGGACGGACGATTAGCGAGCGCATCAATGCACAAGGCGATGCCGGCGCCGCCTCACAATCCGACGCAAGCGTAGCAATGAGCTCAGCCGAAAGAATTGGGCAGGTCGAAGGCCACTACGCCGACGCTTGCGCTCAATTCCGAGGCTAGGGGGCCGGCGATCCTTCATTCTCGCGCGGCTGATTACGCGCGAGGATGGAGGTGGCCGCAAGATCACCGGTGACGTTGCCGAGCGTGCGGAAGATGTCGGGGATGATTTCGACCGCGATGAGGATGCCCAACACTTCCGTGGGCACGCCAAGCGCTAGGCAGATCGGCGCGATCGACGCGATGAACGAAACTTGGCCCGGCAATCCGACAGCAGCGATGCTGACCGCGTATGCAACGACCACGGCGCTGATGATCTGCACCAATGACGGCTCGATCCCATAAAGATGCGCAACGAAGAAGCAGACCGCAAGGTTTGCCACCGGGCTGGTGAAACGAAAGATCGCGACAGCCAGCGGAAGAATGACGTCAGCAACCCGCGGCGAAATCTGTAGGCCACGCAGCGCGGCGTCCAACATCGCCGGCAGCGAGGCGAGAGACGATTGCGTAGAGGCGGCGATCGCCCACACCGGCGTTGTCGCAGACGTAAAGCGCGCGATGGGCTGGCCGCCCCAAGTCACAGCGATGATCCAAGCGATGAGCGTCGAACCAGCGGTGACGCCAGTGACGATCACCACGTACTGCGCCAATGTGCCGGCGGCGGAGAAGCCGGCGTGGAGCCCGACACCGAGCGCAAGCGCGAAAACGCCGATCGGCCCCGCGAGCAGCACCCATTGCACGATCTTGATCATGGCTTCCGAAACGGCGCGGAAGAAGTTCACGATCTGCGCGCGCATCTCAGGCGCTAGTGTCGCGGCGGCGAAACCGAAGAAGATCGAGAACACGACAAGCGCCAGCATGCCGTCCTCGGCGGCGGCTTTAATTGGGTTGTATGGCGCGAGACCCTGGAGCCATGACGCGAAGGTCGGCGGTTCGCTGATGGTGACGGCTTGATCGCCGACGCCAGCGACAAACGCGTCAGCCGCAGCGCGATCCAAAGGCCAAACTTCCAGCCAGCCATTGGTCGCGAGCACGCTGTAGGTAGCCGCGAAAAACAGCAGCACCGAGAAAAGCAAGATGGCGCGCGCGACGAGGTCGCCGGTCTTGGCCGTATCGGCGACAGAGGCGATAGCAGTGATGAGCAGCGACACGACCAGCGGCACGACTGTCATGCGCAATGTGTTGAGCCAGAGCCCGCCGAAGGGTTCGATGACGCTGCTAATGTTGAGCAATGTGGGATCGCCGCTGGCGCGGACGAGCGCCCCGGCGATCAGACCAGCGATAAGCGACAACAGCACTAAAACGGAAATGAACTTCACGCGTAACCTCGGAGCGAGATCAGCGGTCCTAGCCCATGCTGCAGCGCAGCGCTACTCCGCCGCAACCGCCTCGTGCGCAGGCGCGGGCGAGCCCGGAGCAGCGGCGGACGCCTTCTTAAATTCGAGCACGCCGTCTTCGATCTGGCCGAAGCGCAGGTCCATCATGTCGTGGACATAGGATTGGTTCTGCTTCCACGGCGCTTTGGTCATTTGCTTAGGCAACAAGTGCTCAGCGCGGGCGAAATAGCCGGACGAGAAGTCGGCGAATGGACGATCCTCGCGCGGCCCCTCGCCGACACGCGGCGTTGCAGAGCTGAGCTTGAAGAGGTCAAGATAGTTGATCAGCCTGCACACGTATTCATTGATGAGGTCGGCGCGGAGCGTCCACGACGCGTTGGTGTAGCCAAACACAAACGCCATGTTGGGTACGTCCGAGATCATCGCGCCTTTGTAGGTGTAGGACTGGCCGATTTCGATCTTCTTGCCATCGACTGAGATTTCAGCGCCGCCAAGCATGCGGAGGTTCAAGCCCGTCGCCGTGACGATAATGTCGGCCTCCAGCTCCTTGCCGGATTTCAGCTTCAGCCCCTTCTCGGTGAAACGCTCGATTTGATCCGTGGCGATCGAGGCTTTGCCCGACTTGATCGCGATGAACATGTCGTTGTCGGGCACGAGGCAGAGACGCTGTTCCCACGGATTGTAGGGCGGCGTGAAATGCGTCTCCATGTCGTAGTCTGGGCCGAGTTGCTCGCGCACAAGAGCAAGCAAGCGATCACGCGTTTTAGCCGGGCGCGAACGCGCGAGGCGGAAGAAGATTTGCTGGAACAAAATTTTGCGGAAGCGCGTGAGGTCGTAAGCAAACTGGCGCGGCAAGTTTTTGCGGCCCCAGTTTGCAAACGTGTCCTGCGCCGGCATGGAGACCATGTAGGTCGGCGTGCGCTGGAGCATTGTTACGTGCGCGGCTTTGTCGACCATCGACGGGACAAGCGTCACGGCAGTTGCGCCGGACCCTATGACAACGACACGCTTGCCTGAATAGTCGAGATCTTCCGGCCAATGCTGCGGGTGGATGAGCTGACCCTTGAAGTCCTCAGTGCCCTGCCATTGCGGGAGATAGCCCTCTTCGTAATCGTAGTAGCCAGCGCAGATATGGAAGAAATTGCAGGTGTAGGACCGGGGAGCGCCCTCGTGCTCGGTCTCAATGGTCCAGATTTGATTTTCTGACGACCAACTCGCGCGCACGACGCGGTGTTTGAAGCGGATGTGCTTATCGATACCGTACTCGGCGGCGGTTTCGTGCACGTACTTCCAGATCGAAGGACCGTCGGCGATCGCCTTCTCTTCCGTCCATGGTTTGAACGAATAGCCGAGCGTGAACATGTCGCTGTCCGAGCGGATGCCGGGATAGCGGAAGAGATCCCAAGTGCCGCCCATGTCGGCGCGGTTCTCTAGGATGACGTAGCTTTTGTTGGGGCAATTGCGCTGCAGGAAGTATCCCGCGCCGATGCCGGAAATGCCCGCGCCTACGACGACGACGTCAAAATGTTCGGTGCTCATGGGTGTGAATCCCGCGCCAAAGGTGACGCCATGTCAAGATGCACGTGACGGAAAGTGTCAGGCGTCGAGCAGGCCACGGATCGTCGCTGCAAGCTGTCCGCCACGATAGGGCTTCGAGAGAAAGCGCGCGCCGGCCGCGACAAGGCCGTTTCGCATGACTAAGGCGTCGGCGTAGCCGGAGGTGAACAGCACCTTCATGCCGGGCCGCACCGCAAGCGCGTGCTCTGCGACTTCCTTGCCAGTGAGCGTGCCGGGCATGACGACGTCGGTGAGAACGAGATCGATGTGCGCGTCGCTGTCGAGCAAGCTGACGGCTTCGGCGCTGTTCGCGGCCTCGATCACCGTGTAGCCGCGTTCGCGCAGGCTTGCCGTCGCCAGGGTCCGCACCTGCGCGTCGTCTTCGACGACGAGAATGATCTCTGTTCCCTGATCGGACGCGGCGGCATCGGCAGCGGGCACGGCCTCGACACCAGACACGTCGCGCGGAAGGTAGAGGCGCACGGTCGTGCCGCGGCCGACCTCGCTGTAGATTGTGATATGGCCTTTGGACTGACGGGCAAAGCCATAGACCATGCTGAGGCCAAGGCCGGAACCCTTTCCCACTTCCTTGGTGGTGAAGAACGGCTCAAGGGCGCGTTCGCGCACCTCCGGCGACATACCAACGCCGGTATCGGTGACAGCAAGCGCAACGTAGTCGCCCGGCGTCACATCGGGATTGAGTGAAGCGTAATGCTCGTCGAGATGGGCGTTGTGAGTCTCAATGGTGAGCCTGCCGCCATCCGCCATGGCGTCCCGGGCGTTGATGCCAAGATTGAGAAGCGCGCTTTCGACTTGCGCGCGGTCAGCATGAGCGCGCCAAAGATTGGCGGCAAGAACGAACTCAGTTTCGACGCGGACGCCCAACGAGCGGCGCAACATGTCGTCCATCGCAGTGACGGTCGCGTTCACATCCACGGCTACAAGCTGCAGCGCCTGGCGGCGAGAGAAGGCCAGCAATTGCTTGATCAAATTGGTGGCGTTGTCGGCGGCGTAGAGAATGGCGTCAACGCGCGGGCGCAGATCTTCAGAGACACGGGAGAGAAGAGAGTCGCCCGCGTTGATGATCACCGTGAGCAGATTGTTGAAATCGTGCGCGACACCGCCAGTCAGCTGGCCGAGCGACTCCAGGCGCTGTGCATCGGCGGAGCGTTGTTGCTGCTGGAGCAATGCGGCTTCAGCAACGGCGCGCGCTTCCAACTGGCGCAGCATCAGCGCCACCGCCAAGCCGAACGCAATCAGAACGCCGGCGAGAATGAGACCGCCGACAAGAACTTCCTGACGCCACGCCGTGAGGGCCTGCTCCTCGCTCAATGAAGTCGCGATAATGAGCCCCGTATCGCGAACGGCCGCATAGGAGGTGATCATAACCGGACCGCCATCGCTCAGCGGACCGACGAACGCGCCCGAGGTCCTTCCGGCGCGGTAAGATTCCAGGATCGTATCGTTTGAAATACGCTGGCCGATGACACGCGGCTCCTCAAGCAAGCTGACGCCGCTCTCGTGCAAAAGCCTGATCTGACCGCCCTCGGTATCAATGCTGCCGTAGAACTCGCGCAGGGATTCCGCAGAGAAAATGGCGACTACGGCGCCGACGACGCGGCCGTTGGAAACCAGACGCCGGGCAAACGGCATAATCATGCCGTCGTGGAATTCCGACGCAAATGGCGGCTCGGAGAGTGTCTCGGGTGAGGTCGAGGCGCTCAGCGACTGAAAGATTGCGCCATCGCGACGCGAGGAGCCCACGATTGGCGCTAAAGTGGACTGGCGGATAACGCCTTCACTATCGATAACAGAAAGCGAGACGACCGTGTTTGCGCCGGAGCGGGCGGCTTCGAGCACGCCCTGCCAGCGCGCGTCATCACCGCGCGGACCGCCAAGACGCTCGCTCTGAACGCTGATTTGCGAGAGGCGAGATTCGAGCGCGTTCATCGTGCGATCGAGGTGGGCGCTGAGAATGGTGCTGTAGCTCTGCGAACGCTTCTGCGCGGCATCGATGGCGTTCCGGCGCAGCACACCAAAACCGGCGAAGGCGACGATCAGCGCAAAGGCGCAAAAAAGACTCGCGAAGACGAGAACGCGGCGGCGCAGGTCTGCGTAGGACGGAGCGCTTGGCAGCACACGGTCCACGTTTGAGACGCTCATGAATTCTTGCCGCCCTGCTCCACAGATATTCTGTAGCAACCGTTTCTCCGGCTGCGCTAGCGGTTTCTGGGAGGCTGTTCAGTCGCGAAGCGTCTGCTAGAGAGCGCGCATGATTATCGCCGTCGATGGCCCAACAGCTTCCGGAAAAGGCACCGTCGCCAAGAACTTGGCCGACCATTACGGGCTGAAGCGGCTTGACACCGGCTCACTCTACCGCGCCGTTGGCCTCGCAGTGCTCGACGCTGGCGGCGAGCCTACGGACGAAGGCGCAGCGGTGGCTGCAGCTGAGAAGCTCGATCTCAATGCGATCGATGAGAAGCGCATTCGTTCGAGCGCGGCGGGGCTGGCGGCCTCGAAGGTAGCCGTGATCCCGGCAGTGCGAGAAGTCTTGCGCCGCTCGCAGATGGCATTCGCCGCCGATCCAAATGGCGCAGTTTTAGACGGGCGCGACATCGGCACGGTGATTTGCCCCAACGCAGACGTGAAGCTCTTCGTGACCGCCTCGCTGGAGGAACGCACCCGCCGGCGGCTGGCCGAGCTTCACGCCCGGGGTGAGCAGATCAGCTTTGAAGAATTGCAAGCGCAGATAGCCGAGCGTGACGAACGGGACATGAGCCGCAAGGATTCGCCCCTTTACCAGGCCGCCGACGCCCATTTGCTTGATACCACAGCGCTCTCGATCGAGGCGGCGGCCCAGGCGGCCTATGCCATCGTGGATCAGGCACTCGCGACGCGGGGCGGCTGAAAGCGCAGGTGATCCTCGCTTGCTGCGGGGGGCTTCCCTATCTATAGAGACCCCGCGTTCCTGAAGGTCACTTCGACCCCGGGCCGCTTGGCGTTACCTAAGCCAAATCTAAGGACGGCCGCATGGTGTGGCCGAGACCGCCGGAACCAACCGGTCGGCCCTCAATGTTGGAGTTAAAATACGTATGGCGTCTGAAACGCAAAATTCCTCAATGACCCCCACGCGCGATGATTTCGCCGCGATGCTCGACCAGAGCCTGGGTTCAAAGGGCATGATTGAAGGCCGGGTCATGCCGGCAACAGTGGTTGCAATCGAACACGACTTCGTCGTCGTCGACGTCGGCCTCAAGACCGAAGGCCGCATCCCACTCCGTGAATTCCTCGTCGATGACGGCGGCGGCCAACCGAAGGTCGGCGACATCGTCGAAGTTTATCTCGACCGCATCGAGAACGCCCTCGGCGACGCTGTCATCAGCCGTGAGAAGGCGCGCCGCGAAGAAGCCTGGACTCGTCTCGAGAAGTCCTTCGCCGCGCAAGAAGCGGTGAACGGCGCGCTCGTCGGCCGCGTGAAGGGCGGCTTCACTGTCGACCTCGGCGGCGCCAACGCGTTCTTGCCTGGTTCGCAAGTGGACATTCGTCCGGTGCGTGACGTCGGCCCGCTGATGAACATCGTGCAGCCGTTCGCGATCCTGAAGATGGACCGCCAACGCGGCAACATCGTCGTGTCGCGTCGCGCCGTGCTCGAAGAGAGCCGCGCTTCGGAACGCGCCGAAATCGTCGGTCAGCTGCAAGAAGGCGAAGTCCGTGAAGGCGTCGTCAAGAACATCACCGATTACGGTGCGTTCGTTGATCTCGGCGGCATCGACGGCCTGCTGCACGTCACCGACATGAGCTGGAAGCGCGTCTCGCACCCGAGCCAAGTGCTCAACGTGGGCGATACGGTGAAAGTCCAGATCGTGAAGATCAACCCGGAAACCCAGCGCATCAGCCTCGGCATGAAGCAACTGCTGAGCGATCCGTGGGATGGCGTTGACGCGAAATACCCGGCGGGTGGCAAGTTCACCGGTCGCGTCACCAACATCACTGACTACGGCGCATTCGTTGAACTCGAGCCGGGCGTTGAAGGCCTGGTGCACGTCAGCGAAATGAGCTGGACCAAGAAGAACCTGCACCCGTCGAAGATCCTGAGCACGTCTCAGGAAGTCGATGTGCAAGTGCTGGACGTGGACGGCGAAAAGCGCCGTATCTCGCTTGGCATCAAGCAAGTGCAGAACAATCCGTGGGACGCGTTCATCGCGGAAAACGGCGTTGGTTCGGTCATTGAAGGCGAGATCAAGAACATCACCGAGTTCGGTTTGTTCGTTGGCCTCACGCCGGAACTCGACGGCATGGTCCACCTCTCGGACATCGCTTGGGACGCGCAAGGCGAAGAAGCCCTCACGCGTTTCAACAAAGGCGACATGGTGAAAGCCAAGGTGCTCGACGTTGACGTTGACAAGGAGCGCATCTCGCTCGGCATCAAGCAAGTCGACAGCGACCCGATGGCCGATGCCGACTTCAAGCGCGGTCAGATCATCACGGCGGAAGTCGTTGATGTGGCGACCGGGGGCATTGAAGTGTCGTTCGGCGAAGGCAATGCGCTGCGCACCTTTATCCGCAAGTCGGACCTCTCGCGTGATCGTCAAGAGCAACGCGCTGACCGCTTCTCGGTCGGCGATCGTCTCGACGCGATGGTGACGGGCTTCGACAAGTCGAGCCGCAAGGTCGCTCTCTCGATTAAGGCCATGGAATTGGCCGACGAGAAGGACGCCATTGCGCAGTTCGGTTCGTCGGACTCGGGCGCCTCACTCGGCGATATTCTGGGCGCCGCGCTGAAGGACAAGAAGTAAGCATACGCCGCTACCGGCGGTTGATTTGGGGCTCGGCGGTAACGCCGGGCCCTTTTTCTTGGCGATTTCAAGCGGATGGTGTTGACGGCAGGCTCTAGGCAGTCCTCTATCGCCTCTACGGGGAACTCAAGGGGTCGCAGATGCTGCGCTCGGAGCTAGTCAACAGACTACAAGAAGAAATGGCGCCGCTGAAGGCTGCCGAAATTGAACATGCCGTGGATGTGGTGCTCGACGAAATCGCTGTGGCGCTTGCGGCCGGCGGGAGGGTTGAGCTGCGCGGCTTTGGGGCGTTCTCGGTACGCAAACGCGAGGCCCGCACAGGACGCAATCCGCGGACCGGCGCGACCGTAAAGGTGTCCGCCAAGAAGGTGCCGTTTTTCAAGCCAGGCAAGGAATTGCGCCTAAAGGTCAATGGCGGCGAGGAGCCGTAAATTTGCTCACCCGCGCCATCGGCGGGTGCGGTCAATCGAGATCCGCTGGATGTTATGCCTTAGCGGTTCGATGCGAATGCCGTTTCGCGAAAGCGAGAATTTTGAACAACACCGCGCCACCGAGCAGCGTGAGCGCCGGGACGGCGAGCCAGGCTTTTGTTTCCAGCCGGCTCAGATAAGACACCGCGAAAATCACCGCGATCACAGGCGCGCCGAATGTGCGCAGCAGCTTCCAGTTGCGCGGGCCGAGCGTGCGGCCGCAGCGGCTGCCTCGACGTTCGCGACGATCATGGCGCCTAATGTTGCAAGGCCAATCACGGCGGGCGTGGGTATCGTGCGGGCTATCGTCATATCAGCGCAGACGGCCGCGGCCGTTGGCCAGCGAAACGACGACGCCAACGACGACGAACAGCGGGCCGCGTTCCGGCCAAACCACGCGCCAAAGTGTACCGAGCTTCACCACCCACCCCCGAGTCAGCCTTTATCCCGCTCGCAGTTTTTGAGTCCGGAACCTTCAAGTCAACGTTGACGCCACTGGAAATGCACAACGAAGCGTGCGACGGACGCCATCGCACAAGCGGAGGCGCGCCATGTCGATCTTCAAAGAGTTCCGCGAATTCGCCCTCAAGGGCAACGTCGTTGATCTCGCGGTCGGCGTCATCATCGGCGCGGCGTTCGGGACGATCGTATCGTCACTCGTTGACGATCTGATCATGCCGCTAGTCGGCGCGGCGACGGGAGGCCTCGACTTCTCGAACTATTTCTTCCCGCTTTCCGATGCGGTGACGGCGACCGCCTTGGATGCGGCGCGTGAGCAAGGCGCAGTGTTCGCCTACGGCAAATTCCTCACGGCAGTGCTGAAGTTCGCCATCGTCGCTTGGGTCATCTTCCTCATCGTCAAGGGCATGAACACGATGAAGCGGAAGCAGGAAGCTGCGCCTGAGGCGCCGCCGGAAGTACCGGCTGACGTTAGGCTGCTGACGGAAATCCGCGACTTGCTGAAGAAGTAATCGCCCGCCTACGTTGGCGGCGATGGCTGAAGCAAAAATCTGCGGGATCACGGACGCGCGCGCCTTGGACGCGGCGATCGATGGCGGCGCGCGGTTCGTGGGCTTCGTCGTCTATCCGAAGAGCCCGCGCCATCTCTCACGCGACAAACTCGCGGCCTTGGCTGAGCGGGCGCGTGGAAAGGTGGAGACCGTCGTCGTCACCGTCGATGCGGATGAGGAATTGCTTGCGGCTGTGGCGGCCTATGCACGGCCGGATTGGATCCAGCTACATGGCGCCGAAAGTCCGGGCAAAACCGCTCAGGCCCGCCAATACGCCCAGCGCGGGCTGATCAAGGCCATTGGGGTGGCGAGGTCCGAAGATCTGGCGCAAGCGGCCGTCTATGAGCAGGTGGCCGAGATGCTGATGTTCGACGCCAAGCCCCCTCCCGGCGGGCTGCCGGGCGGCAACGCCATGGCGTTCGACTGGCAGATCCTGGCTGGTAGGCGCTTCGGGCGGCCCTGGATGCTCTCGGGCGGCCTCAACCCAGCCAACGTCGCAGAGGCGATATCTGCCTCTGGGGCGGCCGTTGTGGACGTCTCCTCTGGCGTGGAGGCTGGCCCAGGCCTAAAGGACCCCCTCAAAATCGCTGAGTTCCTGGCAGCTGCCCGCTCGGCCTAAGTCTGGCCCTCGAAAGTCCGTACACCCCTCCAATGGACGCTCGCCGCAACTGGCAGGACCTGCCCGACGCCGAAGGCCGATTTGGCCAATACGGTGGGCGGTTTGTCGCCGAAACTTTGATGCCGCTCGTGCTCGATCTCGAGCGGGCGTATCGCGCCGCCCAGGCCGACCCGGCGTTCGCGGCGATCATGGCCGACTTCTGGACGCACTACGTCGGCCGACCCTCGCCTCTCTACTTCGCTGAGCGCCTGACCGAGCATTTCGGCGCCGCGAAGATTTATTTCAAGCGCGACGAGCTCAATCACACCGGCGCACACAAGATCAACAATTGCCTCGGCCAGGTGCAGCTGGCGCTACGTATGGGCAAGACGCGCATCATCGCTGAAACTGGCGCGGGCCAACACGGTGTTGCGACGGCGACGGTGTGCGCGCGCTTTGGGTTGCCGTGCGTCGTGTTCATGGGTGCGACAGATATCGAACGCCAGAAGCCGAACGTGTTCCGCATGAAGCTGCTCGGCGCTGAAGTGCGGCCGGTGACGAGCGGCGCGGCGACGCTGAAAGACGCAATGAACGAAGCGCTGCGCGATTGGGTGACCAATGTCAGCGACACGTTCTACTGCATTGGCACAGCCGCTGGTCCCCACCCCTATCCGGAAATGGTGCGCGACTTTCAGAGTGTGATCGGCCGCGAAGCGCGAGAGCAAATTCTGGAACGCGAAGGCCGCTTGCCGGATGCGGTCGTGGCCTGCATCGGCGGCGGCTCAAATGCGATCGGACTTTTCCATCCGTTCATCGCCGATGAAAATGTGCGCCTGATTGGTGTAGAAGCCGCGGGCCGCGGCATCGACAATCGCTTCGAACATAGCGCCGCGATCAATGGCGGGCGCCCTGGCGTGCTGCACGGCAACCGCACTTATCTTTTGCAAAATGAAGATGGCCAGATTCTCGAAGGTCACTCCATCAGCGCCGGCCTCGACTATCCTGGCGTTGGTCCGGAACACTCGTATCTGGCAGACATCGGCCGCGCGCAATATCTCAGCGCCACCGACGACGAAGCGCTCGAAGCGTTCAAGCTCTGCGCGAAATTAGAAGGCATCCTGCCGGCGTTGGAACCATCGCACGCGCTCGCGCGTGTTGGAGATGTGGCGCGCGAGATCGGCAAGGATGGTCTCCTCATCATGAACCTCTGCGGGCGCGGGGATAAGGACGTATTTACCGTCGCCGACGCGCTAGGAGTGAAACTGTGAAACTCACACATGCAATTGCCGGACTTTGCCTCGCGCTCGCGCTCGCCGCGCCGGCCTCGGCGCAGGAAGCCGCGCATCATTTTCTGCCTGACTCGCTGAACCTTGAGATCGTCGATGGCTCGATCGTGCCTGACGATTGCCAATATCCAGCGTCGATCACGGATGCGACGCGGTTTGAGATCGCGTGCGTGACCATGCCAAGGGTCATCTCGACGGAGATTAGCTCGCGATACGTCGGCCAACTCGGCGAACAAGGCTGGCGACAAGGCGATTATGTTTCCGGCGGCATGACCGCCGTTCGAACAGATGAAAACAATTGCCGCCGTGTGCTCAATATCTTCCCAAGCCCGTTTCCAGCGAGCGATGAAAACTCGGAAGTGGTGGTGATTTGGTTTGCACTGGATCGCACGCCGCGTTGCAGCCAGGCGCAGCCGGGTTGAGCACACGCCTCGCCTCCCGCTTCGCATCACTGAAACGCCAGGGCCGCGCTGGGCTTGTCGCGTATGTGATGGCCTCTGATCCCGATCACGAAACGTGCTTCGAGATTTTGCGCGGACTGCCAGCCGCTGGCGCCGATGTCATCGAACTTGGCTTCCCATTCAGCGATCCGATGGCCGATGGACCGAGCATTCAAAAGGCGGCGCTACGCGCGTTGAAAGTCGGCGGCTCGCTGCGCAAGACGCTCGAACTGGCCAAGCGCTTTCGCGAGACGAACGCCGACACGCCCCTCATTTTGATGGGTTACGCCAACCCGATCGAGAGCATGGGCTACGACGCCTTCGCGAAGGCGATGCATGGAGCCGGCGCGGATGGCGCAATCATCGTTGATCTGCCGCCCGAGGAAGATGCGCCGCTGCGTGCTGCGTTTGACGCGAACGGCCTCTCGATCATCCGGCTGGCGACACCGACAACGGACGCTAACCGTTTAACCAAGGTGCTCGATGGCGCCTCGGGCTTTGTGTATTATGTCTCGGTAGCTGGGGTCACAGGCGCCAGTGCCGCGACCTCAGTGGACGTGCGCGCGGCGGTGGAGCGGCTGAGGCGCGCAACGGACCTGCCCATCGCGGTAGGTTTTGGCGTGCGCGAGCCGGAAGCGGCCCGCGCCATTGCTTTAACCGCGGACGCCGTAGTTGTCGGCTCCGCCTTTGTGGATGAGATTTCCGCCGGACCAACAAGCCAGGCGGTTGATCGCGTCTTGCGCAAGGTCGCTCAATTGAGCGAAGCTGTGCGCTCAGCGCGTGAACTTGAAGGAACACCCGCATGAATTGGCTGTCGAATTTCGCGCGGCCCGGCCTCTCCAAGAAGAAGCCGGATGACGTTCGCGAGACTCCGGACAATCTCTGGATCAAAGATCCGCTTTCCGGCGATCTGATTTATCGCGCCGAGCTCGAAGCGGCGGATTGGGTAACGCCGTCGAACTTCCACATGCGCATCGGCCCCGAAGCGCGCTTCAAGATTATGTTCGATGATCAGGCGTGGCAGAAGATTCCTCTGCCGAAGGTCTCAGCTGATCCGCTGAAGTTCAAGGACGATAAGAAATACGTCGATCGTCTGAAGGGTGCGCGCGCCAAAGTCGGCCGCGAGGACTGCATGGAGGCGGGCTACGGCCGCATCGGCGGCGCGCACGTTGTCATGCTCGTGCAAGACTTCGAATTCATGGGCGGCTCGCTCGGCATGGCCGCCGGCGAAGCATTCATCGCCGCCGCCGAAGCTGCTGTGCGCCGCAAAGCCGCGATGGTGATGGTGACATCATCCGGCGGCGCGCGAATGCAGGAAGGCATTCTGTCGCTGATGCAAATGCCGCGCACGACGCTGGCGATTCAAATGCTGCGCGAAGCCGGCCTGCCCTACATCGTCGTGCTCGCGGATCCGACAACGGGCGGCGTGACAGCGTCGTATGCAATGCTCGGCGACGTGCATATCGCTGAGCCTGGCGCGCTCATCGGCTTTGCCGGCCCACGTGTTATCGAACAGACCATTCGCCAGAAATTGCCGGAGGGCTTCCAACGCTCCGAGTATCTGCTCGATAAGGGCATGGTTGATATGGTCATCGATCGCCGTCAGCTGAAAGCGACGATCGCGACGCTGCTTTCGGTGCTGATGCACAAGCGCGCTGTTGTGCAGGGCGATAGTGGAGAGACGGTGGATTTCGTCGAGGCAGCCGCCGAAGACGCGCCGGGCAAAGGCAAGCGCAAGCCGCCGAAGCAAGCAGCGCCGCCGCGCGCCAAGGCGGCGGAGTAGCGCCTCCCCATTGTGGACGATCCCGTTCAACAGAGATTTGTCGAACTGTTCGGTCCAGAGTTTGGGCACGGCAAACCGTTCGATCTGAATGCACTGCGCAATACGCTTGAAGCGCTGGGATCCCCGCATCTCGCCCTGCCCCCCGTTATTCACGTTGCTGGCACCAACGGCAAAGGCTCGACGATCGCGTTCATGAGCGCGATCGCGGAAGCGGCGGGCTTGAAGGTTCACGCTTTCACAAAACCGCATCTCTTCCAGATGAACGAGCGGTTCGTGGTCTCAAGCCGGTTCGCAGATGATCTGACGTTATTTGCGATCGCGGCGGATGTTGCCCACGTCGGGACCGAACTCACGCAATTCGACGCGCAGGTCGCGACCGCCTTTCAACTCTTTCACGAGCACCACGCCAGCCTCACCTTTTTCGAAACCGGCATGGGTGGACGCGACGATTCAACGAATGTGATCGAGAAGCCTGCCGCCAGCGTCATCACACCAATTGGATTGGATCACCAGGACGCGCTGGGCGCGACGTTAGTGGAAATCGCATCACACAAGGCCGGCATTTTGAAGCGTGACGCGCCAGCAATCATTGCAAGGCAAACGCCCGAGGTTATGGCGGTCATCGAAGCGCGCGCGGAGGAGATTGGCGCGCAATTGTTTCGCTGCGGCGTCGAGTGGGATGCGTATGCAAGCCATGGGCGGCTCATCGTGCAAACAGAAGCGCGCGCATTGGATCTGCCGCTACCAAGCCAGCAGGGACGCCATCAGATCGACAATGCCGGGCTGGCCTGCACAGCACTTCTGCTCTCGAGCGCGGTGGAAATTGAAGAAGCCGCATTCGCGACCGGTGTTGAAACCGCTGCATGGCCGGCAAGGTTGCAACCGCTCACGCGCGGCGCGTTTAGTGCTCCGATCCGCGCGGTGGGCGGCGAGGTCTGGATTGATGCTGGGCACAATGCGGCAGCCGCGGCGGTGCTAGCGCGCGCGCTGATCGATATGAAAGCGCGGCGCGGCGGCGAGAGCACAGTGATTGTTGGGCTGCGCAAGCGAAAGGACGCGGCAGCGTTTATCGAGACGATCGCACCCGGCGCAGATCGCATAATTGCGGCGCCGCTCCGGGAGGAGCACGTTGAACCGATCGAGATCGCAAGGCTCGCACGGCAACACGGAAAGCCAATCTACGCAGCGTCGTCACTCAGCGACGCCATGCAAAACGCGGCGCAGTTGCCTGCGCCGCGTGTGCTAATTTGCGGATCGTTTTTGCTGGCTGCTGAAGCGTTGGCGGCGGAGAACGCCTGACTTGGAGCGCGCGTCTTCAGACTTGCGGGCCTGAAGGCCCGCGGTCCAAATGTTCAAACGCTCTCGTTCAGCCACTCGACGATCTTGGATTTCGGCATCGCGCCAACTTTCGTCGAGGCGACCTTGCCGTCCTTGAACACCATGAGCGTTGGGATGCCACGCACGCCGTAGCGGCCAGGCGTCATTGGATTGTCGTCGATGTTGAGCTTCACGACTTGAACGCGGTCACCCATTTCGGCGGCGATCTCTTCAAGAGCCGGGCCGATTTGCTTGCACGGGCCACACCATTCCGCCCAGAAGTCCACGAGAACCGGACGGTCGGACTTCAGCACGTCGGCTTCGAAACTGTCATCGGAAACTTTGTTAGTGGCCACGAACTTGCTCCTTCGGAAGCGTGAAAATCGTTCAACCGATGTAGGGTGCCTCGGTTAAGGATTCAACCTCACGCGAACGTAGCGAAAACATCGTCGAGGCGGCTGTCAGGCAGCTCCATAAGATGGGGTTTTTCCGTCCACAGCAGCGCACAGGAAACGACCTTACCAGGGAAAATCTGGCGCAGCACCTCGCG
The DNA here is from genome assembly GCA_031431115.1 of Caulobacteraceae bacterium. Lineage (GTDB taxonomy): Bacteria > Pseudomonadota > Alphaproteobacteria > Caulobacterales > Aquidulcibacteraceae > Vitreimonas. The sequence continues at coordinate 20,092 of JANPCV010000040.1, forward strand.
GTACAATGCCAGTTGCATCACGTACGAATCGGGCGCCGCGGCGGCATCGGTCGGCGCCGGGCGATCAGTTTTGAAGTCGAGCACAATCACGCGATCTTTTTCGACCGCGAGGCGATCAACCACACCACGCACCGCGCTGCCACGCACGTCGCCGATGATCGGGGCTTCGGCGCGGCTTGCGGAGGAAAACACCGCAGCAAAGCGCGGATCGTTGATGACCGTGAGCGCTTCACGCGCAAAGCCTTGCGCTTCAGTCTCTTCAACGCCTTGACGCATCAGCCATGCGAGCGCCACAGCGTTCCGTTTGTCGGGCGTGACCTCAGGCAGTCGCTCAAGCAAGCCGTGGATGAGCCGGCCGCGCCGGAAACGCTTCTGGCCATCGCCGCGCGGCGAGAACAACGCCGGATCGATCCGGTGCAAACGCGATGGCGCGGCGATCTCGACGCGATCGGCGCCCGGCGCCGGCGTCAACGCCCAGCTCGGCAACACGACTTCAGCGTGCGGTGTTTGAGTTTGAAGATCGGCGATAGCAACTTGTCCGAGGCGCAGGCCCTCGCCGAACGGCGTTTCGATCTTTTCGGCGCCAAGATTGCCAAGCGCCTCCTCGATAGCCGCGCGCCAACTCACATTCGGCGCTTCGGCATTGCGCCATTGTGGGCCGCACACGATCAGCCGATCGCGGGCGCGCGTCATGGCAACGTAAAGCAATCGCCAATGTTCGCCCAACATCCGCTCTTTGTGAGCGGCGCGGGCGTCAGCGCACGGTGCGTCGTCGCCCTTTGAGCTGAACGAAACGAACGGCCCCTCTTCAGCGTCAAACAGAAGGCCATTGTCCGGCGCATCGCCGACATCCCCAGTGGAGTCCGGGAGGATGACAACCGGCGCCTCGAGGCCCTTGGCGCCGTGTACGGTCATCACGCGAATAGCGCCGGTCTCGGCTTCTAGTTCTCGCTTCACTTGTTGAGCGTCGAGTTCGACGTCGTAGAGAAAGCGCTGAAGCGTCGGCGCAACATGGTGCGGGAGCTTGAGCGCGCGCTGTAGCAATTCTTCGATCGGATCGCGCGTTTCAGGGCCAAGCCGCGCAAAGACCCGCGCCCAGCCGGGTATGCCGCCATGCGGCGTCTCAAGCGCCCAGCTCAGGAACGCGAATGGGTCGGCGCTGCGGCGCGCAACCAGCTCCTGAACGAACGCTTGCGCGTGGGCATACTTCGGATCGGGACTCGCCAGCAAACGATCGATCAAGCGATCGCTGCCGCGCTCGTATGCGAGCGGAAAGATATCATCATCATCGCTGGTGAGATTGCACCAGGGGCCTTTCAGCACGCATGCGAGCGAAAGATCGTCAGCGGGATCGAGCGCGACTTGTATGAGCGCGAGACAATCCTGCACCGCAAGTTCGTCGCGCAGCACCATGCGGTCGGCGCCTGCCACGGGAAGTTTTTCACGCTTGAAGGCCTTGATGAGCTCGCGGAACATCGCGCCGCGTTTGCGCACTAGCGCCAAAACATCGCCCGCGCGCATCGGGCGTTGCACGCCCTTGTCCCAAACGGCTTCGCGCGCCTCGATCATCGCTTTGATGCGTTGCGCAATCGCTTTGGCGAGAACCACATGGGCGCTGCTCTCACGCTCCATATCGAGCGGCGCATCCCATGGTTCGGCATCGCTGATGATCGGCTTTGGCGCCAGCGGCCACACTTCCACGGCGCCCGGCTCGTTGGCGCGCGCCGCGAGGTGGACGACCTGGTCGTGCGCGCTGGGGCCAGCGATGAGCGGCTTGCCCTTCATCGCTTCATCGACGGCGCGCAAAATCTCAGGCGACGAACGGAACGATGTGCGCAATTCAGGCGCGGCAAACTGCTTCTCCGCGGCGTGGACGCGCGTGGAAAGATTTTGGGCCTCGCCCAAGAAGCGCTCAGGATCAGCGCCTTGGAAGGCGTAGATGCTCTGCTTGGGATCGCCGACGGAGAACACAGTACGGTTGCGTTCGCGCGCGCCGTGGCCGGCGAAGAATTCATTCTGCAGCGGCGTGATCAGATCCCATTGTGCGGGGCTCGTGTCCTGACCCTCGTCGATCAAAATGTGATCGAGGCCGCCGTCGAGTTTGTAGAGAACCCATGGCGCAGCTTCCGAGCGTTGCAACAAGTTTTGCGCATGCTCGATAAGATCATCAAAATCGAGAACGCTCGCGCGCTTCTTGCCCTCGCCGTAGGCTTCATCGAGCTTCAGCGCGAGCGCCAGCGCCGCCACCGCGTCCTCCGCACGCTCGATAGCATTCAGCATTTGACGCGCGTCTTCAGCGGCTTCCGCCAGGACGCGCACTTTCGGCTCGAGCCATGGGTGGTTGTTTTGCGTGGCTTTGGTCGCGAAACTTGAGCGAAGCTTTCCGTCAGTCAGCGCAAACGCGAAGCAAGCCAGCATGGCTGCGTCCGCATCGTTGCGATCGACGCAATCAAGCAAAATCCGCAGGCGTTCGCCGGTTTTGCAATCATTGGCGCTGCCTTCGCATAGTTTTGCCGCGGCGTCGCGCAACTCATCCCACCGCCAGCGCGAGAGGAATTCACGCGTATAGTCCTCCGCGGTTTGCGTGACGCCATGGCGATCTCGCAAGGCGGTCGCTGCGAAGAGCTCTCCGGGATATTTTTTTGCAAACCGATGAAACTCTGCGCGACGCAGCGCTAGACGATCAAGCAGGCCTTCAAGGTGATCGCTGTAGAGGCGCTTAGCAAAGCGGCGGAAAGCCTCGCGCTGACCGCCATCTGAAAGCGCGGCTTTGGCCCGGGCGGCGCCCAGCAATGCGGAAGAGCGCGCTTCGTCAGCGATCTCAAAGCCAGGTGGCACGTTAGCTTCGAGCGGAAACCGCGCAAGCAGACGTTCGCAGAAGGCGTGAATGGTTTGGATCTTGAGTCCGCCCGGGGTTTCGAGCGCTTGCGCAAACAAGGCGCGGGCGCGTGCGAGATCGGCGCCGCCTGCGCCGAGCTTCTCCAGCTCAGCCGCCAGACTGGCGTCATCCGCCACACACCACCCGCCAAGACGTTCGAACAAGCGGCGCTGCATCTCAGCGGCGGCAGCCTTGGTGTACGTAATGCAGAGGAACGCCGATGGCTTTGAGCCCTCAAGCAGCAGGCGCGCGATGCGATCGACCAGAACTTTGGTCTTGCCGGAGCCGGCATTGGCGGTGACGAACACCGAGACGTGCGGATGCGCCGCCTTTCCTTGTGCGTTGGTCGCTTCAGTGACGGGATCGAGCGGGGTGCTCATTCGTCACCCACTTCGTCGGCCCATTCCTTGCGGCGGGCGAGCAGATCATATTCGTCGTAAGGCTTCAGGAACTGCACGCGCGGCTTAGAATAGAACGCCTGGTCGGGATTGGCGTAGCGCGCGAGCAGGCGACGCAGCGATGTCAGCGCTTTTTCAGCCGCAAGCACCGGCCCGCCGTCAGCATCGACCAAGTGCGGCGCGGGCTTCGAGCCGCCGAATTGCCAGTAGATCAGCTCGGTCGGCGTTGCTTTCGGTACATCATCGATTGAACCGGACATCAGCATTGCGGCTTCAAGCAGGAGCTGCGGGCTGAGGCCGCTATTGACCTGGTCGTCCGTCGGAGGTTTGCCGGTTTTGAAGTCGAGAATGGCGACATGATCAGCGCCAATCTCGATGCGGTCGGCGACGCCTGTGAGCTTCACATCGTCCACCGGCATCTTGCCGTACTTCTCGCGATAGATCACCGCGCCGCGGGAACTGCGTTCGGCGAACCAAGCGATCAGCGCGCTGATTGATGTGAGGAGACGCTCGCGATCGGCAGCACGGCGCTCCGGCGCGATGCCATGCCAGCGCAATTCCTCTTCAAGCAGACGCGAAAGCAGATCGGGATCGGCGCCGTCGCCAAAACGCTCGATCGCGCGGTGCACGGCTGTGCCGCGCTCGGCAGGGCCAGCTTCGGCGCCAATCGGGTCGAGATGCTCAAGCTTCAAAATGCGGCGTGCATAAACCGCGTAAGGATCTCGGATCAGCGTCTCCACTTGCGTGACACTGATTTGCTTCAAGCGCTTGTCGGCGGGCGGCTTGGGTTCGACCGGCTTCACGGGGACAATTTCAGACGGCGCATCGACCCGCTTAGCGAACACAGCGTATTCGTCGGCAGAGTCGAGCTGGGCTTTCGCCCCCTGCACCAATGTCTTCAAACGCCACAGCCAGCGCGAAGCGAGCGTGGGCGAGCCCTCTCGGCGAAGCGCGCGCGTGAGCACCACGTGAGGCGCATTGGCGAGCTGTGCGAAGTCATGCGCCGCGAGGCCGATACGCGCATCGAGCGACGGCAGTCCGAGCTTGTCGCGCATGGCGCGCGAGAGGAATGGATCTTCGCCCGGCGGCGCTGGCCAAACACCTTCGTTCAGACCGGCAAGGATCATCAGGTCCCGGCGCTGCAAGCGCGCTTCGAGCAGACCCCAGATGGCGACGCGTGCCTCGCCGCTCGCCTGCAGCGGCGGCACTTCACGCCCATCCATCAAGCGCAGCAGCACACGCGGCGCAGCGTAGCCTGCAATGAGGCCAAGCTCAGCGCCAAACTGATTGGCTTCGCGCAAAAGGTGGGACGCGGCCTCGCCGTCTCGGCCTTGCCAGATATCGTACTTGGTGAGGCTTTCGGCGGACTGGCTGAGCGCGTCCGCGAACTCCGCGAGCGTCACCTCTTGGTGCGACATCAATATGGTGAGTGGCTTCAGCGCAGCTCCGACAGCTTCAACGATCGCGCGGGCGCGCGGCCAGTTCTTGATCAGATCATCCGGGTCGCGTTCGCCAAGAGCAGCGAGATCGACAAGCGTGTCGTGACGACGGGCGCCGCGCAGGCCTTCGTGTTCGAGCAGGGTCAGCCCATACGTATCGCTCGCAATTGAGACACGCGGGTGTTTCAGCAGCGCTGCCAGCGCGATCGGCTCGGCCGGATCAAACGCGAGTTCACACAAGAGCGCGATAAGGCGGCCGGCATCGGTTTCCCGGAGCGGTGAGCCATGCGAGACGCTCGGCTCGATGCCCCAGCGTGCAAGCTTGGCTTCGATGCGGCGCGCGAGACCCGCGTCCGGCGTAATGACTGCGGCCGTGCCGCCAGGTCTCTCGACAGCCTCGCGAAGCATCAGCGCAATCGCCGCCGCTTCTTCATCTTCGGTGGCGGCCTCAAGCAAGCGCAAACCGGCAGCGCCCTCCTTCACGAAAGCAGCCCCGCCCGCCGCGTTTAAGCGCGCCAGCCAGTCGGCTGTTTTCTCGGCCGGTGCGAGCGCTTCGCGCATCAGCACACGGCGTGCGCGGCCTTGCTCGTTCTCGAACTTGAGCATCGGCACCGCATGACGCTCAACGCCAAGCGCCGCGAGCGTGTGCTTCAGCGCGTGCTGGGGATGTTGATCACCGATGAGACGCCAGCTATCGCTGTCGAGATCGACGTCGATGCCCGGCAGCACGACGACGCCCTTCGGCAAGCGCGCGACGATCTTCATGAGCTCGCGCGTTGTCGATTGCGAGCCAGTAGAACCAGCGATGATGATCGGACGTTTCGGCGGGTCAGCTTTCCAGCGCGCGGCGAGCGCGCGGCGAAGCGCTGCGCCGTGTTCAGCCGGATCGCTGACGCCTTCGTCTTTCAGGTGGGCCGGCCAGAAGGTCGCGATGATATCGAGAAAGGCGGCAGAGCTTTGCCAATGGCGCGCCAGATCGATTTCATCGACCAGCGTTGGCAGTTTTTTCCAATCAACGTGATCTACGGTTGCCGCACTATCGAGCAGCTTGCCGAGTTCATCAGCCAACGCGATGGCGCGTGCGGGATCATCAACGCCGTTTTCGTTTATGGAGCGCCGGCGAATGAGCGACGCCAGCTGCATACGCCGCTGCATCTTGTCGATCAGCGGCAAAATGTCGGCGCTGATCGGATCGGCGCCCCAGATGTCAGGGTCGTCATCGGCATAAGGATCGCCAAGCGGACGAATAGTCGGCAGCAATGCCGCGCCGCCTAAGCGATGCGCGAACGCGTCGATCAGGCCGCGCGCGGAACGGCGGTTCGGCAGCAGCACCAACGCATCGGCGAGCGCGAACGGATCATCGTCGCGTTTCAGGGCGGCGATCATCGCTTCGGCCAAAAGGTCAAGAAATGGCTCGGACGCCGGGATCGCGCGCAGTCGCGGCGCCGGGCCGCCGAACAAAGGTTCAGGCAGCCCGAGCGAGAGCGAACTCATGCGCTAGGCGCCGCGGCCGCCAATCGTGCTTCGGCTTGCGCGCGCGCCTCGGGATCACCGACGTGCATCCAAAACCCACCGAGCGGCGCGCCGTGGAGACGGCCATCCGCAACGAGCTTGCGCCACACACGCGTCATCGAAAACGGCTCGAGCGGTTCATCGTCAACGACTTTTGGGTCCGTGATATAGACGCCCATATAAGCCCACGGGGTACTTGGCGCATCATCGCGGAATGTGAGCTTGCCGGCTTCGTCTATGAAGAAATCGCCGGCGCCATCGAAGCCAAGGCATTGATCCAATGCCGCGAGCATCAGCTTTGTGCCGCTTTTGGCAGGGTTGAAGCTGTAGGCCAGCCGTGCAATCGCGCCGCCGTTCCACTCCTCCCACACGCTATCAATATTGCAGACGATGATCGGATCATCGCCAAGCAACGGGCGCGCCTGACGAACACCGCCGCCGGTTTCCATAAGCTGGGCGCGTTCGTCGGAGATCAAAATCTCGATGTCGGTCCGGCGTTTTACGTGCGCTTCTAAGAGATCGGCGAACGCATGGACGTTCACAACGGCGCGCTTCACGCCGGCGGCAACCAGCCGATCGATGTTGTGATCGATCAGGGTTTTGCCCTTCACGGTGACAAGCGCCTTCGGGCGATCGTTGGTCAGCGGACGCATGCGGGTGCCGAGCCCCGCTGCAAGCACCATGGCTGTATGCGGGATCAAGCCGCCTTCTCCAGATAAGGACGCGCGACGCTTTCGACGAAGTCGCGTGCGTCGGCGAGCGATGGATGCTCAAGCGTGCGGCCGAGGTGCGCCCACATACGTGGCATGAACGCGAGATAGCGCGGCTTGCTATCGCGCGAGGTGAGGCGCGAGAAGATGCCAAGGATGCGCATCGTGTTAATGGCGCCGAGTACGGCAAGTTCGCGTTGGAACTCACCTTCGCTGGCGCCGCTGGCTTCGAGGTAAGCGCGGACCGCCGCATCGTGTGCGGCAGGGCTCACATCGCGGCGCGCGTCGTGCAACAGCATGGAAAAATCCCAGCCGCGCCAGCCGCGCACAGCGTCCTGAAAATCCAGGAGCCCGACACGTTGCAGGCCATCGCGGTTTGGCAGCCAGAGCAAGTTTTCCGCGTGATAGTCGCGGATTGTGAAGGCGCGCGGGAAACCAAGCGCTTTGACGATCAACCCGTCACGGACTTTTTCCCAGCGCGCGCGGGCAGCATCATCGATGCGCACATCAGCGGCGCGCGGTAGCCATTCGACGAACAGGTCCGCATTCACCTCAAGCGCAAGCGCGTCATAGTCCAGCAGCGGCCATGAAGCTTTACCGATGCCTTCGAGGCGCGTTGGCGGCGGCGGCGATTGGTGGACATGCGCCAGAACGCGCGCCGCTTCTTCATAAAGCGCGATCTCGTCCGTGCCTTGCGGGATGACATTGGCGTAGAGGTCGTCGCCCAGGTCCTCAAGGATGGCGTAGCCGGCTTCGCAATCGGCGCCGTAAATCTTCGGCGGCGCGAGGCCGATGCTATCAAGATAGTTGGCGACCGCGACGAACGCTTCGACGCGCGAGGCGGCAAGACGCGCGGTTGCGTTCCAACCCATGGTGCGGCGTTCGGCGGGCGTGGCGTTAGGCGGGCACGGCTTGCTCTCCGCGCTGGGCGGCGCGTCCATCAGCATCGCGCGGCGATCGCCGTCGCGCAGGCGCTCATAGCGGCGCGTAGAGGCGTCGGCCGCCAGAGGCGTGCGTTCAGCCTTATCAAAGCCAGTCTCGCGCAAGAGACGCGCCAGCGCTTCAGATCGATCCAAGCTTTGCTCTCCAAGTCCCATAGGCAGTGAGCGACGCTGTGCGGCCCTCGCCTTCCGGCTTCAATTCCACATCGAGACGATCACGCGGGAGCTGACCGGCGAGCCGTTCAGGCCATTCGATCAAACACGCCGCGCTCATGAAAGCGTCCTCCAGGCCAAGCTCCCAAGCATCGTCCGGCTGCTTCAGCCGGTAGAGATCGACATGCCAGAGTTCGCCTCGTTCGCCATCGTACGTCTGCACCAGGGTATAAGTGGGGCTGGGGGCCTCCTCGGGATGCCCCATCCACGCCTCTACGGCCCCGCGCGCCAACGTCGTTTTCCCGGCCCCCAGATTGCCGCTGAGGCAAATAACGTCGCCCGGCCCGATCCGAGCGCCGAGCCGACGGCCGAGGGCGTGCGTCGACACGGCGTCCGGCAGCGCGATGGCGCGCGAATCAGAGGCGGTCTGGGTGTTCACGGGCGCGGATGCTGCCCTCCGGGCAGCGCGGCATCAAGGGCGCCTTGCGCGTGAGCCGCAGAGGCTCCAAACACTAAGCCGCTGTGAGTACGGGCGAAATCAGACGCGTGATCATCATCGGCGCCGGCCAAGCCGGCGGCGAGACCGCGCAGCGTCTGCGCCAAGCCGGATTTGAGGGCGAAATCACTCTGATCGGCGAAGAGCCGTTGGCGCCCTATCAGCGCCCTCCGCTCTCAAAGGCGTACCTCAAGGGCGACATCGACATTGACCGGCTGATGCTGCGGCCGGCGTCGATTTACGCAGACGAACGCATCGCACTGCTGACCAAAACACGCGCGGTTTGGATTGATCGCGCCAACCGCAAAGTGCGAGTCGAGGGTGGCCGTGAGTTGCCATACGACGCGCTGGTGCTCGCAACCGGCGCGAAACCGCGAAAGCTGCCGCTGGTCGGCGCCGACCTTGACGGCGTGTTCCTGTTCCGCACCGCGGCCGATGTGGACCGCATCCGCGAGCGCTTTGTATCCGGCGCTAGACTGATCGTTATTGGCGCGGGCTATATCGGCCTCGAAGTCGCGGCGGTTGCGCGCCAATGCGGACTGGATGTCACGGTCATTGAAACTGCAGTGCGGCCGCTGGCGCGGGTGACGAGCCCGGAGGTCGCAGGCTTCTTCCTTGATGAGCACACCCGCCAAGGCGTGCGCTTCGTACTCGGCGGCCAGCCAGCTTTGATTAAAGGCCAAGACACGGCGACCGGCGTCGGCCTCACCGACGGCGCCGAACTCCCCGCCGATCTGGTCATCTCCGGCATCGGCGTAACACCGGACGTGGCGCTGGCGGAGCAATGCGGGCTGACGGTGAACAACGGCATCGTAACCGACCGCTTCTGCCGCACGTCTGACCCCAACGTCTTTGCCATCGGCGACTGCGCGGCGCGCCCCATGGTCCACTACGAAACGCGCATGGCCCGGCTAGAAAGCGTCCATAACGCGGTCGAGGGCGCAAAGATTGTCGCGGCCACGCTCACCGGCGGCAAGGAGCACACCGAAGAAGCGCCGTGGTTCTGGTCGGACCAGTACGACCTGAAGCTGCAGATCGCTGGGCTCTTCCATGGCTACGATCATGTCGTGTTCCGTGGCGTCATGGCTGACCGCGCGTTCGCGGCGTTCTACTACAAGGGCGATAAGCTGATTGCCGTGGATGCGGTAAATCGGCCGGCGGAGTATCTGGGCGCGAAATTGCTGATCCAGACCAACCGAACGCTTCCGCCGAATGTTATTGAAGATATGTCGCGGCCGATGAAGGAATTGGTCGCGAGCGCGCGCTGAGGATTGAGATGCCGAAGATCACGTACATCGAGCACAACGGCAAAGAACACGTCGTTGACGCGCCCAACGGCCAGACGGTGATGGAAGCCGCTGTAAAGCACGCCGTGCCAGGCATCGACGCCGATTGCGGCGGCGCGTGCGCATGCGCGACCTGCCATGTGTATGTCGATCCGGAGTGGCTGCCGAAAACCGGCGAGCAGAACTCGATGGAGCAATCCATGCTCGATTTCGCAAACGACGTTGAGGACAACTCGCGCCTCTCCTGCCAGATCAAGATCTCGGCGGAGTTGGATGGCCTGATCGTACGTTTGCCGAAGAGCCAACACTAAGTTGCGCAACGTACCGCCACCGCTCTGGGCTTTGCTCCTGCTGGCGGCGACATACGGATTGAGCCTTCTTCCCGGTTTGAACACGCTGCCTGTGTGGCCGACGCGGCCGTTTGGTCTGATTGTGATCGTCGCAGCGCTCGCGATTTTGTTTGGCGCGATGGCGCAGTTCCGCTTCGCGAACACGCAATTGCTGCCGAACTCGCCTACGAACAACGCGCTCGTGACCGGCGGGATTTTCAAGATCACGCGCAATCCGATGTATCTGGCGATGACGCTGTTCTGCGTGGGCGGGGCCTTATGGTTTGGGCGGCCAGTCATGCTCTTGGCGCCGGCGCTGATGTTCATCGTAGCGAATTGGGCGTTCATCCCGTTCGAAGAAGCAAAGATGCGCCGCCAGTTCGGCGAGGCATTCGACGCATATTGCAAACGCGTGTGCCGCTGGATTTGATCGCTGCGGGGTTGCGCAGATAGCGCCAAGCTTGTTCATTACCTCCAACTTTGGGGGCTTCAATGCGCGCGCTTCTTCTTACACTTGCGATCACCGCCTTTGGCGGCAGCGCCGTGGCGCAAGAACTCACGCCAGACCGCGCAAGGTTTCGCACCATCTATGAAGAATTGGTCGAAATCGACTCGTCGCCAAGCACCGGGTCGTGCACCCGCGCCGTAAACGCGATGCTCGTCCATTTGCGCAACGCCGGTTATTCAGAGCGGGAAGCGCAAGTGATCATTCCGGATGGCGCGCCCGAAGATGGCAACCTTGTTGCGGTGCTGCGCGGCTCCTCAAGTCGAGCGATCCTACTGCTTGCACACATCGATGTCGTCGATGCGCGGCGCGAGGATTGGGAGCGCGACCCTTTCACATTGATCGAAGAGAACGGTTACTTCTACGCGCGCGGCGCAGCCGACGATAAGGCGATGGCGGCGGCGTTTTTGGATCTGATGGTGCGCTTGCGTCAAGAAGGCTTCCGGCCACGGCGCACGATAAGGCTGGCGCTGACGTGCGGCGAGGAGACGTCGAACCGCGTTAACGGCGTCGACTATCTCTTGCAACATCACCGTCCGTGGATGCAGGCCGACTTCGCGATTAACGAAGGCGCTGGCGGCATGCTGACCCCGCAAGGCCAACCGATCGCGTTCAATATTCAAGCGGGGGAGAAAATCCATCAGGTGATGACGCTGACGGTCACCAACCCCGGCGGTCACTCCTCGCGGCCAGTGCCGGAGAATGCGATCTATCGGCTGAGCGCAGCGCTGGAGCGGCTCGCGCAATATCAGTTTCCGGTTGAGCTCACGCCAGTCACACGGACGTTTTTCGAGCGTATGGCGCCGATCGTAGGCGGGACAGACGGCGAGGCCATGACGGCGATCGCACGAAATCCCAACGACGCTCAAGCCGCGGCAACCCTGGCGCGCGATGCGTCGTTCAACGCAATCATGCGCACGACGTGCGTGGCGACGCAGCTCGACGCTGGTCACGCGCCAAATGCGCTCCCCCAACGCGCAGTGGCGACGCTTTCCTGCCGTGTGCTTCAAGGCCATACGCCGGAAGAGCTGCAGGCGGAGTTGGAGCGCGCTGTCGGCGATCCGCAGGTTGCCGTCAAGATCGTACGCCGGCGTGACGGCTCAAGCCCGCCTCGCCTGACGCGGCAAATACTGGCGCCGGTAGAACGCACAGTGGAACGGATGTGGCCTGGTATACCGATCATCCCGACGATGACCCCTGGCGCAACCGATGGCCGCTATCTCAACAATGCCGGCATACCAACCTACGGCATGAGCGGCATGTTCTCGGCACCGGGTGAAAGCAACGCACACGGCTTGAATGAGAAAATTCGCGTGCGCTCGCTTTATGAGGGCCGCGACTTTCTTGAGGCCATCGTGCGCGACTACGCGCGGCAATAAAAACGCCGCGGCTTGTGGGCCGCGGCGTTGCTGAGTTCATTTTGAGCAGATCAGCTGCCGTTCATGCGACGGGCGATTTCGCCTTGTTGCTGGCGTTGGGTCGAAGAGTTGCGTTCGGACTTATAGAGCGCGTCCAGATAGGCTTGATCCCATTGCGTGAGCGATGCGGGGCCGCTGGCATTGGCTTGTTCGCCGTTGAACAGATTGAGTATCGTCGGATACGCCCCGGTGGCGGCGTGCGCGTTGACTTGTGCCAGCGCAACGAAGGACACGTAATCCGCAAGAGCCGCGAGCTGCACGCCCTGCACCCGTCGTGCATCCACAATCACGATTGCCTGGGTAAAGTCTTCACGCGTGCTGCCGCTAAGGCGCGTGCCAGTCGCGCGCACAGACGGTGCATTCGACAAGCCGCCCATAGAGGAATCACCCGAAAGCGCGATGCCATCCGCGCCGTAGGTCTGCGACACGTGCCACCAGCGCACCGCACGCGGCGTGCTGAGGAAATCGTCAAGCGCCGTCTGACCAAGTGTGGAGATGTCGTTGCTCTGGTAATACGCGAACATGTCGCGATCGCGCTCGAACAATTGGCGGGCAAACGTATCTGAATCGGACGTCACAAACACCGCAACGTTGGCGCGGCACCCCGGACCACCCGGCCGTAGGCCGAGGCTTGCCGCCCGTTGCGCGATACGATCAGCCAAGAACTGACCCTGGCGCGCGGGCATGCCCGCGATGCTGGTGCAAATGATGCTGTCCCAGCGCGGCAGCTGGTCCGCCATCGGGGAGATAGCGGTGACCTGCTCGACATAGGCCTGCGTTTGCTCGGGGCGAACGCCGGTTACAACAATGTCAGATGTCGTCTGCGCGAGCGCAGCCGGCATAGGCGCGAGCAGGAAGAAGCTGAGCGCCGTCGCGAAGCGGCGCATTTTCGGATCAATCATGAGACTCTCCCTATACTAGCGCTGAGATGCCGCCGTAGCCGGGTTTGGATGCGCTGCGGATGTGTTCCGCGATGAGCGCGCAGCTACGCGCGACGAGGCGACCGGCGGCAGGCGCGCCGCCTTTCTGCCCGGCATCCGCGCTGTCACGCGCGCCGGGAGTGAATTGGGTGTTGTCGCACCGGCGCGAGACGCTACGAGTAGCGCCATGTCTTCTCCGGTTCAGCGCAAACTGACAACGATTCTGGCGGCCGATGCCGACGGCTATAGCCGTGTGATGGAGGCCGACGAAGTCGGCACGCTTGGCGCCCTGCGCGCGGCGCGGAGCGTGTTCTCGCGCTTAATCGAGCGCCACCATGGGCGCATCGCCAACACCGCCGGCGATGGGCTGATCGCGGAGTTTCCGTCCGTTGTTGAGGCCGTCCAGTGCGCCATAGAAGTGCAACACGAACTGGCCGCCGACACCCAAAATGGTTTGCGGTTCAGGATCGGCGTCCACCTCGGCGATGTCCTGGTCGATGGCGACGATCTATTGGGCGAAGGCGTCAATCTGGCGGCGCGCCTGCAGAGCATGGCCGAGCCCGGCGGCATCCTGATTTCGCAACAAGTCTACGATCAGGTGCAGAAGAAACTTTCGGTTGGCTTTGAATATTTGGGCGAGAAGCGGCCGAAGAATTTCGAAGAGACTGTTGGCGTCTATAGTGTCGCGCCCGCTGGCAGCGAAGTACGCAATGCGCGCGCCGCACGTGCACCGGAGCGTGCGGGCAAAGCCGGCAAGCCGGGCGAGACGTGGTCACGTTTGTTTGGTTCGGCGCAGCGGTTCGCGGCGATCTTGGCGATCCTCGCTGTGATCGACATCGCGACGGGCGAAGGCTTTTGGGTGCAATGGCCCGCCCTCGGCATAGCAATACTCCTCGCCTTCCGCGCCGTGCCACTGATCGGACGGACAGACTAACTGGAGCTTCTGGGAATGGCGAAGAACGTGGCCGTCGTCGGCGCGACAGGCGCCGTTGGCACGGAGATGCTGCGGTGCCTGGAGACGCGCGACTTTCCTGTTGGTGAGCTACATCTGTTGGCGTCAGCTGCGTCGGCCGGAAAGGCTGTGCGCTTCAAGGGCCAGGACGTGACACTGAAGGCCCTAGAGGGTTTCGACTTTGCGGGGCCGAAAATTCTGCCCCACCCCTACGCATTCAACTTCTTCAGCCACAACACGCCGATCGATCCGGACACCGGCTATAACGGCGAAGAAACCAAAGTGATGCGCGAAACGCGGAAGATCATGGATCTCCCCGATCTGCGCATCTCAATCACGTGCGTGCGCGTGCCAGTGCTTCGCGCTCACGGCATCGCGATGAGCGTCGAGTTTGACCAGGTGGTGACGCCCGAGACTGCGCGTGAGGTGCTGGCCCATGCACCCGGCGTGCGTTTGGTCGATGACGCCGTAGCCAATCGTTTCCCAATGCCGGTCGAGGCAAGCGGGATAGAGGATGTCCTCGTCGGTCGCATCCGCCGCGACGTGTCCGACCCTTCGGGCAAAACGCTATCGCTGTTCGTATGCGGCGATCAGCTCCTCAAAGGCGCGGCGCTGAACGCCGTGCAGATCGCGGAGCGGCTAGCTTAAGCCGCCTGGCGCGTCGGCGGGATTGGCGGGGGACCGGCGAACGGTGCGTGCACCGGCAGATGGCACGTCACAGTAACACCGCGGCCCGGCTCGCTGCTGAGCGCAACCCAACCGCCGTGCATCTCGACGAACGACCGCACCAGCGCGAGGCCAAGGCCCGCGCCGCGGCGATCGCCAGACTCGAAGCTGTCGAACGCACGTGCTTGCTGCTCGAAGGCCATGCCCTTACCAGTGTCGGCGACAGTGAGGCGCACAACGCCGTCGAGGCGTTCGGCAGCGACGGTGATGGTGTCGCCGCGCTCGGTGTGGCGGAGCGCGTTGGAGAGCAAGTTCACAATGACTTGCGTAATGCGCTTCGGATCGGCGTCGATGTCGCCAATCTTTGGATCGCACTTGATCTTGATCGGCACCTCGGTGTCGCGCGCCTTCGACGCGGCCATCTGCACGCTTTCGGCGATCGTCTCGTAGATGTTCATCGGCGCGATATCGAGCTGGACGTTGCCGGCTTCGACCATGGCGACATCGAGAATGTTGTCGATGAGCTTCGAGAGCGAGCCAGCCGCTTCGATGATCGAACCCACCTGCTCGACCTGGCGATCGTTCAGCGGGCCGAACACTTTGTGCTGGAGCAATTCAGCGTTGCCGTAGATGGCCTGTAGCGGATTGCGCAGCTGGTACGAGACGTTCTCGACGAACTGGCCCTTGAGCTTGTCCGCCTCCTCGAAAGCTTCCGCGCGCTCGCGCAGCGCGTCCTCAACGCGGCGATCGGCGGTGATGTCCTGGAACGCAACAAGCGTGGCGCCGTCCGGAAGTGGACGCGTCAGGAATTTTAGCACGCTCTCATCGCTGCGGCGCATTTCACCGCGGAACTCGGTGCGCGCCTCAGGCGACGGATCGGTAATGCGAGCGCGAACTTGCGCCCAGGTCGCGCGGTCGTGGAAGAGATGCTCGCAGGCGCCAACGACCTTATCGAACGCCATTTCGTTCTCAACCGCGCCGGCTTCGAGTTTCCACATCGCGCCGAAGGCGGCGTTGTGCAGCTTCAGGCGGCCGTCGAGACCGAACACGACAACAGCTTCATGCAGTTTGTCGAGCGCGGCTTTCTGCGTTTGCAGCAGCGCGTCGTAGGAGCTCTTCAGCGACACTTCGTTGGTGATGTCAGAGAAGATCATCAGCATGCCGCCGCTGGGGTGCGGCTGGCGCGCAACGCGCAACATCCGGCTATCCGGCAACACCCAGAAATCTTCCGGCAGATCTTCGTGCTCTTGGTAGAGCGCCAATTCGCGCGCGCGCCACTCTGCGTAGTTGGCGTGCGCCGGAAGTTTGCGCTTCTCTTTCAGATAATCGAGCCATGCGGCGTGTGACGGGCGGTCCTGCAAGAACGCCGGATCGAGCGCCCACATCTGCTCGAACGCGCGGTTGTGAAACACGAGGCGCTTGCTTTGATCGAAGACCGCGATGCCTTCGGCCAAATGGTTCAGCGTCTCGTCATGCGCGCGCTGCTGGCGCGTCATCTGTTCGCTCGCCGCTTCGCTTTCGGTGACATCGATCGCGAGACCCGCAGCGCCGCCGGCGACTGGTGAGACGCGCAAACGCAGGGTACGGAGTTGACCGCCAACCACGGCCGAGCGCGTTTCCTCAACCGCTTCGCCAGTTTCGATTGCTTTGCGCGCCAAGTCGGTCGCGCCTTGGTCGAGTTGCAAGTTGCGATCAACCGCCTGGCTCAGCGACTTCGCTTCCAGCGCGCTCAAATAGTTCGGGTTGGCCCATTGCAGTTTCAGGCCGCCATCAACGCGCCACGCCATGAACGGCGCTTCGTTCCACATTTCGAGGAACGCCGCGGGATCGCGGGCGATAACTTCGGTGGCGCCATCGATGCGGCCACCAGCGCCGCCCTCTTCAACGCCGCGCACGCTAGCGTCGAGAATCCATACGACGGCGCGTGCGCCAGCCGTGCGTCCATCGACTTCAACGTAAATGCCGTCGGGCGTGGAGATAGTCAGCGAGAACGGCGCGCCCTCGCGGCGCAGACGCTGCAGAGCCGGCGCAAGGCGCGTCATCACGCCGGTCGCGCCGCGTGCGTCAAAGCTGGAAAGGCCCTGAAGGATACGGATGGACGGTTCGGCAGCGATGGCCGTGCCTGAGAAGCGCAGCAACGAGGCGAGCGCCAGCGGGCTGCCGTAAATGCGCGGCTTGCCCCAATCAGTCTCGCTGTCGGCGAGGGTGTCTTCCCAGATCAACACGACGCCAGGGTGAGCGCCGAAAACAGCGTCGGCCCAGGCAACGGTGTCCTCAAGCTCGCGAGCGCGCTTTTTCCACGCCTCAACGCCGCCGCGCGCGCCTTCTGTGACGCGCATCGCCCAAAGCAACGCCGCAATCGCAATTGCGGCAGAGCCAGCCGCTACGAGCAAGCTTCCGTCCAATGCCGACCCCTAAGTCCATTTCATTTCGGCGAAACGAATCGCCGAGCCCCAAGGGCTAGTTTCCCGGTTTGCGCGCGCCTTTGCACGCACGCAGCTGTCCGGAAGCGTTAACAAAAGGCTAAAAGGGTGAATGAGCGGTTAAGTTAAGAAAATTCAATTGGTTAACGTTTGCGCGTCAATGCTGGAGCGGGTCATTCCGCAGCGAAGGCTGGCCGCCTGCATCCCTCTAGCGCTCAGGTTGCGCCACTATCAGGCCGGACCGCTTCTGATTTTCTCCACCGCCTGCTGCGCCGCGACCAAAGTCGGACGAAGCGTCTGCGCGCGGCGGCCGCTGTCGCGCGCCTTCGAGGCGCCCGAAATGCGGAAGACGAACGGCATCTTGTAGCTGGCGCCGTAACGGACGTGGACATCCTTGGGCTGGAAGCGCGCATGCTCCAGCGCTTCGCGCGCGGCATCGTAAAACACATCGGAGGGCCAAGCATCGACGCAATTGATGTTCTTGGCGCGGCCATCGGCGCCGACCTCAAATTCGGCAATGGCGATGCCCTCGATGCCAAGACGGCGCGCGAGGCGCGGATACCGCGCACGCAATGGGCCTGCGACGTCCCAGGGCATGTCCGAATGATCGTCGCCCTCCTCGTCGATGAGTTGGCGCACGGATTTTTCCTCCGGTGCGCGCCAAATAACGCAACACGGCCCGCTAGGCAGGCGCTGCTCCACACGCTGCATTTCGCGCCGCTCGCGCAGGCGATCGCGCAGCCATTCGGCGGCGTTTGTCAGGAGGATCACCAGAACCAGCACGGCAGCGCCGGCAACGAGCAGCGACGTCCCGCCGTCCCAGCCTTGCGCACGTAATGCGCCGCTAATGCCAAGGTGCGCAATGACAACCACGCCGAACAAAACGGCGTAAAAGAGCGCGCGTAACGCCCAGGTCGAAAGCGTGCGGGTGGTGCGGATAAGCATTGATTGTCCCCCGCCTCAATGCACGCCGCGCAGGTTCAGCGCAACGGCTGAGCACGCGCTTCAGCGTAACGGCCGGTGGAAATGCAGACGCCAGAAGTGGAACGGCCCCTCTTTCGAGGGGCCGCCTTAGCTCAGTAGCGATAGTGGTCCGGCTTGAATGGGCCCGTCGTCGGCACGCCGATATAGTCGGCTTGTTCCTTGCTCATCTTGGTGAGCTTGGCGCCGAGCTTTTCGAGGTGAAGCGTCGCAACCTTTTCGTCGAGGTGCTTCGGCAGCGTGTAGACTTCGTTCTTGTAAGCCTTGCCGTTCGTCCAAAGCTCAATTTGCGCAAGCGTCTGGTTGGTGAACGAGGCCGACATCACGAAGCTCGGGTGACCCGTCGCGTTGCCGAGGTTCACAAGACGGCCTTCCGAGAGAAGGATGATCTTGTTGCCGTTCGGAAACTCGATGTGGTGAACCTGCGGCTTGATCTCGTCCCACTTGAAGTTCTTCAGGCCAGCGACCTGAATTTCTGAATCGAAGTGGCCGATATTGCAGACGATAGCGTTGTTCTTCATCGCCCGCATGTGGTCGACAGTGATCACGTCCTTGTTGCCGGTCGCGGTGACGAAGATGTCGGCGTGCGGCGCCGCTTCGTCCATCGTGACGACTTCATAGCCTTCCATCGCCGCTTGCAGCGCGCAGATCGGATCGATTTCCGTAACCTTCACGCGCGCGCCGCCTTGGCGGAGCGATGCGGCCGAGCCCTTGCCGACGTCGCCGTAGCCGGCAACGACTGCAACCTTGCCCGAGAGCATGACGTCGGTGCCGCGGCGGATCGCGTCGACCAGTGATTCACGGCAACCGTAGAGATTGTCGAACTTCGACTTGGTGACGCTGTCGTTCACGTTGATCGCGGGGAACGGCAGATCGCCCTTCTTCGCCATTTCATAAAGGCGGTGAACGCCTGTCGTGGTCTCTTCCGAAACGCCTTTCACGGCGTCGCGGATGGCAGAATAGAAGCCCGGCTTTTCTTTCAGGTAGCGCTTCATCGTGGCGAAAAGCGCCTCTTCTTCTTCGTTCGAAGGCTTGTCGAGGATCGACGCGTCCTTCTCAGCCTTCGGGCCGAGCACGCAGAGCAAAGTCGCGTCGCCGCCATCGTCGAGGATCATGTTGGCGTAACCGCCGCCGGCCCATTCGAAGATGCGGTGGGCGTAGTCCCAATATTCTATCAGCGTTTCGCCTTTGGTGGCGAACACCGGCGTGCCCTTGGCCGCAATCGCGGCGGCAGCGTGATCTTGCGTCGAGAAAATGTTGCACGACGCCCAGCGCACGTCAGCGCCAAGTGCTTGCAGCGTTTCGATCAACACGGCGGTTTGGATCGTCATATGAAGCGAGCCGGCGATCTTCGCGCCCTTCAGCGGCTTCTTCGCGCCGTATTCCGCACGCAGGGACATCAGACCCGGCATCTCGGTTTCGGCAATTTCGATTTCCTTGCGGCCCCAGGCCGCCAGGCTCATGTCACGTACGACGTAATCTGTAGCGCTCATCGCGCGCCCTCCTTCGAGAGATCGCGAGCGTCGTTTTCCAAAAGGAAAGCACCCGCCAAGCCTGGCGGCCGGCCTTCTCAAAGAAGGGGGCCGTCGCAACGCTCCTTGGTAGGCGGGCGCGGTTTAGCAAAGCCGGTGGCGGCTTGCAAACCAGCGGATGCGGATGGCTGATACCAAAAGAGCCGCCAGGCAGGACCTGGCGGCTCTCATGTTTTCAGTACGTTATGTCAGCGTTACGAGCCGTCCGCCCAGCGATCCAGCATACGCTTGGCTGCATCGCGGCCGCCGACGCCGAAGGCGATCGCCACCGCAACCGCCACCGAACCCAGGATCAGGCCGAAGGCGAGCGCGATGATGTTGTTGGCGAGCCCCATGAAGGACAGGCCAACCGCCGTCGCCAGCGCAATCACGCCCCAGCGCACCAACGTCGAGATGATCTCGGACGAGGGTTTGCCTTCGCGGCGTGATGCGGTCGCGAGGATGTTCGCCAGCAGAATGCCAAGCGCGATGATGACCGCGCCGAACAATACGCTGCTCGCCAATTCGAGGACGCGGGCCAGCATCGTCGCCATAGCAGCGAATTCGAGCAAGCGCGCAGCTTCGACAGCGGCGAACAACACGATGCCAATGAGCACCGCGAGGCCGATCATCTTCGATGGCGGGAACTTGGAGAGATTGATGGTGTCGACGCCAGGCGTCAGATCCATTTTGTCGCGCCCGACACGAATGGGCTCGGCGTTGGCGATACCGGAAATGATATCGTCAAAGCCGATCGACTTAAGGCCCTCTTCGATCAGCGTCATTACCCAACGGGCGATGAGATAGCCGATGAAGATGATGAGCGCCGCGCCAATAACACGCGGGATCGTCAACAAGATGCCGTTGAGCATCTCCGTTGCCGGTTCGGAGATCGCGGTGATGGAGAGCGCCTGCAGCGCCGCGATCGAGACCGGGATGATGATCAACGTGAACGCCAACAGTCCAAGAAGACGGGCAAGGCCCGGACCCTTCGGTGTGTGCGTGAGGCCAGCGTCAATCAGACGGCGGTCGAGTTCGACCGCTTCCACCGTCGCCTCGACCATGCGCCGGACCACAGTCGCCAGCACAAAGCCGATAAAGAATATCAGCGCAGCGCCGACGATGGCCGGCAGGTAGCGCAGGAATTCGGTGACCATGCCGTTCAACGGCGCGACCACAGCAGTGAGGCCGAGCACATTGAGCGCGGCGATCAGGCCCAAGAGCCAGACCAACCAATAGCCGACTTCCCCGATACGCTCGCCTACATCAACTGTGGGCCTTACGCCGGAAGAGCCTGCGCCATCACGGCGCGCAAAGAATGGAATGCGATCGACCGCTTTCGCGATCGCCCACTTCACCGCCTTCGCCGCGAAATGCGCGATGACGACAATGACAAGCGCCAAGAGAATCTTGGGCGCGTCGTTTTGGAGCCATGTGGTCATGGCAGCTTGGTTTTCAGATGTGATCATTGGGCAGCCTCCCTCGCCGAGGTGCGTTTGAAGATGCCCTTACGATCACCGGAACGCACGCGATTGATAGGCGTTGCGCGCTATAGGCGTGCATATCCTTTGCTGCATCCGCGAGATATTCGCGCTGCAGGCCGCTTTGTTTCGTTCAGTTCAACGCGGCGGGGAATGTCGGCAGCCAGGTAAAGTCCTGCATCACGTGCTGACAGATCACCCTCGGCCACTTAAGCGCGCTTGATAACGCGCACGATAAGCAGCAGCACGACAGCGCCAATGAAGGCGGTGAAAATGGTGTTGATGATGCCGGCGCCAATGGCGATGCCGAAGTTGCCGAACAGCCAACCGCCAAGAAATGCACCGATAATGCCGATGACGATGTTGCCGATGAGTCCGAAGCCAAAGCCACGAACCACGAGGCCGGCGAGCCAACCCGCCACGGCGCCGACGATCGCCCAAATAAGAATTGTCTCAACTGTCATGATTTCCTCCGATCGGCGCCTCAACGCCTGGAGGGAACTTGGTGTTCCAGCAAGGAACCCGTTTATTGAGGGGCCTTGCGAAATTTGAGGATCAGAACCATCGCCGCGAGCCCAGCCGCGACCGCATTCCAAAGCATGATCGAGGGCGCGCCGCGGAGCACGCCATACGCTCCCCAAAGCAGCGCGCCGGCGAACACCATCGCGTAAGTGAGCGCCGAGACGCTAGATGCGTCGCGGTCACGCACCATTTTGAACGCCTGCGGTGCAAACGCGAACGCGCCCACAAAGCCGGCAACAAGCCCGACCACTTCCGTCAAATCGATTTGCATCATACCCCTCAACCGCCAATCACGCTCAGACACTGCGCAAGGCGGTCGCCTTCCAAATTCTCTGCGAGATGCAAACGTTGCACGGTGAACGTATCGGCGCCACGCGGCATGTAGCGGAATGTGCGCTCGGTATCGTCATCGCGGACGACATAGCCGATTTCGAGTTCGCTATTGCCAATCTCCCCGCCATCACGGCGGATCAAGACCATGCCATTGCGTAGTCCGGCAGCATACGCTGGCAAATTCGGATCGACGCCAGCGATCACATTGCTATTGGCCTGCGTGGCCCGAATATCGAAACCACGGTGAAAAACCGGCGCCTCATACATGACGATAGGTCCGCACGGTGCGAGCAAATCTTCCGGCAACAAGATGGCCGTGCCTTGAGAGATGTTGGCCTCGATCTCCGCGGTTGGATTAAGGCCAAAACCAGCGGCTGACGTTAGGAAGTTTTCAACCGCGTACTGCTGGCCGCTTCGTGCGCGCGTGCGCATATCGTGCACGACGTCATCCATGCTGTGGCCAGCAGCGCGCAAACGCGCCTCCCACGCCATCGCCAGGAAGCGACCCCTTTGGTACGGCAGACGCTGAGTGTCACGATCACTCCAGAAATTCGCGAGCACTTGCGCGTTCGTCGCCGTGCGGACGGGCGACTGCGCATAGGCAAGGAGTGCTTCATTCAAATCAGCGGCATACTGCTCCGCGGTCCATTGACCGCCGCGCACCATCAGGCGTGCGGTGTAGAATTCGGTGAAGCCTTCCGAGAGCCAGTATTGAAGGGCTTGGTCATCTTCCGGCAGACCGCCGACTTGCGGCGAAATCCAAGTATGAAAACTCTCGTGCGCGAGTGTCCGTGCAATCGGGCCAGCTTCAGCGTTCGGCGTTGCGAAGAATGCGAAGGCGTCGTCGAGACCGGTGCCGCCGATGGAGATCCACCCCTCTGGACCGTCCAGGTGAAGCACGGTCACGAGATATGGCGCAGCGGCGTCGCCCCAGAATGCGCGCTCACTTGAGAGAATGTTCGCGGCTTGGCTTAAAAACTCTGCGTCACTGAATTGCCACGCGCCCCGGATCGCAACGCGCACATTGCTGCGCGCATCGCGCAAGATGCGAAAATCTCCGGCGACGACAACGCTAGACCAAACTTCGTCGAGGCGAAGATCGGGATGCTCGAAATCGGAAGCATAAGCCCAGCCGCGCGGGAGATTGCGCACGCGAAAGCGGACGCGCGTGCCGGCGTCAGCCGCATCAGGAGTGACCATGAAGGCGTTGCCGATGAGGTGGAAATAGGTCTGCTGAATCGTGGGGCGATAAATATTGCCAATCTCCGCGCGCGGAACGCCCTCCCAATCTTGGATTACGCGATAGCGGAGGTGAATCCGCGCATTGGGGCGGTGCGTGACGATACGTTGATTGGCCGCTTCGCCGTTGCGAATGGCTGAGGCGCCGGAGATGATTTCGAGCCTCTCGATGCCAGTCCAGAGTTCGTTTTGGCCGCCCCAACCGTCAGGAAGTCGCAGATCGCTCTCGCCATCCGGTTCGCCTCTGAACCTGAGATTGACCTGCACGGCGCGCAGCGCGCCGTCCTGCATCACGGGCGTCAGTGTGTAATCGATGCGCGGCGGTGCGGCTGCGCCGACACAGAACAACAACGCGCCAGCTGCAGCGATGGTTTGGAAGATCGAACGCATGAGGTCCCCGCTTAGAGCCTTAGCGGACAGATGCAGCAATTGCGGCAAAGGCGGGGCAAACGCCCGCTGAACTAATCTTCTTCGTGAAATTTCGAAATGATCAGCGCCTCGACGGCGGCCATCGCCTCTTCGGCTTGCGGCCCCCGCGTTTCGACCTCGACCTCATCGCCGATGCCGGCGCCAAGCATCATCAAATCCATCAGCGAGCGTGCATCGGCTTCATCGGTTTCTTTGCGAACGCTAATGCGGGTGTTGTCATAGCCAAGCGCCAGTTCAGCCAACTTGCGCGAGGCGCGCGCGTGCAAGCCTTTCTTGTTCACGATCTGAAGAGTGCGCGTGATAGTCATGGCCCCCGCCCGTTGCTAGCGGCCCGACTAGGCCGCGCCGCCGGCGAGCTCCACCGAGGCGACTCGAATATAGCGCCGTCCGGCGTCCTGCGCAGCAAGCGCCGCTTCAGGCAGGCTCACCTTATCGCGGACCTCGGCGAGCTTGATCAGCATCGGCAGGTTCACACCGGCGATCACTTCGATTTTCACCTGGTTGATCACGGAGATCGCCAAATTCGACGGCGTGCCGCCAAACATGTCGGTGAGGAGCACAACGCCGTCGCCTCTATCGACGGCGCGCACGGCGTCGATAATGTCAGAGCGGCGCTCTTCCATGTTGTCATTGGGGCCGATGGCGATAGCGCGCATCTGATCCTGGGGCCCGAGAACGTGTTCCGCCGCGGCGAGAAATTCGTCCGCCAGACGGCCGTGGGACACAACCACGACACCAATCATTCAGTAGTCTCCCGCCACCCGCCAGTGGGCCTGGGTCAGGGCTGCTACATAGGCCCTTGCGTATGCCGGAGGAAGCAAAAGCCTCACCCCGATTGCAGTTTTCGACGGACGGCCTAGGGCGCGAGCGGCAATTCAACGATGAGGCGAGCCCCGCCGCTCTCAGCCCGGCCCAGACCATCCCTATTCTGGGCGTAAATCCGGCCGCCCAAGGACGTGATAATCTGACGGGCGATCGAGAGGCCAAGGCCGGAATTGCCCCCGAAGGCCGTGCCCTTTGGGCGTTGCGTGTAGAAACGCTCGAAGATCGTCTCAAGGTTTTCGGGCGGAATGCCCGGCCCCAGATCGTCGACAAGCGCGCGCACGAAGGCGCCCTCCTTGCCGCGCAGCAGCTCCGCCGAGACAGAGACAACGCCGCCTTGCGGGCTGAACGAGCGCGCATTGTCGATCAGGTTGCGGAAGACTTGGCCGAGCGGCCCCGCCTGGCCGATCGCGATGAAGCCCTCGGGCTTGGGTCCATCGAACACGACCGTAACGGGCGCCGGTTCATCAGGCGGCGTCGCGTAAGCGCGCGTGATCTCGAACAATAGCGCACCAAGATCGATGCGGTGGAGATCGAGCTTCGCCGTCTCAGCCTCAATGCGGCTGGCGCGCGCAATATCCGTGATCAGACGATCGAGGCGCTGCACGTCCTGCGCGACGATGCCAAGCATTTGGGATTGCTGCTCTGGCGATGTCGCCGAGCGCGCCGAAGCTACGGCTGACTGAATCGACGCGAGCGGGTTTTTGATCTCGTGGCTCACATCGGCGGCAAACCGTTCATTCGCATCGATACGATCAGCCAGCGCGCCGGTCATCGCTTCCAGCGAATGGGCCAGCGCGCCAATTTCGTCCTTGCGATGCGAAACTTCAGGCAGGGACAAACGTGTCGCCCCGGAAGAGCGCAAAGAATCCGCCGCGCTGACCAGCTTCCGCAGTGGCCGCGCGATAAAGAGCGCGAGCAGCAGCGACGACAAAAAGATTGCGATGGTCGCGCCGATCAAGAACGGGATCATGCCCGCGCGCTCGGCGACAAGGATGCGCTCAACGTCGGCGCTTTCGGTGGTGACGGTGCCGATCACCTGTTGCACACGCCGCAGCGGCACAGTGACAGACACCACGCGCTCGCCGCGTTCATTCAAGCGCTCGCCGTTGACGATTTCCCCGCGCGAGGCGCGACGCTGCTCCTCCGCGAGAGTGGTCGTCGGCCGCCAGGGCGTGAGCCGCAGATATTCGACTTGCCGCGCAACGCTCTCGATCCGTTCGCCGAGACTTCGATCCCCGCTGATCGGGGTTTCGCGAATTTCGTCGTAGATGACGTCGCTATCGGCGATGAGGCGGGCTTCGGTGTCGAACACGCGCACGCGCGGATGGCCGACGCCAGGACGCGCGCCCTCCGCGATCGGCGGCAAGATCCGGTGCAGCACCAAGCGCACTGCGCTGTCGTTTATGTACGGGTTCGGATCACCTTCGACCGTGCCGGTTTCAATCAGCAGGTTGGTGATCAACTCGCCTTGCGTGCGCAGATTCCGGAACTGCGCTTCGGTCAAACCGGCGCGCATTTCCGTCAGCAGCAGCACGCCCAGGATGAGGACGAAGAGGCCGGCGAAATTCCAAATGAAGATGATCCGCGCAATGCGCGAACGCAGGATCGCGCGGAAGATCCCGTCAGATTTCGTTGTACCGGTAACCGACGCCATAGAGGGTTTCGATCGCGTCGAAGTCGCCGTCGATGTCGCGGAACTTTTTGCGGAGCCGCTTGATGTGGCTGTCGATGGTTCTGTCGTCGACATAGACCTGATCGTCATAGGCAGCGTCCATCAGCTGATCCCGGCTCTTCACATAGCCGGGGCGCTGAGCGAGCGCTTGCAGGATAAGAAATTCGGTGACCGTGAGGCGAACTTGATCGCCCTTCCAGGTACAAGCGTGGCGGTTGGGATCAAGAGTGAGTTCACCGCGTACGATGGGCTTCTTGTCACTCGCGGCCTCCGCGCCGGGCACATTCGCGCGCGTGCGCCGCAGCAGCGCCTTCACGCGCTCACTGAGGAGGCGCTGGGAGAACGGCTTTTTGATGTAGTCGTCAGCGCCAACATTGAAGCCGACCACCTCGTCCATCTCGTCATCCTTCGACGTCAGGAAAATGACCGGCAGGTTCGAACCCTGACGCAGACGGCGCAGCACTTCGACACCGTCCATGCGCGGCATCTTGATATCGAGGATGGCGATATCGGGCGGCGTCTCCGAGAGCGCGGCAAGCGCGGTCGCGCCGTCCGTATAGGAGCGCACAATGTACCCTTCGCCCTCGAAGAGGACTTTCAGGGAGGCGAGGATGTTCTCGTCGTCGTCGACAAGGGCAATGGTCGGCATGGGTAGGTCGCGAATCCTGACTTTACCGTAATGAACTGGTATGGGTCTTCTTAGCCGTCAATCGCGGCGGACGCTAGCGCGCGTCTTTCACGGGCTTGTGTGCGAGGCAGGCCAGGCCCCACACGCGATAAGCGGCGAAATTGCGATAAAGCGGCCCGGTTCAGTTCACATCGGCCCGTTCGCGGCCGAGCAACAGGCGATTGCCGCGTTGATTGGTGCAGATGATGCCGCGCTCGCTGCTTTCGCAGGTGAACGGTCCGCGCGACCAAGTTTGGCCGTAGGCCAGCGCCTCGCCCGAACAACAACCGCGCTCATCCGTCTCGACAACATGAGCCGCGCCGTTTTCCGGCAGCACCACGCGTACGTAGGTTGGCTCGGAGCGATCGCAGCTGAGTTCGGCGCCGGGTTGGGCCGGTTCGTAAATGTCGGTGCCGCCGGAAGGCACATAGGTGCAGCCGATGTTTCCGGAAGGCGACATGAACATTTCGATCTGCCCCGGAGCGGCGCTGACGGTTTCAGAAACAGGCGCCGGCGCTGAAGGCGGCGCACTCGATGTTGGCGCAGGCGGCGTACAGGCCGAGATCGAAAGCACGAGGATAGCGGCGGCAAGGAATGATCGCATGATCCGAGCTTGCGCGTCCGCCTCAGCGAAGGCAATGCCGCGATAGTTGCCGTTGGCCATTCCAGGCGGCGACATACACTGGCGCGCAGACATGATTTATCGCTTGCGCCTCCCTGGTCGAGACGCTGGCTGACTTTGCGCTCCCACCAAAATCGGGAGCCGGGGCGCGCGATCCGCGCTGAGGTAGTCTCAAGGGATGCGCTGATCGTCTCCGATCAACGCTGCACGCTTCGCGCGCCCCGTTACAGAATCGTTTGTCCCGGATTGGCAAAGGGAGTTGGAGGGCCCTTCCAGCCGAGTGCCCCAGCTGGCGCCTTAATTCCGTAGCCACGAGCCGGTGTCGCGCGCATCGATCCCCTGAACTTGAGATCGTGGACCCTGCCATGTTGAGCAGGCATGTGAACGCTCGTTCGCTTCGCTCGTTGGGCAAAGGGCGCGTCGTACCTTTCGGCCCTCTCGCATTCCCCGAGCTTGAACTTGCTATGCGATGTCGCCATTGCACCGACCGTCACCGCGCCGATTCCGCGCCGCACATTCCAAAGTTTCGGAGCTCTTCGAAATCTCCCGTGTGCGACGAGGAGAAGTATGCGCGCGTTTTGGAGGTGTGGGATAGATTTGCGCGTATCCAACAAAGTTGGAGCGCGG
>JANPCV010000041.1:0-18100 GCA_031431115.1 Caulobacteraceae bacterium
TCTAGCTATCCACAGCCGGGGCGAGCTTGGGCGCTTACCCCCGGCCTGAATCGCTGCATGGTCCGCCGCCGGGCTGGTAACCTTTCTTAAACGAGACTCAGCCCCAGATACGCCAGATGTGGTGGCTATCGCGCCACTAAATCCCTATATCTAGGGTTATGTTCTGGCTTCGAAAGGGAGTTTGCGGATGGCTGGCGACAACGGGGGCAAGGCTTTGACGGGCCTCCGCACTCCTTCAATTGGCTACAAGCCGTTCCGGTACCCCTGGGCGTACGAGTTTTGGCGTCGCCAGCAACAAGTTCACTGGATGCCGGAAGAAGTCCCGCTCGGCGAGGACGTGAAGGATTGGGCCTCCAAGCTCAACGATGGCGAGCGCAATCTGCTGACGCAGATTTTCCGCTTCTTCACCCAGTCCGACATCGAGGTGAACGACAATTACATGGAGCGCTACTCGCGCGTGTTTAAGCCGACCGAGATAAAGATGATGCTCGCGTCGTTCTCGAACATTGAGACGATTCATGTCGCCGCTTATGCGCTTTTGCTTGAAACCATCGGGATGCCGGAAAGCGAGTTTGCGGCTTTCTACGATTATCAGGCGATGCGTGATAAGCACGATTATATGGGCAAGTTCGGCGTCGAGAGCGACGCTGACATTTTGCGCACCGTGGCGATGTTCGGCGCGTTCACTGAGGGCCTCCAACTTTTCGCGTCGTTCGCGATGCTGATGAACTTCCCGCGCTTCAACAAGATGAAGGGCATGGGTCAGATCGTGACCTGGTCGGTGCGCGACGAAAGTTTGCACTGCGAAGGCATGATCAAGCTCTTCCACGCATATGCAAAAGAAACCAACGCGCTGACGCAAGAGGTGAAGGACGACATCACCGAATGCTGCCGCACGGTTGTCGGCATGGAAGACAAGTTCATCGACCTCGCCTTCGAGATGGGCCCGGTTCAGGGCATGAATGCGGACGATATTAAAAAATATATTCGCTACATCGCCGATTGGCGTTTGGGTCAGCTTGGTTTGCCGAAAATCTACGGCGTCACCGAGCACCCGATCCCATGGCTGACCTCGATCCTCAACGGCGTCGAGCACGCCAACTTCTTCGAAGCGCGCGCGACGGAATATTCCAAGGCCGCGACCAAGGGCGATTGGCACGGCGATAGCGGCGTGTGGACGAACTTCGAAAGCATGATGGAAAAGCGCAAAGCCGGCGGCGCGAACTAGCTCACCCGGAGCGGATGCGATGATCACGTGCGTGGTAGACTACGTCATAGATCCTGCCAAAATCGACGCGTTCGAACAGTTTGCGAAGCGATGGATGGCGCTCGTCGAGCAAAACGGCGGCGTTCACCACGGATACTTCCTACCGTCCGAAGGCGCGAGCGACCGCGCCATCGCCCTGTTCAGCTTCCCGAGCCTTGCCCGCTATGAGGAGTACAGAAAGAAGTTCGGGGTGGACCCGGACTTCATCAGCGCCGACCGCATCCGCGACGAAAGCGCATGCGTCGTTCGCTACGATCGAAGCTTCATGAAACCGCTTTTGCCGCGCTAGTTACGCCGACAGACGCTCGCGCAGTCGCGCGCGCTCGGCCGCGCCGACGCCAAGCTCCTGTTCCATATATTCAAGCGCTGACCCGTAACGTCCTTCGATCGCGTCGAGCGCGTTGCGGAGATAATCAACGTGAACGCCGAGCATCGGGCGCAAGGCGGATGACTCGAGTTTGCGGCCGAGGCGTTCTTCCATGCGCGCTTGAATTTTCGGCATGCGCTTTTCGAGATCGACGGCGGCGTTGGTGAATTCGTAATCAGCGAACACCGCCTCTTCATCGACGCCGAGCGCGAACAACGTCAGCGCGCAGGCGATACCGGTGCGATCCTTGCCGGCGGCGCAATGGACGACGCCAACACCGCCCTCACCCACTTCGCGGAACCAATCGCGATAGAGGCTGATCAAGCGCCGATCGAACGGGATCTCTTGATAGAGGCTCATCATATAATCGTAGGTCGACTTGGCGCTGAGATCGCTTTGCAGCAGCGCTGCCAGATGCGGCGGCAACGCGACACCTTCTGCGCCCGTGTCGTTGATGAAGACGCGCGTGGTTTGGCCGGGCCAGCGGTTCGGTTCGTGGCGGCGTTCTTCTGGGCGGCGCAGATCGACCAAAAATTTCAGGCCCATCGCATCGAGCCGGGCGATATCAGCTTCGGTCGCATCGTTGAATGCCGCCGAGCGGAAGAGCTTACCGCGCGCGACTTTTCCGCCGTCAGCCGTTTCCCAACCGCCAAAGTCACGGAAATTCAGGACGCGTTCGAAATCGATCAGGCGGTCGTGGGTCATGAGGCGAGGTGATGAACGATCAAAACGGCGCCGTCAAAGCTGTGATTGCGGGTGACGTTGGGGCTATTGCAGCAAGGCGACTAGTCCCGGAGCTTCAACTTCTTGATCTCGGTTTTTGAAAGTTGGCGCTTGTCGCGGGCGTAAACACCGGGCCTGCCGTAGAGTTCGCCTATTCCTGTTCGCGTCAGGTTCGAGCGGTGAACGACGTCAGTGTAGAGCGCGTTCGGCGGAATTTTTGCGAGCTTCACCTCCCACCAGGCGCCATCGAAGAGATGAAGCTGCGTTTTGGCGTCGATGATCCGCATGCGTTTGGCGAGTTCGATTTCGGCCTTTTGGCGTTCTTCGCGACGACGAAGCGCCATGCGCTTGTAGTGTTCGTTTTTGCGCAACAGGCCGGTGCGCGGATGGACGTAATAGAGGCACCAATCGTCTTTCAGAGCGCGTTCGCCGCCGAAGCGTGGGGTGACAAGGACAACGCCAGCTTTCATCCGGGTTTTGGTGGCGACGAAATCTTGAAGATGATCGCGGACGTGCTGCTGCACGGTGGAGGTCGGCTTCAGATGTTCGCTGATTTCGGAATAGACCTTGTCCCACGGACGGCCGACGTTTGAGGCGAGATAGCGCTTCAGCGGATTGAGCGTTTCGTTGAAGTGCTTGGTCTTTTGCGCTTTGCCCTTCGGCTCGCGCGCGCCCTTCGCTTTGATCGGCTCGCCATCGTCATCGACAAGCGTGCGGGTGCGGCCGGGGCGGAGACCCGCCGCCGCCCGGCCCACGCGTGGCCGTTCAACGATAACTTTGCTCATGTCCTTACGCATGGGGCGCGCGGTTTAGGCGCGCGGGCAAGGCCCGGCAAGTGAAATGTGGGTGGGGTCTAGGAGGAGTCGGCGGCGCAGACGGCGTACGTCAGGCGCGTCGGCGCAGCGTCGTGCGGCGGGAAAATGAGTGTGATCGCGCGCAAGCGATTGAGGCCGAGGCGTGCGCGGACGCCGATGCGAGACGCGAATGCATCGAGGTTGCGGAGCGCGTTGAGCAGCAAGCCGATGCGCTTGAAGGGATCGCGCGCGTAGAATTGCTTGCGTAGACGCGCGCCAAGAATGACGCGGATTTGGGAGGCCGGCACAGCGCGGCGCCGGAACCCTGCCCTTGTGTTGAAGCGGTCGGTGTGACGGCGCGGACGGCGGCGGATGGGATGCAGCTGCACGGCGCGCACGACAAGGATCGCGGCGACGACGCGTGCGAGATGATCGAGACCGAACCAACGTTGGCCGATGTGACGGCCGCGCGCCTTCGTGAAGAGAAATTGCGTCGTCCAGACGAGCAACAGCATCGCCCAAGCGACGAAGCGCTTGAGGCGATGCTGACTGACTGGGGATCGGACGAAGTTCACGCGGCGAGCTTAAATCTCGCGGCGGGCCGGTCGGATACGTTCGGCGCGCGCGTGCTTGGTTTCAAAGGCTTAGGGCGGCAAATGGGTGGGATAGAGTGCAGCCGTATCCGCGATTTGCCTCCGCTAGTCGCCGACAGCCGTCATTGCGGCAGCCCCAAACCATATCGAACACCTTGACGACGCCGCTCTTGCGTCATCTTGCTGCTTGGCATGGCGCGAGACGTTCATAGCCAGCCAAATGAGGCTGAGGGGTATCGCGGGCACGCCGAGTTGTTCGCTTCGGCCGTACATGTGCTGCGGTCGCTCTTGATCGGCTTCATCCTTTTGTTCGCTGGCGCGTCGCGGGCCCAAGAGACTGAGCTGGCGAGCCCGGAAATCATCAACGGCGAGGCGCGCTATCTCGGAGATCTCGATGGCCCCCAATCGGGCGCGCCTCGCGGCGTTTACATCTGGCGCGCGCCAAGCACGCCCGCTGGTCAGTTGTTGCCGACGCTCTACATGGCCGATGGCAGAGAGGGATTGTATGTCGCAGCGGCTCGCCTGCGCGCCGCCATTGAGGCAGGGACGGCGCCCCCCATCCAGATCATCGGTCTCGATCCGGACCCTGACGCTCGCAACCGGACCCGTGAATACACCGACGTTGGCCGAGCAAGATTCCGAGCGCACGAACGTTGGCTGCTCGATGTTGTGATCCCGTGGGCCGAACGCGTGGCGCGCGCTTCGCCACAACAACGCGCCATCGGCGGCTATTCCAATGGCGCGGCGTTCGCACTCTTCATGGGCGCCAGGCACCCAGATGTCTTCACCGGCGTGCTGGCCCATTCACCGGTAGCGACGGCTGAGACGTTTCACGCAGACGCACGCGCCGGCGGCGTGCGCTGGGCGCTCAGCGCCGGGCGGCTCGAGTACGGCGGTTACCCCGCTCGCGCCATATCGGTTGTGAGGGCGGTCGTGCGCGCTGAAGGCGCTGCGGTTCGATCCTGCACCGGCGCATGGGGACACGAGGGAAGCGCCTGGATTGACCTGTCTCCCGGCGCTATCACATGGCTGTTTCAAGCGCCAAGCGCGGCCGCCGTCGCAACTCCGTTGGAGCGGGAGGCCTGCGATGTCACTGAAGGCTCGCGTGAGTGAGTGAGCGATTTGGCCACGTTCCATTCTGCAAGTGGAAACGAAGATGCCGGCGAGGGCGCCGGCGGTCCAAGCTAGCGCACTTGAACGTCGGGCACGCGTTTGTCGGGCTTGGTTTTCTTGTTGGACTTCCGTGACG
This sequence comes from Caulobacteraceae bacterium, assembly GCA_031431115.1. Classification (GTDB taxonomy): domain Bacteria; phylum Pseudomonadota; class Alphaproteobacteria; order Caulobacterales; family Aquidulcibacteraceae; genus Vitreimonas. The sequence goes on from JANPCV010000041.1 coordinate 4,994, forward strand.
TACACCGCCGCATCGCTGGCGATCCTCCGGCGCGTCAGGACCGGGAACGGCGATCGCAGGGCTGCGCTTCGTAGCGCTGGCCTCTCGCAACGAAGCTGCCGCGCACGCGGCAGAATCGTGGATTGCGATTTCGCGCCCCGCCTTCATTGTTCAGCGCAAAGCCGCCCTGATCGATCGGCGCCGCCTGATCCAGGATCGCGACCTCGAAATGCAGATGCTCCAGCATCGCGCACCCGACGGCGGCCTCCTCGCCAAGGTAGGCGCCTGCCTCGACCCAATCGCCCACTTTGAGCCTTGCGCCTTCACTCACCGAATGACGGGCCAGATGAGAATAGCCGGTCCACTCGCCATTCTCGTGGGCGATCCACACGAAATTGTTTCGGCAGTCCGCGGCTGCGCGACCGGATTGCTGCTCGCTGTACTCGTCTTGAATGGCCATGACGCGACCAGCGGCGGCAGCGACAATGCGATGCGGGCGAGCGCCGGCTGTCGCGAACAAGTCGATGCGTCCCGTCGGACGATGAGTGACGAAGTCATCAAAAACCTCGACGGCTTGGCCGTCGGCATATGGGAGTCGGTAAACGCCCTGGCTTGCCCCGGCGCCGCGACCGGTATCGTGATCGTGCACGCAGCTCATCGAGAATCCGGCCAGGAGCATAGCGACGAAAAGGCTTGGTGATCTCATCGGCTGGCCTTGGATTATTGAGGTGCGAGCATGCAGTCATCCGCGCTCGCCATGCAACACTATAGGGGCGCCGTTTGCCGCCTCAACGATGGAGATCGTCCCGGAATGACGAAGAGCAGTGGCGCGTAATCACCTTCGTCCGCATTGCGCAAAGAGCCGGGCGTTGCGTATTTTGTCTGTTCCCTCTCCCTAACCGGGAGAGGGAACGAAGCGCCTGGCGCCGCCGTCAGCTCAGCGCACTTGAACGTCGGGCACGCGTTTGTCGGGCTTGGTTTTCTTGTTGAGGCGGCGGCGAAATTCTTGGGTGGCGCGTGAGCTTTTGAGGCGTGCGTAAATCGCGTTGAGTTGTGCTGGCGATGCGCTCAACTCGAACTCGCCGCTAATTTGGGCGCCGAGTTCATCCGATTGAGACACGATGACGTTCTGACGAAGCGCGGCCGGCGCGACCGCCAACGCCGCTTGCACGGCGGTTTGCACAACCCTGGTGCGCGAGGTGTCAGCGAGATTCAAACGAAGTTCGAGCTTGGCCACGCGCGGCTTGAGATCGGCGAGGCTTTTCGCCGCCGCGTAGGCCACATCAATGATGCCGGGCGTTATCAGGGCGTGCCCGACACGTTTCGCATCACTGAAAGATGGGAGCGGCGAGCCGTGCAGTTTCTTGGGCAAAGCCCGCGTGATCATCGCAGCGCCGATGCCCCATAACGGGCGCACTTCCGCCCGCGCTGTCGATGTCAGCGTGTCGATGACGATGCGTGTTTTGGCAGGCAGAAAATAGATACCCAGGGGTATCAAAATAGCGGCGGCCACAGCGGGCGCCCAAACCAGATAATCCATAACCAATCCCCCGCGCACGCTAGCGCATCGGGTGGACGGCGCAATTGAAAGTATGGAGCGCGGGCGTCCCCGCCCGCGGTGCAGCAGCTGCCGGCAAGCGGTGGCGTTGGCTTGATCACCGCGGGCGAGGACGCCCGCGCTCCATAGCGCTCGGTGTTAGACGCTCGTGGGGCGGCGCGTTTGTTTGCGGTACTTCGGCGCGGCGCCGTTGTTCGACCAGACGTTGTTGCCCTTGCGGTCGCGGCGATCGCCTTCATCGCGCGAACGGGTTGGGCCATGCCCCTGCTTGGCGTGCGCCGCGCCATGCGTGTCGGAAGCATGATGCTTCTTCGGCGCGTGCTTGCGGGCGGGATGGACAGCGCCCGAGCGGCCGGCTGGGCCCTTCGGACGGACGACCTTTTCGTCCGCGCGCGGGGCGCGGAGCGACATGTCGGTTTCCATGACCGGCACTGGCTGCTTGGTCAGACGCTCAATGTCGCGCAGGTAGGCGCGTTCATCGGGAGCGCAGAACGAGATGGCGATGCCGGTGCGTGCGGCGCGCGCGGTACGGCCGATGCGGTGGACGTATTGCTCCGGCACGTTCGGCAGGTCGTAGTTGAAGACGTGGGTGATATCGTCGACGTCGATGCCGCGCGCAGCGACTTCGGTGGCGACGAGAATACGGGTCTGACCCTTCTTGAAGCCGTCCAGCGCGCGCGTGCGTTGGCCTTGGCTCTTGTTGCCGTGGATGGCGTCGGCGCTGAAGCCGGCGCTTTCCAGCTTTTTCGAGACGCGGTCGGCGCCGTGCTTGGTGCGGGCGAAGACCAGCGCGCGCTTGATCGACTTATCGGCGAGCATGGCGTGCAGGAGATCCTGCTTCTTGGATTGATCGACGTGGATCACGGCCTGCTCGACGCGCTCAGCGGTCGTCGATTGCGGGGCAACCGAGATCTTTTCCGGCTTGTCGAGGAATTGCGCGGCGAGCTCTTCGATCGACGGCGGCATGGTGGCCGAGAAGAAGAGCGTCTGACGCTGACGCGGCAGGATGGTCGCGATTTTGCGGAGATCGTGGATGAAGCCCATGTCGAGCATGTGATCGGCTTCGTCGAGGACGAGGATTTCAACCTTGTCGAGACGCACGGTGCGTTGGCTGACGTGGTCAAGCAAACGGCCTGGCGTGGCGACGAGAATGTCGACGCCGCGGAACATGGCTTGCTTTTGCTTGTGCATCGAGGCGCCGCCGAAAACGACGGCGGTGCTGAGGCCGAGGAACTTGCCGTAGGCGCGGAAGCTGTCGCCGATTTGGGCGGCGAGTTCGCGTGTCGGGGCGAGCACGAGCACGCGGCAGGACTTATCGCCGGCGTGCTTACGGTCTTTGTGGAGGCGATCGAGGATCGGCAGCGCGAACGCCGCCGTCTTGCCGGTGCCGGTTTGGGCGAGACCGATCAGGTCGCGGCCCTTCTGCACGATCGGCAGCGCCTGCAATTGGATCGGAGTCGGCTTGGTATAACCCTCGGCTTCAAGCGCCTTAAGGATCGGCGCGGAAACGCCGAGATCTTGGAATGTGGTCACTATGATACTTTCGGCCGCCTGCGGTCGCAGTGCGGCTCATTAAGATCAGGAACGATGCGACGGCGAAGAAAGGCGGCGAGCCGATGCCTAAAAGGGGGCTCAAAGCCGAACGTCGATGGTGGCGTTCCGTGGGACCGCGTTCAGCGCCATCTTTGGCGCGAACGGTCGCTGAGCCGGGATATCGGGGTAAAGCGTTGAGAAGTCAATAATCCCCGCGGCATAGGTGGCCTGCGGGGCGGGTTCCGTCAGGCGCTGGCGCGGACGATCCAGCAGGCGGCGGCGAGAGAAACGCCGTTTGGGCCTTGGGATTTCGCGAGGTTTTCGACGATGAGCTGCTCGGCTTTGGCGGGATCGAGCTTGTGCTCGGCGATGGCGCGGGCGCTGGGGCCGATCTTCAGGAGGTAGGCGGCAGCGTCTTCGGCGGTGGTGCCGATGAGGAGCGGCCCGTCCCAGGGTTCGACCGTGATGTCGCGCCAGTTGGCGGCGGCGAGCACGGATTTGGCTTTGTCCGGATCGGCGAAGAACATCGGGCCGGGCAAGGTTTCGTCGGGCGGCGGCAATGGCGCGGGCAGCATTGGCGTCAGCGCGCGGACGGGGCCGCTGGTCCAAAGATTTTCATTGAAACCGCGCCAGCAGATGAACGCGAGGCGACCGCCTGGGCGGAGATTTGCGCGGATGCGGGTGAAGGCGGCGATTGGGTTGTCGAAGAACATCACGCCGAAGCGCGAGAATGCGGCGTCGAACGGCGCGCCGGGAATATCGGTGACGCCGACGTCGGCTTCGATGAAGTCGATGTTGGTGATGGCTTTGGCGCGCGCGCGGGCGAGTTCGAGCAGCGGCTTGGAAATATCGACGCCGACTGCATGGCCGCTGGCGCCAACATGCTGTGCAGCGGTGAGCGTGGTTTCACCGGCGCCGCAGCCAATATCCAAGACGCGCTCGCCGGGTTGTAGATCGAGTGCTTTGAAGGTCGCTTGCGTCAGGCCCGCGAACAACTTGTCGGTGCGGCCGGCTTGGCGCGCCCACTCCTCCCCGACTTTGCTGTTCCAGTATTCAAGCTGCGTGGGGCGAGCGGGTTCGGACATGCACCGTACTTAGCGGCTCCCGCTGGGAATCCAATCGAGTTGGGCGCCGCCGGCGAGGCGGCAAATTGCGTTCTGTGAGCGGTGATCGCAAGCGTGATATGGTCCACGCACAGCCTCCCCCGGAACGCCATGCCCGCCGATCATTCCGCAAATGCCGACGCTGGCCGCAGCATCAGCCAGAACCCCGATATCAAATATCTGGGCCGCATCCTGGGCGATGTAATCCGCGCCTATGGCGGCGAAACGCTGTTCGAGCGCATCGAGACGATCCGCGCAGCTTCGGTGGAGCGCCATCGCGGCGATAGCGCGAGCGATTTGGTGAACTTGTCGCTGGAGGCGCTCTCACTCGATGATACTTTGGCGTTCGTACGCGGGTTCATGCTGTTCTCGATGCTGGCGAACCTCGCTGAAGATCGCCAGGGCGTCACGGCGGAGGCTGGCGCCGGGATGGCCGATGCGGTGGCGGAACTTGAGCGGCACGGCATCGCGCGCGCTGACATCGCAGCTTTCCTGAACGGCGCGCTGATCGCGCCGGTGCTGACGGCGCACCCGACTGAAGTGCGCCGCAAGAGCCTCATCGATCACCGCAACCACATCGCCTCGCTGATGGCGTTGCGCGACCGGGGTTTGACGGAAACGGACGGCGGCGATTTGATCGACCGCGCCATACAGCGCCACGTCGCGATTTTGTGGCAGACGCGTCCGCTGCGTCACGAACGGCTTTATGTAAACGACGAGGTCGAGACGGCGATCGCGTATTTCCGCGATATTTTTTTGCAAGCATTGCCGGGGCTCTACGCGCGCTGGCATCGCGCTTTGGGATCGCGCCCTGCTTCGTTCTTGCGGCTCGGCAGTTGGATCGGCGGCGACCGCGACGGCAATCCGAACGTCACGGCGGAGTCGCTGGATTATGCGATGTCGCGTGCGGCTGAAACGGTGATCGAGACGTATCTCGATCAGTTGCACGAATTGGGGGCGACACTTTCGCTTTCCACTGAGCTGGCGAAGATCACGCCAGAACTTGCAGCACTAGCGGAGGCCAGCGGCGACAACGGGGCCGCACGACGTGACGAACCCTACCGGCGCGCGATCACCGGCATTTATGCGCGCCTTAGCGCTACGTACGCGGAGATCAGCGGACACGCGCCGCCGCGTCCTTCGAAGTACGCGACGCAGGCCTATCAAAGCGCAGACGCATTTATGGCTGACCTGCTGATCATTCAATCTGCACTCGCGGCGGACGGCGATGGCGGGCTTGGGCGCGGCGGCGCGCTTGGGCGACTGGTTCGCTTGGTGGAGACGTGTGGGTTCTATCTTGCGACGTTGGACTTGCGGCAAAACTCGGACGTGCACGAGCGCGTGGTTGCCGAACTGCTCGCGAGCGCGGGCGTTGAAGCCGATTATTTGAAGCTCTCCGAAGACGCGCGTGTCGCGTTGCTGCGCGCGGAGTTGGCGGGCAGACGTCTGCTCGCGTTCCCAGGCGCGACTTATTCGGACGAAACGACGTCCGAGCGAGCGATCCTATCTCGCGCCGCTGCCGCGCTGAAGCGCAACGGCCCGCAGAGCATCAACAATTACATCATCTCGAAAGCGGCGAGCGTTTCGGATGTGCTCGAAGTTTATGTGTTGCTGAAGGAGGCAGGGATATTCCACGCCGGGGCGCCCTGCCCGATTTCGGTGACGCCACTGTTTGAAACGATCGAAGACTTGCAGCGCGCGCCGGGGGTCATGACGGCGCTGTTTGCATTGCCGGAAGTCGCAGCGCAGGCGGTAGCGCGCGGCCATCAGGAAGTGATGGTTGGCTATTCGGACTCAAACAAGGACGGCGGCTATCTCACTTCGGTGTGGAGCTTGAATGAAACCGGCCGCGCGCTTGTGCCTGTGTTCGAGAAGGCGAAAGTATCGCTGCAACTCTTCCACGGCCGGGGCGGCGCAGTCGGGCGCGGTGGCGGCTCATCGTTTCAGGCCATTCGCGCGCAGCCTCCGCGCACCGTCAACGGCCGCATTCGCATCACGGAACAAGGCGAAGTGATCGCGGCGAAATATGGTACGCCAGAGAGTGCGGTTGCGAATTTGGAAGCGATGGCGTCCGCGACGTTGCTCGCCTCGCTGGCGCCGCCGGATATCAGCGCGCGCGATGACAAGCGCTTTGCGGCTGCGATGCGCGACATGTCGGCGACGGCGTTCAAGGCCTATCGCGGTTTGGTCTATGAAACAGAGGGCTTCAACGCGTTCTTCCGGCAGATCACGCCGATTGCGGAGATCGCGGATTTGAAGATTGGCTCGCGGCCGTCGAGCCGCACCAAATCTGATCGCATCGAAGATTTGCGCGCGATCCCTTGGGTGTTCTCGTGGAGCCAAGCGCGCGTGATGCTGCCGGGTTGGTACGGCGCGGGACACGGGCTTGCCGCGTGCAAGGATCAGGCGCTGGCGCGCGACATGGCGCAGAGCTGGCCGTTCTTGCGCACGACGCTAGCGAACTTGGAAATGGTGCTGGCGAAATCCGATATGGCGATCGCGGCGCAGTATCTCGCGCTTGTTGAGGACCAGGCGCTGGGCAAAGCGATCTTCGAACGCATTCGCACCGCGTGGCAGGAGACGCGCGACACGCTGCTGAGCCTCACGGGCCAAACGCGGTTGCTTGAATCTCAAGGCGCGTTGGAAAAATCGATCCGCTTGCGGTTGCCGTATATCGAGCCGCTGAACTTCTTGCAGGTCGAGCTTTTGAAGCGGCATCGCGCGGGCGAGGCCGATCCGCGCATTCGCGAAGGCATTCAGCTTTCGCTCAACGCAATCGCGACGGCGCTGCGCAATAGCGGCTAGACGCGAGCGGTTCGGATGCGGGCAACACGGCGGCGGCTTCGATCTACGGCGCTCGCGAGGATGACGCGTAGCTCAGGTTGCCGCCGGCTCGGTGCGCTGAAGGCCCTGCGATGCAGTGCGGTTGTGGCGACCAATGCCACCTCAACCGGCGCAGCGTCAAAGCTCTCGTTAGCCGATAGATTTGAGCTGGATTCGTACGGACCCAAGGACGCGCACGCGCTGAGCGACACCATCGCGAACACAACAAAAGCGAGCTTGAACATGGCAACCCCCGCAGCCTGCGGGGGTACGTTACGCCGATGGCGACGCATGCCAACGAAAATCGTTAGGCCGCGTCTTCGACGAATCCGGCCCAGCTGCGCATGTAAGTCACGAAGACGGGGCTGAGGCCTTCGTCGTGCAGATACTTCTCACTGACCGGCGTGGCGACCGACTGGAAGTTCGGATCGGCGGCGACTCGCTTCGGGAAATCGTGATGCAGGATGGCGGCGCGGCCGAGGATCGGGAAATCGAAACCCGCGTCGAGCACGTCGCGGCAATCTTGCGCCGACATGATCTTGCCGGCGGCGCCAAGGCGCACACCGTTGCGATCGAGTTCGGTGAAGTAGGACGCAAGCGTGCGACCCTTCAGGGCTTCGTCGTTCGGCTCCTTGCGGACATCCCAGAGCGACATGTCGATGTAATCAATCTTACCCTCGCGCATCAGGCGCTGCGCGACGTCACGGATCTCGAGGGTCTGGATGCCCCAGCGCTCCGGCGAGAGGCGCACGCCGATTGAAAAGCCGGGCTTGGTTGCAGCGCGGATGCCGTCGACGATTTCAAACAGGAAGCGCGCGCGGCGTTCGGCATCGCCGCCGTAAGCGTCGTCGCGGCGATTGAGTTCGGGGCTGAGGAACGAGCAGATGAGATAGCCGTGCGCGCCGTGAAGCTCGGCGCCGTGAAAGCCGGCGCGTTCAGCGCGCAGAGCAGCGGAGATGAAGTAATCGCGGCTGTGTTGGACTTCGTCCAATGTCAGCGCATCGGCTTTGAGCTTTTCGTCCGAGCTCGGCGCCTTTGGCGCATTGAGTGAGCGTAAGCCGCCGTGGTGCAATTGTACGACCGAGTGGCTGCCCTCTTCGTTGATCTTGGCGGCGAGGCGCGTGAGGCCAGGCAAGTGCTTGTCATCATGAAAGCCAAGTTGGCCTGGAAAGCCGACGCCCTCCTCCTGCACCGATGCCGCGCAGGTCATGGTCAGCGCGAAACCGCCTTCGGCGCGCATGGTGAGCCAGCGATACTCTTCTTCGCTCAGCACGCCGTCCGGATAGCTCTGCGAGTTGGTGAGTGGCGAGAGGATGAAGCGGTTCTTCAGCGTCGCGCCGGAACGGAACGTGAGCGGGTCGGTAAGTTGGGTCATGGGCGAGAACATAGTGGCTCACGGCGAGAGCGCACCCCCTTCCCGTTGCGGAAATTATCCAAACTCGGCGCCCAATGGCGCGAAGGGCTGGCGGATGCGACCAGGACACGCTGGTCGAGTGCGCGGAGAGTTTGCTCTAGGCGCTGGCGCTTGGCGGCAGATCGTAGAGCGACTTGCCTTCGCCCGAGGTGACATAGCTTTCGTAGAAGGCCTGGAACGCCGCTGTGAAGAGATGGCGGCGGACCTGCCATGCTTCGGCGGCGCCTCGAAGTTGGTGGACATCTCGGAAGATCGTGATGTTCGAGATGTAGAGCGCGTCGTCCATCTTGCCGCGGGCGTACTGCACATGGAGTTCTTCCATGGTGCGGAACATGAACATGCAGAAATTGACGAATTGGACGCGCTCGCCGTCGCTGAGACTTGCGAGGCCGCCCTTACTGCCGCGCGACCATAGATCGGCCAGCTGAGCATTCTCCGCGAGCAGACGGCTGATGCTCTGCGTCTTTTCCAAGTGATTGCGCACGGCGGCGTCGCGCAGCATTTGCACGCCCATGCGGACTTGCAGCGCGACAAAGATCAGCGACGCAAGCACGGCGACATTCGCCGCCATTTGAATCAGATCGCCCATCGTTTGCGCCCCAATATAAAAGGGCCGCCCGAAGGCGGCCCTTTCCGATTTTAAGCAGCCGCCTTCTTTTCCTTGGCGCCGAAGCGGTCGTAGAAGGTCTCGCCTTTTGCGGCCATGTCGCGGAGGAGTTTGTTCGGGCGGAAGCGTTCGCCGTAGGTGTCAGCCAGACGATCGGCTTCTTCGACGAACTTCTTCGTTCCCCAGAACAAGTCGATGTAGCTGATGCAGCCGCCTGAGTACGGCGCGAAGCCCCAAGCGAGAATTGAGCCGACATCAGCGTCGCGCGGATCGGTGATGACGCCTTCTTCGAAGCAACGCGCAACTTCGATGCATTGGCGGAAGAGATAGCGCTTGGTGAGTTCGGTTTTGAGTTCAGGCGGGCACTCTTTGGTTTTCACTTCGATCTTTTCAGAGATGCCAGGCCAGATACGCGTCGGCTTGCCGTCGTCGCCGTACTCGTAATAGCCCTTGCCGCCCTTGCGGCCGACGCGGCCCTTATCTTCGACGAGCCATGACAGCATCGCCGCGCGCGGGTCCTTCTTGTAATCCTGCTGATTAAGTTCGGCGTTGGTCTTGCCGATCTTCAGCGCGGTATCGAGGCCGACGGAGTCGGAGACTTCGAGCGGGCCCATCGGCATGCCGCATTGGCGGCCGACGTTTTCGATGATCGCCGGCGCGATGCCTTCCACCAGCATCTCGACGCCTTCGGCCGGGTAAGTGCCGAAGCAGCGCGAGGTGTAGAAGCCGCGGAAATCGTTCACGGTGATCGGCGTCTTGCGGATCTTGATGACGTAGTCGATCGCCTTGGCTTGCGTTTCCGGCGTCGTTTCTTTGCCCAGGATCAATTTGACCAAGCCCATGCGCTCGACCGGCGAGAAGAAGTGGATGCCGATATAGTTCTTCGGACGGGCTGAGGCTTCGGCGAGACCGGTGATCGGCAGCGTCGAGGTGTTGGATCCGAAGACGGCGTTTTCACCGAGGAATGCTTCGGCCTTCTTGGTGACATCAGCCTTGAGCTGAACGTTCTCGAACACAGCTTCGACAACGAGGTCAGCGCCTTTGATCAGCGAATAGTCGGTCGAGGGCGTGATCAGCGCGAGCAGCGCGTCGCCCTTCTCCTTGGTGATCTTGCCGCGCGAGACGTCCTTATCGACGATGCGTTGCGAATAGGCTTTGCCCTTCTCGGCGCTCTCTTGGCTGACATCGAGCAGAATGGTCTCGATACCGGCCTTGGCTTGCACGTAGGCAATGCCCGCGCCCATGAGGCCGGCGCCGATGACGGCGACCTTCTTGATGTCGTAAGTCGGGATGCCTTCGGGACGATTTCCGCCTTTGCCGAGCGCCTGCATGTTCACGAACAGCGAGCGGATCATGCCCTTCGCTTGCGGCGTGTTGGCGGTCTTGATGAAGTAGCGGGACTCAATGCGCAGCGCGGCGTCGATCGGCACCTGCATGCCTTCATAGATGCACGAGAGAATGTTGCGCTGAGCCGGATAGTTGAGATTGGTCTGCTTGGAGACCATGGCGTTGCCGCCGACAGCGGCCATCGCGCCGGCTGGCGTGAACGGGCCGTCCTTCACTTTGTAGCCTTTAACGTCCCACGGCGCGATCGCCTTCGGGTTTGCCTTCACCCAAGCCTTCGCGGCCTCGACGGTTTTGCCGGGCTCGACAACTTCGTTGATGAAACCCAGCGACTTGGCTTCTTGCGGCGATTTATCGGCGCCTTGCAGGATCATCATCGCGGCGTTCTGCACGCCGATCAGGCGCGGCAGACGTTGCGTGCCACCGGCGCCCGGCAGCAGGCCGACTTTTGACTCAGGCAGGCCGAACTTGATCTTCGGATTGTCAGCGGCGACGCGGTAGTGACACGCGAGCGCGATTTCGAGACCACCACCGAGAGCAAGGCCTTCGAGCGCGATCGCGACCGGCTTGCCGTTGGTTTCCAGCGCGCGGAGTGAACGATTGAGCGTGAAGCTTTGATCAAATTGCTTCTTCAGGCGTTCTTCTTCCGACTTCGGCGCTTCTTCTTTGGCGGCGCCGCGTTGGTTGAGTTCGCCGAGATCGGCGCCGGCGCAGAAGCCGGTCGTCTTGCCCGAGGTGATGACGGCGCCTTTGATCTTGTCGTCGGACTTCAGCGTCTCGACGAGCGTGATCAGGTCGCGCATCACCGATCCGGTGATGGTGTTCATAGAGCGGCCCGGCACATCGAACGTGATGAGCGCGATGCCGTCGCTGTCGACGTCGATTTTGAAATTTTCCATCGGACCTACCCTCTTTTATCTTCCAGCTTCTTCTCCACCCATCCCCGGATTGGCCGGAGGCCAAGTCCGGGGCCCATAAACTCGACGAGATGTGTTTATGGGCCCCGGGCTCGCCGCTACGCGCCGCCCCGGGGATTGGTGGTTATCTTCAGTTCACGCGTTCAATCACGGTTGCGGTGCCCATGCCGGCGCCGATGCAGAGCGTGATGAGCGCGCGTTCTTTGTCGGCGCGTTCGAGTTCATCGACCATGGTGCCGAGGATCATCGCGCCGGTGGCCCCAATCGGGTGACCCATCGCGATCGAGCCGCCGTTGACGTTGACCTTGGCCATGTCGAGATCGAGCGCCTGCACCCAGCGCAACACGACCGCGGCGAAAGCTTCGTTGAGCTCCCAGAGGTCGATGTCTTGCTTGGTGAGGCCGAGCTTCTTCATCAGCTTTTGCGTGGCGAATTCCGGACCGGTCAGCATGATTGATGGCTCGGAGCCAACCGATGCGCCGCCAAGAATGCGCGCGCGCGGTTTGAGGCCGAGCATCTCGCCCATCTCCTTGGTGCCGATCAACACGCCAGCTGCGCCATCAACGATGCCGGATGAATTGCCGGCGTGGTGGACGTGATCGATCTTCTCTAGCTCAGGATAACGCTGCTGAATGACGCCGTCGAAGCCAGGCATCATCTCGCCTTGCATCTTGAAGCTCGGCTCAAGCGCGCCGAGCGATTGCAGCGTGGTTTCTGGGCGCATGAACTCGTCGTGAGCGAGCAGCGTTACGCCGAGTTGGTCTTTCACTGGCACGATCGACTTCTTGAAGCGGCCCTCTTTCCAGGCTTGCGCCGCGCGCTGTTGCGATTGCACGGCGTAGCTATCGAGATCGGTGCGCGAGAAGCCGTACTTGGTCGCGATCGCATCGGCCGAGACGCCTTGCGGGGTGAAGTAGGACTTCATCGCGATCGACGGGTCGGTTGCCCATGAGCCGCCGGTCGAGCCCATCGGCACGCGGCTCATGCTTTCGCAGCCACCGCCAATGGCGAGTTCAGCTTCGCCGGATTTCACTTTCGCGGCGGCGATGTTGCAGGCTTCGAGACCCGATGCGCAGAAGCGCTCCACTTGGACGCCGGCGACGGTTTGCGAATAGCCGGCGTTCAGCACCGCGATGCGGGCGAGGTTGCCGCCCTGCTCGCCGATTGGCGAGAGCACACCAAGATAAACATCATCGACCTTCGAGGTGTCGAGGTTGTTGCGATCGCGGATTGCTTCGAGCACTTGCGTCGCCAATTGCAGCGACGTTTGCTCGTGCAGCGAGCCGTTCGCTTTGCCTTTGCCGCGCGGCGTGCGAACCGCGTCATAGATATAGGCCTCAGCCATATTCGTACTCCAACTTCCAGCGGCATCGCCGCTTCACCCTGCATGGGACCGGAGTCGTCCCTGGCGCTCTGAAGCGCCTACTCCGCTGACCGCTTCGCTCGGGCTGAGCGAAGCGCGGTAAATCAGTGCGCCTCGCCGCCGCCTATGGCGACGTCGCCGCGGAACGAGTTGGCGATGAAACAGGCTTCGTGCGCTTTGTGATGCAGTTCGCGCACTTCTTCTGGCGCCGGTTGTTTGTCGCCGGCCCAGATCACGATCGGGTTGAGCTTCACTTGCGTCATCGCGATGCGGCCACGCTCGTCCTTGCCCATCACGCCTACGGCTTGATCGGAATACGCATCGCTCACGAAGCCAGCGCGGCGCGAGAAATCGAGGAAGAAGAGCATATGGCAAGATGAAAGCGAGGCCACGAGCATTTCTTCGGGATCAACGGCATCTTCGCGCGATAGCGGCAGCTTCACAACATGCGGAGAGGATGAGGCCG
>JANPCV010000042.1:0-21277 GCA_031431115.1 Caulobacteraceae bacterium
TCCAGCTCTCCCATCGTCAGCCCAAGACGATGGAATCACGCTTCTCGGCGCCGCGCAACAATTGCAAGAAAACCACGGCGTGCGCGCCTAAAACTGGCAAATGTAAATCCACGCTTCGCGCTAAAAACACCAATCAATCAAACGATTCGGAATTCTTCACGATCGACTGAATAGTCTCAGCGTTCGCAGGTGAAGCCAGCAGACGCTCGCCGCGCACCGTATCGAACGCCTTATCCGCCCATTCAGCGCGGGCAATCGGATCGGTGATCAAACTTGGGACGCTGCCAGGCAATGCGTCGGCAAGGCCAAAGACAATGTGCTGAACGAGGCAGTTCTCATCACAGTGCGGAAGATAACCGCGCGAACGCCATCCCGTGAGCGACATGCTTCAAGCTTATCACGCGCCGGTGCTGGCCGAAATATGGACCGCCGGCGTCTCGCCGGCATGCGCCGGTGCCGGCCGGCGAGACGCCGGCGGTCCATATTAGACCCCGCTATTCACGATCCCGAACAGCACGTGGTCGCGCCAGGCGCCGTTGATCTTGAGATACGCGCGCGCCATGCCTTCTTGGGTGAAGCCGCATTTTTCCAGCACGCGGCGCGAGGCCATGTTGTCGGGCTGGCACGCGGCTTCGACGCGGTGAAGGTCCAAATCTTCGAACGCGTACCGCACGACGGCGCGGACGGCGGCGGTGATGTAACCTTTGCCGGTGTGCATCTGGCCGGCCCAGTAGCCGAGCGAGGCCGTCTGCGCGACGCCGCGGCGGATGTTTGAGAGCGTGACGCCGCCAACCAGCGCATCATCGTCTTCACGGAAAACGAACAGCGCGTGCGCTTTGTCATCGCGCGCGTCTTCGGTGTAGCGGCGCAGTTTGTAGCGATACGAGCCGCGCGAGGTTTCGTCCTGCGCCCAGGTCGGCTCCCACGGCGTCAGGAAATTGCGGCTGGCTTCACGGACGTCGGCCCATTCCTGGTAGTCGCGCAGTTCGGGCGCGCGCACGTAGACGCCTTCCCCATCGACCCGGCGCATGCCGTCATTGTCCTTACGCATCAAAGCCATGACGGCTCATTTTGCCCCAAAAGCCGCGAGCGCGCCATGCCCTGCCTTGGGGCCAATCGCAGCCGCGCAAGCCGGACCTTCGAGCGCCTTGGCGGCGACGGCTTGGATTTGCTCACACGTGACGGCGTCCATGCGGTCGCGGATTTCGGAGAAGTCGGCGAGCCGGTCACGGAGAAAGAGCTGGCTGACGCGGGCCTCGGCGCGGGCGCTGGGGGCTTCGACACCCATCAACATCGAGGCGCGTGAGACAGCTTTGGCGCGCGTGAGCTCTGCTTCGGTTGGCCCCTTGGCGGCCATCAGCGCGAGTTGATCCTGCACGATCTCGGCGACTTCACGCGCGTTCTCGGCCGAGCAGCCGGCATAGACGCTGATGCGGCCGTCATCTTCCAGCGTATCGAGCGCGGAATCGATGGCGTAAACGAGGCCGCGTGTTTCGCGGACTTCCTGGAAGAGCCGCGAAGACATGCCGCCGCCGAAAATCTCCGACAATAGCCGCGCCGCGTAGACGCTCTCGTGACCTGACGCAGGCCCGGGCCACGAAAACACAAGGTGGGTTTGCTCGAGCTTGCGGGTCTCGCTCGCGTGACCTGCGAGCGCGCGCGCCGGGGCGCTCTGTTGGGCAGGCTTGTTCGCGAGATGCCCGAAGCGGCGCGTCGCGGTTTCTATGATGGCGTCGCGATCGAAGGCGCCGGCAATGGAGACGATGACGCGGTCCGGCGTCATGTGGGCGCTGCGAAAGTTGATCAGTGTGTCGACGCTGACATTCTTCAGCGCTTCATCGGTGCCAAGGATTGGGCGCCCGAGGGGTTGGCCCTTGTAGAGCGCGGCTTGGTGAAGTTCGAACACGCGATCGTCCGGCGCGTCGAAGGCTTCACCACGTTCCTGCGCGACGACGCCCTTCTCCTTCTCCAGATCCTCCGGCAACCAGTGCGGATCGAAGAGGATGTCGGAGATGAGATCGAGTGAGAACGGCGCTTGCTCGGCGAGGCAGCGCGCATAGTACGCGGTGCGCTCATAGCCGGTGGCGGCGTTCATCACGCAGCCGGCGTTTTCGGTATCTTCAGCGAATTTTCGCGCATCGCGCGAGCCGGCGCCTTTGAAGGCCATGTGTTCGAAGAGATGCGCGATGCCGTTGAGCTCTTCGGACTCCCAGCGCGCGCCAACACGCTGCCAAACGCCAAGCGCGGCAGTGCCGAGGCCCGGCATCGGGTCGAGCGCAATGCGCACGCCATTGGGCAGGCGGATGAGTTCTAGCTCAGCCAATGTGGACCGCCGGCGTCTCGCCGGCAAGCGCCGGTGTTGGCCGGCGAGACGCCGGCGGTCCCGATTTAGTTGTGGTTGACTGCCACGCGCGGCTCCGTTCGCGGATATATTGCTTCACCGCTTCGGCGTCGGCGGGGAGAGAGTCAAATTTTTCGCTGCGCTGGAAGAGATCGGCGCATTTTGCGGGGAGTTGCGGACGCACGCCTGTCGCGCGCTCCACGGTCTCGGGAAATTTCGCGGGATGAGCGGTGGCGAGGAACACGCCCGGGGATCTCCACTGCGTATCGGTGCGAGCGTACTGCGCCACGGCAGTGTGAGGGCAAATCAGCTCGCTGTCGTATTTCCAAGCGTCCCACATCTGCTTCAGCGTATCCGCATCGGATGCGGCCACCGCAGAGAAGTCCTCACGCAGACGTTCGAGCGCTGGCGCGGGAATGTCGAATGCACCGGACTGGGCGAGGCCTGCGTACAGCGCGCGCACGGCTTCGGCGTCGCGGCCCAGCGCTTCAAACAGGATACGTTCAAAATTTGAAGCGACCTGAATATCCATAGCAGGCGAGAGTGTCGCCCTGGAAGCACCACGCTCATAGCGACCCGTTCCTAAAGCGCGCGCGAGTATGTCGTTTTCATTCGTGGCGAGCACGATGCGGTTGACCGGCGCACCAAGCTGCTTGGCAACCCAAGCAGAATAGGCGTCGCCGAAGTTTCCCGTCGGCACAATGAAGCTTACTGGACCATGTGCCGAAAGACTGTGCGCGGCGATTTGGAAGTAGACACTTTGGGCGACAATGCGCGCCCAGTTGATCGAGTTCACGCCTGAAAGCCGCGCTGAGGCGGCGAACCCCAAATCACCGAACAGCGCCTTGACCAAAGCTTGGCAGGCATCGAAATCACCATCGACTTCCAGCACGTGAACATTGCTCGCGCCAGAGGTGGTCATGAAGCGGCGCTGCACATCGGAGACGCGATCCTTCGGCGTCAGCACGAATAGATCGACGCGCTCGCGTCCCTTCAGCGCTTCCACGGCGGCTCCGCCAGTGTCACCCGATGTCGCGCAAACGATCGTGAGCCGCTGATCACGGCTCTTTAGCGCCGCGTCGAACAGCGGCGCGATCAGCTGCAGCGCCACGTCTTTAAACGAGAGCGATGGCCCATGGAAAAGCTCGAGGCGCCACGTGCCAGCGCCTGTCTGGCGCAACGGCGTGACGGCTTCCGGCCATTTCGGGCGCCAGCCGGGATCGTTCGGCGTGGAAGGCGCATCGAGGTAGGCTTCGCTGCAAATGGCAGCGCCATCGTCGCTCCAACCAACCTCTCCGCGCGCGAACTGATCGAGAGTGTCGGTCGCCGTAGATCCAAATGGATGGTTGGCGATGCGCCATTTTGCGCGATCACCAACCGGCCCGCTGGGCCAACTTTCCGGCACATAGAGCCCGCCGTCCGGCGCCATGCCGGCGAGCACTGCGTCCAGGAAGGAAACGGGCGGCGCTTGGCCTCGCGTTGAGATGTAGCGCATCAATCCTCGCGCGGGCGCGGTCGTTGAAACGAGAGCCGCCCGACGCTGGCATGATAGGCGAAATAGATGGCCAAGAGAACGAGCGCGAGGCCGTACCACGTCAGCGCGTAGCCCAAGTGCCGCGCCGGCGGCAGCACATCAGCGCCTGATGCGAGCGCAAATGGATTAGCGGCGGCGCGGCCATCTGCGCCGACGTAAGCCGCGGCAATGTAGTAATCCGCGACGTTCTCCAGGCCCGCGTTGCGCCCCATCGCCGGGAGATCGACCGCATACCAGCGGCGCTCAAGCGGTCGCGGCGGCGCAGCGAACGGACCCGGATCTTCCGGCCGCACCGAGGCGCCGCTCACCGGCGCGCCAAAGCGCATCGCCGCAGGCACGCGAATTTCTTCCGGATTTGGCGAGTCCCGGCCGACGACGAAATCGCTATCGACGAAGATGATGCTGTCGCCTTCCTGGACAGGCGCAAACACGCGCCAGCCCTGCTCGTGTGTGTCGGGGCGAACGCCGAACACAAACTGCATGCCGCCTTCGATCGGCTGATAGCTGGCGATGGTCATTTCCGCGACCGGTTCTTCGGCGGCGGCGGTCTTCTCTTCGTACTTCTCCCACTGCCAGCGGCCGAACGAGATCAGCACCGCGAACGCGATGATCGACAGCAGCGACATGATCGGGAGTGGCTTGAAGCGGATCATTCCACGTCCTCGTGCGTCGCTTCGCGCGCCTTATGTTTCCACTGCAACGCAAACAGCGTTGCTTTGAACGGCGGCAAAAGTGCAAGGCAAAGCACGACCGTCGCCACCAATGTTATCACGAGCGCGACGATGTCGGGCACAAGCCGCTGCAGGATCAACAGCAATGGCGCGACGATGGCGCCGACGATCAAGATAACAAACACAGCCGGGCCGTCGCCAGCGTCAGCCGATTTGAAATCGGCGCCGCAAACGGGGCACGCGTCACGCAGTTGCAGATAGCTCTTGAACACTGCGCCCTTGCCGCACTGCGGACAGCGGCAACGCAGGCCGGCGAGGATAGGCGAAGGTGCAGTCATGGCCGCGCCAACTCTCACACCCATTCCCGGGGCTGTGCGAAGCAGCGAACCCGGGATCCATAAACACGTATGCTTTGTGACTCAGCGCCCCATTCCCGACCAAGCGTGGTTATCGGCCCCGGACTTGGCGCTGCGCGCCAATCCGGGGATGGGTGAAGCGTCAATTCTGCATCGTCAGGTACGGCATCACGTAGACGAAGGTGAAGAGGAAGAGCCACACCACGTCAACGAAGTGCCAGTACCAGGCCGCGGCCTCAAAACCGAAGTGCTTTTGCGGCGTCATTTGCCCAGCAAGCAGACGGAGCAAGCACACGCCCAGGAAGATCGTGCCGATCACGACGTGGAAGCCGTGAAAGCCCGTCGCCATGAAGAACGCCGAGCCATAAACGTTGGCGGTCGTCACATCGCCTTGGTTGCCGAAGGCGAAGCCCGCTTCCGGGTATTCAACGGCGAATTGGATGTAGCTGAACAGAATGCCCAGCAGCACCGTCAGGATGAGGCCGTTGCGTGCGCCCGTGCGATCACCTTGCTGCAGCGCGTGGTGCGCCCACGTCACGGTCGTGCCTGAGAGCAGCAGGATGAGCGTGTTCATCAGCGGCAGATGGAAGGGATCGAACGTCTCGACATGCGGCGGCGGCCAGTTGGCCCAAGCCGCGGCGGTCGCTGGGTCCCATGTCGGCACCATCCAATCGGCGCGGTGGCCGTGGAAGATCGCCATTTCAAAGAACACCCAGAACCAGGCGACGAAGAACATGATCTCCGACGCGATGAAGAGGATCATCCCGTAGCGCAGGCCGATATCAACGACCGGCGTGTGATCGCCTTGGCGGCTCTCCTTGATCACATCGCCCCACCAGCCGACGCAGGTGAAGATGATCGTGATCATGCCTGCACCGAAGAGATACCACTGGCCTTTGGCCAGCATGCCTTCAGCGGCGAGACCTCGCATCAGGACGACAGCGCCGATCGCGGCGACAAGCGCGCCGACCGAAGCTACGAACGGCCACGGGCTCGGGTTGACCAAGTGATAGTCGTGTTTGACGTCGCCGTGCGCCATGTCGATTCCTCAGCCGTCTTTAGCTCGGTTGGCCTTCGCTCGCTTCCAGCAACGCCTGAGCTTCAGGTGAAGTGGAGCGGAAGAAGGTGTAAGATAGGGTTAGAGTGGTGATATCGGCCGTGTCGGGGTCTGACACGATTTCCGGATCAACGAAGAACACCACCGGCAAGTCGGTCTCCTGCCCAGGCGCGATCACGCGATCCGTAAAGCAGAAGCATTCGAGCTTGGCGAAGTATTGGCCGGCAATGTGCGGCGTGACGTTGTAGGTCGCGCGCGCCACGACCGGCTCGTCGGACGTGTTGCGCACGCGATAGAACGCAAGGCCAGTTTCGCCGATGCGCAGCGTTTCTGATGTTTGCTTGGGTGCGAACACGACCGGCAGATCCGGCGAGGTGTTGGCGTCGAAGCGGACTTCGATGGTGCGCTCGAGGATTTGCGTCGGTGCGACGTCGGCTTCCTGGGTGGTGCCGCCGTAGCCCGTCACTTTGCAAAACGCGTCGTAGATCGGCACGGCGGCGAACGCCATGCCAGTCATGCCCAGCACAACGGCGCTAGCGATGAGCGCGGTGCGGCGGAGGCGCTTCTTGTCGGGCGTCATGAGGCCCCAGCCACGATGCCGTTCTCGACCTTCACCATCGTGATCAAGAACACCAGCACCACAAACGCGCCGATAGAAGCCGCGATCCAGAGATTGCGGCGGTTGCGCGCTTTCAATTCCTCAGGCGTCAGGACAATTGTGTCAGGGAGTTCGCTCATGCCAAGCCTCGCTCAGCGAGGATCGCAGCGAACAGCGCGAAGAGGTAAAGGATCGAAAATCCGAAGAGATCGCGGGCGCGCTTATCATCCGCGGGCACGCCTTCGCCGGCGCGCGACATTAGCACGCGCGTCGCCAGAAAAACGAAGAACGCGCCACCGACAATTGCGATCGAGCCATAGACGAGGCCGCCAAGCCCCGTCAGCACCGGCGCGACAGCGAGCGGCGCAACGAGCAACGAGTATGCGAAAATCTGGAACCGCGTCGCCTTCACGCCGTGCGTCACGGGCAGCATCGGCACCTTTGCAGCCGCGTAGTCATTCTTTTGAAGCAGCGCGAGCGCCCAGAAGTGCGGCGGCGTCCAAAAGAAGATGATCGCCACCATCAGGATCGGATCGATTGTCAGCGAGCCCGTCTTCGCAGCCCACGCAATTGCTGGCGGCAACGCGCCGGCGAGACCGCCGATGACGATGTTCTGCGGCGTCGAGCGCTTCAGCCACATCGTATAAACGACGGCGTAAAAGAAGATCGTGAGCGCCAGCAGGCCAGCCGCGAGTTCACCGGCCGCAAGTTGCATGGTCACGACGCTAAGCACCGAGAGCGTGAGCCCCAGCATCAGCGCTTCTTCGCGCGGCACGCGGCCAGCGGGAATGGGACGCGAACGCGTGCGGCTCATCACGGCGTCGATATCGCTATCGAACCACATGTTGAGCGCACCGGATGCACCGGCGGCGACAGCGATCGCGAGGATCGCCGCAAAGCCCAGCACCAGATCGTTAGGCCCTGGCGCTGCGACGTAGCCAACGAGACCGGTGAACACCACCAGGCTCATCACGCGCGGCTTCAGCAGCGCGAAATAGTCGCTGGCACTTGCGGGTGACACACACGCGCCTTCACCACTCGCGAAAGCTTGCGACCGGTTTACGAGCGCGTGTGTGTCACCCTTCGACATCTCAGTGGTGGGTGTCCGGCTTGATCACCGGCAGTTCGTTGAACTGGTGAAAGGGCGGCGGCGAAGAGAGCGTCCATTCGAGCGTGGTGGCGCCTTCGCCCCACGGATTGGCGCCCGCCTTGCGGCGCACGATGAACATTTCGGCGAGCATGATCAGGAAGATCACCACACCAGCGACCGTGATCAGATAGCCGATCGACGAGATGTGGTTCCAATATTCGAACGCTTCCGGATAGTCGACGATGCGACGCGGCATCCCCTGCAGACCCAAGAAGTGCTGCGGGAAGAAGATGACGTTGACACCAACGAACATCATCCAGAAGTGCAGGCCGCCGAGGAAACCGTTGTAGCGATAGCCGCTCATCTTCGGGATCCAATAGTAGAAGCCGGCGAAAATCCCGAACACGGCGCCGAGCGAGAGCACGTAGTGGAAGTGCGCGACGACGTAATACGTGTCGTGCAGAGCCGTATCGATGCCCGAGTTCGCGAGCACGACGCCGGTGACGCCGCCGACGGTGAACAGGAAGATGAACCCGATCGCCCAGAGCATCGGTACTTTGAAGTCGATCGAGCCGCCCCACATCGTGGCAATCCACGAGAAGATCTTGATGCCCGTGGGCACGGCGATGACCATCGTCGCGGCGATGAAGTAGGCCTCTAGATCGAGCCCCATGCCGACCGTGTACATGTGGTGCGCCCAGACGACGAAGCCGATCACGCCGATGGAGACCATCGCGTAGGCCATGCCGAGATAGCCGAACACGGGCTTGCGCGAGAACGTCGACACGATCTGCGAGACCATGCCGAAGGCCGGCAGAATAAGAATGTAAACTTCCGGGTGACCGAAGAACCAGAACAAGTGCTGGTACATGACCGGATCACCACCGCCGGCCGGCTCGAAGAATTGCGTGCCGAAGTTGCGGTCGGTCAGCAGCATGGTGAGCGCGCCCGCAAGAACCGGCAGCGACAAAACCAGCAGCCACACCGTGACCAGGATCGACCAGACGAACAGCGGCATACGGTGCAGCGTCATGCCCGGCGCGCGCATGTTGAAGATCGTGGTGATGAAGTTGACGGCGCCGAGGATCGAGCTGGCGCCGGCAATGTGCAGCGAGAGGATCAACAGATCCATCGACGGCCCGCCATGGTGCGCCATCGAAGTCGAGAGCGGCGCATAGAGCGTCCAACCGCCGCCGAAGCCCTGCCAATCGCCGTTGCCTGGGACCACCATCGACAGAACGGCGAGCGTGAACGAGGCGGGCAGCAGCCAGAACGAAATGTTGTTCATGCGCGGGAACGCCATGTCAGGCGCACCGATCATGAGCGGCACGAACCAATTGCCGAAGCCGCCGATCATGGCCGGCATGACCATGAAGAAGATCATGATCAGACCGTGCATGGTCACGGCCACGTTGTAGGAGTGGTTCGAGTCCATGCCGAGCATGTTGGCGAGCAGCGAGCCTTCGGTGAAGACCTGAACGCCCGGCTCGGCGAGTTCCCAGCGGATGAAACCGGAAAGCGCGCCGCCGATGAGGCCCGCGATGATCGCGAACACAAGATACATCGTGCCGATGTCCTTGTGGTTGGTCGAATAGACCCAGCGCTTCCAATCATAGAGGCTGGGGCGGTGATCTTCGTGGTGATCCGCGGCGTGAGCAGCTTCGTGCGTCATAAGTCCTTGCTCCTCAGCGCGTCGGTGAAGACGGCGCAGCGGCCGGTTGTTCAGTAGCGGGAGACGTGGCCGCGCCCTCGGCGGGCGGCACGGTTGCGGGCGCCGGTTCAGCTGAGGCGAAGGCGCCGCCATTCGCCGCGATCCATGCGTCGAATTCAGCGCGCGTCACGACATGAATTTCAATCGGCATGTACGCGTGGTTTACACCGCACAATTCTGAGCATTGCCCGTAATAGATGCCAGGCGTGTCAGCGCGAAACCAAGTTTCGTTGACCCGGCCTTGGATCGCGTCTTCCTTCACGCCGAATGCCGGCAACGCGAATGCGTGAATGACGTCGTTCGAGGTGACGAGCACGCGCACCGTTGTATCAACAGGCACAAGCAGCGGCTCAGTCGTCGCCAAGAGATACGGACGCTGCTCTGCGCGCGCGTCCTCTTCCGGCAACAGGTTCGCCGCGATACTGACACCAGCGTCTGGGTATTCGAAATTCCAGAACCAGGAATTACCAGTGACCTTCAGCGTCAGTTCAGCTTCTGCGGGGATTCTCTCTTGTTCGTAGATCAACGGGAACGAACGCCACGCGATCATGACAAGAATGAGAACCGGCACCACCGTCCAAATGACTTCCACCAACATATTGTGGGTGAACTTCTTTGGTGTTGGGTTGGCATGACGGTTGTAACGAACCATGACCCACACCAGGAGTGCGGCCACGAAGATGGTAATGGCGATGATAATCCACAGGAGGAGATCGTGAAAACTCGTGATCTCCCGCATAATCTCAGTTGCGGCAGGTTGCAGGTGCATACCGCGCGGCGTCGGTTGCCCCGGCAACAGAGTCGCGTGCGCAGCGCCCGCAAATGACATCACACCAGCGGCGATGCTTGCGATCAAAGCCCCTCGCTTCACGCAGTTCTCCTCCCTTGAGATTCAGCGCCGGTATGGCGCGCGCCGAAGCTCACGCCTATAGTCGCCGGGCGCGGCAAACGACCGCGCCTTGCGGGTTTGTAAGTCTCCAACAGGATGGGGTGCTAGCATGAGCCGCGCTTTGCTTCCAAGGCGCTTCTCGTTGACGATTCCGGCGTTCGCGATCACGGTCGCGCTCGCCTCGTTCGGCAGCGTCGCGGGTGCGCAACAACGCACCGATCCGTCGGCCGTTACGGTCGTCGGACGCGACCCGAATGCGCGGCGTTGCAACGACCTCGTTATGCGCGGCGACATCAGCGACGCCACCGTCGAACAGTGCACCGAAGCGCTCAACTATCGGCGCCTAACCCAGGCGGCCGAAATCCAGCTCCGCATCAATCGCGGCGTCACACTCATGCGACGTCAGCAGAACGAGCAGGCTTTGGTGGATTTTGATGCGGTGATTGAACTCCAGCCGCGCCACCCCGAAGCGCAGGTGAATCGCGGCGCGGCCCTGCTCCAGCTCCGCCGCTACGGTCCGGCGATTGCGGCCTTCACGGAAGCGTTGGGGTTGGGCGTGCAGGAGCCTTACAAGGCCTACTTCAATAGAGGGGCCGCTCGGGAGGCTCTCGGCGACATTCGTGGCGCCTATGAGGATTATAATACCGCATTGGATATCTATCCCGATTGGGGCCCTGCCAACGCGGAACTCCAGCGTTTCGCCCGGCAGCGCCGCCAACACCTCGAAGCCTCGCAGGACGGCACTTCGAACCAATAAAATCAGCGACTTACAGTTTTCGACCGTTCCGGCTACAGCGCGGCGCGACTCCAAGCCTATATTGAACCCACACTATTATCCTGGAGACGAACGACATGGCCGATGGGCTGTCCGCTACACCTGAACGCGCAGCGGAGATGGATTGGGACGCCGCCGCCCGCATCCTGGCTGACGCGACCAAAGGCGCGGACGATGGCGAGATTTTCGCGGAAGACACCCGGGCCGAGAGTTTCTACTGGGATGACGGCCGCCTGAAGTCGGCTTCGTTTGACGCCACGCAGGGTTTCGGCCTCCGGGTCGTCGCGGGCGAACGCGCCGGCTACGGCCACGCCAGTGTTTTGGAGACCGACGCCGTATCGCGCGCGGCCGAGGCCGCGATCGCTGTAAAGGCCGGCCACGACGGCACACTGGATGTCAGCCCCGCCAAGGTGAACCGGCAGCTCTACGCCGACTTCGACCCGATCGAAGCGCCCTCCTTCACCGACAAAACCAACCTCCTTGCCGAGATCGACGCCTATTGCCGGGCGAAAGATCCGCGCGTCGTTCAAGTCGCCGCCACGCTCTCTGGCGCGCGCCGCGGGCTCACCATCCTTCGCCCCGACGGCTTGAAGCTGACCGATTACCGGCCGCTGGTGCGGATCAACGTCTCGATCACGGCTGAGCGCGATGGCCGCCGCGAAAGCGGTTCTGCCGGCGCAGGCGGCCGTGAGCCGTACGAGGTGTTCATCGCGCCCGACCGCTGGAAGAAGCTCGCCGACGAGGCGCTTCGAATCGCACTGGTGAACCTCGACGCCGAACCCGCGCCCGCTGGTGAGATGGATGTTGTCCTCGGCCCGGGTTGGCCGGGCATACTGCTGCACGAAGCCGTCGGCCACGGTCTCGAAGGCGACTTCAACCGGAAAGGCACGAGCGCTTTTTCGGGCATGTTGGGACAACGCGTCGCCGCACCCGGTGTAACAGTTGTGGATGACGGGACGCTCGAAAATCGTCGCGGCTCGTTAACGATCGACGACGAAGGCACACCGACTCAGCGCACCGTTTTGATCGAAGACGGCATCCTCAAAGGTTATCTGCAGGATCGCTTGAACGCGCGTCTCACCGGCGTTGCGCCAACCGGCTCGGGCCGCCGCGAAAGCTACGCGCACCGGCCGATGCCGCGCATGACCAACACCTTCATGACCGCCGGCGACAAAGATCCGAAAGAGATCCTCGCCAGCCTAAAGCGCGGCGTTTACGCGGTTAATTTCGGAGGCGGACAAGTCGACATCACCTCCGGCAAGTTCGTGTTTCAGTGCACCGAGGCGTACTTCGTCGAGGACGGAAAAATCAAATATCCGATCAAAGGCGCGACGCTGATTGGCGATGGTCCGAGCGCGCTCACGCGCGTCAGCATGGTCGGCACCGATCTCGAATTGGACGAAGGAGTCGGCACGTGCGGCAAGGCCGGACAGAGCGTGCCAGTGGGGGTCGGACAACCGACTCTCTACATCACCGGGCTCACTGTCGGCGGCACGTAGTTCGCGCGCGTGCATTTACATTTTAGAGAATCGAAGCAGAGCTATAGGCATCCCAATGTTTGGGGAGGTTGATACTATGGCTGCGAAAAAGAAAACGGCGAAGGTTGCCAAGTCTGGCGCGAAAACCAAAGCCAAGGCGACGAAGAAGAAGAAGTAACTTTCTTCAACTTCAAAACTACGGAGCGCCGCTGGGGTCACCCCTCAGCGGCGTTTTCGTTTTCAGCCGTCGCGCGGCCCCGGCGCTTCGTCGCAACCCGCTGCATTTGCCTCGAAAAAGTCCGCCCTAGTCGCATCCATCGAAGGCGCTGCAATCATCCTGAAACATGCAGTAGCGTATTTGCGCAACGCCGCACGCCGCGGGAGACGGGCGACGGGAGGGGAGTAGAAATGCTTTGCCGCATGATGGTTTCGGCGCTGGCTTTGACCGGCGTCGCGTACGCGCAGGAGGCGCCGCCGACGGCCCCGGCGGCGAGCGATGCTGTTGTTACGCCGACCGCCACGACCGGCGACCGCACCAGCTATGATGCGGCGCAGTTCGCGCAATACAATCCGCAGACGGCGCTCGACATGGTGCGCCAACTGCCCGGATTTTCGCTGGACGGCGGCGCGGATCGGCGCGGCTTTTCGGGCGCCGTGGGCAATCTGCTGATCGACGGCGTTCGCCCCAGCACCAAGAGCCAAGGCGTTGAGGGCATCCTCTCGCGCATTCCCGCAAACCAAGTGGTGCGCCTCGAAATCCTGCGCGGCGCGGCCGTCGCGGGCGATGCCTCAGGTCAATCGACGCTGCTCAATGTCGTGCGCACCGAAAGCTCCGGCAGCGGCGTCTATGAAGCAGGCTTCGAACTCACCTCACGCGGCGTGCCTGCGCCACGCGGCGAGCTCTCCTACAGCGGCCGCAGCGGCAATGTTGAATACAGTCTCGCTGGCTCGCTCTTCAGCCAGTACCGCGATCTGCCAGGCTGGCGGCTTTTTTCCGATCAACCAGGCGATGTTTCCACCGGCCGCGCCGAGACCCCCTCGCCGCGTGATTTCCGCGAAGCGACTGTAACCGGTAGCGTCGCCTTCCCGTTGTGGGGCGGGCGCCTCAGCACCAACGCGCAAGTCAACGCTTGGCGCTTCAATGCAGACAACGATTATTACTTCTTCGACGCGCTCGACAATCCGGACTCCGCGCTGTTGCAGGACTATCAGGAGCGCCGCCTCGGCTACGAAATCGGCGTGAACTACGATCGCGATCTCGGCCCCTGGTCGCTCGGCCTGATCGGGCTCGTCAATCGCGGCACGTACGAGAGCGATGAGAACGACCTGTTTCTCGACGGCGCAGGCGCGCTCGACGGCGATTTCCAACAGGACATCGTTCAAGAGGCCAGCGAGTCTATCGCGCGCGCGACGCTTTCGCGCTCATTTGGACCGCAGCACCGGATCGAATTCGGGGCCGAGGGGGCGTTCAATTCGCTCGATCAGGAACTCGAACTGGGCGGCACATTTGCGCCGCCCTCGTTCGACAATGCAAACGTGCTGGTCGAGGAAGAGCGCGCGGAATTGTCCGCATCTCATACGTGGCGCCCCAGCGATGAATGGTCGGTCGAGACGCGCCTCAACTGGGAGACGTCCACCCTCACCTTCACCGGCGACAGCAATCAGACCGTCGATCTGGCGTTTTGGAAGCCGTCGCTTCAGGTCACACGGACGTTCGCTGGCAACAACCAACTCCGCTTCCGCGTCTATCGCGATGTGAGCCAGCTGGATTTCGGCGACTTCGTCTCGGCGGCCGCTACCGCGGATGCGATAATTTCCGGCGGCAACCCAGACCTCGTGCCGCAGACCGATTGGCGCTACGAGCTCGGCGCGGACTTGCGCTTCCCCGGCGGCGCGGCGCTCGGCCTCACGCTCACCCAACATCAAATCAGCGACGTCACCGACGTCGTTTACATCCCTGCGGCCGGCTACGACGCCCCCGGCAATCTGGGCGATGGCGAAGCCACGAGCCTGGATGTGAACTTCTCGATGCCGGTGCCTCACATTGAAGGCGGGCGCCTCACGATCGCGGGCTATCTCTGGGACACGGAGGTTACCGACCCGCTGACCAGCCAGCCGCGCATTTTCTCCTATCAGCCGGAATCGCAGATCGAGGTGAACTTCCGCCAGGATCTGCCGGACCTTCAGCTCGCATGGACGATCAGCGTGTTTAAGCAGGGCGAAACTCAGGCCTACCGCTTCAATGAAATCGATACGAGCGAGGAAGGCCCATGGGTCGATCTCTCGTTCGAAACGACGGCGCTGCCGCACAACATGAAGCTCACGGCCATCGCCGCGAACATTTTCGACGGCACCATCTATCGCGACCGTCGTTTCTTCAATGAGGATCCGGCGGGCCCGGTCACCAATCTCGGCCGCAACGGCATCAATACCAGCCGCGATTATCGCCAGCGCGAATTCGCCCAAGCGCCGTGGTTCATCCTGCAGCTCAGCGGAACGTTTTAGGCAGCGCACGGGCGCCTGAAGGGTGGACGGAAAATCTGTTGGATAGAGCGCACCCTATCCACCCATTCCCGGGGCGATGCGAAGCATTGAGCCCGGGACCCATAAACGCGGATGTCGAACGGTGTGGCGCTCTGTTCCGAAGCAAACGTGGGTATGGGTCCCGGACTTGGCGCTACGCACCAATCCGGGAATGGGTGACCAAATTGCGCACTCCCGCCCTCCCCGCGTTCCGCAGAGCGGGCCTGCGCTGGCCGCTCCACACCGAACAAATGTCGCACGCGGTTTCCTTGACCTCTGGGGGACCCCTGCTAGTTTCCGCGCGCGCGAACAGGGGGCCTCGAAACGAGTCGCCCCCTTGGGCGCGTGGACTGTTCAATGGCTGACAGAGAACCGCCGGAAGACGCCCTATCAGACTTGCGACGGCGTGTAGGCGCCGCCCGCGGAGAGGGTTCTTCCAAATCGGCGCCTCCAGAGAGTCCAGCTTCGCTGGCGCTCCGGTTCGGCGGCGAGTTCGGCGCGGCAATCATTGTCGGAGCATTGCTGGGGTACGGGGTCGATTACTTTATTCACACGGGACCGTGGGGATTGGTGGTGGGTCTCGGACTGGGGTTCGCGGCGGGCGTGGTGAACGTTGTGCGGGTCGCGCAATCGTACAACCGGGCCAATCCGCCGGACCCGAACGCACCGTCCATTCCGGACGATGAAGAGGACTGAGCGCTTAAGTGTCGAACGATCCGATCCACCAGTTTAATATCACGCCGCTCATCCCGATTGAGATCGCGGGTATCGACGCGAGCATCACCAACGCCACCGTTTTTATGGCAGCGGGTGTCGGCGCGACGTTCCTGTTTTTCAATTGGGCGATGAAGCCGGCGGCTTTGGTCCCCGGCCGCGGCCAGGTTGCTGCTGAAAGCGCCTTTAGCTTTGTCCACGACATGGTGCGGGACACGACCGGCGCGGAGGGCGTGAAGAAATTCTTCCCGTTCGTCTTCAGCCTCTTCCTCTTTATCTTCATGGCGAACATGATTGGCATGTTCCCCTACTTCTTCACCACGACGAGCCAATTGGTCGTCGCCGCGGCGTTGGCGCTGATGGTGTTCTCGACCGTTATCGTCGTCGGGCTTTGGAAGAACGGCCCGAAGTTTTTCAAGATCTTCGCGCCATCGGGCGTGCCGATCTACATCCTGCCGCTCGTCGTCATGATCGAGATCATCTCGTTCTTCTCGCGCCCACTCAGCCACTCGGTTCGTCTCTGGGCGAACATCCTGGCGGGCCACATCTTGCTCAAAGTGTTCGCGAGCTTCGTGCCTATGCTGATCGCCGCTGGCGGCGCATTCACGGCGCTCGCCATCCTTCCGCTCGGAATGACTGTGGCCCTCTACGGCCTCGAATTCCTTGTCGCATTCTTGCAGGCGTACGTGTTCGCGCTGCTCACCTGCATCTATCTCAACGACGCGCTTCACCCCGGGCACTAACGCCCGGCTGAATCTAGACCCAAAGGGGAGAATTACTCATGGACGCAACTGCTGCTGCTTACATCGGCGCTGGCCTCGCCAGCATGGGCATGCTCGGCGCCGCCATCGGCGTGGGCATCATCTTCGGCAACTTCCTGTCGGGCGCCATGCGCAATCCGTCAGCTGCGCCGGGCCAATTCGGCAACTTGATCTTCGGCTTCGCCGTGACGGAAGCGCTGGGCATCTTCTCGTTCCTCATCGCCATCCTCCTGCTCTTCGTCGTGCCGAAGTAAGCAAGACCAATGGCTGACACCGCAGCAGACACCCACGCAGCAGACGCCGCCCACGGCGCTGACGCCGCGCATGGTGCAGCAGCCGCCGCTGGCGGCGAGCACGCTGCGTCGTTCCCGCCATTCGACACGTCGTTGTTCACGAGCCAGCTGATCTGGTTCGCGATCACGTTCGTGGCGCTCTACCTCATTGTCTCGCGCGTGATTGTGCCGAGCGTCAGCGCCGTTCTTGCGGCGCGTGCCGGCACAATCTCCAGCGACCTCGATCAAGCGGCTCAGAAAAGCGCCGCCGCCGAGGAAGCGCGCGTGTCGATGGAAAAGGCCGTCGCCAAAGCACGAGCCGAAGCTCGCGCCATGGTCGATGCCGCACGTGCGGACGTGACGGCAAAGCTCGCCGCCGAGCAAGAAGCCGCGGAGACCCGCCTCACCGCGAAGATCGCCGAAGCTGAAGCGAAGGTATCGGCCGAACGGCAGAAGGCGCTGGCGGAAGTTCCCGCGATCGCCGAGGCGCTCGCACGGGACATCGCTGACAAGCTCGCGCCGTCGAACGCCCGCAACGCGGCCTGAGGAGAAACGTGATGGAAATCACTGCAACAGAAATTGCGCTTCTCGGGTTAGTCCTGTTCTTCGTCCTGCTGGTCTACCTCAAGGTGCCGGCAACGGTGATGGGTATGCTCGATCAGCGTTCGCAAGCCATCGCGAAAGAGTTGCACGAAGCCCGCCGCCTGCGCGAAGAAGCTGAAAAGCTCCTTGCCGAGTACCAAGCCAAGCGCGGCGCTGCGGAAGTGGAAGCGAAGGCGATCGTGGATTCGGCGAAGGAGCAAGCGGCATTGGTGGCCGAGGAAACTCGCGCGTCCATGATCGCCGCAATGCAACGCCGCGAAAAGCAAGCAGAGGACCGCATCGCATCAGCCGGTTCGAAAGCGTCTGACGAAGTCCGCGCCGCCGCCGCTGACGCCGCGATCGCCGCTGCCGAGCGGATGATCCGTGAACGCATGAGCGAAACCGCCCAGGCGGCGCTGGTTCAGGAAGGCGCGGCCGATCTGAAGCGCAAGTTCGGCTAAAGCTCCAACATTGCGAGACAAGATTGACGGGCCGGAGCTAAGCTTCGGCCCGTTTCTTGTTGGAGCTATCCATGGGCATCCTCGCGCGCGGCCTCGTCATACTGGTGGCCCTCTTGCATCTTGGCTTCCTCACGCTTGAGATGTTTCTGTGGACTGGCCCGATCGGCCAACGTGTGTTCGCGATGACGCCGGAGTTCGCGTCGCAATCGTCCGTGCTGGCAGCCAACCAGGGGCTCTATAACGGCTTCCTGGCCGCCGGCCTGATCTGGGGCGCGCTGCGCAACAACCGCGAGTTCATGATCTTCTTTTTGCTCTGCGTGATCGTCGCCGGCGTTTATGGCGGCCTCACCGCGAAAATGAGCATCCTCTATCTTCAAGCTGCGCCTGGCTTGGTTGCACTGCTTGCGGTGTTGGCGGCGCGTCCGAAGACGCTAGCCTAGTCGCGGGCTAAGGTCCGGCAGCCAGGGCTCGGACCGGCGCGCTCTGCATGTTCGGCGCATAGCGCCCGAGCAGCGGGCACATCCCCTCGCGCGGCCAGCAACGCCGCAAGCCCATCAACGGACGGGCTATGCATTGGCGACTGAGAAAGCACGCGCCGATACCAGCGTTCCGCTTCCGCCGTTCTGCCGGCCGCCCCATGCCGAGCCGCGATCAGCACCCCCACCTCCGCTTGCCATGGCCTGATGCGTTGCGGTTCACGCGCATAGACGCGCTGCATCGTCTCGAATGCGCGTTCGTAGAACGGCAGCGCCTGCTCCGGCGCGCCGCGCATGTCGGCGAGATCGCCGAGATTGATGAGAGCGCCCCACGAACTGGCGTCAATGGCCAGCGCATGCCGGTAGGCCGCTTCCGCGCCGGTCAAATCGCGCCGCGCAGCGAGCGTTAAACCGAGCGCCAGCTGCACATCCGCACTGTTCGGGGCGGTCTGCGCGGCGCTCGTGACGAGGCCGAGCGCGCGATCGAGCGTTGCCCGCGCTTGCGCCGTCTCCAAGCGGCCTGTGGCCAGGGCTTCGCCGAGTGTCGTGCGCGTGTACTCCTCGCCGCCGGGCGGGTTGGGCCAGCGAAGCGCACGCTGCACCAGCGCCCGCGCCAGGCCAGCTTGGGCGGCCGTGTCCTCTGGATCGGCGGTCAGCGCCTGGTCGTAGAGCGCGATGGCGGTTTCGTTGTCGCCACGCGTGTACTGAAAGTAGGCGTCCTCGGCGCGCTCCAGAAGCGGCGCAGAGGGCGACGTGCGTGGCCACATCAGGAAAGCCGCGCCCAGCGCCAGGACGATCACGCCGCCGGCGGCAAGAAGCGGCCAACGCCTCGCGGGTGCGGGCCTGAGCGCCGGCGCTGCGGAAACCTGCGCAATCAGGCGGTAGCCGCGCTTCGATATGGTCTCGATGTAGCGCGGCGCTTTGGGATCATCGTCGAGCGCTTTGCGTAGCTTGGATATGGCGCGCGCTAGTGTGTCTTCGCCGACCAAGGTGTCGGGCCAGAGCGTCGCGAAAATTTCCTCGCGCGTCACGACGGCGCCCGGGCTGGTGGCCAGCAACACCAATAGATCCATGACTTTCGGCTCGACCGCACGCTCGGTCCCGCCACAGCTCAGGCGGCCGGCGCGCGCGTCTACGCGCCAGTCACCGATCTGGACCGCATTTGGAAAGACGTGAATATTCAAGCAATTCGCCGCAGTCAGGATTTAGTCAGGAAAACAGGACGTCTCCGTCATTCCGGAAATGGCACGCGCCGTCTAGGCGTAACGTGCAGCAACGATGCTGACACGCGACGGAGCGCGCAAATGCCGAAGTTAATAGGCGTCCTCTTGGCTCTCGCCCTTGTGGGGTGTGCGGCGCCGGGCCGGACAACGCCGGATTCTCTCCCGCCAGAAGCGGTGCGCGCCGATCTGACCGCGCTCTACGAAGGCCTGCAGCGCGCGCACTACAATCTCTACGCCAACACGCCGCGCGCCACTTATGACGAACTCTACGAGGACATGGTCGCAAGCATCGATGCGCCGATGTCGCGACTTGATGCGCACGTCCTGTTGCAGCGCTTTGCAGCCGCCGGGCGCGTGGCGCACGCGACACTGGGCTTTCCGAGCGAGGCCTACGAGGCGTTCCGCGCGGCGGATGGACGGGCTTTTCCGCTGGGCGTGCAGGTCGAGGCAGGGCGGCTCTATGTTTCACAGAATCTGAGCGGCTTGGATGCGATCACGGCAGGACAGGAAATCTTGAGCATTGACGGCGGGAGCGCAGCAACCTTGCTGGCGCGCCTGGGTCGCAATGTATCAGCGGACAACGACTACCTGTTGCACGCGCAACTGGCCCCGCAATTCGCGGCGCTGCTTTGGCTCGAACGCGGCGAGGTTGATGCGTTTCGCGTTGAGCTGCGTCAGCTGGATGGCGCCCCGGCAACCATCTCTTTGCCGGCGCGCACCCGCACTGAAATGCGAGCCGCCGCCGCCGACCTGCCGCCAGCGCTGGAGATCGACTACACCGAGCGCGTTGCCCGCGTGCTGCCGGATGGCGTCGCCTATCTGCGCCCCGGCATCTTTCTCAACGTAGAAAGCGACGATCTGTACAACGCAGAATCATTCCGCGCATTTATCGACACGTCATTTGCGCGTTTCCTCGATGCCGGCGCTTCGACGCTACTTATCGACTTGCGCGACAATCCAGGCGGCGACAACACATTCAGCGACCCGATGATCGCCTGGTTCGCCGATGAACGCTTCCGTTTCGCCTCGGCGTTTCGCATCCGCGTCAGCGCCGAGGCTACGGCTTCGAACGCAGCGCGCATTGGCGACACGGCGGGTGATTCCGTAAGCCATCAACTGGCGGCGGCGTACGCCAACGCCTCCAATGGCGACGTGATCGACTTTCCGATAGAGATACGTGAACCACGAGGTGAACAGCGCTTCGAGGGCCGCGTATTCGTACTGATTAGTCGCCGGTCGTTCTCCAACTCGGTGCTGACGGCGGCAATTGTTCAAGATTATGGCTTGGGCCGCATCATCGGCGAACCGACCTCCGACCTCGCGACCACATATGGCGCCATGGAGCATTTCACGTTGCCCAACTCTGGCCTCCGTGTTGGCTTTCCAAAGGCGCATATCGTGCGCCCCAGTGGCGACGCGCGCGTGCAAGGCGTGACGCCGGACATTTTGATCGCCACGCCGATCGTGCAAGGCACTGACGATCCCGTGCTGCAGGAGGCGTTGCGCACCGTCAGCCGACGCTAAGATTGCGAACGCCTCGCACGTTTGACGCGCGGCACAAGGCTTCCTATGTAGCGCCTGTTCTCGGGGAGTAGCCGTCCGCATCGAAGCGGAGCCTCGCGTCAACATACTTGTCCTTCGGGGCATGGCGCAGGCGGCGGATCATCTGATCCGGATTGGCGAGACCGACGACGCTGCATCGTGCGAGGGCCGCATGATGTGTCGCGTCGTCGTGTCAGCGCAGGCCCCGGACGCATTTCATGGA
>JANPCV010000043.1:0-3228 GCA_031431115.1 Caulobacteraceae bacterium
GCGCTGTCGCGCAACGTCAGCGATCAAGTGTCCGGCAAACTCGACGTGGACCTAGAAGATCTGGGCGAGCACACCGTCAAGAACATCGAACGCCCGGTCCATGTTTTCGCCGTGCGCCACAAAAATGCCGGCGCGCCGGCAGCGTCCAGCGCAGAGATGCAGCAACGCGTCGCCATTTGTGTCCTCCCCTTCGCCAACATGAGCGGCGACAGCGAGCAAGAGTATTTCTCCGACGGCATCAGCGAAGACATCATCACCGATCTGTCTAAGGTCTCTGCACTCTGGGTCGCCGCGCGCAACACTGCCTTTACCTTCAAAGGCAAACACGTCGACGTGCCGCAAGTGGCGCGACAGCTGAAGGTGAGCCATGTGCTCGAAGGCAGCGTCCGTAAGGCGGGCGGCCGGGTGCGTATCACGGCTCAGCTCATCGATTCCACCGGCGGTCACGTCTGGGCCGAACGCTACGACCGGGACCTCAACGACATCTTCGCCCTGCAGGACGAAATCTCGGAAGCCATCGTCAACGCCTTAAAGCTTAAATTGCTGCCGGAAGAGAAGAAAGCGATCGAGCGTCGAGACACCTCAAACGCCGAAGCCTACGAACTCTTCCTCCTGGCACGCCAATTCGAACGCACCGGCAGCGAACGCATGAAGCCATTGGTGGTTCGCATTTGCGACCGCGTCTTGGCGCTCGACCCCAATTTTGCCCGTGGCTGGGCGCTCATGTCGATGGCCAAGGCCGAGTTGAGTCAGCGCAGCGTCGCTGGATATTCAATAGACGATGCAAAGGCCGCCGCGGAGCGGGCGGTGGCGCTCAACCCGCAACTCGCGGAGGGCCACGCCGCGCTCGCCGAGACGCTTGGACGCGGACCTGATATGGACCTCGCCGCCGGCGAAGAGGCCATCGAGACCGCCCTGAAGCTCGACCCTCATTGCTACGATGCGCAGCTGTTCGCGGGTTACATCGCCTTGGGCCAGAAACGCTACCACGACAGCATTCGCCACTTCGAAACCGCCATGGCGCTCGACGCCGACGCCTATCGTCCCGCCGGCATGGTGGTCCAGGCCTACGAAGCGATCGGGGATGAAAAGGGCGCGCTCGACGCGGCGCGGCGGTCAAAGGGGCGCTGCGAGAAACTGCTGCGGCACGAGCCCGACCACAGCGGCGCGCTCGCCTTCTTCATCAATGCGCTGGTCGATATGGGCGAGACTGAACGGGCGCGCGAATGGACCAAGCGCGCCGTGTTGTTCGACCCGGACAACATGCGTCTGCATTATAACCTTGCGTGCGGCATGGCGAAAGTAGACGCCGAGGCCGCGTGCGAGTTGCTGGAGGGCATTGCGCCGAGAATTTCGTCGGGCTGGCTGAAATGGATGGAGGTCGACAACAGCCTCGATCCGCTCCGGGAGCATCCGCGCTACAAAGCGCTCCGCGCGTCGATCGAAGCGCGCGCGCTTTGAGGTTTGCACCAACTTGCAAGCGGACCAGGCAAGGGAATACCGACTAGCAGAAATGGGCCAGTCGTGCGCCGCCCGACATTTTGTCCGAGTGGCCGGCGCGCTCCAATGCAGCCGATCGCGCCCTGAACGTCTATTCGGCGCGAGATCGCCGAAAGGCGTCATCTCTGCTCTCGGCCCATCATCCGAAGGGTGCCTTCTGGGTCGCGGCAAAATTTGAAAGCGATGGAAGATTCCACGTGGGGCGTAAGTGACGCCATATCAGGCGCGACCAAAGCGCCTGTGCCGTGAATCACCAGCCTGCAATCGAACCGCTGCGCCAAGCCTAGAAGCTTATCCAGCAGTTCAAAATCTACTTCCGCCATGCTGACCCGACAGTGAACGTCGTCTTCCCAAACCTCGACACGCTCGTCTTCGTCGTTGCCGAACATACGAGCTTTGTCGCTCCAAGACTTCATCTCGGGCATGAATGAAGAAAGCGCCATCGCGATTTGCCGAAGCTTGGCCGGATCGCTCCAATAGTTGGGGAGGCGCTCAAGCTCTTCGGGCCCAAGGTATCGTGGCCCGTCGGGATGAGACACGTATTCGGGAACGACAGCGACGTCGTCGTCACCGAACTCTCGCTTCAAGCCTTCGGTTGGTATCAGGCCAAATTTGAAATGCCAGACCGCCATGAACACCAACCTATGAGCACGTCGTTCGAGCGGTCAAATGGACATCAGTCCGAATTGGGCCTCCCGGCGTCATCGCCAGGATTCCTCCGACTGGCATACTCTCCAGATTGCAGTCAGTGGCTTAGCGAACGCAGAAACGTCGTGCTGTCGCCGAAAAGCGACACTCGCACAAAAGGGGCGCGCTGGTTTCCCGGCGCGCCCTCTGGCTTCCTCGAAGGTCGCTTGCTACTGGGCGAACACGCGCACTGTCGCCGTTCGCCGGCGCGCGCTCGTTTCCTCATAGCGCATTGTGATCCGCTCGATGTCGCGCTGACCACCGTCAAGATCGATGGCTCTGGAGCAGTCGCCTGGATTGATCCGCGCCGCGATCGCAACGTCTTGATGTCCACCGTTTCTGAAGATGATGTCGAGATCACGGAAATGAACTGGGTTTCGATAGACACAGATGCGCACATGATCGAACGAGCGCCCGCCCGCCAGCACAATTGTGTCCTGTTCAACTCGATCTCGAGCTTCTCGAGTGCCAACCAGAGTCCAACCGCCCGGACTTGTCGTATCTGGCGACGCACCCGGCCCGCCTGCAGGGCCTGGAGGGTTTTCCCAATTGGTCCCCGGTCCACCCCGAGGACCCGGCGGGTTGCCATCGTAGTCTGTCGCGCACGCCGCGACGCCAAAACAAGCGGCCAACGCCACCACGGTCAGAGTGCGTCCCAAATGTTCAAACAATTGCGTCCTCCCTGGTTTGTCTTGCCTTCCACTCGTTGCAGTAGCTGCGTTCCGAGAGGCTGCATCGAGCCAGACCCGCCAGTCAGATCACAAGCGGCCGTGCGGCGCTAGATCGCCGTTAGTTGACGTCAGGCAGCCATCAAAAGCTAATCCTCTCGAATGCCCCGAAGGCGCGCCTCGAAGTCGCACACCGGCACTGTTTCTCGCAGGGCGCGACCGCGACGAGGCTGCTCCCGTGGCACAGGAGATCAACTGCCATGCGCATGACACTGCAAAGCGATTCAGTTCGCTCGCGCCCGCGCCACCGGCAACACATAGCGGATGACAAACGCGTTGAAGGCTTCCGGTTCTTCAAAGGGCGGCGAATGAG
>JANPCV010000044.1:0-17850 GCA_031431115.1 Caulobacteraceae bacterium
CACACTCCAGCCGCTAGCGGCAAAGCGGGCTTTTTGATCTGTGTTGTCAGAAAGTGAAATTGCACCATCGATCGAAATGGAATTGTCGTCCCAAATAACGATCAGCTTGTTGAGCTTTTGGCGGCCCGCGAGCGCAATCGCTTCCTGGCTGATGCCTTCCATCAAGCAAC
The DNA here is from genome assembly GCA_031431115.1 of Caulobacteraceae bacterium. Taxonomy (GTDB): domain Bacteria; phylum Pseudomonadota; class Alphaproteobacteria; order Caulobacterales; family Aquidulcibacteraceae; genus Vitreimonas. The sequence continues at coordinate 171 of JANPCV010000044.1, forward strand.
CGTCGCCGGCAATGACCCATGTACGGTGATCGACAAGCGCCCCGCCAAAGCGCGCCGCAAGATGCGCTTCCGCCATCGCCATCCCAACGGCATTCGCCAGACCCTGCCCTAGCGGGCCAGTCGTGGTCTCGATGCCGGTTGCGAGGAAGTTCTCCGGGTGCCCCGCCGTCTTCGAACCGAGTTGACGGAAGCGCTTGATTTCATCGAGCGTCATGTCCGCGTAACCGGTGAGATGCAGCAGCGCGTAAAGCAGCATCGAGCCGTGACCGGCCGAGAGCACAAAGCGATCGCGGTCCGGCCAATTCGGATTGCTCGGATCGAATTTCAGAAACTTCGCGAACAAAACCGTCGCCGCGTCGGCCATACCCATCGGCAAGCCGGGGTGACCAGACTTGGCCTGCTCCACAGCATCCATCGCCAGGGCGCGGATTGCGTTGGCGAGTTCTTTGGCCTCGACGCCTTCGATCAGTTCGCTTTTGCTCATTGGGGTTCCTTCGCTCAGGCTGTTTAGCGCCGATTCGGACGCTTTGCCTGGAACGAGGTCTCCGGTATCAGCGGAAAACGCCGGAAGGAATGCGGCGGCGGAGCTTCATATGCAGATTTTCATCGACAGCGCCGATGCGGCGGAACTTAAGGCGCTGGCGCAGACCGGCTTGGTTGATGGCGTGACCACAAATCCATCACTCATTGCGAAAGCGGGTCGCGACTTCTTCGAAACACTCCGCGAGATCTGCGCGGCGGTGCCTGGGCCGATCAGCGCCGAGGTTGTCGCGCAAGATTCCGAAACGATGATCAAGGAAGGCCTCAAGCTTCGCAGCGTGGCGCCCAACATCGTCGTGAAGGTTCCACTGACGCTTGAAGGCCTCAAGGCCTGCAAGTATCTCGAAGATGAGGGGCACCCAACCAACGTCACGCTTTGTTTCTCAGCTGTTCAGGCGCTGATGGCCGCCAAAGCTGGCGCAACCTTCATCTCACCGTTCATTGGCCGCCTCGACGACAACGGCCAAGACGGCATGGAGCTCATCCGCGAAATCCGCGCGATCTTCGACAATTACGACTATCCGACGTCAATTCTCGCCGCCTCAATCCGCACGGCAGGGCATGTACGTGATGCGGCCATTGCTGGTGCAGATTGCGCGACGATCCCGCCAGCGGTGTTCAAAAGCCTCTACAAGCACGTCCTCACGGACATGGGATTAGAGGCGTTCATGAAGGACTGGAAATCGACGGGTCAGTCGATTCTGTAATCTGGCCTGTGATCGCTGATTAGCGGCCGGCGAGCGCTTCCAGGCGGCTGACGTTGTCGTCAGTGCCTTCGCGCGCAGCAGCCATTAGGCGCTCCGCGTCCGCGAGCTGCGCTTCGATCGCCACAACGTCGAGCGGCTCGAGAGCCGGCGCTTGTTGCTCCATCTCGTTCGCAAACGCTTCGCGCATGCTGAGACCGCCCTGCATCGCCACCGGGGCGACGAGGCCCACAAGAGCCATCGCACTGGCGCCAGCAACGAAGCTGGCCACGACCATGCGAACGGTGGCTTTGACGTTTGAGCGCGACATAATGTGGAGAACTCCCGGACCGGCGGCGGTCAATTAACAAAAGGTTGCCAGGATGGCAAACGCTACTTTGCGGCGCCGAAGAGAGATGGTCTGTGACTGTCGTCACCACCCTCGACACCCCTACCCACCGACTAGAGCGGCTTATGGCTACCCTAGTCGAAAATCCTGAATATCAGCCGAATCTGGCCCTCAGGTTCAGTTGCGGCTCGTTCAGGCTTACGGTGTAAGGTGACTTCGAACTCGCCGTGCTGCGGCGCCGAACACGGAACCACAATGGCTAGCGCTTCCACCTCACCTCGAACGCTACGGAAAGCGGTGCTCCCGGTCGCTGGTTTTGGGACGCGCGTGCTGCCCGCGACCAAGGCGATACCGAAAGAACTACTCCCTGTGTTCGACCGCCCGGCGATTCAGTACGTCGTGGACGAAGCAATAGCTGCCGGCATCGAGCACATAGTCTTCGTCACCGGGCGAAATAAGGGTGCGATTGAGGACTATTTCGATCGATTTTATGAACTTGAAGTAACCCTTCAGCAGAAGCAGAAGCCCGAGCAGCTCGCCGAGGCCACGCTTTCCGTGCCGGTCGCGGGCTCAATGAGCTTCGTGCGCCAACAAGCGGCGCTGGGCCTCGGTCACGCCGTCTGGTGTGCACGCGACATTATCGGCGACGAACCGTTCGCGGTGATGCTCCCGGACATGTTGATGATGGCGCAGCCCTCGTGCCTCGCGCAGATGGTGGACGCTTACAACAAGGTCGGCGGCAACATCATCGCAGTTGAGCCGACGGACACGCCCGAGCGCTACGGCGTCATCACGCCGGAGAGCCGTGATGGCCGGCTCATCAAAATGAAGGGCATGGTCGAAAAACCAAAGCGCGAAGAGGCGCCATCAAACCTCTTCATCAGCGGCCGCTACATTCTGCAGCCAGAAATCTTTGAGCTGCTTGAAAGCCAAGGTCCGGGGGCCGGCAACGAGATCCAACTTACAGATTCGATGGCGCGCTTGATGGGCGTGCAGCCATTCCACGCGCTTGAGTACGAAGGCACGACATACGATTGCGGCGACAAGGTCGGCTACATGCGCGCGACCACCGCCTACGCGCTCGCAAGCGAAGAACATGGCGATAGCGTCGCTGCAGTCATGCGTGACCTGCTCGCCAATCGCGGCAAATGATCCGCGCGTTCGCCACGCGCGACGCAGCGATGCAAGCGGCGGCGGAGCGTATCGCGGAAGCCTTGAAAACCGCTATTTCCGAGCGTGGTCAAGCGTTCGCTGCACTCTCTGGCGGCACAACGCCAGCGGCGGCGTATGAGGCGCTGGCTGTGATGCCGCTCGATTGGGCCCGCGTGACTTTCCTCGTCGTGGACGAACGTTTCTTGCCCCTGTCGGATGAAGCCTCAAACGAAGCGCTTTTGCGCCGTGCGTTAGCGCCTGCGTTGGCCGCTGGGGCAAGCGTGCTACCTCTGTATTCGGATAACGTAAGTATCGACGAAGCGGCTGCGCGCGCCAATGCACTCTACGCCGATAAGCCAATCGACATCGCACTGGTCGGCATGGGCGGCGATGGGCACACGGCATCATGGTTTCCGGATGCATCGGTGCTGGAGGCGGCGCTGACAGACGCGCGAAGCGTAATCGCCATCAATGCACCGGGCGCCTACGGCACACCGGAACGATTGACGCTAACGCGCGCCGGAATGGCGCAAGCGGAAGCCATCATTCTTCTCATCACCGGCGCCGAGAAGCGCGCGCTTTTGGAAGACCGGGCACGAGCGCGGCTGCCAGTTGACGAGTTGTTCGATCTGCCGGCGCCAATCGAAACTATCTGGGCGCCCTGATACCGACTTTCTCCTTGTGACGAATGAATAAATCCGCTATCGTTCACTCTTAAGGGTGGGCCGTGCAGAAAGCTGCCGTTTTTCAGACCGTTGTGTTCGCCGGCGCCCTGCTGCTTGCTGCCTGTTCGGGTGGCGAAGCGGAGGAGACGACGGTCGCCCCTGAGGGGCCGTTGGTTGAGGTTGTCGAAGTCGCTCTGTCATCGGCCGCTGGCACGATCCGCGCGAGCGGGATGATCGGCTATCGCCGCGAACCTGTTCTCGCCTTCACCTCGGCAGGCGTGGTTGGCGCAATCGACGTCGATTCCGGCGACGTCGTCCGACGCGGCCAACGGCTCGCCATCTTGCGCCGAACCAGCTCCGGCGCAAACGTCGATGAAGCCGCGCTTGCCCGCGTCAACGCAGAACGCGATCTCACACGCACACAAGAATTGTACGAACGCGGTTTCGTCTCGGAAGCGCGCTTGGAAGATGCACGCCTCGCGCTTGCACGCGCGCGCGACTCTTCAGTGCTTACCGCGCCGGCCGATGGGGTGATCCTGCGCCGCGCCGCCGAGCCGTCACAGACGCTCGCAGCGGGCACGCCAGTGCTGGTGCTTGGCGAAACCGGCTCGGGCATCGTCGTGCGCGCACCGGTAGCCTCAAGTGACGCAGCACGCATTCGCGTCGGCGACACCACACAAATTCGCATCAATGGCGCCGAACGCGCTGGCCGCGTAACGCGCGTCGGCGCCAAAGGCGACGCCGGAACGGGCGCATTTGAAGTCGAGGTCGAGATCACGTCCGCCGAGGGTTTGCGAAGCGGCATGGTGGCGGAAGTCGAGATCGCGGCGCAACCAAGTGATGCGTCACAAGTTTCGATCATCGTGCCGACCTTGGCGCTGCTCGACGCTCGCGCGGACCAAGGCATCGTCTATGTGCTCGACGAAAACGCCGTCGCACGCCGCCGGGCAGTTCGCACCGCGGGCGTGACGCAGGCGGGGGTTATCGTGGTCGAGGGCCTCAGCGCCGGAGATCGCGTGGTCGCTGCGGGCGCAGCTTATGTGCGCGACGGCGAAAGCGTTCGCGTCGCCGCCGGCACGTAAATGGAAGCCATCACGCGCTTCTTCGTCGACCGCTGGCAGTTCAGCGCGGTGCTGTTCACGCTGCTCGTGGCGCTTGGCATCGGCGCAATCATTTCGATCCCAAAATCCGAAGACCCAATCACCGAATTTCCCGGCGTCGCCGTCGCCGTGATCCTGCCCGGCGCGGACGCCGAGCAAATGGAGCGCCTCGTCGCGATCCCGATCGAAGATCAGATCAACGGCATCGAGGACATTCGCGAGATCCGCTCCGCCAGCCGCGCGGGCCTTGCGGTGATCAACGTCGAGTTTGAATGGGGCGCCGACGCCGAGGAGAAATTCGGCGAAGTGGTGCGCGAGATCAATGTCGTGCGGGCCACCTTGCCGGACGGCGTCGTCGATATCCGCATGCGCCGCTACAATCCTGCACAAGCGGCCATCGTGCAGATGGCGCTGACCAGTGACGATGCCTCCTTCCGCCAGCTCGAAGCCTACGCCAAGGGTTTGCGCGATGCGCTCGAGCGCGCGCCCGGCGTGCAGCAATCCGACGTTTGGGGCGCCCCGCCGGCCGAAGTGCGCGTTGCGGCGAACCTCGATCAACTCGCAGCCTATCGCCTGCCTCTCGCCGCCGTAGCCGAGGCATTGCAGCGCGAAGGCGTCGATACGCCGATCGGCGCGGTCGAAGCTGGCGGCCGCCGCTTCAACGTGCAGTCTTCAGGCTCATTTGACTCGCTCGATGAAATTCGGCGCGTCGCGCTCCGGGCGCAGAACGGCTCACTCCTCACGGTCGGCGATGTCGCCGAGGTCTCATGGGCCAATGACGAGCGTTCGCACATCACCCGCTTCAACGGCGAACGCGCCGTTTTTATCAGCGCTCAAGCGCGACTGGGCGAATCCATCTTCGACGTGATTGCGGGCGTGCGCCCGCGCGTGGACACGTTCGAGCAATCACTACCTGACAACATCCAGCTGCATCGCGGCTTCGATCAATCCGAAACGGTTACCCATCGCCTCGGCAATCTCGGGCGCGACTTTGCCATCGCCCTCGCGCTCGTGCTGCTCACATTGCTGCCTTTGGGTTTCCGCGCCTCGATCGTTGTCATGGTGTCGATCCCGCTTTCGCTGGCGATTGGCGTAGTGGCGATCCAAGAGCTTGGCTATTCGCTGAACCAGCTTTCGATCGCCGGCTTCGTGCTGGCGCTTGGTTTGCTGGTGGACGATTCGATCGTCGTCACCGAAAACATCGCTCGTCATTTGCGCCAAGGTAAGACCCCGCGCGAGGCGGCCATTGCCGGCGTCAGCGAAATCAACATCGCGGTCATCGGCTGCACGGCGACGTTGCTGCTCGCATTCGTGCCATTAATGGCGCTGCCGGAAGGCGCCGGCGCATTCGTGCGATCGCTGCCAGTGGCGGTTGTCACCACAATCATCGCTTCGTTGTTCGTAGCGCTGACGATCATCCCGTTCCTTGCCAGCCGCTTGCTGCCGCGCAGCGACTCTGGACACTCGAACGCCTTGCTGGACGGCGTCATGGCCGCCATCCACAATATCTACCGCCCAGCGCTCCACGTCGCGCTCGCGCATCCACGCAAGACCGTGTTCGCCGGCCTCGCCGCGTTCTTCCTCTCGCTCGGACTTATTCCGCAACTGGGCTTCAGCCTCTTCCCGGAGAACGACAGCCCATACTTCCTTGTCGACATCGAAACCCCGCAAGGCAGCGCTGTCAGCGAAACAGATGCAGCAGTGGTGTTTGCAGAGCGCGTGCTCGCCTCGCATCCGGAGATCGACTGGCGCTTCGCCAATAGCGGCCGTGGCAACCCGCAAATCTATTACAACGAGATCCCGCCCGAGCAGCTTTCCAACCAAGGCCAGATCTACGCGCGCTTCCACGAGTGGCATCGCGAAGACGGCATGCGCGTCATCGCCGAAATCCGCGAGCAACTCGATCAATACCCGCGCGCGCGCATGAACCTGCGCCGCTTTGCCAACGGTCCGCCAATCGAAGCGCCGGTCGCTGTCCGCATCAACGGACCCGATCTCGCGGCGCTGGGCGAACTCGCTGGCGAGGTCGAGCGCATCATTCGGGAAACCCCCGGCGCGCGCGATGTCTCGAACCCGATGTCAGAGCGGCTGATCGATCTGGACCTCAACATTGATGACGCCGCCGCCGCGCTACGCGGCGTACAGGCGGGCGCAATCGATCAAACTTTGCGCATCGCTATAGCGGGGTTGCCTGTAGCGCAATTCCGCGATCCCGCCGGCGACGCCTTTCCAGTTGTGCTGCGAGCCCCGCGCGAGGACACGCTGCCCGTAACAGCACTCGACAGGCTCTACATTTGGAACGGCGAAGGCGGCGCAACACCGTTGGCGGAGATCGCACGGCCAACAATGGAAAGTGGCCCGGCCTCTATTGACCGTGTGCAGCGGGAGCGCACGGCGACCGTTACCGCCTACACAGAGCCAGACTATCTCATCAGCGGCGTCACCGCCGACGTCGCGCAACGGCTGGAGGCGCTTCGCTTGCCGGCCGGCTATTCAGTCTCGTTCGGTGGTGAAGCGGAAGCACAGGCGCGTAGCTTTGGTGGTCTTGGACCTGCCATCCTGATCGCAATCTTTGGCGTGCTTGCTGTGCTCTTGCTTGAGTTCGGCACGTTCGCCGTCACCGGCGTTGTCGCGTTTGTCATTCCGTTCGGGATTATGGGCGGCTTGATCGCGCTATGGGTCGGCGGCGAGTCACTCTCGTTCACAGCAATCATCGGTTTCGTCGCGCTCATCGGCATCGAGATTAAAAACTCGATCCTGTTGGTTGAATTCGCGAACCAGGCCCGCACGCGCGGCGTGCCACTGCGCGAAGCGATCGAAACCGCCGGCGAGGTGCGCTTCCTTCCAGTGCTGCTCACCAGCGCCACCGCAATCGGCGGCATGACCCCATTGCTGCTGGAAGACTCCCCGCTCTTCTCGCCCATTGCTATGGTGCTGATCGGCGGCCTGATCAGCTCGACGCTGATCGCGCGCATCGTGACGCCGGCCATGTACCTGCTGCTCGCGCCCAAGGACGAAGGCGAAGAAGCGGCGGCCTGAGCCGAAAATCCCGCTAAAATAGGCTCGAAATCCTTGTCTGTGACGGCCGTCACCCCTCAAGCAGGCGCGTCAGACGCGTTCCCAGATCCCGCAAAATCAAGAGAAATCAGCGGATAACGTTCGCTTTGGACGGCGCACGAAGGTCGTCGCCAACATTACGCTTCCGTAGAAGTTTTCATTGACGGGTTGGCAATCTTGGCCGCTACTCAGCCCCGCGCGGTCTAATTGAATATCAGGAGGCACGACGTGGCCATAGCCTTGTCGAATAACGCCAAATTGGGGATCGCCGCGACTAGTCTCGTGGCGCTTTTGGCGGTCGGTGCAGTAACACTGGGGGCGGTTCTACCTCCATCCGGCGGCATAAGCGTCGGTACGATTGCACCGGTGGAGCGTTATCGCTCCGCCCAAGTCACAGATTCAGACGTATCGCTCGGCGACAACGCAGTGCCGCTGCTGATGCAGACGGATGCGTTCCATCTGATGGTCAACGATCCGTCATTCCGCGCTCTTGCGCGCGATCCGGGCTTTGCCGCTCTGGCGCAAAATCCGCAAGCGCTCGCAGCCATGGCGCAGGATGCTCAGGCATTCTCCGCCCTCGCACGCGACCCGCAGGCGTTCGCCGCACTGGCGCGCGCTGCCCAAGCAGGCGCAGCTCAAGGGCTGGAAGCTCAAGCTCGCAACGCTGACGCGTTCGCGGCGCTGGCGCAAAATGCTCAAGCGTTCCAGATCATGGCGCGCGAGCCGCAAGCGTTCGCCGCAATGGCTCGCCACCCCCAAGCGTTCGAAGCCCTGGCTCGTCACCCGCAAGCGTTCGCGGCAATGGCGCGCAACCCACAAGCCTTCGCCGCCTTCGCTCGCAACGCCAACTTCGCCGCCGCTGCCCGAAATCCGCAGGCCAACGCCGCAATGGCGCGCGACGCCGCCGCGTTCGAAGCTTTGGGCCGCGACACCCAAGCCATGAGCGCCCTCGCAGCTGACGCACAAGCGTTTGATGCACTGGCGCGCGACGCGGCTGCATTCCAAGCGCTGGCGCGTGACGCTTCTGCGTTCGACGCGCTAGCACGCAACGCGGAAGCCTTCCAAGCGATGGCCCGTAACGCAGAGGCGTTCAACGCACTGGCGCGCGATGCCCAGGGCCTAACCGCCATGGCGCGCAGCGCTCAGGCGTTCCAAGCTCAGGCCTTAAGTGCACGTGCATTCGACGCGCAGGCGACATCAGCCCTCGCCGCCAACGCGCAAGCGTTCTCGGCAATGGCCCGCGAGCCTCAAGCGTTCGCCGCCATGGCGCGTTACCCGCAAGCCTTCGAAGCGCTCGCCCGCCACCCGCAGGCGTTCGCAGCGATGGCCCGCAACCCACAAGCCTTCGCCGCCTTCGCTCGTGACGCCAACTTCGCCGCTGCCGCCCGCAACCCGCAGGCCAACGCTGCGATGGCGCGTGACGCACAAGCGTTCCAGGCCCTCGGCCGCGATGCTCAAGCCATGAGCGCCTTGGCTCGCGACGCACAAGCGTTCGACGCCCTGGCTCGCAATGCTCAAGCGTTCCAAGCCTTGGCGCGTGATGCGCAAGCGTTCGACGCCCTCGCCCGCAACGCCCAGGCGTTCCAGGCAATGGCGCGCAACGCTGAAGCCTTCCGCGCTCTTGCAGGCGATGCTCAAGGCCTTGCTGCTCTGGCGCGCAACGCTCAAGCCTTCCAGGCGCAAGCCTCGATCGCTCGCAACGCTCAAGGCCTCAATGCTCAAGCAATGCAGGCGTTGGCGCAGAACCCGCAAGCCTTCGCGGCTATGGCGCAGAACCCACAAGCGTTTGAAGCCTTGGCGCGCAATGCTCAGGCCCTAAACGCCCTCGCCCGCAACGCTGATGCGTTCACGGCGCTAGCGCGGCAACCGGCCTTCGCCGCTCTGGCGCGTGAACCAGCCTTCGCGGTGATGGCGCGTGACGCCAGCTTCGCCGCCGCTATTCGGGCGAACTAACGCAAAGCAACACGCCGCGTCACGCGAGACGCGGCGTGTTGTCTTTTAATGCGTGCTAAGCCGAAATGGTGGGGACCAGGGCATTCTTACTCGCAGCAGCTTTTACGCTAGCGCCGCTCGCAACGGCGCAAGCGCAGCCTGAAACTGACGCGCCCTCTACGGTCGATCCCCAACTTGCAGAAGCGCCGGCGTCGGGCGATGTCGCCGTCGCCCCAATCACCGAAGACGCGCCGCCGCCGCCGCCCAGCCGCGATCCGGATGACCTTCCGCTCATTGATTTGTCGCGCCTCGAAACCGAGGACTTGCGGCTTCTCTACTTCGATCCCTCCGAAACCTATCTGACGCCCTACGTCGCCCGGAGTTTTCAAAACTCGCTCAACTTCCAGCGTCGCATGTTCGATTGGGAGCCCTGGGATCAGGTGACGCTGCTGCTGAAGGACTTTGGCGATTACGGCAACGCTGCCGCACGCTCCTCACCCAACAACGCGCTCCTGATCGACATCGCGCCGCTCAGCCTCGCCTACGAAACCTTCAGTCCAGGCGAGCGCTTCTTCACGCTCACCAATCACGAAGTCACCCACGTTGCTCTGATGGACGTGTGGAACGAGCGTGATGCATTCTGGCGGCGCGCGTTCGGCGGCAAGCCGATGCCGGTGCAAGAGCACCCAGAATCGATCCTCTACAATTATCTCACGACCCCGCGTGTGAACGTGCCGCGCTGGTTTCTCGAGGGCAGCGCCGTGTTCATGGAGACATGGATGGCCGGCGGCTTCGGCCGCGCGCAAGGCGCCTACGACGAGATGGTGTTCCGCTCGATGGTGCGCGATGACGCGCACTTCTATTCGCCGGTGGGCCTCGAGTCTGAAGGCATCTTCGTCGACTTCCAAGTCGGCGTGAACGACTACCTCTATGGCACGCGGTTCTTCTCGTATCTGGCGCAACACTATTCGCCCGAACAAGTTGTCCAATGGCTGCGGCGCGACGAGGATAGTTCGGCCTACTACCAGTCGCAGTTCCGCCGCGTCTTCAATCTGCCGCTCAACCAAGCGTGGGGTGATTGGATCGAGTGGGAGCATGGCTTCCAACGCACCAATCTCGAAGCACTGCGCGCGCATCCGCTGACGGCCGCTGCTTCGCTGTCTCCGCGCGCGCTCGGATCCGTCTCACGGACGTTCGTCGATCCCCGCACAGGCGATCTCGTCGGCGCTTTCCGTTATCCAGGCGTGATCGGTCACCTCGGCGTGCTCGACCCTGAGAGCGGCGATATACGCCATCTCACCGACATCAAAGGCGCGATGCTCTATCGGGTTACGTCGCTCGCGTACGATCCGGTGAGCAACACCGCCTGGTACACGACCGACAACTACGCCTACCGCGACATCATGCAGATCGATGTCGCCACCGGCGACGAGCGCATGGTGCTGCGCGACGCCCGGATCGGCGACATCGTCTTCAACCCCGCGGATCGTTCGCTGTGGGGCCTGCGCCATCTCAACGGTTACGTTACTTTGGTGCGCGTTCCAGAGCCCTACACGAGCTGGAATCAGATCTACACGTTCCCATTCGGCCGCGTGCCGTTCGATCTCGATATCTCTGCTGACGGCTCGATGCTCGCCATGTCCGTTGGTGAGATCAACGGCGATCAATCGGTGCAAGTGTTCAACACTGCAGACCTCACCGCTGGTGCGGCGCTCACGCCGATCTCAACCTTCAGCCTGGGCACGGCCACACCCGAGGGCTTTGTATTCTCGCCGGACGGCCGCTACCTCTTCGGCAGCGCCTACTACACCGGCGTCTCCAACATCTTCCGCTACGAGCTCGCGACACAGGAACTAGAAGCTGTCTCCAACGCCGAGACCGGCTTCTTCCGGCCAATCCCACGCGAAGATGGCTCGCTGATCGTCTACGAATATACCGGTGAAGGCTTCCGCCCTGGCGTAATTCAACCGCAACCGCTGGACGATCTCGGCACCGTGCGTTTCCTCGGCGCCCAAATCGCTCAAACGCACCCGGTCGTCACGACCTGGACTGCAGGCTCACCGGCAAACATCGACCTCGACAGCCTCATCACCGAGCAAGGCCACTATACGCCGCGCGATGAGATGCGCCTTGGCGCGGCGTATCCGGTGCTCGAAGGCTACAGGGGCCGCGTTGCTGTCGGCTATCACGCGGTGTTCGAAGATCCGCTGCAGTTCAATCAGCTCCACATGACGCTTTCCTATCTCCCGAACTCTCCGTTCGAAGATCAGGATTGGCATTTTGACATCGAATACAAAACGCTGCGCTGGCGCTTCCGCTATTGGCACAACGACGCCGACTTCTACGACCTCTTCGGCCCAACCGAACGCGCCCGCGCAGGCGACGCCTTCATTATCGGCTATCACAACTCCTTCATCTACGATCCGCCGCGCCAACTCGATTTCAGCATCGACGCGGCCTATTACACAGGCCTCGATACCCTCCCAACAGCCCAGGAGGTCTCAACCTCCTTCGATGAACTCGCGACAGTCAATGCCGAGTGGAGCTACACAAACACCACGCGCTCGCTTGGCGCTGTGGATCACGAACGCGGCTGGCGTTGGAACGTGGCGCTAGGCGCCGATCATGCGAACGGCGAAACCTTTCCGAGCATTCGTGCCGGCCTAGATGTCGGCGCGCCGCTGCCGCTCAACAATTCCTCGGCGTGGCTCTACACCGCGGCCGGCGCCGTTGGCGGCGATGACGCCAGCCCACTCAGCTCTTGGTACATGGGCGCATTCGGCAACAATTACGTCGATGACCGCGAGATTAAGCGCTACCGCGAGTATGACAGCTTCCCCGGCTTCGAGATCAATCAAATCGAAGCCCAGACTTTCGCACGCGCAGTCGGCGAGATTAATCTGCCGCCAATCCGGTTCGAGGATCTTGGGATCGCCAGCCTCTTCCTCAGTTCAATGCGCCCCGCGCTCTTCGCAGGCGCACTCGAAGCAGAATCACGCACCGGCGAAAACCGCTCCTTGCAGAGCGTCGGCGTACAGACCGACTGGAACTTCACCGTCGCTCACCGCTTGCCGATGACACTCTCACTCGGCTACGCAAGAGGCTTCGAAGACGGCGAATCCGAAAGCGACGAAGTGCTGCTCTCGTTGAAGATCATGTGATGGATGCAGACCTGCTCGTTAAGGCGCTCGTCGCCCTGGCGCCTGTCGTGCTCCTTCTCGTCGTCTTCGATCGCCTTGACGCCTTCAACCTCATCAGCGCCCAGGAAATCGCTATCCTGCTCGGCACGGGCGGCGCCATTGCGGGTTTGAGCTTCGTCGCCAATCTGCGGGTTATGGACGGTTTTCCGATCGGCTTTAGCGCCTACAGCCGCTACGTCTCGCCGATCATCGAAGAAGCACTGAAAGCAGCGCCTATCATTTATCTCTTCGCGCGCAACCGCGTCGGCTTCAAAGTCGACGCCGCTATTGCGGGCTTCGCCGTGGGCGCTGGCTTTTCGGTGATCGAGAACATCTGGTATCTCTTCACCATTACCGAAGCGAACATCACCGCCTGGCTCGTGCGCGGCTTCGGGACAGCCATCATGCATGGCGGCGCCACCGCAATCTTCGCGATCATCTCGCACGAAATGACCGAGCGCCAGGCAGCGAGCGTAGCCGCACACTATCGCTTCAACCCGCTTCTCTTCATTCCGGGCTTAGCCGTTGCGATCATCATCCACTCAGTGTTCAACCACTTCCCGGAGCAACCGCTGGTGATCATGGCGCTGACGCTGCTGTTGGCGCCCGCGACCATCTTTCTTGCTCTCATCCGCAGCGATCAAGCGACGCAACAATGGCTCGCGGCGGATCGCACTGCGCATGAAAAATTGCTGGCAGAAATTCGCGCTGGCCAATTTGCCTCCACGCCAACGGGTCAGGCAATCGACGCCATCGCGGCGCGTCTGGGTGACAAGGCCAATAGCGCGCGCGAATACGTTGAGTTGAAGACGGAGCTTATTTTGCGGGCAGAGGAACTCATCCACGCCGCGCAATCTGGTCAGCCTACGGCGCTCTCCCTCGACGATCGCACCAAGTTTGCGAAACTCGAGACCTTGGAGCTCACGCTCGGCCAAACCACGCTCGCAGCCCTTTCGGCGCAGCTAGGATTTACGCGAAACGACCTGTGGGAGCTATCGCGCCTACACGCGCGCGTGCGCGGAGACGCGTAAAGGCGGACGCCGAAGCGCCCGCCCGATACTCACGCTCAATCCGCGCCCTCGACCTTCCGGCCTTCGACAAAGTTCAGCACATCGGAATTGAACTCATCCGTATTCGTCGCCGCAAAGCCGTGCGCCATTGCCGCCGACTAAACCGAGCCAGAACCGTAGTGGAGATACCAAAATATAGCCCGGCGTCGCTAAGAAGCCGACTGGCTCGCTACTTGCTCACATTCGCAGCAAAGATGATTAGGCGCTGCACCAAGAAACTCGTGGCGCCCACCATGACCGCGATGGCGGCAAGGCCAATCTCGCGCGGCCAGTTGAGCTGGCCAATCAGCAACCAGGCGAGCGTCATGCCTAGCCCAAGCAATGGCAACTGCATGGACAAATAACCCAACAGTCCGCGCCGATGTCTCACGTTCGAACGAAAGGTAATGGCGCGCTGACAAAGATACGTCGGCACGATGCAGATGGCGTGCGCCATCCCCTGGGCGATTTGCGGCGCAAGCCCCAAGCCGGATGAAAAGCCGATAGCCAGCAACATCATCACAAAAGTCGCGGCGCCGCCAACAGCAAGAAAGCGCAGCAAAGTGACGCCGTGGTCTTCGCTCTCCGCCAAGGCGCCAAACCAGTTCTGAAGACCACCGGCTCTCATCAGCGGCCCAGAATCGCCGGGATGATGTTCTCGTTCAGCGTCGAAGCGCCGAAGAAGCACAGGGCCGCCGCACCAACGAGCATCCAGGAATAGATATCGCGCGCCGCAAACACGATTGGGTCATCGTCCATCTCGTCGCGCGCAGCTTTCAGCCAAAGCCGGCAGATCCACACCAAACCGATCGCCGGCAGACCCCACAGCAAGAATGGCTCGCGGTAGTGCGCGGTGATCGTTCGATCTTGCAGGTAGAGCGCAAGCACGAGGTTCGCGACGAAGCCCGCGCTCACACCCATAATGGTGAGAATTTCAGTGTCCGTACTCTTATAGCCGCGATGGCTAACGTCGCCGCCGCCGCGCGCTGCAAGATCACGCGTTTCGGCCACGCGTTTTACCAACGCAAGGCTCAGGAAGAAGAAGCAGGAGAAAGCGAGCAACCAGTCACTCGCCGGAAAGCCTGTCGCGGCCCCGCCGAGCACGATGCGGATCGTGTAAAGGCCGGCCAGCAAAAACACGTCCAGCAAAGCAACCCGCTTCAGCCACATCGAATACGCGGTCGTCAGCGCGAGATAAGCAAGTGCGAGCCACAATACGCCAACGAATGACGCGAGGGTCAGACCCAGCGCCAAGAAAACCGCAACACTCGCCAAGCCCCAGTGCAGCGGAAACGTACCCGCCGCGAATGGACGATTCTTTTTGCGAGGATGAGCGCGATCCGCGTCTATGTCCGCCGCGTCGTTCAGCAGATAGACGGCGGACGCCGTGAGCGAGAGCGCCCAGAAAGCCAAGAACGCGTAGAGCCACGATTCTGCCTGCATCCATCCCTGCCCGACCAGCATGGGCAGAAAGACGAGAAGGTTCTTGCTCCATTGCTGCGGCCGGATCGCTTTGACGAACGCGTCCGCTAAGCCAGACGGCCGCGCAAACTGCCGCTCTACGTCAAACTCCTTGGTAGCTCTCTCGGTGATACTTGGTGATGCATTGACGATCACCGCGCGCTTTGCCGTGCGCCACACCGCAATATCCGCCGCTTCGTTGCCAGCATAAACAAACCCATCCGGGAAAACGGCAGCCAAGCGCTCGGCCTTCCGCTCCGACTTCAGGTTCGTCTCGCCATTCGAAGCGAACACCGCATCAAAAATGCCAAGATGATTGGCGACCTTTTCGACCGCGACGCGATCGCACGCCGAAGCCAGCACAATGGTACGCCCCTTGCCGCGCTCCTCATTGAGCCAGCTTAGTACGCGCTCATCATAAGGTAGCGCTGCTGGATCGAAGTCGATGACCTGAAAAACGCGCTGCTTGGCGTAGCTCCGCCCGCGCGTCAGCCAAAACAGCAGCGACGCCAGCAGCCACGGCTTTCCGAACACTAGGCGAACCATGCCCTCAACAAAGAGATCGCTGCGGATGAGCGTGCCATCGAGATCGACGGCCAGAGGCGCTTCACCCCGCGCCTCGATGTCCACCCGCTTGTCCACGCTCACGGCTCCAGCCCCCGCTTTCCACTGAGCACGGCAAGCGCAGCTCATCAATTTGCTTCGCCCTTATGACGAGGCGGCGCGGCGCGCGAAAGCCGCACGCAAACTCGAACGCAAACCAGAGGTTCAGACACGGGCCGTTACTCGCGAAGTCAGCTTCGTCACGGCCGCCTAGTGAGCACGCTTGAGGTCAGAAAAGGAAATGAGCCTTTTAGCGTTCTCATCCCACAAGGAGAGACGCACGCATTTGAGGCTTTCCAACAAGCCCAGCTTGCTCACGTCATTTAGTTCCGGAAAATCGCGCAGCACCTTAGGCAGCCGATAGAAAGGAATGCGGCTGCTAACGTGGTGGACATGATGGATGCCGATGTTCGCAGTCAGCCAACGCAATGGCGTTGGAAGCTGATAGTGCGAGCTACCTCGCAACGCCGCTTCGGTCGCGTTCCAAGCCGGCTGCCACACCCAATAGCTCTCCTCGAACTGATGCTGGACATAAAAGAGCCAAACGCCAATCGAAGCCGCCAATAACGTTGTCGGCAGATGCACGAAGACCAACGCTTGCCACCCGCCCAACCAGAGCACCGTGGCAATCGATGCGGCGATCGCGGCGTTGGTTGCGAGCGCACTCACCCACGGCCGCCAACCTTCCTTCATCTGATCGAAAGGAAGGCGATGCTGCAACAGAAACAAGAACGCTGGGCCAAGCCCGAAGATGACGGCTGGATGACGGTAGAGCCGGTACGCCAGACGCTTGCGCCAAGACAACGCGCGATATTCATCGACGGTCAGCGTGACCACTTCTCCGATGCCGCGTCGATCAAGATTACCGGACGTCGCGTGATGAATAGCATGGGAACGCCGCCAACAATCGTGTGGTGTCAACGTGAAGACGCCAATGATCCGGCCGAGCCAGTCATTCAGCGCGGTGCTCTTGAAATAGGCCCGGTGACTGCAATCGTGCTGAATGAGAAAAAGCCGCACCAGGAATCCGGCTGCGGGAATGGCCAAGAGCAGAGCCAACCACCAAAGCCCAAAGCTGGACGCCACCCACGCGCCCGCCCAAAGCCCAATCAGCGCAGCGCACGTCACCACCAGCTCAAAGATCGAACGTCGAAAATCCGGACTCTGATAGGTGGCCAACAATGCGCGCCAGGGACGCTGCGCGATCGCTTCGGTTGACATGCTCGTGGCGCTCCACGTTGGCGGCGGCCTACAAAGGCGCGGCGCCAGGATATTGAGACTGTTGGCGGACTGGGTGCTGCGGTGCCTTCCGCGGTCAAGCCGCACCTCAGCGCAAGATAGTTGATGACTCAGATAAGAAAAGCCGGTTTTGGCGGACAGAGAGGGATTCACGGCAGGCAAAAAAACGCAATAGATCAAACGGAATGAATTGCGCCGGCTCAAAAATACCCCGGCACACGCGGGGCCTCAACGCTTCAACCGAACCCCGACACCGCCATTGCCGTCAGCATCGATGAACACGATGCCGCCGCGCTCCAGCACCCGCTGAATCTTGTCCAGCGTGCGAGCCTGCATCCCGCCTTTGCCGGACTCAAACCGCGTGATCGTCGAGGGCGCGATCGCAGCTGCTTCGGCTAATTCGCGTACGCCAAGCCCAAGCGCCACCCGCGCCAGCTTCACTTGAATCGGTTCCAGCAATGCGCACCTCGTGCTGATTTTTGCGCACAGCGTGTTGACTTAGTCGGTGCTGTGTGCGCACTATTGCACACCTAGAGCATTTCCCTCTTAAGCCCATTCATATCCGGCATTGGCGAAGAAATTCGCGCACTCGACGCTTGTGAAGGCCTTGAGCGCCTCGGCTATGGCGGCCCACAGCTGCTCCAGTGTGCGCGCTGCAGCTTTACGCAGAA
>JANPCV010000045.1:0-4184 GCA_031431115.1 Caulobacteraceae bacterium
GGGGGGTAAGTGCAATATGGACCGCCGGCGTCTCGCCGGCAGGCACTGGAGTTGGCCGGCGAGTCGCCGGCGGTTCATGTTAGGCGAACTCAGCTTCAGCTTGCTCGTGATGCCTCACGGCATCGCCGAACACTTCGTTCACGCCAACACTCGTCAGTTCCGGAACACTTGCGTTCGATGGCACGCTCGCACCTGCGCCGATGCGTGAGTTCGCGCCGATAAAGGCATAGCTCCCGATCCGCACGGTGCGGACCAGCACGCGTGAACGGCCGCCATCGGTTTTTCTGCGCACATGCGCTGCAAGCTCGACCTCACGCGAAAACATGACGCGGTTGCCAACATCCATCAGACCGCGATCGAGTACGTCCATTCGCACTGGCCATTCGACGCCGTAACCGATGCGCGAGCCCCAGAGCCGCAGCCACATCGAATAGAAGCCAGGAAACACCCGCAGCAGCGATTCCAGGAACGGCAGCGCGTCATAGATCGCTTGGATGTGATGCGTGGCGAGCCATGGCGAGAATTTCCGCCCGTCGATCTCGTTCACACCTTGTTTCAGCGGCGCCCAGCGCAACGTCACGCGCTGCACCAGGGGCGGCACAAAGAACACGACGAATAGCAGCAGCATCGCGCTCCACAGCGACGGCCATTGCGCGAACACGCCCAACGCAGCCAGTGACAGCATCGTCATCAGCAGCGGGAAGTAGGAGAACAGCCTGTCGGCCGTGGTCATCATGCCGCGTCGCTGCGGACGGCGCCGGCGATCAGCGCGTAAAGTTCATCGCCGCCGCGCGCCGCACGCAAAGCGTGGCGAACTTCAGCATGCTTCAAGAAGCGCGAGATGCGTGCGAACGCTTTCAGGTGGTCAGCGCTTTTCTCCGGCGGCGAGAGCAGCATGAACACGAGATCGGCCGGGCGATTATCCATCGCCTCGAAATCCTGCGGCGGATCAAGACGCGCGAAGGCGGCGATCGGCCGAATGAGGCCAGGGAGCGGCCCGTGCGGTGTAGCGACGCCTTCGCCAAGCCCGGTGCCGCTTAGGCGCTCCCGGATCAGCACAGTCTCGAACGCTGCGCGCGCATCGATCCCGGCGCTCTTCGCCAAAGTCTCAGCCATGAGCTGGAGAGCCTGGCGGCGAGACGTTGCGATCAAGCGGGGCACGATAGCGTCCGCTGCAACCAAATCGCTGAGATCGTTCACCAACTCATCCTGTCCGCGACGCCCCAATCGGGAACGCCTAGCAACTCAGGCGCCGTTCTTACGGTTCCCGCGCCCCGGATCAATCCAGCCGACATTCCCGTCTGCCCGCCGGTACACGACATTCAGTTCGCCGTTTCCAGCATTTCTGAACATCAGCGCCGGCGATTCAGTCAAATCGAGCTGCATCACCGCCATGGACACCGTCATCGTTCGAACCGGCTTTGCGACTTCCGCGATCACCAATGGGACCGCTTCGCCAGTGGCCGGCGCATCGGCGCCGTCGTCCTCGGCTTCTTCCTCTAATGGCGCGAGCACATAGGACGAAGCGTCCTCTGCCGGAAGGGGAGATTTGTTGTCCGCGTGATGATTTCGCAGGCGCCTTTTGTAGCGGCGGACACGTTTTTCGAGCTTCACCAGCGCGTCATCAAAAGCGCTGTGCGCGTCGCCGCCGTGGCCTTCTGCTTGAAGCGAAATTCCTGAGGGTAGGTGGACCAAACAATCCACTGCGATGCCTATGCCACCGCCGTTCTTGGCTACTGTGACAACCGCATCTGTAGCCCGGTTGAAATACTTGCCGACACCGCTCGCGAGATCGTTCTCGATACGGGTTCGAAGCGCTTCGCCGACATCCATTTGTCGTCCGGCGATCTGTATGCGCATGAAGAAGCCTCCTGGTTTCAACCATGGCGCTCTCGGGGCCGAGCCCGCCCCCAAAGGCGCCCCGAAGCCAATACTGAAGGTAGGCCTCGGGTAGGGTTGGGTCAACGCGTAGAGCCGCGAAAGGGATAAATTGAAGCTTCTCGCCGCATCTGCGAAGCGATGACTTTGCTTTCGACAGCTTAACCACCATGTTGGCGCTGGGGAGCCGCAATGAGCGCCGACGAAAGCGCCACATCCATCACAGATGAGTCGCAAACGCATCCGCAATGGTTCGACCTTGCGGCGATCATCGTGTGCACGCTCGCGTGGGGAACGACGTGGTTCGCGATCACCATGCAACTTGGTGTCGTCGATCCAGTCGTCTCGATCACGTATCGCTTCGCGCTCGCCGCGGCGCTGTTGTTTGCGTGGGGCGCGCTGCGGCGCGAAAAACTTAGCCTCAATCGCGCGCAACATCTCGGTGCGTTCGGCGTTGGACTCTTCACCTTCGCGGTCGATTATTCGTTCGTCTATTGGGCCGAAGAGCGCGTGACGTCCGCCGTCGTTGCCGTCGTGTTCGCGGCGATGGCGTTTATGAATCTCATCGTCTTTCGTTTTGCGTTCGGCCAACGGGCGCCGTTGCCTGCGTGGGCGGCTGCGGGGCTTGGCGTGCTCGGCGTTGCGTTGCTGTCTTGGGAAGAGCTGCTCTCCGCCAACATGAGCGAGCGGGCGCTCACCGGCATTGGGCTCACGCTTGCTGGCGTATTCTCCGCCGCCATCGGTAATGTTTATGCGCGCCGTGGTGAATTGGCTGGCGCTGGTGTGATTGCCTCCACCGGTTGGGCGATGGGCTATGGCGCATTGCTTCTCGCCATATTCGCGGTGGCGACGGGTAAGACCTGGGCGTTTGAATTCACCGCGCCTTACATTCTCTCGCTGTTGCATCTCTCTGTTATCGGCTCGGTTATTGCGTTCGCGCTTTATTACGGGCTCGCCCGCCGCCGCGGTTACGCTACCGCCTCGTACATTTCCGCGCTGACGCCGCCGCTGGCGATGTTTGTCTCCGCTTTGTTTGAAGGCAAAACCTGGGGACTGTTCGCGCTTGGCGGCGTCGTGCTCGTGCTAGCCGGGCAGGTGCTGCTGCTGCGTTCGAAGAAGGCGGCTTAAGGGAGTGATGTCAGCGCCGCCGTCACGCCGGGGCGCATTGGCGCAAACGCTGCGTTCTCGCTTAGCGAGACGTTGGCCTGCACCACGCCCAAAAACATCATCAGATTGTGCCGGCGCGCGAGGCCGGCGTCCGACAGATACCAATTGTCCCATGTTGCGCCGAGCGGGCCGGGGCCACTGAGCTCGGCGAACCACGCCGTCCATTCGGCTTCATCGAACACGTTGCGGGTAGCCATGAACAGGATCGGTCGCGCTAGGCGTTCGCCTTCGCCGTGAATGTAGTAGTGGCCAGCTGGTGCAATCTGCGCGGCGATGGCGTCACGGATACGGATTAGCTCCGGTTTGCCGAGCGCCGGATTGAGCACGAGCTGCAGCATCAGGTCTGCGCTGTGCGCCGTTGCGTGGCGATAGCCTTCGCCTGGTGTGAAGCCGCGATAATCGCTGATGCTACGGAGATAATTGACCGAGGCATCGACGAGCTGCGCGCGTTGCGCCGCGCTCATCCAGGGATTGATCCGATCTGTGCGCGCCACATCGGCGAGCACGAGCGCCGCGAATGACCGCTGGAAACCTTGCGGATCCGGCGCCGTCAGCCTCGCTTGCAAATCCGCGTTGAGCGCCGCCAGAGTTTCCTGAGTGAGCTGGTCTTCGCGCATGTAGTGCTGCAGCGCTTCGAACGCGATGCCGTCGCGCACGGCCGTATCTGGATCACCCAGGCACGACGCTAACCCAAGCGCTACCGCGTTGCGTGTCGCGTCATCCGTAATCGTCCAGCCACTCTCTTTCAGCTCATCGAGCTGCGTGCGGGTGTAACCAGCGGGGCGGCACGTCGAAGTCTCGCTCGATTGCGCAGAAGCCGTTGCGCAAGCCGAAAGAAGCAACAAGGCGGCGAGGGCAGCGTGTTTCATGGCGCGAATTCTCTCCATGCGGTGACGAACCGCAAAGCCGATGCGACGAACAGCGTCTTCGTGCGTGCGAGAGGCAAGCGAAGGCGCCGCCGATGCGGGTTCATGAAGTTTGCTCCGCGAAATCGGGAGCCGGGGCGCGCGATCCGCGCTGAGGTAGTCTCGATGGTTGCGTCGATCGTCTCCGATCAACGCTGCACGCTTCGCGCGCCCCGTTACAGAATCGTTTGTCCCGGATTGGCAAAGGGAGTTGGAGGGCCCTTCCAGCCGAGT
>JANPCV010000046.1:0-17583 GCA_031431115.1 Caulobacteraceae bacterium
CGGTGTGACCAACGACGACGATGCCGCCGACGTTGCACTGACGCGCACGGTTGACCGCTGCATCGATGGTTTCCAAAGCCGCTTGGTTGAGGTTCGAGCGATCCCACTCGAAGTACACAACGAATTCCGACGTCGGGCACGTCGCAGCCACAGGTGGCGGCGGGGGCGGCGGCGGCGGCGGTTGAACAACGACCGGCGGCGGCGGCGGAGCTGCCGACGCGAACTGGTAGCGCAGACCAACCGTCAGAGCTTGGTGCTCGTAGTCTTGGTCGAACGTCAGGCCTGGCGGCACTCGTTCGATCTCGGCGCCATCAGCGACAAAATAACGATAGCCGACATCGAGGTCCCACTGTTCGCCAAGGCCAACCGCGAAACCGATCAGACCTTGATACGCGATCACCGTGTCTTCACCGTCAAGACGGATACCCGGAACGATGGTATCAACTTGAGTGTTGATGCGCGCGGCGCCAACGCCGAGGCCGACGTAAGGTTCAAGCGCGCCGCCGCGGTTGAAGTCATAGAACAGGTTGGCCATGGCCGACCATGCGTGCGTGTCGCCGCCGATGATGCCGCCAGCACCGGGACCTTCAGCATCTTCAAGCTGATTGAAACGGTGACCTAGCTCGCCTTCCAGACGGAAGTTGTTGGCAAAGGCATAGCCCAGACCGAGATGCTGAGACCAGTCGTGCTGCTCAGTCATCGAGAATTCCGTTCCCGGCGCGCTCGACGAGAACTCGGACTCGCCGTCCCAGGACCAACCCAGGTCGCCACGGCCGTACCAGCCTTCAGTAGCGTTAGCGACGCCGGCGGCGCCGGCCATCAATGCCGCAAGCGCGACAGTCTTGGTGATGCGCGATTTCATTTTCACCCCTCTCAAAGGATCCCCTGCGCTCACGACGCAGTCTTCGCGCGGTGCGCGCTTTGCGACCCGGTGCGGTGGACATCCAACTCGGCGCTTCCGCCACGTCTTCAGTCCCCCGTCCGCGGACGTTAATATCGATTTTGGCGCCCCGGAAAACGGAAGTCCATCCGACACAAGGCTTCGGGGGAATTTTTCTGGCGGAGCGTTGATTTTTTGCCGCTCATTGCGGCGGAGTAACAACGCCTGAGAACAATGCCCAAAGAAATGGGGCCGCGCCCCTCCCGACGCGGCCCCGTCCCCTCACGCCCCTGCGCGTGTCCTCAAAAGCCCGTTTAATGAGGCCCGAGAACATCCCCCGCCAAAAACTCAAGGAGTTAAGGATCATTGTTCAGGGAGAGGCTTTGAGCCAGGGGCAACGGCACCTCCGCGAGCCGTTTCCGTCACTTTGTGGCCTGCCCGTCACAGGGGTGTGACCGGCAGGGAACCGGAACTCATCCGCAAACCCTGAGTTGGTTTCCAGAACACCCCCTCAGGAGCTCCAAAATGCCGGAAATCAACGACAGAGACCCGTACACCCCGCCGCCGATGCACCACGACCGCAGCGGCCCCGTTCTTAGGGTGGCTATACTTGCCGCGATGCTCGGCGCTGCTGGCCTGGGTTACGCCTGGATGTCGTCGCAACCGCAGACGGCGCTCGTGCCGGAAATCGCGGAAGAACAACAAGTGGCTGATGCTGGTTATCAGGTGGACCCGGAAATTCCGGTGGCCGCGCCAGAATCGACAAGCGTGGCGCCGGCTCCGGCTCCACAGGCGCGCCGCCGCACCGCGCCCGCCGCGCGGGCTCCCTCGCCTGAGCCAGAACAAGCCGCGCCGCCGCCTACCCCGATCCCGGCCGCCCCGACGCCGATCCCGCCGATGGACTTGCCGCCGACAGGCACGGTCGGGGACTAAGAGCAGCTATCAGCGCACTTTAGAACGTCAAACAGGCCGCCGCACACGCGCGGCCTGTTTTCGTTTGCGCACCGCGCGCCCGACGCCGACGCCGGCGTTCGGTGGATTATGTCATCCAGAGCATTGCTCGAAACCGTACAAGACAAACGACAACGCCAAAGCTCGACAACCGGAAACTGCATTTGTTCGCGGCGTGCGACATGGCCTGACCCGCGCTTCAACGGTGTACGAAAAAAGCCGTCGCTTACAACGGCGCGCCGGCGCCGTTTATAGTCTC
Organism: Caulobacteraceae bacterium; assembly: GCA_031431115.1. GTDB lineage: Bacteria > Pseudomonadota > Alphaproteobacteria > Caulobacterales > Aquidulcibacteraceae > Vitreimonas. Next base: position 2,091 of record JANPCV010000046.1, read on the forward strand.
ACACGACTCCCACAATGTTGGCTTCGAGCAATGCATGGGCCGGGAAGGCGCGGGAGAAGCCACGAATGAGACGTACTACGGACGTCCCGTCAGCCGCACGCCCGACGGCTACGCACAAATCCGTGTCGATACGATCACGCTTGAAGAGATGACAGCCGATCTCGGCGTCATCGACCTCATCGACATGGACTTGCAGCAAGCCGAGCGCGACGTCATTCGCAACTCCATGGATACGCTCAACGCCAAAGTTCGCCGCGTTCACATCGGCACACACGCGCCTGACATCGAAGAAGAATTGCGGGTCGCGTTTTCCGCCGCTGGTTGGCGCAAGGTTTGGGACTTTGGCTGCCAGCGAACGAACGAAACACCGTTCGGCTCCGTGGCGTTCGTTGATGGCGTCCAAGGCTGGATCAACCCACGACTTTAGGTGAACCTCAGCGCCAGTATGCGCCGCTTGCGCATCCGGCAAACCGTGGCCGTGCCAAAAGCGTTGTATAAGTGATTGATTGTACGAGTGAGCCCGTCGGGATTCGAACCCGAGACCCTCTGATTAAAAGTCAGATGCTCTACCGGCTGAGCTACGGGCTCTCGCGAACGGGCGGACTTAAGCTGATGCCCCGCCTGACGCAACCTAGGCGGTGAAAAAAGCCGCCATCAGGCCGTTTTCGCCGCAGCCAGGGCTGCCGCCACGGCGGCGCGCCAACCGCTGCGCAAACGCTCACGATCGCCGGCGCTCATGCGCGAGGTCCAGCGCGCGCTGGTGGCTGCGCCGGCGCCGTCCAGAGAGGCGATCAGACCTGCGCCTGAGGCCGCGAGTTTGGCGGCGCCGAGCGCGGTGACTTCCTGAAATTTGGGACGCGCGACTTCAACGTCGCAAATGTCAGCGAGGAATTGCATGGCCCACCCGTTGGCGGTGAGACCACCGTCGATGAGCAGCGACTCAATCTTGGGGGCGCCGTCAGCGCGGAGCGCTTCAAGCAGATCTGCGGTTTGATATGCAACTGCCTCCAGCCCCGCACGTACGAGGTGATCGAGACGCGAGTCGCGCGTCAGGCCGATGATCGTGCCTCGCGCCTCCGCGTTCCATTGCGGCGCGCCCAGACCGGCGAACGCCGGCACTAAATACACGCCACCATTGTCCGCGAGGCGCGAAGCGATCTCTTCGGAATCAGCGGACGTCTTGATCAGCTTCAAACCATCGCGAAGCCACTGCATCGTCGCGCCCGCAGAGAAGATCGAGCCTTCGAGCGCGTAAGCGAATACGCCGCCGGCCTCGTAGCCCACCGTGCCGAGCAAACGGTTTTTCGATTTGGGCGGGGTCGCGCCCATGTTCATCACCAAGAACGCGCCAGTGCCGAACGTGCATTTGGCCATGCCAGGCTTGAAGCATCCGTGCCCGACGAGCGCCGCTTGCTGATCGCCCGCCATGCCGTGGATCGGGATTGCGCGGCCGAAATGGGAAGCGTCAACATCGCCGAAATGCGCATCGCAGGCGGCCGTTTTCGGGAGCAGCGCGCGCGGCACATTGAACAGCGCACACATCTCGTCGTTCCAGTCGCGCGTGTTGAAATCGTAGAGCAGCGTGCGCGACGCGTTGGTGACGTCGGAGACATGCGACTTGCCGTTGGTGAGGCGCCACACGAGGAAAGTCTCGATGGTGCCGAACGCGAGTTCGCCCCGCTCGGCGCGGGCGCGCAGCGACGGATCGCGGTCCAATATCCAGGCAATCTTGGTTGCAGAAAAATACGGGTCCAGCAAAAGACCCGTCGCGTCCTGGACCTTCTTCTCGTGCCCGGCTTCGCGGAGCGCGGCGCAAACATCCGAGGTGCGCCGGTCCTGCCAGACAATCGCCTTGTGAACCGGGACGCCGGTTTTGCGATCCCAGACAATGGTTGTTTCGCGCTGATTGGTGATGCCGATGGCGGCGATGCTCGCGGCGCCGCCGGCCTTCTCGATCGCCTCGCGGCAGACCTCTAACGTGGCTGACCAGATATCCTCAGCGTCGTGCTCGACCCAGCCCGGTTGCGGATAGTGTTGTTGCAACTCGATTTGCGCGGAGGCGCGCGGCTGGAAATCGAGATCGAAGACGATGGCGCGCGTCGATGTCGTGCCTTGGTCGATGGCGAGAATGTGCTGACTCATGGGAGCGCTTTATGGACCGCCGACGTCCCGCCGGCAAACACCGGCGCCGGCCGGCGAGACGCCGGCGGTCCATACTTTCTACCCGGCCTCCGCAGTCAGAAGCGCTCCGCGGAACGCTGCGGACGCCGCACGTACGCGAACCATGGCGGCGTCAAGTTGCTCTTCACTGACGGCGCGCCCGGCAGCCGCCATCGCCTCGACCTCGGCGCGTATCGCGGCAAGCTTCACGGCAAGATCGTCAACGTTGCTGGCGATCGAACCGCCGGCCGAAAGCACTTTGGCGACAACATCCAGGATTTCACCAGCGCGGACGCGGTGTTCTTCGGGCACGAGCGGCAGAAACGCCGAGAGCGCGGCCAGTAAAAGCTGCAATTGCAGCAAGAGATTGAGCATGATTTTTCTCCCTCAACCGCGATGCGCGCGGACCAAACCTTCGAGTTCAGCGATCGGCGCTTGAGCTGCGGCGACGGCCTCATTCAAGCGCCGCGCTGCGATGGCGAGCGCCGTGGCAGTGCGTTGGATGCTGGTTTGGTTGGCGCCCGACGCTGCGTCGAAGTCGGCGCGCGCCCGCATATACGCGGTCACGGCGACGTGCAGCGTTTCCGCGGCCGGGGTCGCCGCGCGCTCGGCTTGGCCTAGCGCCCGTTTGAAGGCGAGCGGCGTTGCCGGATCGGCGACGATGTCGGTCGCTTCCTCGACGATGGCTGCGTAGGCGTGGAGCAGCGCGTAGGCGCGCTGATCAATGGTCTGCGCGGCGGCGACGGGGTTTTCGATCCGCGTCTGCGCGAGCTGCAATGCGGCACAGGCGGGTGTTATGGTCAGCGCGCACGCAAGAGCGAGCACGCGCATGGGATGGCGCATGTAATGTATCCTCAAACGATGGGCGTGCGAGCGCGGGTGCGGCCAATGGCGATGCCAATCAGGCCGAGCGTGACGACGAGATCGACCAGCGCGTTGGCGATTTCTTGGGCGGCGCCCTCAGGCAGTACGACACCGAGACGATCGGCGGCCGCGGCGATGGCGATAACGGCGGCGCTTCGCAGTGTGAGCGATTGGATCGCCGCCTTTTCGAGTATGGGAATTGGTGTGTTCATTGGCTCCTCGTGATTTCGAGAAGCCTAAACGCAGCGGCCAGCGGTCGGATTGAATCGGTGCGCGAACGCTTCCACGCCTTGGAATCAAAGCACGCTGGCGTTCAACGCTGTAGGATTAGCGTGCGGTCAATCCCCGCTTGGCCTCGTCATACTCACGCTTCAACCGCGCAACGAGATCAGCTGTCGGCAACACTTCGTGCACCGAGCCGACCCCCTGACCCGCGCCCCAAATGTCTTTCCAAGCTTTTGCTTTGGAGCCCTCAGCGCCGCCGAAGCTCATCTTTGACGCATCGCTCCGCTCGAGATTTGCCGGATCGAGACCTGCGTTGACGATCGAGCCTTTCAGATAATTGCCCAACACGCCGGTAAAGAGGTTCGAATAGACGATGTCGCCCGCGGCCGAGTCGACGATCATCTGCTTATAGGCTTCAGGCGCGTTCGCCTCTGTGGTCGCGATGAACGCGGAGCCCATGTAGGCGAGGTCGGCGCCCAAGGCTTGTGCAGCGAGGATGCCGCGGCCGGTCGCGATTGCGCCGGAGAGCAAAAGCGGACCATCGAAGAATTCGCGGATTTCACTGATCAGCGCGAACGGCGAGAGGCCGCCAGCGTGACCGCCTGCACCGGTGCATACCGCGATCAAACCATCAGCGCCCTTCTCCAACGCTTTCTTGGCGAAGGTGACGTTGATGATGTCATGCAGCACGATGCCGCCGTAGGAGTGAATGGCGTCATTCACATCCGCGCGCGCGCCGAGTGAGGTAATCACGATCGGCACTTTGTGCTTCACGCACGCGGCGACGTCATGATCGAGGCGCGCGTTGGTCTTGTGGACGATCTGGTTGACAGCATACGGCGCCGCTGGCGCATCCGGATTGGCCTCATCGTACGCCGCGAGTTCGTCCTTGATGCGATCAAGCCAACCATCCAGCGCCGCTTCCGGGCGCGCGTTCAACGCTGGGAACGAGCCAACAATACCGGCCTTGCACTGAGCAATGACCAATTCTGGGTTGGCGATGATGAATTGTGGGGCGCCCACAGCTGGGAGTCGCAACTTGTCGAACAGAGGCGGCAGAGCCATGATTTTCTCCGGTTGCCAGCAGGCCTAGCGTGCGTTCAAAAGCGCGTCGATGCCTGACATGGCGTCAAGCGGAGCGGAAATGTCGGAACGGACCTTGGCACTGGGCGAAAACGCCGACGAGGCGGATTGGCGCGCCCTGGTCGAGCAAGGCCTGAAGGGCGCGAGCTGGGACCGCTTGGTCGGAAAAACCGCGGACGGCATTCCGCTCGAGCCGCTCTATCGTGAATCAAATATCCAAACTGCGAGCGACATTTCGGGCGTCCCCGGCGCCGCGCCGTTCGTGCGTGGCGCGCGCGCTGGCGGCTGGTTGGTGCGGCAGAGTTTCTCACACCCGGACATCGAGCGCACGAACCACGAAATTCTCGCTGACCTAGAAGGCGGTGTTGGCGCGATTGAGTTGGTGATCGATCCAGATGGGAAAGAAGGCGTTGCGATCAGGAACGCAGCCGACCTCGATCGCGCCCTATCCGGCGTGATCTTGGAAGCAGCGCCGGTTTCGCTCGACATCCGAACGAGCGGCGAGACCCAGACCAGCATCGCTGATCTCCTCCGCGACAAGGTCAAAGGCGTTGCCGCGCAGGGCACCGCGTTCAACCTCGATCCGATTGGCTGTGAGCTCCGCCTTGGCTACGCTCAGCAGGACGACGAACTCGACGCCACGATGTTCGCGGCTTTGGGGATCAACAACCTCCCGAACGCACGCTTCCTCCGCGTTGACGCGCGCATCGTCCACGAGGCCGGCGGCAGTGAGGCGCAGGAAATTGCCTACGCACTGCATTGCGGCATCGCCTATGTCCGTCTCCTAGAACCTCGCGCGCTGGCCATTGAAGATAGCGCCGACGCTTTGAGCTTTGCCGTCTCGGTCGGTCCCGACGCGCTCGTCGAAGCCGCCAAGCTCCGCGCACTCCGCCTCTGCTGGGCGCGCGTGCTGGAGGCATCAGGCGCCGCGCCTGGGCACCGCGCCGCTCATATCCACGCCTTCACCTCGCGCCGGATGATGACCCGATACGATGCCTGGACGAACATCCTACGCGTCAGCACCGCAACATTTGCCGCAGCCATCGGTGGCGCGGATGAAATCACCACCTACCCGCTGACCGACGCGCTCGGACTTCCCAGCGCCTTCGCCCGGCGCGTCGCGCGCAATACCCAGCACGTCTTGGCTGAGGAATGCCGCCTTGGTCATGTCGCCGATCCTGCCGGCGGCTCCTGGTTCGTCGAAAAGCTCACGCGCGAACTGGCTGAACGCGCTTGGTCGCTCATGCAGCAGATGGAAGCCCACGCTACGCCACTTGATCTCCTAAAAACGTGGGTGAGCGAAACGCGTGAGCGGCGGCGCACGGCGATCGCCACGCGCCGCGAAACCATCACCGGCGTCACCGACTTTCCGTTGCTCGATGCAAAGCTGCCTGAATTTGAGCCCAAGGGTGACACACACGCACTCGCGCCCGGACGCCATGACCTATCGACGTTCGGGGAAGCGTGTGTGTCACCCTCCGCCTTCGCCCCCATCCGCTTGGCGGAACCGTTTGAAACGCTCCGCGCCAAAGCGGAAGCGTCAGGCGCCGCGCGCGTGTTCTTCGCCAACCTGGCATCGCCCGCGGACTTCAGCCCCCGCGCACAATGGACGCGTAATCTCTTCGCCGCAGGCGGCGTTGCTAGCATCGGCGCAGAGGACGCACACGAGACGATGGAGGCGCTTATCGAAGCGTTCCGTACCTCACGCACGCGCGTCGCTCTCATCGCCAGCACCGACGCGTGCTACGCTGATCACGCCGAAAATGCGGCGCAACAGCTAAAGGCGGCAGGCGCGGATTGGGTAGTGCTCGCAGGCAAGCCTGGTGAACGCGAGGCAGCGCTTCACGCGGCCGGCGTCGATCAGTTTGTGTTCGCGGGACAGAATGCGCTCAAGGAACTCGACACGCTCCACACCGCCTTAGGAATCGCGTCGTGACAACGCCGAGCCAATATGGACCGCCGGCGTCCTCGCCGGCCAACGCCGGCGCCGGCCGGCGAGGGCGCCGGCGCTCCATAATTGCGCTGAGCCTCGCGGCTTTTGCGTTGACACTCGCGATCATCGCCGCCGCCGGCGGTTGGTGGACGCCTTGGGCGTCGCGCTACATTCAGGGGGTCGATGTTTCGCACCATCAGGGCGCCATCGATTGGCGCACGCTCGCCGCCGATAACGTCGCGTTCGCCTACATCAAGGCAACCGAGGGCGCTGATCATGTCGATGCGCGCTTTGCTTATAATTGGCGCGAAGCCGATGCGGCCGGCCTACCGCGCGGCGCGTACCACTTCTTTACGCTCTGCCAGCCGGGCGCGCGGCAGGCGTCAAATTTTATTGCCATAGTGCCGCGCGTGGACGGCGCGCTGCCGCCTGCCCTCGATCTCGAACACATGGGTCCGTGCCGCGAAGGGCCGACGATGCCGAACGTGATCGCCGAGGCGCGCGCGTTTATGGATCGCATCGAAGCCCACTACGGCGTACGTCCAATCATCTACACGACCCGCGAATTTCACGACGCGCACCTGGCCGAACTCACGGGCGAGCGCTTCTGGATCCGCTCCATCGGGACGCCACCCAATTTTCGCGAGAGCGACTGGATCATCTGGCAACACCACAATCGCGGTCACCGACGCGGCGTCGAAGGCCCGATCGACCTGAACGCCTTTCGTGGTGACGCGGCGGCGTTGGCGGCGTTTGCTTCAAGCCGGAGGCCAAGCTCATGAAGCGCGGTCCTCTTGGAGCGCCGGCGCCCTCGCCGGCTTCGTTCAACCTGCCCTCTGCCCGCATGTTGAGACACCGAGTGCCGACGCTGGCACAGCTTGCCTCAGAGGTCTCACAATGACCAACCATCACAACATACCCACTGACGTTACCGAAGCGCTTGAAACGCTCGAACGCGCAACGTCGCCCTCAGAGCTTGGCGCGCCATACCAAGTTCTGCTCAATTGGCGCCGACAACGTCCGGCCAGGGTGTTCGCCATAAACGCGCTGCCGCCAATTCTAATAGTCGCGGCGCTGGCGGCATTTTGGTTGTTTGTCTCAGTCGTGGACATTCCCAATAGCGAGTACTGGCGCGGTGCTCAGTTGGGTTTTACGATTGCTGTGTTCATGGTCGTCGTTCGAGACCTGATCTTGCGGCGTCCGCCGCCACTTGATTCACTTCCCCGACGCATTGAAGCCGCGATTGATCGTTGGCGTCACGCGGTGCCGGCGATGAGAGAAATTCCAAGATGACTCTCCCTGATTTTTCCAAGCTCGCGCTTTCATCCGACATCGCGCCGCCGCCGCCCGCACATGGCGAACCCTGGCTCACGCCCGAAGGCATCGCGGTAAAGTCCGCCTACACGGCCGCCGATCGCGCGGGCCTCGATTTCGTCGATGGCTTCCCCGGCATGGCGCCGTTCGGGCGCGGGCCGTACCCGACCATGTACGTGCAGCAGCCGTGGACGATCCGGCAGTACGCTGGCTTCTCGACAGCGGAAGATTCCAACGCTTTTTACCGGCGCAATCTGGCGGGCGGTCAGAAAGGCCTCTCCGTCGCCTTCGATCTCGCCACGCACCGTGGCTATGATTCCGATCACCCGCGCGTCGTCGGCGATGTCGGCATGGCCGGCGTCGCGATCGACTCGATCCTCGACATGCGCACGCTCTTCAACGGCATCCCGCTCGATCAGATGAGCGTATCGATGACCATGAACGGCGCCGTGCTGCCGATCATGGCGCTCTATATCGTCGCCGGTGAAGAGCAAGGCGTGCCGCACGCTAAGCTCTCCGGCACGATCCAGAACGACATCCTCAAAGAATTTATGGTGCGGAACACCTTCATTTATCCGCCAAAACCTTCGATGCGGATCGTCTCGGATATTTTCTCGTACACCGCGACCGAGATGCCGAAGTTCAATTCGATCTCGATCAGCGGCTATCACATGCAGGAAGCCGGCGCGACGGCGGACCTGGAGCTCGCTTACACGCTCGCCGACGGCGTCGAATACATTCGCGCTGGCATCGCCGGTGGATTGGACGTCGATAAATTCGCGCCGCGGCTTTCGTTCTTCTGGGCGATCGGCATGAACCCGTTCATGGAGATCGCCAAGATGCGCGCCGCGCGCCTGCTTTGGTCGAAGCTGACGGCGCAGTTCAATCCGAAGGACGACAAATCCCGCGCGCTACGCACACATTGTCAGACCTCCGGCTGGTCGCTCACGGCGCAGGACGTTTACAACAACGCCGTCCGCACCTGCGCCGAAGCGATGGCCGCCGCGTATGGCGGCACACAATCGCTGCACACCAATTCGCTCGACGAAGCCTTGGCGCTACCGACCGATTTCTCCGCCCGCATCGCCCGCAACACGCAAATTTTGTTGCAGAACGAAGCCGGCGTCACCCGCCCTGCCGATCCCTGGGGCGGCTCCTACTATGTCGAGCGCCTCACCGCCGATCTCGCGGCGAAAGCATGGGCGCATATCGAAGAAGTCGAAAAGCTCGGCGGGATGTCAGAAGCGATCGACCAAGGCTTGCCAAAAGCCCGCATCGAAGAGGCCGCCGCCCGTACGCAGGCGCGCATCGATACCGGCCACCAAACCATCGTCGGCATCAACAAGTTCAAACTGAGTGAGAAGGAGGACGTCCCCGTCCTCAAAGTCGACAACGCCAAAGTCCGCGCCATGCAGCTGGAAAAGCTCACGCGATTGAAGGCAGAGCGGAAACAAGTTGAAGTGGATGCGGCGCTGGAGGCGCTGACAAACGCTGCCTTGGACCGCGGGTCTTCAGACCCGCGGTCCAAGAACCTGCTCGAACTCGCCGTCAACGCCGCCCGCGCGAAGGCCACCGTCGGCGAAATGTCATCAGCGCTGGAGCGCGCGTTCAATCGCCATCAGCCGCCGATCCACCTCGTCACCGGCGTGTTCGCGCGCGAAGCCGGCGCAGACGTCGCCGTCGAGCGCGCACGGCAAAGCGTGGCCGCGTTCAAGGACGCGGAAGGCAAGCAACCAAAAATCCTGGTCGCGAAAATGGGCCAAGACGGCCACGATCGCGGCCAGAAAGTTGTCGCCAGCGCCTTCTCCGATATCGGCTTCGACGTAGAAATCGGGCCATTGTTCGCGACACCGGAAGAAGTGGCGGATCAAGCGATCGCCAGCGCCGTGCACGTTGTCGGCGTCTCGTCGCTCGCAGCAGGACACCTCACGCTTACGCCAGCGTTGCGCGCAGCGCTGACGGAGCGCGGCGGCGGCAACATCATGATCGTCGTCGGCGGCGTCATCCCGCCGGAGGATGTCGCGACGCTGAAAGAGATGGGCGCAGCCGCAGTCTATCCGCCCGGCGGCGTGATCGCCGAAATCGCGCAGGATTTGCTGAGCGAGCTAAACCAGAAACTGGGCTATGCTCAACCGGCTCGGAAGGCGGACTAACTCGTGAAACTAACTCCAAGACAACTGGCGCTCCTCGCCCTCTCCGCCATCCTAGCCATCGCCTACGGCGCATATGGCTCGAGCCTCTATGAAGGCGCGCCGCCTTACGTGGTGGGCACGATCTTCAAAGCCTCCAGTATCATCGTTCTCGGCATCGTTGCGCTCTTGGCGCGCTCGCGCTTGCTCGCGTCGGGTCTCCTTTTCGGCGCGCTTGGCGATGCGCTGCTTGCCTGGAGCCCAGATACATTCCTCTTCGGCGCCGCCGCCTTCCTCATCGGCCACCTTTTTTACATCACTCTCTTCGTGCGCGCGGGGCTCGGAATTGGCGCAACGCTGAAACAGCCAGCCCGTCTCATCGGCGGCGTCGCGCTGATCGTCTCAGCTTTCGTAATGACCGCGCTGCTGGTGCCGCGCGACAACGCGATGTTTGCACCACTCAGCGTCTACACCGGCGTGCTGACGCTGATGGCGCTCACGTCCTTCACGCTCCCCAGCACACGCCGCCTCGTCATGGCCGGCGCCGTGCTGTTCTTTATCTCCGACGGCTTCGTCGCCTGGAACATGTTCCACCACGACCCCGATCCAACGCTCGCGTATTGGCGCAGCTTTGCCGGCTGGATGGTCTATTGGGCAGGGCAAGCGGCGATTTGCTACGGCGCGTTGGGCCTGCACAAATCTCGCTCTAACTAATACCACCCATTCCCGGATTGGCGCGCAGCGACAAGTCCGGGACCCATTAACACAACTGTCCGCAGGTGTGCGCACATCGCTCGTGCAAGTGCGTTTATGGGTCCCGGGTTCGCGGCGTCGCCGCGCCCTGGGAATGGGTGGAGTTGAAGCGACTCCGCAAACCTGTTCAAACCCGCCACATGGATCTCACCACCGCCCGCGAAACGCTGCAGCGCGTCTTCGGTCACAGCGATTTTCGCGGATTGCAGAGCGATGTCATCAGCGAAGTGCTCGAAGGCCGCGATGTGATGGCGGTATTGCCGACCGGCGGCGGCAAAAGTTTCTGCTACCAAATCCCGGCGATCCTGCGCCCAGGCGTCGGTCTCGTCGTCTCACCACTAATCGCACTAATGCAGGATCAGGTCGCGGCCCTGCGCTCCGCCGGCGTCGCCGCCGCGCGCCTCGACTCCACAATCCAATCAGACGCGCGCCGCGAAACACTCAACGCCGCACGCGAAGGCCAACTCGATCTCCTCTACGTTTCGCCCGAAGGCCTCTTCGCCCACGGCTTCCTCGACTTCCTCGAACAATGCCCGATCGCACTCATCGCCATCGACGAAGCACACTGCGTCAGCCAATGGGGCCATGACTTCCGCCCAGACTATCGCGCCCTCGGCCAACTGGCGGATCGCTTTTCCGGCGTGCCGCGCATGGCCGTCACCGCCACCGCTGATCTCAAAACACAAGCGGACATCCGCACCCAGCTCCGCCTCGAAAACGCGCGCGCCTTCATCGACAGCTTCGATCGCCCCAATCTCATCCTCAACGCCGAACGCAAAGGCGCAAAGAACCAGGATCGCATCTACGACATCGCCAGCGCCCGCCGTGGCAAGTCAGGCATCATCTATGCCGCCACCCGCGACAATGTCGAAAAGACCGCCGCCAATCTGCAAGCGCTCAAAATTCCCGCGCTCGCCTACCATGCCGGCCTCGACGCAAATCTCCGCGCCGATCGCCAGCACAAATTCCAGGAAGAAGACGACGTCGTCATGGTCGCCACCATCGCCTTCGGCATGGGAGTCGACAAACCCAACGTACGCTACGTGATCCACGCCGATTCACCGAAGAGCATCGAGGCCTATTGGCAAGAGGTCGGCCGCGGCGGCCGCGATGGCGACACCGCAGAAGGCTTTTGCATTTACAGCGCCGCCGACCTCCGCCGCGCGATCATGTTCGCAAACCAAGGCAACGCCACCGAACAAGTTAAATCGGTGCAGATCAAAAAGGCGCGCCAACTTTTTGCGTTCCTCGACGGCTTAACCTGCCGCCGCGCCGGTGTGCGACGCTATTTCGGCGAAGAAAACGCCGAGCCGTGCGGCGTCTGCGACATCTGCACGGACCCGCCCACCTCCATCGACGCCACCGAGTTCGCCGCCAAAGCCATCTCCGCCGTCATGCGCATGGATCAACGCGTCGGCCGTGGCCGCGTCGTGAACCATCTCCTCGGCCGCACCGGCGACGGGCTCGACGAACAATACGCATCGCGCACCACATTCGGCATCGGCGCCGATCAAGGCGAGCCGATGTGGCGCAACGTGATTGAGCACCTGTTGTTCGAAGGCATCCTCAGCGAAGGCGACGACCAGCGCCCAACGCTTTCGATTGGCGACGATGACGCCGTCCGCGCCATCTTCCGCAAAGAACGCCCGGTCCGCATCCGCGAGGCCGCCGCACCCACACGCCGCAGCAAAGGTGGGCGCGAGAGCAAGGCAGCCGCGAAAACCGGCTTTGTCGGCGCCGATGCAAAGCTGTTCGACGCTTTGAAGGGCTGGCGCCGCGAAACCGCGAACGCCAGCGGCGTGCCGCCTTACGTGATCTTCCACGACGCAACGCTTGCCGCGATGGTGCAGGCCATGCCCGCTGATCTCGCCGCTCTAGCCCGCATCTCCGGCATCGGCGAAGCGAAGCTGAAGAAGTACGGGACGGAAGTGCTCGCCGTTCTGATCGCGGGGATTTAGCGCCTAGTTGCGCCAGCGCTCAGCGTCCACAGAATGCCTGCCCGTAGCTTTGATATTCATCACGCGACCAGTTCAGGCTCATGTCTTGGCTGCGGATATCAAACGTGATCACGAAACGATCGAATACATCGTCGTCTGGCTCGCTGGGATCGACGATGCGGAACGTGTATTCGTCTTCGGCAAACGTGGGCTCCGGGAAACCCTCAAAGAACACCCGCACGCTTGCCTCATCAGCGAGCAAGAGCCCACGATCACCGTTCACGTCCAGTCTGAAGCTCGCATTCGGGCGCCCCTCGCGGCCGTAGCGCGTATAGGCCGTCTGCCAGAATGAAAAACGCCGGCCGATCTTCCACGCCTCGGCGAACCCGCCTTGCGTTCCGACGCGGCGCCGCTCGTACGCGAGGTCACTGCCCGGCGCGAACGCGACCGGCGCCGATCTCAAGAGCTCCGGCCGCGCGTCGTGTGGCGACCTAAAGAACGTGCAAAGCCACTGGCGTAACGCAATTGGATCGGCATCTTCCGCCGAGGCGCTAGGCGCCGTCGCCAAAGTGCACCCGATAAGCGCAATCGCGCTCACGGCCCCGCGCATCAGCGTCCGCATAAGAGCGATTTTGAAAATCATGCAATTCCTCACTCGCGCACCAAGGAAACAAGCGCGCCCGACTCATGAACGCGCGTCTGAGAATTATACTGGCGCGCTTGGGCGCTCACGATGACTTGGATATCACCCTCATTAGGCCGCCGGCGGAACAGAATTTGCGTCGACGCGGTGCCGGTTACGCTGGTGAAGAAAGCAGGGCAAATGGTGAGGCCCTCGTCCAGCTCAGCGACAGACGTCCCGGGAAAGAAGAAGGCGAGTTCGTAACGCAGGCGCACACTCGTGGCGTTGGCGTCGTAAGTATAGATTCCACGCCCCTGAACGTTGCCCCACATCACACGATGCTCGCTGACCTCGCCCTGCCACATGTCCTGGCCGCTCTGCAGTCTGAAGCCCGGCCGGGCGCCCGAGAGAACGGCATCCGCCGCTTCTTTCAGGCCGCCGCAGAAAGCGCGCACACGCGAGCGCGTCGCTTCGTCTCTAGGAATTTGGGCGGGACAACTGTCTTCGCCAAAGAAGATGCCGCACTGGGCTGTTGCTTGAGGTTCTTCTTGGGCTTGGGCAATGTCGTTCACATCAAATGACGTGATCGCAAACACGGCAACAAACGCCGCTCTGAGCAACGCCGCGCGGATGACGCCTCGGGCCTCGCCGCTCACGTCGCCAAGCCCTGCTCAAAGAGAAGCGCTTCAACTTCGCGCCGCGCCAAGAGACCGCGCGCGTTTGGATCATTCTCCCACAACCGTTTCATCTCACGGATCTTGCCAGGAATGGGAGTGAGATCTCGCGCCAACATCAGTTGCGCGATCTCACGCATTTCTCGACGGCGCGGCGATGTCGGCGAAAGGCTCGGACCGCGATTGTAGACAAGCGAGACGAGCGCACCCAAACACTCAGGCTTCAGTTCCGACGCGTGCGGAAATGTGTCCTCTGTTTTGCCAACTGCGTAGGGGAGGAAATTGTCAAATTGCGATAGCGCCTGTTGCCACGTCACACGCAGATGCGACACGCCAGCCAACGCCGCCTGCGCGTCGGCGCCTTTCAAACCGCAAACCGGTATCAAGGCCTCGATTGCAGCATCGGAAATGCGACCTCCCCACTGCGAACTGAGTTGCGCCGCAGACGAGTACCCAAGATCGTAGCCGATGCCGATGGTGACGCCCGACTGCCCGTGCGGCCAAACGGGCGCCTGATAGCGCGTCTCATAGGCGCGTTGGCTCGACACCTCGCACGCAATGATAAGCTCACGCGCGCTTGGCGCGATTTGAGTTTGGCTCGCGCGCCGCCATGACATGCCCTGCGCTCCGGCAGGATCACCCTCGACGCGCTGAAATCGCTCACGCTCACTGCGCGCTGAATCGATTGCGGTCTCATCGCTTGCGAGGCGGCGCAAGGCCTCCGCCACAGGATCGGCCTGCGCCAATGCTGGCGCCGGAAGCGCATTCGAGAGGCCAACACAACCAAGTCCCAGAATCAACTGACGTCTTTCCACCCAAACCTCCTCTGCGATGCTCAGCACATCCTCGCTTCAGCCAAACGTCTGCGTCACATACCTGATCGATTCTTCGATCGCCTCCTGCGGCCGCAAAAGTACATTGCGTCGACCCACGCGAAAGCCAAAGTCGATCGCCCGCACGCGCTCTTGGGACGCCCCATGGTGATCGGGTTCATTAAAGCGCATGTCACCCATTTGCTCAAAGGCGCGCCCAGACTCGAAAAGACGAACACCGGCCGTATTCCGCCGAAAGTACGACAGATAAAGACCTGCGTAAAAATCCGCGTGAAGCTCAAGGAGCCTGACCGGACCCTGATCCGGCGCCAGGCGATCGTCGATGCCGTGCGCATACTGAAAGATGTGCGCGAACTCATGGGCCAGTACTGCGACCAACGAAACGCCGTTATCCAGGCCTTCGGTCAACGCCCTTCGCATGAGCGTCTGGCCAACGGCGACGGTCCCGTCCGTTCCCGCTATGATGCCATAGTCATATGCGAGTGCGTTGGGCTCGTCGGCGTCGTCATAGATGCCGACACCGGGCAGCACGCCAAAAAACTCTGACGCGCCAATTGTCGCCCGATCGAGCGCACGATCCCACTCGTCGTTTCCACTACGCCGATCGATGTCGGCGCCCGCAAGTATCTCACTAATTTGCCGAAAACCTTGAGGGGTTGATGATCGTCTCGCAAAGCAGCCTCGTCGCGCAGGCTGCGCCGACGCCTTGCCGGACATGCAAAAAGTGCAACCGCCGACGATCGCATGCCGTCGTGTGATCGCGCCCATCACTCCTCCTCCGCCATCCAGGCTAGCAGAAGCGCAAGAAGGCGCCACTGCCGATGCCCTCGCCTGGATCCGGGCCATGCGGGATCACGAACCCTCTATCCTACCCCTTTCCGGGCTAACCTTCTGAAAACAAAGCTCGACCCCGCAATCTATCCGGCGCCCCTCAACCCCGTGCGATACTGCGCGCGAAATGCATCT
>JANPCV010000047.1:0-35122 GCA_031431115.1 Caulobacteraceae bacterium
GCCTGCGCCAAGCCGGGAAGCTGCCGAAAGTCGCCCTCGTCGCAGCCATGCGCAAACTCCTCACCATCCTCAACGCCATGCTCAAAAGCAAAACTGCCTGGGCCGGAGCTTGGCTCATGAGACAGTCGCTTCTCCCCTCAAGGGGGAGAAGGAAGAAGAGATCAGTTCTTCTTCTGACGCTCAGTCCAGAACACGGCGATCTTGTTGCCGTCGAGATCGCGGAAGTAGGCGAAATCACCGAACGCACCGCGCGCGCCGGGCTTGCCTTCGCACGCAGCCCCGAGCGAGAGCGCTTTATCGTAGACCCGTGCGACGTCTTCCTGCGCATCGACATTGATCGCGAGCATGGTGCCGTTTCCAGGATGGGCTTCCGCTTCGTTGTAGGGGCGCGTGACCATGATCATGGCGCCGGAGCCAAGCCGATACATTTGCCCATGCGGCGTTGGAAAGAGCTTCTTGCCGCCGAGCTCGGCGCTCAGCGTATCGTAGAAGGCGCAGGCGCGATCGAAATCGTTCGAGCCGAGACAGACGTAACCGATTTGAGCCATGGCGTTTCACTCCGCATTCGCAGCGTTTGGCTGAAGTGTTCCGCTTGGCCAGGAGACGCGTCAAGCCTGCCGTTGCGTCGTGCCTAGGGCTGTTCGGCGTTCTCCGGCTCCGCCTCCACGTCAGCCGGCTGCTCCGCCGTTTCAAGCGCAGGCTCGCTTTCGATTTCCACCGCCACGACTTCAGACGGAGGGAGGCTCGCCATCCACTGCAAGCCAGCACCCATGTTGGGATCGCTCTGCGTGCGGCCACCGATGATTTCGTCGCTTAGCCCATTCCAGATGGGCGCCGCATAGGGTTGGAAGATGCGAACGGCCAAATCTTGGTCACAGAGATTACGCTCAACGCAAATCTGCAACGCATCGTAGAAGTCGAGCGTGATCCAAAGATCGTGGCCTTCGAAGGGCGTGTCGTTATTGGCTGCGTCCATGATGCGCTGCCGCGCTTGCAGCCGCTCGGCGCTATTGAACATTTCGAAGAGCGCAAATGTTTGGACGACGCGCGCGTCCTCCATCTTGGCGACTTCTTCGTTATAGGTTTGCAGGCCCATGTAACCGCCGACACCCGCCGCCGCGATGCTGACCCAAGTGCCAAGCACGCCGGACCAGCCAGCCAAATTCATCCGTTCGCCCATGGTCGATCTCCCCTCGCGTTTAAACCGTAGGGGCGGAACGCGGCAGACTCAATCAGAGACGGCGTAGCGCCTAATACACCCGCTTCTTCGGCGGGATGTACTCGACTTCGTTGGTCATCGTGTTGGTGTGCACGGGGCGATAGTCGATCGTGGCTTTGCCACTTTTCATGTCGAGCCAGGCGAGCGTGTGCTTCATCCAGTTTTGATCGTCACGATCGGGGAAGTCTTCACGAGCATGGGCGCCGCGTGACTCGGTACGATTCAAGCCGCCAACGACCGTGACAACCGCTTGGCCGAGCAAATTGTCGAACTCAAGCGTTTCAACGAGGTCGGTATTCCAGATCATCGAACGATCGGTGACCTTCACGTCCGGCGCCTCGCCCCAGATTTTCTCCATGCGCTGGACGCCCTCTTCCATCACCGGGCCGGTGCGATAGACGGCGCAGGTATCCTGCATCGTGCTCTGCATTTTATCGCGCAACTTTGCTGTCGGCGTGCCGCCATTGGCGTTGCGGAATTTGTCGAAACGCGAAAGGTGCGAGTCACCAGCATTGCCCGGCAGCGTCGGCTGCGAGGCGTTGGCTTTGAGCTTTTCAGCGCAACGCAGACCAACAGCACGGCCGAAGACCACCAAGTCGATCAGCGAATTCGAGCCGAGGCGATTCGCGCCATGCACGGAGACGCAGGCAGCTTCGCCAACCGCCATAAGACCGGGCACGATCTCATCCGGATTGCCGTTCTTCTTGGTGACGACTTCGCCGTGATAGTTCGTCGGGATGCCGCCCATATTGTAGTGGACCGTCGGCAGCACCGGGATCGGCTCGCGCGTGACATCGACGCCGGCGAAAACCTTCGCGCTTTCGGAAATGCCCGGCAGCCGCTCATGGAGCACTTTTGGATCGAGGTGATCCAGGTGCAGGTTGATGTGATCCTTGTTCGGACCGACGCCGCGGCCTTCGCGAATTTCGAGCGTCATGGCGCGGCTCACCATGTCGCGCGGCGCGAGATCTTTCACGGTCGGCGCGTAGCGCTCCATGAAGCGCTCGCCGTTGGAGTTGGTGAGATAGCCGCCCTCGCCGCGCGCGCCTTCGGTAATGAGGCAGCCCGCGGGGAAAATGCCAGTCGGGTGGAATTGGACAAATTCCATGTCCTGCAATGGCAAACCAGCACGCAGCACCATGGCGCCGCCATCACCGGTGCAGGTGTGAGCGGAGGTGCATGAAAGGTAAGCGCGGCCGTAGCCGCCGGTGGCGAGCACCACGGTTTGCGCGCGGAAGCGATGCAATGTGCCGTCGTCGAGCTTCCACGCGGTCAGGCCGCGGCAGACGCCTTCCTCATCCATGATGAGGTCGAGCGCGAAATACTCGATGAAGAAATCGACACTGTGGCGCAGCGATTGACCGTACATCGTGTGCAGCATGGCGTGACCGGTGCGGTCAGCTGCAGCGCAGGTGCGCTGGATTGGCGCTTCCCCGAAATTCTTGGTCATGCCGCCGAAGGCGCGCTGATAGATCTTGCCTTCTTCGGTGCGCGAAAACGGCACGCCCCAGTGCTCCAGTTCGTAAACAGCGGCAGGCGCGTTGCGTGTCAGATACTCGATCGCATCCTGATCGCCCAGCCAGTCCGACCCTTTCACGGTGTCGAACATGTGCCACTGCCATTTATCCTCGCCCATATTGCCGAGCGCGGCGGAGATGCCGCCTTGAGCTGCGACGGTGTGCGAACGGGTCGGGAAAACTTTCGTCACGCACGCGGTTTTGAGGCCTGCTTGCGCTGCGCCGAGAGCTGCGCGGAGGCCGGAGCCGCCGGCGCCGACAACGACGACATCAAATGTGTGATCGATCCAAGAGTAAGCGGCCAACGGATCAGACTCCGAAATTCACGAGCATCACGGCGAAAATGGCGCCGACAGCGAGGATAAGCGGGACAGCAGTGTTCAACAGCAGCAGCGCGATGCGCGTGAACGGCTTGCCGATATAATCGAGGATGATCTCAGTCATGCCGATCGACATGTGATAGAGGCCGATAGCGACCAGCAATATCACCGCGACCGCGTTCACTGGATCAGAAAGGAAATCGATCGTGGCGAGGTAGCTCGCGTCGCGGACCGACAAGGCGGCGGATACGGCAAACCACGGTGCAAGTATCGCCAGCGCGATCGAGGTTACGCGTTGCGCGATGAAATGCCCGGTGCCCTCGCCCGCAGCGCCGTGATGGCGGACCCGGCCAAGCGCCGTGCGCATGCTACGTTCAGAATTGCTCATCGGATCAGGCTCCGAACGTCAGCAGCGCCCACATCCCGATGGGAGCGGCAACGGCGAAGAAAATGGCGAACCAAGCGCTGGTGTCGGCGTCGGCGGGCGTGAGCCCGGCGCCAGTATCGAACACAAGGTGACGGATGCCGTTCGCGAGGTGATAGGCGAGCGCGGCGACGATCAAATAAAGAGCGACCTGCCCGTACCAAGCCGAGAGGATGGTATCGACGATGGCGTAGCTTTCAGGACCTGCGGCGGCAGCCATGAGCCAAATCGCCAAGCCTATCGCAGCGCCATAAAGGCCGACGCCGGTGGCCCGATGGATGATCGAAGTCGCCATCGTCACGTGCCAGCGCCACACACTTAGATGCGGGGCAATGGGACGATTTTCCGGACTGGGCGCGCCGGCCATCAGGGCCTCTTGTTCTTGATATGGGTACAGATTCTGAGGCCGGAACATAGGCTCGGAGTCCTTCAAGTCAATCAAACGAATTGCCGCTGCGGGTGGTCGATTCACCTGCGCACCGGTCGGCGCTGCATGCTAGCGTCGCGCCGCTTTCGAGGGGACGCCATGATCCGCGCTATCGCCATTTGCACCGCCGTTCTGCTGACAGCGGCCGCGCCAGCTCTTGCTCAACAACGCAGCAACCGGGCGCTGGCCACCGTGATCTCAGCTTATGAGCAGACGGCGCGGCGCTACGATCCACTCACCTCCGCCTCCGAGGGCGACCGAGCGGCGCTTGCGAGGCTCCCTGATGCGTCGCGTGAAGCCGAACTCGCGCAGCGGGCCGAACTCGTCGCACTGAAGGCGCGGCTGGAGCGAGTGCCAACACGAGGATTGAACGAGGACGACGCGCTGAACCGCGCGTATCTACTACGCGTGATCGATCAAACCATTGAAGGCATCGATCTCGATTTCAGCCGCTCGCCAATCAGCAACGGCGACGGCTATTTCACCTTTGGCGACTACCTCGCCTATACAACGCCAATACAATCGGGCGCCGACGCTGAGGCCTGGATCGCACGGCTGGAGGCGTTGCCGAATTTCTACGAGCAGAACGTCACCAACGCCCGTCGCGGCATCGAGACAGGCGACACACAGCCGCGCATCGTCGTCGATCGCGCGCTGGCGACAGCGCGAGCGCAGGTTGAAACGCTCGAAGCTACGTTGCTCACGCCGCTGGCCTCGATGCCGAGCACCATCCCGGCAGCGCAGCAGGAGCAGTACCGTGAACGCGCCAGAGCGATCATCCGCGACCGGATCCTGCCGGTGCATCACGAGACGGTGACGTTTATCGAGAGCGAATATCTACCGGCGGCGCGGGCGCAGCTTGGCCTCCGCTCCGTGCCTGGCGGTGAAGATCTCTACCGCTATTTGGTGCGCTCCTACACGACGACAGACATGACGCCGGAGCAAATCCACGAGCTCGGCAATCAGGAAGTCACGCGCATCCGCGCGTTGATGGAGCAGGAAATGCGCGCCAGCGGCTTCCGCGGCAACTTCGCGGCATTCCAGCGCTTCCTACGCACTGATCGCCAATTCTACGCGCAGACGCCTGACGATCTGGTCCGCTACGCGTCCGAGATCGCCAAGCGCGCGGACGGGCAGTTGCCGCGTCTGTTCGGCACGTTGCCGCGTCTCTCTTACGGCATTCGCGTTATTCCGGCCGAGCAAGCGGAAGGCTCGACGACGGCGTACTATACGCAGGGCAGCGCAGCGCTCGGGCAATCGGGCACGTATTGGGTCAACACGACGCGGCTGGATCAACGCCCGCTCTATGAATTGCCGGCGCTCACGGTGCACGAAGCGATGCCGGGGCATCACCTGCAGATTTCGCGCGCACAAGAATTGGGGGAGCTCCCCTACTTCCGCCGCAACGCCTTCGAGACCGCGTTCGTTGAAGGCTGGGGGCTCTATTCGGAATCGCTTGGCGAGGACATGGGCCTCTATCGCACGCCGTACGAACGCTTTGGCCGCCTCAGCTACGAGATGTGGCGCGCGTGCCGTCTCGTTGCCGACACCGGCATTCACTGGCTGGGCTGGGACATCGAGCAAGCGCGCCGTTGCTTCACCGACAATTCTGCGCTCTCACCGCACAACATCCAGACCGAGCTTGAACGTTACATTGCAACGCCGGGACAGGCGCTGGCCTACAAGATTGGCGAGCTCACCATGCAGCGCTTGCGCCGCGAAGCGACGGAAGCGCTCGGCGATCGCTTCGACATTCGCGCGTTCCATGACGAATTGCTGAGTGCGGGCGCGGTGCCGATGGATGTATTGGAGGCGCGCATGCGCCGCTGGGTGGCGCGTCAGCAAGAGGCGGCGAACTGATGTTTATCGATTTCAACCAGATCGCGCGCCTCGGCAAGATCGTGGCGCTGCTCGGCTTTTTTCTGCCGTGGGTCACGGTGTCGTGCTCAAACACCGAAATCCTAAGCGCCACCGGCTGGCAATTGATGACCGGCGATCCGCAACCGGCGGGTCCGCTCGAAGGCATGGCCGATCAGCGTCAACAGGCGGAAGATTCTGAGCCTGCTGTCGTGATCATTGCTGCCTTTGCCGTGATCCTGATCGGGCTTGTGTCGAGCATGTTCACGCGCACGCAAGCGGCGGCAGTCACGATGCTGGTGACGTCCGTGCTTGGGATCGGCGTCTCGTACTATGGCGTCGAGAACATGCGGACGGAGCTACGCCGCGAAATTACTGAAACGCAGAACGAGCAGAGCGAGGCGATCGGCGACACTTCGTTCTTCGGGGCAACTCAGCAGCGCGAGCTTTCTGAGGCTGTTTCCTCTTCGATCACAGTCAAAGAACAAGAAGGCTATATGGTCACGCATGGCGGGCTGCTGCTGGCCGGACTGTTTTCGCTGCTGACACTGTTTGGACGGCGCAAGCCGGCGGTCGGAGCGCCGCCGTGATGTGAGACCTGGCGCGCGACGCCTTCTTGGCCCGCGTCTGCTTCGACAAGCTCAGCATGACGCTAGTGAAAACGCGGCGCTAATGGCGCCCATGGCGTCACCCTGAGCTTGTTGAAGGGCGAGGCTACGCACGACGGCATCAGCGCTTCGGGATCGCCGCCCAATAGTCGAAATCAAGCACGACGTTGGGATCATACTCGCCGGCTTCGTTCTTGAGCGGAAACGCAGCGGCGTTCTGGTTCTTGAGCGCGACGAGGCGGAGGCGCAGCGCGCCGATCTCGCCGAGATCCTCCTTCGCCAGCACTTCCGACCACGCGTAAAGCGTATCGCCGGCGAACAGCGGATTGACGTGACGGCCGCCGTTAATACCGAGCATCAATTGTGCGTTGGCGAGGCCGTTGAACGACAGCGCGCGCGCCAGCGAGATCGTGACGCCGCCATAGATGAGACGCTTGCCGAAGCGCGATTCCTTTTGCGCTAGCGCATCGAAATGCACCTTCGCAGTATTTTGATAGAGCCGCGTCGCGAGCTGATGCTCCGCCTCTTCCACAGTCATGCCATCGACGTGATCGATCTTCTCTCCAACTTCGTAATCCTGAAACGCATGCGGCGAGCCAGCGAGCGTCCAATTGTAGTTCGTGAAATCGAGACCGGGCGGCAACATCAGCTCGTTGGCGGGCACGACGTTCTTTGGCGTGATCGGCGGCGAGTCAGTGGTTGCAGTCGCAGCATCGCGCTTGTTGACCATCACCCAGCGCACGTAGCTCAACACCGGCTCATCATCTTGATTGAACCCAGTCGTGCGCACGGTGACGACGCCGGTTTTGCCGTTCGAGTTGGCCTTGAGGCCGATGACTTCGGAGACGGCCGAGAGCGTATCGCCGGCATAGACCGGCGCGAGGAAACGGCCCTCGGCGTAACCGAGATTAGCGACGGCGTTCAGCGAGATATCCGGCACAGTCTTGCCAAACACGGTGTGAAACACGAGCAGCGGATCGATCGGCGCGCTGGAAAGACCGCAATCTTGCGCGAAACTGTCGGCGCTAAAGAGCGCATGTCGAGAGCCCGTCAGCGCGATGTTCAACGCTGCATCTGCTTCAGTGAGCGTACGCGGCGTTGCGTGCACGATCTGCTGGCCAGGCGTGAAGTCCTCAAAAAAATTGCCAGGATTAGATTTGGTCATGCCTTCAGGCTTTCAATCGCTTCAGCGACGGCAACAATCTGCTTCCCCTGTTCCAGGTGCAGCAGCTCGGTCATTTTTCCATCGACGTTTATAACGCCCTTGCCTGCATTTTCCGGCAACGCGAAAGCTTCAATCACGGCGCGCGCGCGCGCGACTTCTTCTTCGGTCGGCGCGAATACGGCGTTGCAGGTATCGACCTGACTCGGATGGATCAGGGTTTTGCCATCGAAGCCGAACTCGAGGCCCTGCCGGCATTCGGCCTCGAAACCGGCAGCGTCTGCGATGTCGTTATAGACGCCGTCGATAACAGTGAGCCCGGCCATGCGCGCGGCCATCACAGTCAACGACATTGGCGCATGAAACGCTGCGCGCTCGGAGCTGGCGCGCATACGCGTCTCCTTTTCGAGATCGTTTAACCCCATCACCAAAACCTGCAGACGCGTGCCGTGCCCGGCGGCGACAATCTGCGGCAGGTTGAAGATCGCCTGCGGCGTTTCGATCATAATCCAGAGCGAGGCCTCATCACTGAAGCCGGCGCCGGTTATGGCGCGGTTGAGTTCATCGACTTGCGCCGCCGTCTCCACTTTCGGCGCCAGGATGCCATCGGGATAGACCGCGCCGATCGCGGCGATATCTTCCCTGCCCCACGGCGTCGCCAATGCGTTAACGCGCACGATGACCTCGCGCTTGCCGTAGCCGCCCGCCTTCACCGCGCTTGCGACTTGTTCGCGCGCAGACTCTTTCGCCCCGGGCGCGACGGAATCTTCCAAGTCCAGCAGCAGCACATCGGCTGCCAGTGTCTTGGCCTTTTCCAGTGCCTTTGCATTGGCGCCTGGCATATAAAGGCAGGAACGGCGTGGGCGTGCTGTCATCTCTTGCTCGGGGATGCGACGCGGGCGAACATCGCCAGCAGAGGATGTCTAGCCGCGTGAAGACGATTTTGTCGATCCAGAGTCAGGTTGTCGGCGCCCGCGTCGGCAATTCTGTCGCGGCCTTCGCGATGGAGCGGCTGGGCGTGCGCGTTCTGCAGGCGCCCACAGTGTTGCTCGGACGCAGGCCGGACCACGGCGCGCCCGGCGGCGGGCCTATCCCGGCGGAAACACTCGCGGCGCTGCTCGAAGGCTTGGCGGCGGATGGCATCTTCGGCGAGATCGACGCCGTGCTGACCGGCTATCTCGGCCACGCCGAGCATGTCGGTGTGATCGTCGATGCGGTTGAGCGGATCAAGAAGGCCAATCCCAAGGCGATCTTCGTTTGCGATCCGGTGTTGGGCGATGAAGGCAAGCTCTTCGTCAGCCAGGCGATTGCGGACGCAGTGCTTGAGGGCCTCTGGCGGCACGCCGACTGGCTAACGCCGAACAGCTTCGAGCTCGGACTACTTACGAACCGCACGATCGATAGCCTCAACGCGGCGCGTGATGCGGCCAAGCGGATCGGCAAGCCGGTGTTGTGCTCCTCGATCCGCACCGCGCTCGGGCTGGGCAATTTGCTCTCGCAACCCACGGGCGATTGGTTTTGCGAAACGGCGCGCTTGCCCCGCGCGCCGAAAGGCACAGGCGATCTCCTCTCCGCGCTCTTCGTTGGCCGCCGCATACGGGGTGATGCGCCGGCGATCGCGCTCGAAGGCGCCACCGGCGCTGTGTACGACGTGATCGTACGCTCGCTCGCAGCTGACAGCGAGGATTTGCTGTTGCCCGAAGCGCAAGCCGTATTGGACGAACCGGTGACATGGCCGCGCGCGCGCCATCTGGAGATGGTGTGATGTCTGAAGGCTATGTCGCGCCCGGGTTCGAGCGCGTGCGCGAAGCGTTTGACGCCGGCCTCGCCGAAGAAATGGGCGCGGGCTTTGCGGCAATCCGCGACGGCGAAGTCGTTATAAATATCTGGGGCGGCTGGGCCAATCGCGACCACACCCGCCCGTGGGCCGAAGATACGATCGTGCCGGTCTACTCCACCAGCAAGGGTGTCAGCGCGCTAATGATGGCGCTGCTCGCAGATCGCGGCGTGCTCGACTATGACGCGACAGTTGCATCGATTTGGCCCGAGTTTGGCGTTCACGGCAAAGATCAGGTCACGATACGCCAGGCGCTAGCGCACCAAGCGGCCGTGCCGGGATTTGTCGAACCGATCGATCCGGATTTGTGGCTCGATCCTGCGGCCTGCAGTGAAGCAATCGCCGCGCTTGCGCCGCTTTGGCCGCCCGGAAGCGCGAGTGGCTATCATCCGCTGACGTGGGGCTACATTGCGGGCGAGATTGCGCGCCGCGCATCGGGGCGTTCGCTGGGCACAATCCTGCGCGAAGATATCTGCACGCCGCTTGGTATCGATTTCCAAATCGGCACGCCGGAAAGCGACCACGTCCGCGCGTCCGAAATGCGCAAGCCCACACGCGGCGGCGACTTCGGCGAGATCACATTGCCGCGCAAAGCGGCGTTCTTCACCAAGTGGGCAGCGCCGACACGCGGGTCGACACAATGGCGCATGATAGAAATTCCCGCCGCGAATGGACACGGCACGGCGCTCGCGGTTGCGCGGTTATACGAAGCCTACGCCACCGGCGGCATGATCAACGATGCGCGCGTGCTCTCGCAGGAAGGTTTTGACGCGCTGACTTGCCGTGTGTGGAAGGGCGATGATCTGGTGCTGCCGTTCAACATCGACTGGCGCGCGGGCATCATCGGCAATTCGAACCGCATCTACGGACCCAATACCGAAGCATTCGGACATTCCGGCAATGGCGGCAGCGCGGGGCTTGGCGATCCGGTGGCCGGTGTCTCGGCCGGCTACGTCATGAACAAGCAATCTCACCACATTATGGGCGATCCGCGCTCGTTAAAACTGATCGACGCGCTCTACTCATGTTTGTGAAACGTTGGGCTTTCGAGATTGTCGCGGTGCTGATCGCCGCGAGCATGCTTGGCTACATGCTGTGGCGCATCTCCGGCGCAGAGAACATGACGTTGCCAAGTGGTCAGCCATTCTTCGGTGACTTCATGGCGTTTTGGAGCGCCGGGCGCGCGGCGCTCGATGGTCACATCGCTGACATTCACGATCGGACAATGCTGTGGCCGTATCAGCAGGCCATCGCGCCTGATGTCCGTTTCTACGCACCATGGAATTCGCCGCCGACATTTCTGATGTTGGTGAGCCTGCTGGCGCTCGTGCCCTATCCGGTCGCGGCGATCGGATTTTTGATTGGCACGGCGGTGTTGTTTGGATTCGCGATCCGGCGCTTCTTGCCCGATGCGCGCGCATTGATCTTCCCGGCGACCGCGCCCGCAGTGATCTACCAGATCGGCACCGTGCAAGCGGGCATGTTGCTTGCCGGCATTACCGGGCTTGCGCTGCATTTTCTGGATAAGCGGCCGCGCGTGGCTGGCGGGTTTATCGCGCTCATGGCGATGAAGCCGCATCTTGCGATCCTCTGGCCGCTCTTTCTGGCGCTCTCCGGACGTTGGCGCGCGTTCGCTGCGGCGGCCGTCGCGAGCGTGGCGTTTGTCGCGATCGGTGCGCTAGTGTTTGGGCCTGAGTCCTACGTCCGGTGGTTTGAAAGCTTGGTCTCGTCGCAGACGCTGGTCAGCGAGCAACGGATAACGACGCCGGCCTATGCTTCGCTGTACGCAAACCTGCTTGGGCTTGGCGTATCGCATGCACTGGCGATCAGCGTGCATGCGGTCAGCGCCGCGGCGGGCGTCATCGTAGCGTGTGTACTTTTTCGCAAGAGCGATCTCGCGGTTGGCGGCGGAGCGTTGTGCGCAGCGACGTTGCTGATTTCGCCGTATCTCTTCTTCTACGATTTTACCGTGCTGTTGATTGGCGCAGCGATGCTCGGCGCGCCGCGGACGCCGCTCGACTATGCCGCTGCCATCTTTGCCTGGGGCGCAGGCCTCACAGTGGCGGTTGGCTACTACGTTGCGCTGCCAGTGTGCCCGGTCGCGGCATGGCTTGTGCTCGGCGCAGCGTTTATGCGCGCAAGAAGCGCGGGCCTTGCCCTGGCGCCAGCACCGCAGCTGTAAGTGGTCCGCCGAAGCACGCGCCGGTATCGACATTGATCCGGCACGGATTGGCGTGCGGCTTAAAATCGGAAGTTGGCGTGTGGCCGTGGACGACCACAACTCCTTCAAGCTCAGGGCGCTTCGGCCAGCGGCTCGGATCGAAAAATTTTTGCGAGCGCGTCCACATGCGGACTTCGTCGCTGCAGTTTGGGAAGGTGGCGGGGTCGATGCCACCGTGGACGAACACCAAACCACGCGCCTCGTCGCGAATGATTGCTGGCAGCGAGCGCAGCCAGGCAATGTGCGGCTTGTCGACGGCATCGCGCCAATCGTCACAGACGCCGTTCGCCATCATGTAGGATGAGATGGTTTCGTCGCCGCCATTCTCAGCCCAGAAGTAGATGCCGACGGACTCACGCTTATCGTACGCGTGCAACATCAGCTCTTCGTGGTTGCCCTTAACGGCCCAGGCTTCGTCCGCAGCGCAGAGGTCGCGGGCTCGATCGACAACGCCGCGGCTGTCGGGTCCACGATCGATCAAGTCACCGAGAAAGACGATGCGATGCTCTACGCCATTGAGGCGCGCGTCCCCGCGAATGTGAGCGAGCAAGGCCTCAAGCTTCTCTAGCTCGCCGTGCACATCCCCTATCGCGTAATAGACGGTTTCACTCATTCCGTTTGACTTGGCGCAGCGTGTCCCAGGAGAAAAACGCGAGCCCAGCCCAGATCAGGCCAAAGCTCACCGCACGCAGAGGCGTAAAATCTTCGCCGAACGCGATGCCGGTGAGGAATTGTAGCGTCGGCGCGAGGAATTGCAGGAGACCTAACGTTGTGAAGCTGACGCGCCGCGCGCCGAACGCGAAGGCCATCAGCGGAATGGCGGTGATCGGCCCCGCAATAGCGAGCAACAGCGCCATCTCCCAGCTCAAACTGAAACCGAGCGGCGCTTTACTTGAAGCCCAGAACAACAAACCGATCGCAACCGGCGCGAGCGCCAAGCTTTCGATCAATAGACCAACAGCCGCCGGCACCGGCGCGCGCTTACGGATGACAGCATAGACCGACCATGTCGCGCAAAGGCCAAGCGCCATCCACGGCGGCGATCCAAGGGCAAAACCTTGCACAACGACACCAACGAGCGCCAACGCCAGCGCGATCACACGCGGCGTGGTGATTGTTTCCTTGAAGAACAACACCCCGATGGCGACGCTCACCAACGGCGCAAGGAAGTATGCTAGAGCCGACTCGATCACGCGCTCGTTGAGCACGAGATAGACGTACATACCCCAGTTGACGAAGATGAAGCATGCGGAAGCGGCAAGCATACCAAGCATACGCGGCGTCAGCGCCGTTGCGATCTCACGCCAGCCAGATCGCCAGCCACTCATCACGAAGACGGCGATAAACGCGGCGGGCGCGGCCCACAGAATACGCTGCGCCAGCACTTCGCGCACATCGATGGCAGAGAGCAATTTCAGATAGAGAGGCAAGAAGCCCCAACAAACATAGGCGAACGCCGCCGCGAGGAATCCGGTGCGTTGCTCGGCCGCTGATGGGCCTGCAGCGATAGGCGCGGCAGTCATGACGCCTTCAGTCCGTACGGTTCTGGGTTCTTAATTTCCATGAGCCGCTGGGGCGCCGCGAGCGATGAAAAGCCGAGCGGCTCGTAAACGCCGTGCGCATCCTTGGTGCCGAGTAGCCAACGGCGCAGGCCCCCAAGCTCAGGGAGATTTTGAAACGTCTGCACCAACGCGCGGCCGAGGCCTCTGCCCTGCTTGCCGGGAAGCACGATCACGTCGCAAAGCCAGGCGAACGTCGCTTTGTCGGTCACGAGGCGCGCAAAACCGATGAGCTTGCCGCCCTCGTCGCGGGCGACGGCGCACATGGAATTAGCGCACGCACGCGCAACGACGTCGCGCGGAATGCCAGGCGACCAGTAGGTCTCCTTCAGCACCGCGTGAATGGCGTCAATGTCCGCTGGTGACGGCTGTTCGATAGTGATGAAAGTCATGCGTCCCCTTACCGGGTAAATAGGTGCGCACGCCTATCGCCGCCACGCATGAGCGACGAATTCGCCTACACATTTTGTAACAGCAGATGTCAGCTGCGCTCACACCTTGGACCGAGGGCCTCTCGCCTGGGCGAAGCTGAAGCTTTGCTTCGGCATAGCCTGGTCGGGCCCGCATGCGCGTCTGAAGACGCGCGATCCAAGAGATCACGCCGCTCGAACGCGTTTGAACAAGCCCTTGTTGAGCATGAGTTCCGCAATCTGCACGGCATTGAGCGCCGCGCCCTTGCGAAGATTGTCACACACGCACCAGAGCGAGAGGCCGTTCTCGACCGTTGAGTCCTCACGCACGCGCGAAACGAAAGTCGCAAACTCGCCGACACACTCGACTGGCGTCGTGTAGCCTTCATCTTCGCGGCGATCGACCAGCATAACGCCCGGCGCTTCTCTCAAAATTTCTTGCGCTTCTTCGGCGGTGATCGGGTTCTCGAACTCGATGTTCACGGCCTCCGAGTGGCCCACAAATACCGGCACACGCACGCAAGTGGCGGTAAGCTTGATCGACGTATCCAAGATCTTCTTGGTCTCCGCCATCATCTTCCACTCTTCGCGCGTGTAACCGTCCTCCATGAAGGTATCGATGTGCGGGATGACGTTGAAGGCGATCTGCTTGGTGAATTGCTCTTTGACGATCTCGTCGCCGACGTAGAGCTTCTTGGTCTGGTTCCAGAGTTCGTCCATCGCGTCGCGGCCGGCGCCTGAAACAGATTGATACGTCGCCACGACGACACGCTTGATCTTGGCGCGGTCGTGCAACGGCTTCAGCGCGACAACGAGCTGCGCAGTTGAGCAGTTCGGATTGGCAATGATGTTGAGCTTGTCGAAGCCGAGGACGGCTTCTGGATTCACTTCCGGCACCACCAGCGGCACGCGCGGGTCCATCCGCCAGGCGCTCGAATTGTCGATCACGACCGCGCCCATCGCGCCGAGCTTCGGCGACCATTCCTTGGAGACTTCACTCCCGGCGCTCATCAGCACCAGGTCGATGCCCGAGAAATCGAATTGCTCGATGTCTTTGACCTTGAGCGTTTTGTCGCCAAAGCTGACTTCAGTGCCCATCGAGCGGCGCGAGGCGAGCGCGATCACTTCATCCGCCGGGAAAAGACGCTCCGAGAGGATTTCCAGCATTTCCCGGCCCACGGTCCCCGTGGCGCCGATGACGGCTACGCGCAATCCCATGAATTGTTCTCCAGCAGGCGCTGCAGCTCTCGCGCGCCCGCATTAGCCTAACTAGGCAGAATCCACGGTATTTCCAAGGCGTAGAGCAAGACAGGAACGCATAGCCGGATTACATTTCAGGCCAACGGGGGATCACATGGTGGACACAGCGACCAATCTCGAGATCTACAAATTGCTGGTCGAGGATGTACGCGAGGCGCGCCGCGCGCGGCGCGAACTCTCCAATGTCTTCATGACGCTAAACATTGCTGGCATCAGCGCGCTGGGTTTCTTGGCAAGTTCCAACGGTTTGCCGAACCCAGTGCTGTTTACGCTCTGCGCGATCGCGCTTGCGCTCACCTGCGCGATCTGGCGCACCTCGAACTCTTATTACACCGTACTGCTCGCGGCGAAGTACAAGAACATCTACGCCATCGAGGACGATCTCGGCGTCCATCCAATCCGCGACGAGTGGCAAAGCATCACCGGCAAACGCCGCGCGATGAAATGGTGGTCGCTGGAGCGCGCCATGCCGGTGCTGTTCATCATCGGCTACGCGCTGTTCTTCGCCGTGCATGTCGGCGGTTGGGACGCTGCGAGCTCGTTCAGCACGTTGATCGACGGCGCGGCCGATGCGCTGCGCAGCGTTGGCGTGCCGATCTAGTCGAGAACGGGCCGGCTGATGCCGGCCCGCCTCGAACTAAGCAGCAAGCTTTGCTTCATTGCCTTCGTAGCGCATGCGCTTTGCCGGCGCGCTTGCGGCGCGGCCGAGCGAGAACAAGCTCGGCGTTTCACCGGTGTAAGCGAAGCCGCCCTTTTGCAGCACGCGTCCTGAAGCCGGATTGTCGACGAAGTGCCCTGCTTGCAAATGCCCAAGCGACTTTGCTTCGCGGAGAAAGCCTTGCAGCGTTTCAGTCGCGAAGCCCTTGCCCCAGTATGGGCGGCCGAACCAATAGCCGACCTCAAACTGATCCTCGCCGCTCTTATGGGCGCCGACGACGCCAATGAGGCCCTCGCCTTCCAGATCAGCGGCGTAGACAAAATCCTCTGCCAACGGCTCACGCGCCTTCAGCGTCATGATCCAACCTTCAGCAGCGACAGGAAGATACGGGAGCGGTGCGCGTAAAATCATCCGCGCTACGCCAGGATCGTTGCAGAACGTCGCTACGCGTTGCGCATCGGACATGCGCAGCGGCCGCAGCTTCAGTCTCTTGGTCTCGATCTCAATCACGTCACGCATGTGAGCCGCTCCTTGGCTCTGCGCGTGGGGCATAAAAAATGGGGCGCCTTGATCCGGGCGCCCCACGCTATTTCGGGAACCGGATCGCCCTGTTGTCAGGCGATCCGGGAATTTCTTCCGTTATCGCCTATTCCGCGGCCACCGCGAGCGGTGCGATGGATACATACGTACGGCCATCGCGTTTGGTCGCGAACGCCACCTTGCCGTGACAGAGGGCAAAGAGCGTGTGATCGCGGCCAAGGCCGACGTTGGAACCGGGATGGAATTTCGTGCCGCGCTGGCGGACGAGAATCTCGCCGCCGCTGACCGACTGGCCGCCAAAGCGCTTCACGCCAAGGCGTTGGCCCGGCGAGTCGCGGCCGTTGCGAGAGCTACCACCTGCTTTTTTGTGAGCCATGACGCCCTCTTATTCCTTGTCGCTCTTGCCGCCGATGGCGGTGATCTTCACGTGACTTTCGGTCTGACGGTGACCCATCTTGCGGCGATAGGTGTTGCGGCGGCGCTTCTTGAACACCGTGACCTTGTCGCCCTTCTCAGTCTTCACGAGCGTGCCGGTGACGGTCAGGCCCGAAAGATCCTTGCCGAGCTTCACGGTCTTGCCGTCGCCCGACATCAGCACGTCGCTGAAAGTGATCTTCGAACCGGCATCGCCTTCGAGCTTCTCAACGACGATCACATCGTCCTTGGCCACCCGGTACTGCTTGCCGCCCGTCTTAATTACCGCGAACATCGTTACCGCCAAAAAATTCGTACGCCCGGACGAAGCTCGCCCGGGCGGGGAGCGGCGATATAAAGGAAACGCCGCCTCAGCGTCAATGCGGAAGCGGGACATTTTTCGGCTGAGACTGGACGCCGCGGGCCAAGCGAGCGGCAATCGCGGTTTCCATAAAATCAGCCATTTCCCAAGAGGTTAGAGGTCGCGCCAGCGGAGCGACATGCATGACAGACCGGCATCGACCTTGGCGATCTCGTGCGTTGCGAGCGGTTTGATCGCGTAGCCCTCGGCGGCCAGCCGCTCGACTGTCCGGGGGTAGGCGTCGCTGAGGAACACCTCGCCGCCCACGCGCAGCGCATTTGCGGCCCCCTCTTCTCCTTCAGGCGTCAACAGAAGGCGGAAGCCAGGGAACGGTTCGGAGGCGGCAAGCCGCGCTGTGCAAAGGATCGTTTCTTCGTCGAGCAGCGCGCAGTCAGACTTGAGGTGCAGCACGTCCGGCGGCGCCTGCACCACAAAGCCGGGCCGCCCGATTTGCGCGAGCAACCCCACCAGCGCTTCGGCGCCGGCGGCATTGGTGCGTCCGCTTAGGCCTATATAGACGCCGCGCGGCGTCGTCAGCACATCGCCACCTTCGGCCGTGCCGGTCTCGAAAAGTAGAACGCGTTCAAACGTGCGCTCGAGCGCCGGCGCAATCTCTGCCGCTTCGCCGCGTCGTGTCGGTGCGCCAGGACGCAGCAGGATCGCTGCGCCGGTGAACACGAGCGCGACATCCTCAACGAACAAACTATCCGGGTAGGCCTCGAGCGGCGGTAAAACACTAACCGTTACGTCAGCCGATTGAAGCGCGGCAATGTAAGCGTTCTGCTCTCGGCGAAGCGCATCGATATCCGGCGCGCCGACATCTACAGCGCGCAGGCCGTTGACAGCAGCGCGCGGCGCGGTGCGCACAATGGCGCGGTTGAAGTTGAGATCACCCACCCCGCGAGCTTAGAGCAAGCGCGCGCGTTTGTCGTCAGCGCAACAAGGATCGCGCGGTTGGCACCAAGCGCCGCGTCTCGGGCGGCTTTACGAAGTGAGACCGCAGTTGCGCTTCCGCCGCACGCCACGCCGGCAATGCGGCCAGCGCCGCTCGATGCGCCTCGCACGCGCCGATCGAGCCAAAGCGCCTGAGTGTTACAAACACCGTCTCATCGCGAACGGGCAAATTTGGGAACGAGTTGGCGCTGTGCTCGGTCGCAAATGTCGCCCCAGCGTTCAGCAACACTGGCTCGGCAGCCTCGGCAAACAGCGCGGCGAATGCCTCATCCGTCCTTGGCGCCAGAAAGTAGATCGTCGCCACGAACAGCGATGACGGCAGCCCAGTTGCGCCAACGGGCTGGCGCTGCGCAGGCGCCCAACTCAGCGCGCCCGAAATGGGCCGCAACTTCAGCACGTCATCGGAATCGATCATCGTGGCGTTCGCGCCGGCGCGATGCTCGCGCCAAACCGGACCAGTGTAGAACGCATCGAGCGCCGCGGCGCGCGCGTCCATATCGACGAAACCGCGGATCCAGACGAAGCGATCAGGATCGTCGAGATTGCGGAACGTGCCGTAAACGTGCGCGCCGTGCACGTCCTGACTCTCCACGAAATGCCGTTCGAACAGATCGATCAGCACCTCGCGTTTTCCGGGACGGAGTGTGTAGTTCCGGAGTTCGAACACAGTGTCGGACATGCTCATGCCACCCGCGTCCAGTTCATGATCCAATTCTGCTCCCAGCTCTGGCCGCCGTCGCGGGACGAGGCTTGGCGCCAGCGGCACGATGTCGGCGTGATGTTGTCCCATACGCCGACGCATTTCACCGGCAGACCGTCAACAACCTCGTCGGTGACGAAGATACCTGCGCCGTTCTCGAAACTGCCGAGTTGACCCGGAACCGCGACGGCGCCAGAGCGCGCGTTGACCCAGTGATCGGACCACACGCGATTCTCGACATCGAGCAGCCGCAACCCCATGCCGGCGAAGTTGCGCGCCGGAATTCGCAACTCCTCGACGCTGCAAACGCCGCCAAGAATGCCGACAACGGTCGCCGCGCCTTGGTATTCGAGCCATTCGCCATCGACGATCGAGCGGTGATGAATGCGCCATTCGCCGGTCAGGAAGTCGAAATCGCCCGGCTGCCCCGGTGTTGGCGACGAAGGCAAAGGCGGCATCGGATCGAAGCTCACGGGCGCACCTGTGGCGCGGGGTGGCAGAAAGGCTGGAGCGCCAGTGTCGACACATCTTTGTTGATCCATCTCAATCTTTCTCCCTCCGAGAAACCAAAGCTGAGACGGACCCTAAACTGCATATCCTGACATCCGACGTCAGCTTTTCGGTGCTAAGCTGGAGTAATGCGTGCGAGCCGCCTCCTCTCCATCCTGATCCTCCTGCAAATGCGCGGACGCTTGAGCGCCGAAGCGCTCGCGGAAGAGTTCGAAGTCTCCGTCCGCACCATTTATCGCGACGTCGATCAGCTCAGCGCCGCCGGCGTGCCAATTTACGCAGAGCGCGGCCGCGCCGGCGGTTTCCAATTGCACGACGGTTATCGCACCAAGCTCACCGGCTTCACCGCGCAGGAGGCGGACGCCCTTTTGCTCTCCGGCGTTGGCGCGGCCGCACAAGATCTGGGCCTCGGGCCAGACCTCGCCGCAGCACAACTGAAATTGCTCGCAAGCCTGCCGCCGGAATCGGGGGCGAGCGCCGAGCGTGTCTCAGCGCGTTTCCATCTCGATCCGATCAATTGGTACACACGCGCAGATGCATCCGACGTGCTGAAACCGCTAGCGGCCGCCGTCTGGAAGGAACGGCGTGTGCGGGTGCGATACGAAAGCTGGAAGGCTGTCGTCGAGCGCACACTCGATCCGCTTGGACTGGTGCTCAAAGGCGGCATTTGGTACTTGGTCGCCAACGTCAAAGGCGCGCCGCGCACCTATCGCGTGTCCAACATTCAGTCACTCGACACATTAGAGGCCGGCTTCACCCGGCCGCGCCGTTTCAATCTCGCCCGCTATTGGCGTGATTGGTCGAAGGACTTTGAAGCGAGGCTCCTCAAGGAGCGCGCAACGATCGAAGTCTCCCCAGCAGGCCGCCGCCTGCTGCGCGACACCAACGCCGCAGCCCATGAAGCGCTCACTATGAAGAGCGAGCCGTGCAA
Source organism: Caulobacteraceae bacterium (assembly GCA_031431115.1). Taxonomy (GTDB): domain Bacteria; phylum Pseudomonadota; class Alphaproteobacteria; order Caulobacterales; family Aquidulcibacteraceae; genus Vitreimonas. The sequence goes on from JANPCV010000047.1 coordinate 19,890, forward strand.
GCCGGACGGCTGGGTGCGCGCAGAAGTGCCGATCGAAAGCATCGATCTCGCAAAACGCCAGCTGCTCAGCCTCGGTGCGGAGGTCAAAGTGGTCGAACCGCAAGCCCTTCGCGCCGCGATCGCCGATGAAGCGCGCGCCGTAGCCGCCTACTATCGGCGCTGAACACAACATCAAATAAGCGCCGACGCCGCTCGTTCCATTGCGCAGAGTGCGGCGAGTATGAGAAGGCCTGGCGGAGAGGGAGGGATTCGAACCCTCGATACCCTTACGAGTACTCCAGTTTTCGAGACTGACGCCTTCAGCCACTCGGCCACCTCTCCGGAGGCCCGCTTAATGACGAGCCCCGGGGCGGCATGCAAGGTCCGGTAGCCAATTTTTTCAGGGGTAGGCGCAAGGAGTGGCGGTGTCGGGGCTAAAATTCACGATTTTGGCGAGCGCGGCGCTGCTGTTGGCGGCGTGCGGGCAAACGCAGAGCACGCCAGCGGCGGCCGTGGCTCAGTGCACGGCGCTCGATGCCTTGGCGCAGGTTTCAATTGCTGGCGGTAGGTTGGATCGCGGTCCGAACCGGTTTGAGCCGGAGGAGCAAGGCGGCGGCGTTGCCGACATTGCGCCATTCAGCATCGACGCGCACGAAGTGACGAATGCGCAGTACGCCACGTTCGTCGCGGCGACCCGCTATGTGACGCTTGCGGAGCGGCTGGGGCCTGACGGCGCGCCGATGGGCGCCGCAGTGTTCGATCGCACGCAAGCCCGCTGGCGCATTGATCCAAGCGCGAACTGGCGCCGCCCCGACGGCGCGAACTCGACAATCGATGGGCGCGATGCCTTTCCCGTTGTCGCGATCGGCTACGATGACGCCACCGCATATGCGGCGTGGGCGGGCCGGCGGCTACCCACTGAGAATGAGTGGGAATTTGCCGCGCGCGGCTCTGCCCCTGCTCCGGCAGATCGCCGCGCTGAGGCGTTCGATGCGCATGGCGCGGCGCGCGCTAATACTTGGCAAGGCGTCTTTCCATTTCAGGATACCGGCGAAGACGGCTTTGTTGGCTTGGCGCCGGTGGGGTGCTTTCCGGCGAACGCGAACGGGCTCTACGACATGGCCGGCAATGTTTGGGAATGGACCAGCGATCGCTTTGCCGGCGCCGATGGACTCGATGCGTCGCGCACGGCGGACGCGCTGGCGCGCGTGATCAAGGGCGGCTCGCAGCTTTGCGCGCCAAACTTCTGCTCTCGCTATCGCAGCGGTTCACGGCAGCCGGGCGATGAGGGCCTGGGCATGTCCCACATTGGATTTCGCACGGTTGCGGACGCGCGCTAACCGACCAGCGCACTCAGCATGCGGCACAGGACGGCCTGCGACTGCTTGATGCTAAGCGCTTGCTCATAGCGCAGACGCCGCCAAACTTCGAAGCTGAGCGCAAGATCTAGAGCTTCGAGCACGTCGCCCTTCGCGAGGTTTGCGGGCAGCACCGCGATCAACGCCTCGCGTTGCAGGCGCGTGATCTCTTTGTGCTCCATACGCAAAAAGTTCCATGTATAGCGCCGCGCATCGGCGGCGGTTTTGATCGGCAACATCTGCTCGAAGGCTCTCGCGCGGCGCTCGACCAATTCGTCCAGACGCTCGCGCCATGTCGTAGCGACGAAGGCGCGTGCGAATTCGGGTGTGAGACGCGAGGCCATGATGGCGTGCATCTCGCGAAACACACCCTCCATGTCGGAGAAGAGCCGAAACACTGTCCGGCGGCCTACGCCCGCGCGCTCCGCGACCAGATCGGCGCTTGGATCGGCCTCCCCTTCCCGAAGCAGATCGAGCATCGCTAGGGCGATTTTGCGCCGGCTCACATCGGAGCGCTGGCGGCGGCCGTCGGCCACCATTGGCTCGTCCATTTTTTCGGCGCGTGCGCTCACGCTGTTTCCGTGATGAAGGCGTCAATCACGTCAGCAAGTTCCTCCGGCTTGTCTTCCTGAAGGAAGTGGCCGCCGCCGATAATGGTTGTGTGCTTCTGTCCCTTGGCGCCCGGGATGCGCTCTTGCAGGCGTTTATCGGCGCCGCGCGTGATCGGGTCTTGATCGCTGAACGCGGTGAGGAACGGCTTGTCGAATGTCTCGAGCGCTTTCCAAGCTTCGAGATTCTCTTTCACCGATGGCATGTCGGGCGCTACCGGCACGAGCGCTGGAAACTGACGCGCACCGGCTTTGTAGGTCTCATCAGGATAGGGGGCCTCGTACGCGTCCATTTCCGGCTGGCTAAGTTCGCGCACTGTGCCGCCATTCAAAATATTGCCGGTCGGGAAGACGGGCACGGTCTGACTGAAAGTGCGCCACGCTTCGAAAGCAGGGTTTGCGCCGGAGCCCGCGGGCAAAAAAGTGTTGCCCGTGACGACGCGCGCGAAGCGCTCCGGAAACGCGGTGACCAAGCGCAGACCGATAAGCCCACCCCAATCCTGGCAGAACAGCGTGATGTTCTTGAGATCATTGGCGATGAGCCAATCGCTCATCCACTTCACGTGGCCTTCGTATGTGTAGTCCTCGCGCTCGGTCGGTTTATCGGAGCGGCCAAAGCCGATCAGGTCCGGTGCGACGACGCGGTGACCCCGGCCGACAAGGCGGGCGATCATTTTGCGGTAGAGGAAAGACCAGCTTGGCTCCCCATGCAGCAACAGGACCGGTGGCTTATCGCGGGGGCCCTCATCGATTGCTGCAATGCGAAGCGTAACGCCAGAGGCGTCGCGGATATCGGTATAGTGCGGTGCAAAAGGGAAATCCGGCAGGTTGGCAAAGCGTTCGTCCGGCGTGCGCAGCACCTGCATGGCGTCTCTCCCCTTTGCGACTCTCATTGACAGAGAGGGTCGCCTAAATGTATTGGCACTTATAGTGCCTATTGTTGCTCTGTGACGTCAAGCATCAAATCGCGGCGCCGGGGAGTGAGCGGTGAAAGCAAGAGCGTGGCTCGGCGGCTTGGCCGTCTTGTTGATTGCGGCAGGCGCGGGCGCCTACGCTTTTCGTGGTGAGCTCGCGACGCGTCTGGTTGAGCGAACCGCGCAAACCGCCATGGCGCAGAACCTGCGCGAAGACTTGCCGGACGGCCTGCACGCAGCGTTTTGCGGCACTGGATCGCCGCTGCCGGATCGCACCCGCGCGGGACCATGCCTTGCAATCATCGCCGGCCAGCACACCTTCGTGTTCGACGCGGGCGACGGCGCTTCGGAAACGCTTTCGTTGATGGGCATCCAGCAGAACGAGATCGAAGCGCTGTTCCTCACACACCTGCACTCGGATCATATCGATGGCATCGACACCGTGGCGCTACAGCATTGGGCGACGGGACCATCAAGCGAACAGCTTCACGTTGTCGGACCAACCGGAACCGCTCGTGTGGTCGCCGGGCTGAACGACGCCTACGCAATCGATCAAGGCTATCGAGCCGCCCACCATGGCCCGGACGTCATGCCGCCAAGCGGCGCTGGCATGCGCGCGACCGAGTTCGCCATTCCGCTGAATGATGGCGAAGAGCTCGAACTGCACAATCAGGACGGCGTGCGCATTGTTGTGTTCCGCGTCGACCATGCGCCAACGGATGCTGTTGGCTATCGCGTGGAATATGGCGGACGAAGCATCGTCATCAGCGGCGACACATCTCGTTCAACCTCACTCGCGCAGGCCGCGGAAGGCGCGGATCTGCTGGTGCACGAGGTGATTTCGCCGCGCCTAGACGCGATCATGCATCAAGCCGCGCAGAACGCTGGCCGCGAGAACATCGGCGCGATCTTCCACGACATCATGGATTATCACACCTCGCCTGAGGACGCCGGACGGGTCGCGCAACAGGCCGGCGTTGGCGCGCTCGCCTTCACGCACTTTCTACCGCAAACGCCCATCCCGGGCCTCGCGCACACGTTCGTCCAGGCCGCCGAGCACACCTATGACGGCCCTGTTTTCGCGATGCGTGACGGCGATGTGATTTCGCTGCCGCGCGCTGGCGGCATGCTGCGGTCACATCACCTTCGTTAGGAGAACGCCATGAAACGTCTTGCAATCATTGGTGGCGTGGTCGCTCTGCTCGCGATCAGCGGCTTCCTGCTTTACCAGCGCTATTGGTACTACGCGCCGGGCATCATCGGAAACATCAGCCACCCGATCTCGGACAATCGCGATGTGACATGGTCACCCGGACCGGCCGATTCGCCAAACGATGAGCGCCCGCCAAACATCATCGTCATCGTCGCCGATGATCTGGGCTACAACGACATTTCCGCCTTCGGCGGCGGCGTGGCCGGAATCGTGCAAACGCCAAGCATCGATGCAATTGGCCGCGACGGCGTCATCGTTGATCAGGGCTACGCGTCGAACGCAACCTGCTCGCCGTCACGCGCCGCAATCATGACCGGGCGCTATCCGACGCGCTTTGGCTTTGAGTTTACCTCGGCGCCGCAAGCCTTCGCCCGCTACATCTCGCACTCGTCACCGGATGCGTTGCGCCCCGCGATCTTCCACGAAGAACGCGTCCGCGACGTGCCGCCGCGCGCAACTTTGGGGTTGCCGCCAAACGAAGTGACGATCGCCGAAATGCTGCAACAGCAAGGCTATCACACCATGCTGATCGGCAAGTGGCACTTGGGCGAGGTCGCGAGCATGCGACCGGACGCACAGGGCTTCAATGAAGCGCTTGGCATTATGCAAGGCGCGGCAATGTTCTTGCCGCCGAACGATCCGGACGTGGTCAATGCCCGCGTCGACTTCGATCCGATCGATCGCTTTTTGTGGGCCAACCTGCCCTACGCCGTCGATTGGCACGGCGCCGACGGCGACGCACGCTTCCGGCCACGCGGCTACGTGACGGATTATTTTGCTGATGAGGCAGTCTCGGCGATCGAAGCTAATCGCAACCGGCCCTTTTTTCTCTACCTCAGCTTCACCGCCCCGCACACGCCGCTACAAGCGACGCGTGAGGACTACGACGCCCTCAGCGCCATTCCAGATCACACCCAGCGCGTCTATGGCGCGATGATCCGCTCGCTGGATCGCGGCGTTGGCCGTGTGATGCAGGCGCTGCGCGACAACGGCATCGATGACAACACGCTCGTGATCTTCGTCAGCGACAATGGCGGCGCTTGGTACACCGGCCTTGCCGACATCAACGCGCCCTACCGCGGCTGGAAGTCGACCTTCTTTGAAGGCGGCATTCGCACCCCCTATTTCGTGCGCTGGCCGAATGGCCTGCCGCGCGGCGCCCATGTCACCGGACCCGCATCACACATGGACATTTTCGCGACTGCGGCAGCCGCGGCGGGCGCCCCTGAACAACCGCAAGTCGATGGCATCAACTTACTGCCCTACCTGCGCGGCGAGGCGCAGCCGTCGCGGGCGATCTTCTGGCGCTCCGGCCCATACCGTGTCGTGCGCGATGGCGATTGGAAGCTTCAGGTCAGCGAAACGCCCAATCGCGTCTGGCTCTTCAACCTGGCGTCAGACCCAACCGAGCAGCATGATCTTTCAGCACAACAGCCTGAGCGTGTCGCCGCAATGCGCGCCATGATCGAAGCGCAAAACGCAAACGCACCGCCACCGCTGTGGCCTGCGCTCATCGAAGGCGCCGTGCGGATCGACGTGCCGCTCAACGCCCCTTGGAGCGAGGACCAAGAATACATCTATTGGTCCAACTGATGACGCTGGTGCTGATCATCCTCGGCGTTCTTGCGGCGTTGATTGCAATGCTCTTCATCATCGGCGCACGCGAGCCCGTCTATGCGATCAGCCGTGGCAGCGGTCCGCATTGGTTCATCGCGGTGCGCGGCGAAGCGGGAGCGTTGGCGCCGGGCGTCAGCGAAAGCTGGCGCAGCCGCGCGGATTTTAGCGTGATTGGCGCAGCGCCAGATGATGCATACTGGCAGCACTTCATCATCGCCAACGGCGGCGAGCCAGCACGTTTGCCCATCGAACTGGGAGCAGTCGAGGATGCGTACGTAGCGCGCGTCAGCCTGCGCCGCCCGCCGGCCTTGCTGTTCGGTCTCCTGAGAACACTGATCTGGCTCCGTATCCTCAGCAAGCCGGAGGGACCGATCGTGCAGGATGCGCGAGCGTTGAGCTTTCGGAGCGACGTCATGCCCAGCGCTGCGTCGATCACGCGGCTACTCGCGCAGCCGCAGGACTACGCACCGGCGATGGTGAATTTCCTGGCGTATTACAAAGACGCCCAGTATCGCGCCTCCAAGCCAGGAATCTCAGGCCGCCGCGCCTATCTGCGCTATGGCCTCGTCGCGATGCGCACGGTGTACCGAACCGGCGGGCATTTGCTGTTCACCGGGCGCATCCTCGAAGTGCTGCGCGAGGCGGCGGCCGGGCCGAGCGTTGGCCGGTGGGATGACGTTGCGGCGATGCGCTACCCAAATCCGCCCGCCATCCTCTCCATGGAACACGCCCCCGACTATCACGCCGCGCTCGACGACCGCGACGCCGGGCTAGAACGCACGCGGGTTATCGCGAGTACGCCCAGCCCCTGAGCGCGCAACCGGTTGCGCGCCGGCGCGCAGGAGGGCATCCTGGGGCCTGTTACTCGGAGGTCTCGCCGTGCGCCTGCTTGCCGCCGCCGCCAGTTTCGCGGTGCTATTGATCGCCCCGCCTGCGCTCGCCCAATCAGGCCCGGGCATGTCGACCCCGCCCGAACGCAGCGCAGGCGAGCTCAGCCAGCTCAGCCCAACGCATCGCTATTGGGAAACCTGCCTGACCGGCGCTGGCGATGAGGCCGTGCGCGCGTGCGGACGCGTGATCGGCGCCCGCGTCTCACGCATGCACACAGCGACAGCGCACTATTTCCGTTCGATTGCGCTGACCTCCATGGGCCGGGAAGAGCGGGCGCTACGCGACCTCCGCCGCGCCTATTTCAGCTACGTCGATCTTCTTTTCGAAGAAGAAGACAACGCCTTTGCCCGCTACGGCCGGGGTCTGAGCCTGATCCGATTGGGACGCGAAGCCGAGGGCGAACAAGATCTCACGCGCGCCAGTGAAACGTCCGAAGGCCGCGCGGGCGAGTTTTTCGAGATCAGCAGCTAGGAATTTTAAACAAGGAGGCTTCGCCCATCTTGTCGCACACCTATATTTCATATATAAACTAACTCATGCACATTGCTTGCGTCGGCGGCGGACCGGCCGCTCTGGTCTTCGCAATCTCCATGAAGCTGCGCGATCCGCGGCACGACATCGTCGTGTTCGAGCGCAACGATTCCGGTGACACATTTGGCTGGGGTGTCGTGTTCTCTGACCAGACCATGGAGAACCTGCGCGCCAACGATCCGAAAAGCGCCGATGAAATTGAGGCTGGTTTCGCGCATTGGGACGATATTGACGTCCATATTCACGGCCAGACCATCACCTCCTCCGGCCATGGCTTTGTTGGCATTGGCCGCAAGCGCCTCCTGAATATCCTGCAGAATCGCGCCCGCGAGTTGCGGGTGCGCCTCGAATTTAGCACCGAGATCGAGCCTTCGGCGGATTTGATGGCCGCCTACGATCTCGTGCTTGCGTGCGACGGCGCCAATTCCAAGCTGCGCAACGCGCATGCGGAGCATTTCGGCGTCGACATCGATCTCCGGCCGAACAAATACATCTGGCTCGGCGCGAACAAAGCCTTCGACGCATTCACGTTCGCTTTCGAGCAAACCGAGCACGGCTGGATCTGGGCGCACGCCTACAAGTTCGAAGATAACGCCTCGACCTTCATCGTCGAATGTAGCGAAGCGACGTGGCGCAGCTTCGGCTTCGACGCGATGAGCCAGGACGAAACGTGCCGCGCGGCCGAAGCATTGTTCGCGAAATACCTCGACGGCACGACGCTCTCGACTAACGCCAAACATCTACGCGGCTCGGCGTGGCTCAATTTCCCGCGCATCGTTTGCGCCACCTGGCACAAGGACAATCTCATCTTGATGGGAGATGCGGCGCACACCGCGCATTTCTCCATAGGCTCCGGCACCAAGCTGGCCATCGAAGACGCGATCAAGCTTGCGCAAGTTCTGCACGGCGGCAAACCGCTGGCGGAGGCGTTGGCCGAGTATCACGCCGAGCGTCAAATCGAGCTGCTAAAGCTTCAAAACGCCGCGCGCAATTCCACAGAATGGTTTGAGCACATCGACCGCTACGCCGCGCTCGAGCCGCTGCAATTCACCTATTCCCTGCTCACGCGCAGCCAGCGCGTCAGTCACGAAAATCTGCGCGTCAGGGACAAGGGCTTCCTGCAGCGTGTCGAAGTTTGGTTCTCGGACCGCGCGTCTTCAGACGCGCACTTCTCCACCAACACCGATGCGGGCCTGAAGGCCCGCGGTCCAAGCCCACCAATGTTCGCGCCGCTCAGGCTCCGCGAGATGGAAATCGCGAACCGCGTCGTCGTCTCGCCGATGTGCATGTATTCCGCCGTCGATGGCGAGGTGAATGACTTTCACCTAGTCCATTACGGCGCCCGCGCCAGCGGCGGGGCCGGACTTGTTTTTTCCGAAATGACGAATGTCTCGGCTGATGCCCGCATCACGCCGGGATGCGCCGGGATGTACGACGACAAGCATGTCACTGCGTGGAAGCGCATCGTCGACTACGTCCACGCGCACTCAGACGCGAAATTCGCGCTGCAACTGGCGCACGCCGGCCGCAAAGGTTCAACGCGCGTCCCGTGGGAAGAGACGCACCCAGACCAACCGCTGGAAGACGGCGTCTGGGAACTCATCGCGCCCTCCCCCATCGCCTGGTCAGACCGCAACGCGGCGCCTCGCGAAATGACGCGCGCCGACATGGATCGCGTCACAGCAGACTTTATGCGCGCGACATCGATGGGCGAAGCGGCAGGGTTCGACATGCTCGAACTGCATTGCGGACATGGCTATCTGCTCTCGTCGTTCTTAACGCCGCTAAGCAACCGGCGCACAGATGCGTACGGAGGCAGCATCGAAAACCGCTTGCGCTTCCCGCTCGAGGTTTTCGACGCGATGCGCGCCGCGTGGCCAAAGCATAAACCAATGAGCGTCCGTATCTCCGCCACCGATTGGCACGATGACGGCCTCACCTCGGAAGATTCCATCGCCATTGCCGAAGCGTTCGCTAAAGCTGGCGCCGATCTCATCGACGTCTCCGCCGGCCAAACGACGCCGCTCGGCCGTCCCGTATACGGCCGCATGTTCCAGACGCCATTCTGCGATCGCATTCGCAACGAGGCACACGTGAAGACCATGGCCGTCGGCAATATTTTCGAGCCGGATCACATCAACTCGATCCTCGCTGCCGGGCGGGCTGATTTGTGTGCGTTGGCGCGTCCGCACTTGATGGATCCAAATTGGTCGCTGCGCGCCGCCGCTGAAATCGGCTACGGAAAACTCGCGCCGCCAAAGCAATATCGCGCCGGCTATGCACAGATGCAGCGCAACATCGGGCGCAAGGAGTAACAATGGGTCATCACGTCTTCATTTCAGGCGGCGGCACCGGCATCGGCCTCGCCACCGCACGTGCGCTTGCGCCCACCGGCGCACGGTTCACGCTGGTCGGACGCGATGGCGCGCGCGTGCAAAGCGCAGCCGAGGATTTCGAGCACGCTCAAGGCATTTCTTGTGATGTTTCGGACGAAAATTCGGTCACTGCCGCGTTCAGCGCCGCACGCGATCGCTACGGCTCGATCGACATTCTGATCAACAATGCCGGCATCACGCCTTCGGCGCCGCTGCACAGCACCGATCTCGCTACCTGGAATCAGGTTCTAGCGATCAACCTCACCGGCGCATTCCTATGCTCGCGCGCAGCACTCGCCGACATGTATGCGAAGAAGTGGGGCCGCATCGTCAACGTTGCATCGATCGCCGGCCTGAAGGGCGGGCCGTACATCTCCGCCTACTGCGCGTCCAAACACGGCATGATTGGAATGACGCGAGCATTGGCGCATGAGACGGCAAAGCGCGGCGTGACCGTCAACGCCATCTGCCCCGGTTATGTCGAGACCGACATCGTCACCAAAGCCGCCGAGAATATCTCAAGCAAGACCAAGCTCAGCGAAGATGAAGCGCGCGCCATGCTCTATGCCGGCAATCCGCAAGCGCGGCTCATCACGGCCGACGAAGTGGCGAGCGCCATCGCCTGGCTTTGCAGCGACGGCGCAGCAGCGACCAACGGCGCGGCGATCCCAATGTCCGGCGGCGAGATCTGATGGCTGACGCGCGCGACACCGTCCGTCTCTCGCTCCGGCTCCTCACCACGAGCCGCTTGATCGAACGTGAAGTCGACGCGCTCATGCGCGCGCGCTTTAACAGCACTATCGCCCGCTTCGACTTTCTCTCCGCGATCGACCGCCACGGAGCGCTGACACTTGGCGAAGTATCGCAGTATTTATTGGTGTCGAACGGCAACGTTACGCAGTTGCGAACGCGTCTCTGTGCGGACGGTCTCATCGAGACCGAACAAGATCAAACCGACCGCCGCATTCAACGCGTGCAGTTGACGCGACAAGGCGAAGGCGTATTCAAGCAAATGGCCAAAGCGCACGCGGCGTGTGTGGACGCGCTGCTGCGCGATCTCGCACAAGCTGACAAAAATGCGCTGTCGCGGCTCCTCGACGCTGCCAAGGCATCGTTGCGCCGCAAGCTGACGAAGGGAGCGGCGCCGTGATGGACGATGCCTGGAAGAGCGCTGAGTACCGTGCCGAACATTTTCTCTGGAGCGTCGAGAACCGCGTCGCGACAGTCACGCTCAATCGTCCCGAGCGCAAAAACCCACTGACGTTCGAGAGCTACGCCGAGCTACGCGATCTCTTCCGCCGCTTGAGCTACGCCGACGATTGCCGCGCCATCGTCGTCACCGGCGCCGGCGGCAATTTCTGTTCCGGCGGCGATGTACACGACATCATCGCCCCGCTCACGAAGATGACGATGCCCGAGCTCATGCGCTTCACGCGCATGACTGGCGATCTCGTCAAAGCCATGCGCGCCTGCCCGCAACCGATCGTGGCGGCTGTCGAAGGCGTGTGCGCCGGCGCAGGCGCGATCGTCGCGATGGCCAGCGACATTCGCTACGCCTCAGCCAACGCGAAAACCGCGTTCCTTTTCACCCGCGTCGGCCTCGCCGGGTGCGATATGGGCGCGTGCGCAATTCTCCCGCGCATCATCGGCCACGGCCGCGCCAGCGAACTCCTCTACACTGGCCGCTCAATGAGCGCCGAGGAAGGCGTCGCGTGGGGCTTCTTCAATCGTATCACCGAAGCCCCACTCAACGACGCGAAGGCGTTTGCCGCTGATCTCGCCCACGGCCCCGCGTTCGCGCATTCCATGACCAAAAACCAACTCAACATGGAATGGAACATGAGTCTCGAACAGGCGCTTGAAGCCGAAGCGCAGGCTCAAGCCATTTGCATGAAGACAAAGGATTTCGAGCGCGCCTACCTCGCCTTCGCATCGAAGCAGAAGCCGGTCTTCGAGGGCGATTGATGGCCGACAAAAGCTATCTCAACTGGCCGTTCTTCGAGCCGCGCCATCGCGATCTCGCCGCGTCGCTCAATGCGTGGCTCGATGAAACGCACTTCCCGCACCACATTACCGAAGACAAAGTCGACGCTGCTTGCGCCGAATTCCTCGCGGAAATGGTAGACGGCGGCTTCGTAAAACACGCTGTTCGCCGCGGCAAAGAACCGCTGGACGTTCGCAGCCTCTGCCTGATCCGCGAACACTTCGCGCACTACTCGGGTTTGCTCGATTTCGTTTTCGCCATGCAAGGCTTAGGCTCTGGACCAATCTCCTTGTTCGGCTCCGAGCTTCAACGCGCGCACTATCTCGGCGATGTCGCCGCCGGCGAACGAGTCGCCGCGTTCGCACTCTCCGAACCAGAGGCCGGCTCCGATGCCGCAGGACTCACGCTCACAGCACGCGCGGAAGGCGACCACTTCATCCTCGACGGCGAGAAGACCTGGATCTCCAACGGCGGCATCGCCAGCTTCTACGTCGTCTTCGCCCGCACCGGCGAAGCGCCCGGCGCCAAAGGCGTCAGCGCCATCATCGTTGGCGCTGAAACACCGGGCCTCACCGTCGCTGAGCGCATTCCGTTGATCGCCGCGCACCCGCTTGCCCGCCTTAAGTTCGAAAACGTCCGCGTGCCGCGCGAGAACCTCATCGGCAAACCTGGCGAAGGCTTCAAGATCGCGATGGCGACGCTCGATGTCTTCCGCTCCACAGTTGGCGCCGCGGCGCTCGGCATGGCCCGCCGCGCACTCGATGAAACGCTGAAGCGCGCCAAGACGCGCCAGATCAACGGCGCACCGATGGCCGAGCTGCAAATGGTGCAAGCCATGATAGCGGAGATGGCGCTGAAGATCGACGCGGCCGCTCTGCTCGTTTACCGCGCCGCTTGGACAAAAGATTCCGGCGCTGCGCGCGTTACTCGTGAAGCCGCGATGGCAAAACTCTACGCCACCGATACAGCGCAAGAAGTGATCGACGCGGCCGTGCAGCTTCATGGCGGCTGGGGCGTCGTCCACGGTCACCCGATCGAGTGCCTCTATCGCGATATCCGGGCACTGCGCATCTACGAAGGCGCGTCAGAGGTGCAGAAAGTCATCATCGCCCGCCAAACACTCGCGCAGGAAACCGCATGAGCGCGCACATCGACACCTTCGTCCGCGACAACCTCCCGCCGCGCGATCAGTGGCCGGAGCTGCAATTCACGCTGCCGGAGCTGCAATTTCCTGAGCGCTACAATGCAAGCAGTTTTCTTGATGCCGCAATCGCAAAGGGATTTGCTGAACGCCCGGCAATATTGAGCCAAGAGGGCGTCACCACCTACGACGCATTACTCAGTTATGTGAATCGTTTCGCCAAGATTCTCGTGAAGATGGGCGTCAAGCCTGGCGAACGCGTGCTCCTGCACGCACCCAATTCCGCTCAAGCTCTCGCCGCTTGGTGGGCGATTATTCGAGCCGGCGGCGTCGCGGTCGCTACGATGCCGATGTTGAGGGCTAGTGAGCTCAGCGCGGTCATCAACAAAGCCCGTGTTTCTCACGCACTGACAAGTGGAAACCTATTCGCTGAAGTGCGAGCGGCCTCGAAGGAGGCGACGATCCTTCAAGGTCGGAACATTAGCTTGATTGACGATATAGATGACGGTGTGGGCTATATCGAGACAACAACGTTTAGTCCTGTGCTCACTGCCGCCGACGATCCAGCACTGATCGCCTTCACGTCCGGCACGACTGGAAATCCAAAAGGTTGCGTACATTTCCATCGGGACATCGCGGCGATGGTTCACACATTCTCGCGCCACATCCTTCAACCTGCTCCGACCGACATCTTTATCGGGACGCCGCCTTATGCCTTCACGTTTGGCCTGGGCGCCGCAATCGTATTTCCCGCAGCCTGCGGCGCAGCGACAGCAATTCCTGATAAGCCGGGCTTCGACGTCCTCGCCGCCACGATCGCGCAACACAAAGCGACCACGCTCTTCACCTCGCCGACCGGCTATCGGGCGCTCATGAAGCTTGACGGCGATCGCCTCGCCTCGCTTCACACCTGCGTTTCCGCCGGCGAGCATTTGCCGCAAGCGACATCCGACCAATGGTGCGAACGCACCGGCATCCGCATCATCGACGGCATCGGCTCGACGGAGATGATTCACATATTCGTCTCAGCGCGCGGGGACGACATTCGCCCCGGAGCGACAGGAAAAGCCGTGCCGGGCTATGAAGCAACGCTGCTCAACGCAAACGACCAACCCTTCGATGGCGAAGGTGAAGGCCGTCTTGCCATCAAGGGCCCAACAGGCTGCCGCTATCTCGCCGATGAGCGCCAGCGCAATTACGTCATCAACGGTTGGAACGTCACCGGCGACATTTATCGGCGCGATGCCGACGGTTATTTTTGGTACGTCTCGCGCGCCGACGACATGATCATCTCCTCCGGCTACAATATCGGTGCGCCGGAGGTGGAGAACGCACTCCTCACGCATGATGCCGTTGCAGAATGTGCGGTGATCGGCGTTCCAGACGATGAGCGTGGGCAAATCGTGAAAGCCTTTATAGTCTTGAAACCAAATGCGAGCACGACCGAACGCGCGCTGCAGGATCACGTCAAACAAACCATCGCGCCATATAAATATCCGCGCGCCATCGAATTCGTGGCCGAACTACCGAAAACGCATACGGGCAAAGTGCAACGTTTCAAGCTACGGTTAGGGTCATGAAGTTCACCCGCGACCTCATCGTCCGCTTCGAGCACTGCGACGCAGCTGGCCTCATCTTCTATCCACGCTTCTTCGGGCTGGTGAATGAAACCGTCGAGGATTGGTTCGCCAGCCTCGGCCACTCGTTCAAATCGTTGCACGTCGATCAGCGCAAGGGCGTGCCGACAGTGCGGTTTGAGAGCGAGTTCGTAGGGCCCGTGCGCATCGGCGACATGCTGCATCAAAGCCTGGGCGTCGACTCCATCGGCAATGCCTCGCTGAACCTAAAACACATCGCAGCGATTGGTGAGCGCACCGTCGCCCGCTTCGATCAGACCATCGTCTTCACCGATCTCGCCAGCATGAAAGCCGAGCCGTGGCCGGCCGATCTGCGCAAAGCGATCACCGACTTCGCAAGGCTCGACACATGAGAACGCTGCTTCCAGAGGGTTGGCCGCGGCCGAAAGGCTATGCGAACGGGATCGAAGCGGACGGCCGGCTGATATTTGTCGCTGGCCAAATCGGCTGGACGCCAGAAGGCAAGTTCGAAGCGACGACCCTCTCCGCACAGTTTGCGCAAACGCTCGACAACACGCTCGCAGTCTTGCGCGAAGCCGGCGCTGGACCCGAACATGTTGCGCGGATGACGTGGTACATCACCGACAAGCGCGCCTACTTGGCATCGCTGGCGGACATCGGCGCAATCTGGCGTGAGAAGATGGGGAAGAATTATCCGGCGATGGCGGTTGTCGAGGTGAAGGCGCTGATCGAAGACGAAGCGCTGATCGAAATAGAGACGACAGCAGTGGTGTAGCTCGTGACCTCTCCCCTTGAGGGGAGAGGTCGCTCGAACTGGCTCGAGCGGGTGAGGGGTCTGCGCCCTGTCCGGAAATGTCGCGATCCGCTCATCCGGCCCTTCGGGCCACCTTGTATCTGGAAAACGCGTTTGCCGGTGTAGGCTTGCAGCGGCGGCGGCGGACGGGAGCGCGGCGCCACCTTGGGACTTCAAGCCCGTGGAGAAGCGTGTCGCCCCGTCCGCATCGTTTCAGAGCCCGGACAGTCG
>JANPCV010000048.1:0-60884 GCA_031431115.1 Caulobacteraceae bacterium
ATCCTGGACCTCGCGGTTTGCATCCCCAGCGAGCAGATTTTCAGAGCAAGTTCGGCTTTCGCCTTCATCGCTCACCACACCAATCGTTTGCCGCACATTCCAAAGTTTCGGAGCTCTTCGAAATCTCCCGTGTGCGGCGGATGCAGTATGCGCGCGATTTGGGGGTGTAGGATAAGTTTGCATCTATCCATGAAGGTGAGGACCGCGGGCCTCCGGCCCGCATTGGCGCTTTTGCTTGATGTGCTTGGAAAAATGCGGGCCGGAGGCCCGCGCTCCAACTTGCAACGGCCGGTGTGTATGCGGAGGATAGATGGCCTAGCTCCGCCGAGGCCTGAGCTTGTCAAAGGCCGGAAAGCGCAATTTCCACTGCCCTTCGACGAGCTCAGGGCTCTTTCAGGAGTGCCGAAATCGCCGCCGCGTCATAGAAGGAGCGAATGAGACACAACACGCCTGAAGCAGGCCGCCGAGTGCTTATCGCGGTTTCGGTGATTTGCTGGCTGTTGATGATCGCTGCTTGGTTTCCGGCCTCAGTCATTGAGCGGGAGGCATTGCAGCAGCCCCGCTATCGAACAGAACAATTTACCGAGCCGCTGCGCGTCAAAGGCACGATCCGATATGTCACGCCGATCCAAAGAGACTGGCATGTGGCCGCAACAACGGCGTTCCATGCAGGATGGTTTCTTGGCGCACTGGCAACCATCGCCGTACTGGCCTGGGATCGACAGCGCGCGAAGAGGGTTGCCTGAAGTAAGCCGGCGTCCGAAAGCGGATCACCCACTCTGTATGTGGTGGATCGGCGCCGGCTTCGCGGTTAGACGGCTCGTATGAATTTCGCCGTACTCTATCGCCTCTCGGCCGTCGCCGCCCTTTCTGGTGGCTTGCTTCGCATCGCGGCTTCGTTGCCGCTGAGCCAGGACGCGGTGACGCTGGAGTGGCTCTACACCGGCATCGATATTTTGCTGCTGTTTGGACTGATCGGCATCTATCTGGCGCGGGCTGAGCGGCTTGGGTTTCTCGGGCTGGCGAGCTTTATCGTGGCGGTTGCCGCGCTCTCGTTCATCGGCGGGCCGGACGCTGATCCGTTTGGGTTCAGCACCTATGAGCAAGGCGCGGCGGCGCTGGCGATTGCCTTGGTGGGGCTCAGCATGGCGTGGGTTCGCGCGGGCGAGCGGCCGTGGGGGCCGCCGCTCTGCTGGTTCGCTAGCGTCATCGTGGCGGGCATGCTGGGCTACATTCCGCCGCTCAGCGGCTACGGCTTGCCTGCCGCCGGCGCGTTATTCGGACTTGGATTTGTGTTGGCCGGATGGCCGCTGCTCAGGCCGCGCGCCTAACGAAGGACGCGGCGCTCGAAAATGGCGTTCTCATTCTGGCGGCGGCGTTCGCCATTGTCGCGTACGCCGGTAACGCTCTCGCCCTGATTTTGGGCCACCAGATCGCCAGGCGCGTACGGCGCGTCGCCGGGCTCAATGCCAGGGATTTCCACCGCAACGATGTCGCCGTCGGCATTGCGTTCGACTGCCGAAACGCGGCCCACCACCGTGCCGTCATGACCAAGGACTTCGACGTCCTGCGCCGATTGCGGAAACTGCTCGGCCGCGGCCAAGCCGGGCAGACCAATCGCTAAGGCAAAGACCAGGGTACGCAGCATCGCGGTTTCCGCCCCGCTCGGGCGGCCTCTTGTTGTGGTTGGACAGGGATGAAACGCACTTGCGCCGCACCCGTTCCCAGTTGCCCGTTTTTCCCGGTTGCTTGGCGCTTCCCCAGAGGCGATATGGGGCGCGCAGGCAGGCGGCGGACGGCCGCCCCGCCAACCTGGTCAGATCCGGAAGGAAGCAGCCATAACGGGTTGCGTACGGGTCGCTGTCCTGTCTGCACTTTCCCCAATCGCGCGAATTTAGGCTGCGTGCATTGCACCTAGCTCGCGGGCGCGGGTGGCAAGGCGCCCGGCCCACGGACTTTGCGGCTTGTGCGCGAGGCGCTCAGCGGCGAACGCCTGAGCCGTTTCGGCGAAGCCACCACGCAGCGCGGCGTGAAACGCCGTGAGCGTGAGGACGTCGCGCTGGGCGTGGCTGCCGCCAAAGCGCTGCGCGATGCCGCGCGTGGACGCGATCTTCTCTACAGCTTCGCCGTAACGCCCCGCTTCGAAGGCGACAAAGCCTTCCGCGAGCGGCAGACCGATCTTGCGCGTCATGTAGGAATTGTCACCGCCATCGGCCGCCGCCGCGCGCATTGCCTTTAACGTGCGCTCCGCATCGGTGGCGCGGCCGGCGCCGAGGAAAGCCATGATCGCGTGGAGATCGTTGAACGCGTAGATCGCGTCCTCGCCTGCGCGCTGCCAGCACGCCGCTAAAGTTTCGAAGCGATCGCCAACGTCGACGCCTTCGAGATGCAACCGCCACAGCAGCGCTGACGCGTCGATCCATTCGAGCACGACTTGCGCATTCGGATCGGGGCGCACCTTTTCGTCAAAGAGCTTCAGGACCTGCGCGGTGTCGCCTTTGTCTAGATAGAGCAAGGCGAGGTGCCACCAATTGTGATACGAAAAGCCGCTTTCCGGCGCCCAGAGGTGGGCGTTGTCTGCGAGCCACGGAATGCCGGCGTCGAGGTCGCCGCGCATTTCATTGACGTGCGCTACTGCATGGACAGCCCAGCCATCGCGCGGATCGGTTTCAACGGCCTGGCGGCCGAGAGTCTCGGCCCGTGCGTAATCACCGCATTCTTCAAGGCCGAACGCGGCCATGCCTTGGATGTAGCTATAGCCGTCCTCGCCCTCGCTAAAGGCGCGCATGGCTTGCAGCGGCCAATCGCGTAGCTCTGCCTGCAGGCCAAGAAAGAAGCAGCCGACGTGCGCATATTGCAGCGCCAGAAGGTCGTGCGGATTCTCCTGAGCGATACGCGCGTAACGCGACGTGCCTTCGTTGTAACGGCCTTCCGCCCAATCAAGCGCCGCTTGCAGATGGCGGCTCTCGCGATCGTTGAGATTGGCGGCGCCGCCGGCGCGGAGGCTTTTGGCGGTTTCCTCGGCATACGCCTTGTCGGTTTGCTGCACGAGCAAGCCTGCACGCGCAGCCCAGGCGCCGCCGAAGTCAGGGTCTTCGGCGAGCGCGGCATCGAGCGCTGCAATGGGATCGCCGCGATAGAGACGGATGAGATCCAGCGCGTTGTCATAGTGCGCGAGCGCGGTTTGCGAGGCGGTGGAGACGGCGTTGCCGTAGCGATCGTTCAACATGGGAGAACTCCGGAGAGGAAAATAAATCAGAGCGTCGGTGTGCGCGCGATCGTGAGCGCGAGCGCCGCGGCGGCAGCGTTCCAAACGACGATGACGGACACCAGAAAAGCGAGGCCACGAGACATGGCGTTTTTATCCATTCAATGCGCCGAACACTGTGCACGGCGCTGGCGAAAGGAGTATTCGCGTGCGCCGCATAGAGATAGAAAACTCCCGGTGCGGCCACGGCACTTTTGTTTTTCGACGTAAAATAAAGGTGTTACGCTCGTCGCATCGCGTTTTTGGGCTCTCTGCGAGATGACGAACGCGAGAGAACCAAACTTACGGTACTGTACCGATGGTACAGTTTTTGGCGCGAAAGCGCGGAGGAAATGACGATGGGCGTCCAAACGCAAACGCTCAGCAAAGGTGAGCAGACCCGCGAACGCATCATGGATATCGCGCAGGATGCGGTGCTGCACAAAGGCTTCGCCTCGACTTCGATCGACGAAATCATCTCGGAAGCCGGCATCACCAAGTCCGGCTTCTTCTATCATTTTCGCGACAAGAACGATCTCGCGAAGGCGCTGCTGCAGCGTTACACGGACGAAGAGTGGAAGGTGTTCGACCAGCTGTTCAAACAGGCTGACGAACTCAGCGAGGATCCACTGCACTCGTTCCTAATCTTCCTGAAGCTGTTTGCCGATTTGATGGGCGATCTGCCCAACGGACATCCTGGCTGCTTGATTGCGTCCTACGTGTATCAAGATTTCCTGTTCAGCCGCGAAGTTCGCGACATGACGACCGAAGGCCATCGCATCTGGCGGCGGCGCTTCCGCGATCGGCTCGATCAGATCGCCGCGCGTTATCTTGCGCGGGTTGAAGTCAATCTGGACGACATGGCGGACATGCTGTCGGCGGTCGCCGATGGCGCGATCATCTTGTCGAAGAGCCTACACGATCCGAGCCTGCTGCCGCGGCAGATCCTGCAATATCGCGCCTACGTGCGGCTGGTCTTCTTGGGCAACTAGGCCGCGACGGCGGGTGCGGCCTGCGTTGCGTCAAGCGGCAGGTAGAGCGTGAAGGTCGCGCCGTGACCGGGCTTGCTGGAGACTTGAACGTCGCCGCCCATGGCTTGCGCTATGCGGCGGGTGATGACGAGACCGAGACCGGCGCCGTCGTGCGCGCGTGTCTTGGTGTTGTCGATCTGCGTGAACGGCTTGAACAGCCGCACTTGATTCTCGGCGCTGATCCCCGGCCCGGTGTCCTTCACCGAAATCGCGATGCCGCGCACGCGGCCAATGCGGCACGGGCGCATATAGAGCGCAATCACGCCGCCCTGGGTGAGCTTTGCCGCGTTCGAGAGCAGGTTGAGCACGCACTGGCGCACGCGGGTTTCGTCGGCGTTCATGACACCGATGCCAGGCGCAAGATTGACCTGACAGGTGGTGCGGTTCTTCACAGCGGTTGGCCTCACCGCATCCATCGCGCCGCGGAGAAGCGCTCCAATATCGAATGGCGCAGGTTTGAGATCGAGTTTTCCGGACTCGATGCGTGATAGATCGAGAATTTCGTTGATCAACGCTAGCAGGTGCGTTGCGGAGCCGCGTATTTTGGCGAGATCGCCGGAGCTGGTGGCGGTGTCACCGCTTTCGAGATCTTCCTCGATGATCTCGGAATAGCCGATCACGGCATTGAGCGGCGTGCGCAATTCGTGGCTCATATTGGCGAGGAACATGGACTTGGCCTTGTTCGCCGCTTGCGCGCGTTTGGTAGCGACCGCGAGTTGCGCCGTGCGCTCCTCGACACGGCGCTCCAGTTCCTGCGCCGCCTCTTCCGCGTTGAGCCGCGCGCCGATGAGATCGCCGAAACTGCGTGCGCCCCCGCGGGCCGCAACGACGGCATTGAGCCCCATAAGACCCGCCATCGCCGCCACGATGAAAGCATTGACGCCAGCCGCCAGCGTGAAGGCGTTGAGCATCAAGCCAACGACCACAAGCGGGACGGTGTAAAAGATCATTGTCCGCGTCATGACGTGCAGCGTGGCGCAAACGAGCGCCGCCCCGGCGCAGAAAAGTATCCCGATGACCGGTGCGGGTTGCGGCGCGAAAGCGAGCAGCACGTAGGGCGCAACATAGGCGCAGGTGATCGCCGCGAGGCTGTGAACGTGCTGCTGCACCGCCCGCTCGAGGCCGGCATCGTCCATGCTCTCGGCACGCTCAGCCAGCCGTCCGAAGGCGGCCTGCGCTTGAAGATCGATGACGACGCCGACGAGGGCGCCGAGACTGCACAAAGCCCACCACCAGCCGGGCACCAGCAGGGCGACGAGGATGGGCGTCAGGGCGACGGAAACGTAGCGGGTGGGGCCGTGGCGGGTCCAAGCGACCTCGGCAAATCGCTGGATCGTCATGATCCAAGCGCCGCGCGAGGGAGCTGCTTTGCCCATAACCCTACTCCGCGCTCCAGCTCCTGTGATCTCTGTGGTAGCCGCTGGGTGGTAAACGGGTGACAAACGAACGGCCCCCGGGGGTCGTATTTCGCGCCAAAGGCCTTAGGTTTCCCCGGTGAGCGAATCCCAATCCCCCACAGACGCTTTGGGTCTTTTCGGCAACGATACGACTGGCCCCGGCTACGTCGTTCTGGCCCGGAAATATCGTCCGAAGACCTTCGAGGATCTGATCGGGCAGGAAGCGATGGTGCGCACCATCGCCAATTCGTTCGCACTCGGGCGCATTCCGCACGCGACGATGCTCACCGGGGTTCGCGGTGTCGGCAAGACGACGACGGCGCGGTTGCTGGCGCGAGCGCTCAATTACAAGCGCGGCGACATCGATCATCCGAGCATCGAACTCAATCCGCCAGGGGATCACTGCCAAGCGATCATGGAGAGCCGCCATCCCGACGTGTTCGAGATGGACGCCGCCTCGCGCACCGGCATTGGCGACATTCGCGAAATTCTGGACAGCGTTCGCTACGCGCCGGTGATGGCGCGCTTCAAGATCTACATCATCGACGAAGTTCACATGCTGTCGACGCAGGCCTTTAACGGCCTGCTGAAGACGCTGGAAGAGCCGCCGCCGCACGTGAAGTTCATGTTCGCGACGACGGAAATCCGCAAAGTGCCGGTGACGGTGCTGTCGCGCTGCCAACGCTTCGATCTGAAGCGGATCGATAGCGAGCGGCTGGCGACGCATCTCGGCAATATCTGCGCGAAGGAAGGCGTGAAGGTTGATGCTGATGGCTTGGCGCTGATTGCGCGTGCGGCTGAAGGCTCGGCGCGCGATGGCTTGTCGTTGCTGGATCAAGCGCTGGTGCAAAAGCCGGGCGAGAGCGTCACCGCCGCCGATGTGCGCGAGATGCTCGGCCTCGCCGATCGCGGCCGGGTGCTCGATCTCTTCGACGCGATCGCCAGAAGCGACGCAAAAACCGCGATCAATGAAGCACGCTCGCAATACGATAGCGGCGCTGATCCGACGTTGATTTTGCGTGATCTGTTGGACATCGGCCACGAAGCGGCGCGGGCGCAGGCGCTTGGCGCAGAGGCGCGGATCATTGGCGGCGCAGATTGGGTCGCGCGCGTGCGCGGGCTTGCCGAAAAGCTCTCGCCTGCGCAGCTTTCGCGGCTGTGGCAGATGCTGCTGAAGGCGCTCGAAGAAGCCGGCAAAGCGCCGGACCCGATCGCTGCGGTTGAGATGGCGATGGTGCGCCTCTGTGCTGCGCAATCGCTGCCGCCGCCGGAAGATGCGGCGCGGATGTTGCGCGATGGAGCATCATGGAGCGCCGGCGTCCCCGCCGGCGGTGGCGCTGGCGAAACAAATAAGGGCACGACGGTCAACGTTGCGCCCGGACCAACTAAAAACGCCGGCGAGGCGCCGGCGCTCCAAGAGACGCCGGCGGTCCAAGTGAAGGCGGCTAATCCTGAAACGCCGTTCGCGACGTTCGATGAGGTGATGGAGCGCATCAAGTTCGAGAACGATGTCGAACTTGAAGTGGCGCTCGATCGGCTGAAGGTGGTTCGCTTCGCGCCGCAGGGCGAACTGGTTTATGTCGCCAGCCCCGACCATCCGCGCGACATGGTGCGACGGCTGAAATCATTCCTCGAAGAGCACACGCCGTTCGAGTGGACGATCCGTTCTACAGCAGAAGCGACAGCGCCGGTCGAGAGCCTCGCCGATAAGCGCCAACGCGAAAACGAGCGGCAGCTTGAGGAACTGAAGAAGCATCCGTTCGTGGCGCAGGCGATGAAGCTGTTTCCTGGCTCCCAAATCGCCAAGGTGACGAACCCGGTGGATGAGACTGGCGGTGGCGGCGATGTTGTGCCGATGCCCGCGCCGAACGCGCCGCAAAAGCCGGCGCGCAAGAAGGAAGCGGATCGATGAAAGACATCTCGCAGATCATGCGCCAGGCCCAGCAAATGCAGGCCAAGATCAACGAGGCGCAGAAGAAGCTGGAGGCGATGGAAGTCGAAGGCTCATCCGGCGGCGGCATGGTGAAGCTGCGCGTCTCCGGCAAGAATGCGCTCTTGAGCATCAGTATCGATCCATCGCTGATGATCGCCGATGACCGCGAGATCCTCGAAGATCTGATCAAGGCCGCGCACGACGATGCGCGCCGCAAGCTCGAAGATACACAGAACGAAGAAATGAAGGGCTTGAGCGGCGGGTTGGGCATTCTGCCCGGCTTCAAGATGCCGTTCTGATCGACACCCGGTTAGGAAATAACATGCGCAATTTTTTGATCATCGTGGCTTCGGCTGCATTCCTCGTCGCGTGCACGCCGCCGGCGCCGACTGCACAGGTTCGTGCGCCTGCTGAAGGCGAGACGCGCATCGATGGCGCAGTCACCCAGGTTGAGGACGGCGCCTACCCGCAGTTCACGGTTACGATCCAGCCGGAGAGCGGCGCACCCGTCGCGCTTTATCTGAATGCCGAGAGCGGCGCTGACCTTGGCGGCCAGGAGCCAGGTAGCTTCGCGGGCCAGGACATCATCGCCTACTACACGACCACTGAAGACCTCGCGCTGGTCGACCTTCGTACCGCTGCGGGTGCAACGTTGCTTCCGGCAGATGGACCAGCTCCGACTGCGGACGCGCTCTCGATCTCCGGAACGCTGAGCGGCGCAGCCGCAGTGACGGCGGGCGATCTGCCTGACGTGATCACCGTCACGGATGCAGGCGGCATTGCGCGGAATTTTGAGTACTACGTCACGCCAGAAATCGTCGCGGCAAACGGTCAGCAAGTGACAGCGCGCTACCAGCCGGGTGAGCGTAACGAGATCACGCTCTTGCATTCGGCAGGGCCAGTCCAACCTTAAGGTGATACGCTCCAAATCCATCATCGCCGCGCCCGAGATCGAGGCGCTGATTGCGTTGCTCGCGAAAGTGCCGGGGCTTGGACCGCGCTCGGCGCGGCGCGCAGCGTTGCAATTGCTGAAGCGCAAAGAGCAATTGATGTCGCCGCTCGCTGCAGCTCTTGCGGTAGCGGCGGAGAAGGTGCGTGCGTGCTCAAATTGCGGCGCGCTCGATACGCGCGATCCGTGCATGCTGTGCTCTGCGGTGGACCGCGATGATAGCTTGATCTGCGTGGTCGCTGAAGTCGGCGACGTGTGGGCGCTGGAGCGCGCGGGCGCTTTCAAGGGCCGCTATCACGTGCTTGGCGGCACGCTCTCGGCGCTCGACGGCGTACGGCCGGATGATCTGCGCATCGCGAAACTGCTCGAGCGCGCGAGTGCGCCGGGCGTGCGCGAGGTGATCCTTGCGCTCTCCGCCACGGTCGATGGCCAGACGACGTCGCACTATCTGGCTGAACGGCTTCAGCCGCTCAGCGTCACCGTGAGCAGGCTTTCGCACGGCGTCCCGGTTGGCGGCGAACTTGATCTGCTGGACGACGGGACGTTGTTTGCTGCGCTGCAAAGCCGCCGGCCTTCGTAACTATGGAGCGCCGGCGCCTCGCCGGCATTTTGTTCAAATCGACCCGCCTGTCGGCGATCCTTGTTGCCGGCGAGGGCGCCGGCGCTCCATAAAGAAGCTGGAGGATCACATATGGGCTTTCTGGATCGCTTTTCACCGCAGCTTCTGAGCGCGCTGCGCATCATGAGCGGGCTTCTGTTCATGGCGCACGGTACGACGAAATTGTTCGGCTTCCCGCCGACTGAGATGTTTGCGCAGGCGCCTGAACATTTCACGCTGATGTGGTTCGCCGGCGCGATTGAGCTGGTTGGAGGCGCGCTGATTGCGATCGGACTGCTGACGCGCCCAGCTGCGTTTGTGTGCTCTGGAATGATGGCGGCTGCCTATTTCATTGCGCATGCGCCGCAAGCAACGTTCCCAGTTCAGAATGGCGGCGACGCCGCGATCCTGTTCTGCTTCGTCTTCCTCTATATCGCCGCCGCTGGCCCAGGCCCGCTGAGCGTCGACGCCGTAATCAGCAAGAAGAAGTAAGCCGCTATTCGCGGTGACGTTCGAGGCATTGCGTTCGCGCGCGTGTGATCCGCGGCTCCATCAAGCCGGTTTCACGAAAGCGCGCGAGCGCGGCTTCGTATTCCTCATGCGTCACCGTGCGTGTGATCTTGTCCCACGTACACGTGCAGACCGCACTCTCGGGCGGGCATGACATGGAGAAGCGCTCCAGCGCGCTTTGCGGATAAGGGTTCGGCGGGCTTTCGCCGCCGCACGCCGCCAGTATAAGTGCGCCCATCAGGGCAGCGATCGTCAGACGCATCGCTCTACTCCCCGCTCGGCAAATCTTGCCGTGCGAGACTCCAGTATGCGCCAACAGCGTTAAAATTGAACGGCGCGAACGTCGTTAAAAAGGCTCACGGCGCCGGGACGGGATCTTCCGCCGTGGGGGCCGTTTCGGACGCGAGGCTTGCATTGCAGGATTCGACGTAGCCGTTGATCTGCGTGGTAAGCGGATGATCTTCGCGCTGCGGCCCGGGCAGGCGCTCCAGCGCCGCAAAATCGTTCGGTGAAATATCGGCTTCGATGCGATCCCAGGTGCAGCTGCAGAGCGCATTCGACGCGCCTTGGGTTTCGCAGGCCACCATGAAGTTGCGCGCAACATCGGGTGTGTAGGCGGTGGGCTGTGGTGTGCAAGCGCCGAGCGCCAGAGCAACAAGGGCCAAAACAATGCGCATCTGACTACTCCGGTGACTTTGCAAGACTCTGATAACGCTAGTTTACGCCCTCTTCCAGCACTCTCCGGCCAATAACCATGGCTTGAATCTCGCCAGCGCCTTCGAAGATGTTGAGGATGCGCGCATCGGCTAGGACGCGGCTGATTGGATATTCGACGGCGAAGCCGTTGCCGCCGTGAATCTGGAGGGCGTTGTCAGCCGCCGCCCACGCGATGCGCGCAGCGAGCAACTTGGCCATCCCTGCTTCAAGATCACAGCGTTTGCCACTGTCTTTGCGGCGCGCGGCGAAATACGTGATCTGACGCGCCGCCATGAGTTCCGCGGCGATCATCACGAGCTTGTTCGAGACGCGCGGGAAATGGAAAATTTCCTGGCCGAATTGCTTGCGGTCGATCGCGTATTTGAGGCCGAGCTCCAAGGCGCTCTGCGCCACACCGACAGCGCGCGCCGCGGTTTGAATGCGCGCGCTTTCGAACGTCGCCATCAATTGCTTGAAGCCCTGGCCCTCGACGCCGCCGAGCAGATTCGCGGCGGGCACTTTGAAGCCGTCGAAGCCGATCTCGTATTCCTTCATGCCGCGATAGCCGATGACCTCGATCTCGCCGCCGCTCATGCCGGGGGTTGGGAACGGGGCCGCTTCATCGCCGCGCTGCTTGGGCGCGAGCAGCATCGAAAGGCCATTGAAGCCGGTGGTGCTCGGATCAGTGCGCACCAGCAGCGTCATCACATCGGCGCGGGCCGCGTGCGTGATCCAAGTTTTGTTGCCCGTGACGGTGTAGGCGTCGCCTTCCTTCACGGCGCGGGTGCGCAATGAGCCTAGATCGCTGCCAGTGTTGGGTTCGGTGAACACGGCGGTGGGCAGGATTTCAGCGCTGGCGATCTTCGGCAGCCATTCGGCTTTCTGCGCCTCGGTGCCGCCAATCATGATGAGCTCAGCCGCGATCTCGCTGCGGGTGCCGAGCGATCCGGTGCCGATCCACGCGCGTGACAGTTCTTCCGAGACAACGCACATCGCAGTCTTGCCGAGACCGGACCCGCCGAACTCCTCGGGGATCGTCAGGCCGAACACGCCGAGCACACCCATCTCCTCGACAATCTCGAGCGGGATGAGTTCGTCGTTGCAATGCCAGCCGTGTGCGTACGGCACGATCTTGTCGTCGGCGAAGCTGCGAAACTGATCGCGGATCATTTCGAAGTCAGAGTCGAGATTGGTGTTCTCGAATGTCGCGCGGCCTTGGCTCTCGTGCAGCAGCGCTGCGAGCCGGGTTTTATCGGCCTGGGTTACGTGGATCGTGACTGCCGGCGCATCGATGCCAAAATCTGCAGGACGAATGATCTCGACTTGCGTCATCGGCACGCCGCCGGCGAGCTGTGCAGAATATTCCGCGACCAGCACTTTCGCGAGCAATTGTTCGGTCTCACCAAACTTGCCGGCATCGTTGAGTGCGCGGGCCCAGCCGCTGACTTCGCGCAATGTCTCGGCGTAGGTCGCGACCCAAGCCAAGCCGTGGACCACATGCTGTTCGCGATCAAGTGCGACGCGATCGATCTTGCCGTCCTTGCTGACAAGCGGACGCGCAGCGGCTTTCGCCGCATCGGTGTAGCGGCCCGCAGTGGCGGCGGCGGTTTCCAGTTGCGTTATCAGCTCAGCGCTCATGCAATCCCTCGCGAGTCAGGGCACTAAACCGGCTTTCTCGCAGTTGCGAAAGGGGCGACGCCACGCCACCGGCGCTGTGCCGCACCCTGGGAGCGAAACAAATGCAGCATGGGAGCGGCGGAAGCGAAGTCCTGATCCAGGCGCTGGTTTTCCTGGGCGCGACCTGTGTGCTGATCCCGGCGCTCAAGAAGGCGCGGATCAGTGCTGTGATGGGCTTCCTGATCATTGGCGTCGCCATGGGTCCGCAGGTGCTGGGAAGGCTGGCGCAGATGTGGCCATGGCTCAGCGCGTTTGAATTTGAGCAGAGCGAGCCGACGTTGCTGTTGGCGGAGCTTGGCGTCGTCTTCCTGCTGTTTGTGATCGGGCTTGAGGTTTCGCTGGAGCGCTTGTGGTCGCTGCGGCGCTACGTGTTTGGGCTCGGCCTCGCGCAAGTCGTGCTGTCCGCGGCGGCGATCACGGCTGCGGCGATGATGTTCGGCAATAGCTTCACCGTTTCAGCGGTTGTTGGCTTGGCGTTCGCGCTCTCCTCGACTGCGCTCGTGCTTCAGTTACTGCGCGAGCGTGGGCAGATCACAACGCCGGTCGGGCGCACAAGTTTTTCCATCCTGCTGATGCAGGATTTGATTGTCGTGCCGATCCTGTTTTTGGTTGCCGCATTGAGCCCGGGCGCGAACGCGTTTGGCGATCAAATCGGTGTCGCGTTGGCGACATCGCTGTTCTCGCTGGCGGCGATCATCGTGACCGGCCGCTTGCTGCTACGGCCGCTTTTCCGTTGGGTGGCGGCCGCGGACAGCCGCGAGATTTTTATTGCCGCCGCTTTCCTTGCTGCGATCGGGATGGCGGGCGCGGCGCAAATGGTGGGGCTTTCGGCGGCGCTTGGGGCATTTCTTGCGGGGCTGCTGCTCGCGGAAACCGAGTTTCGCCATCAGATCGAGACCGACCTTGAGCCGTTCAAAGATTTGTTGCTCGGGCTTTTCTTCGTGACGGTCGGCATGCAAATCGATGTCTCGCTGTTGCTGCGCGAGCCGCTGTTGATCTTGATCGGCGTTACCGGGCTCTTCCTTGTGAAGGGGCTGATCATCGCGGGACTGGGCCGTGTGTTTGGGATGACATGGCGGCGCGCGTTGCAGATGGGATTGTTGCTTGGGCAAGCGGGCGAGTTCGCGTTCGTTGTCATCGCCGCGGCGCGCGCTGGCGGCGCTATCCCGGCGGACACCGCCGCTTACATGCTGATCGTCACCGCGCTCTCGATCTTTGTGACGCCAATCGTAGCCAGCCTTGGTGCGCGCTTGGCCAACCGCCTTGCGGGACCTGCTCCAGGCGCACCACCGGATGATGCTTCAACTGAAAGCGGACACGTGGTGATCGCAGGCTTCGGGCGCGTTGGCGCTACCCTCGCGGACATCCTCAATGCGCAGGAAATTCCGCATGTCGGCATCGAAGGCGATGCGGCCGCCGTCGCGCAATTGCGCAACGAGGGACGACCCGTCTATTTTGGCGACGCCAGCAATACTAAGGTGCTCGCAAGTGTAGGCGCGGCGAACGCGGCGGCGATCGTCGTGACGATCAACGACGCAGATGCAGTCGAGCGGATCGTTGTCGAAGCGCGGCGGGCTTGGCCGCATATTCCGGTTTATGCCCGCGCTCGCGATGGCGAACACGCGCGCCGGCTACACGCGGCCGGCGCGACGCTCGCAAGCCCAGACTCGATCGAGGCGGCGCTGCACTTAGGCGAAGCGTTGCTCAACGGCGTTGGCGTGCCTGACGATATTTCACGGCGGATCATTGCCGACCGCCGCGAAGAGGAAGTTGCGAAGGCCCTTTACCAATCGGGCTAAACGACGGCGCCAAACAGTGCGCCTGCGGCGGCGGTGATCGCCATCGCGACGGCGCCCCAGAAGACAACGCGCAGCGTCGGCGCCAGAGACCGCACGCCAGACATGCGCGCACTCCAGACGCCGAGCACAGCTAGGAAAAGAAGCGACGCGGCGGGCGAAGCCCAGCCCAAAACTGAGAGCGGCGCCAGCGCGGCTACGAGAAGCGGCAACGCGGCGCCTCCGGCGAACGAGGCCGCGGATGCGACCGCTGCCTGCACGGGACGGGCGCGCATCTCATGAACGATGCCAAGCTCGTCGCGCGCGTGCGCCGTCAGCGCATCCTTCGCGGTCATTTGCACGGCGACCTGGCGCGCAAGCTCCGGCTCGACGCCGCGGCCGATATAGATGTTGGTCAGTTCTTCGAGTTCGAGTTCAGGCGTTTCCGCGAGTTCTCGTTTCTCGCGCGCGAGATCGGCGCTCTCCGTGTCCGATTGCGAGCTCACGGAGACATACTCTCCCGCCGCCATCGACATGGCGCCAGCAACGAGACCTGCGATGCCCGCGAGCAAAATATCACTTCGTCCCGCGGATGCGGCAGCCACACCTGCGATCAAGCTTGCCGTGGAGACGATGCCATCGTTGGCGCCCAGAACGGCCGCTCGTAGCCAGCCGATTCGGTCGGTCAAATGATATTCACGATGGATGCGCGCCATGGCGACCTGCTGAATGGTTGTGAGCGCCCCGCTATACGCGCGCCTTCTTGCCGTCACCACCTCAGCTGATAAATGAGAGCGAGGAGAGAATGAGTATGCTTCGCACTACGCGCTTTATCGCCGCCGCTATCTGCGTGCTGGCGTTCGCCGCCTGCTCTGAGCCGCAGGAAGCGCAAACGCCCGAGGCCGAAACGACCGTCGCGGCAGAGACGCTAAATGTTGTGGTGACGACGCCCGCTTCAGGCGCGCGCGTGTCGAGCCCGCTGGTTGTCGAGGGCACGGCGCCGGGCGATTGGTATTTCGAGGCGCAGTTCGTCGCGCAGTTGCGCGGCGCCGATGGCGCAATACTCGCGGAAGCGCCCGCGCGTGCGCAAGAAAATTGGATGACCGAGGCGCCGGTGCCCTACCGCACCGAGTTCACGTTCGCGGTCCGCCAGGAGACGCCAGCGACGATCGTACTGCAAGAAGACATGCCGGCGGACAACGCGCATCCGCGCGAAGTTACTGTTTCGGTGGTGTTGGTTCCGCGCTAGGCTCTCTTCGCAGGGGCGGGGAAAACTATGCGAACTTTCGGGATATTGCTCGTTTGCGCCACGGCGCTTTTCGCCGCTGCTTGCGACCAATTGCAACAAGTGGTTGGCCCGCAGGAGTACAATGGCGCCTCCCTCATTGTCGAAGTAGACGCGGCGGCGGCGGTCGAGCGCGACCTCGAAAGCATCTCAGAGCGCATGGCAAACGCTCTCAGAGAGAGCGGGATCTCCTACTCCGGGCGTGGCGCCGGCGAAGGCGCTGCGCGCATTCGTTTGGCCGATGCCTCTGAGTCGCCAAGAGCGCTCGAAACACTCGCGTCACTAACCAGCAATATGACTCTGACCGCGCAGCCCGATGGACTGATCGAGGCACGATACACAGAAGAGTATCTTTCTCAGCAGGCCGAGGCTCTGACCGTCGCGACCATCCCGATTCTTGAGCGGCGGCTTGCGCCGGTGCGCGCCAGTGTAGCCGCTCACGAGGCGGGCAGGCTTATCATTCGCACAAACGATCCCAACATCGGGGGATCGGTTCGTTGGATAATCTCCCAAGAAGGACGCGTGACTTTCAACATGGTGCGAGAGGTCTCACCAGATCGCGTCTCAGCCGGTCTATTGCCGCCCCGATCGCAGCTCGCGCAGCCATATTTTCAGGGCACATTTGCCGAAGTCGTCGATAGCCGGCCGAGCTTCACTGGCGAGAACATTGCCAACGTCAGTCCATCGACTGACGTGCACACCGGCGAATTCGTTCTCAGCTTCGAGCTGGATGACGAGGGAAAGCGAATCTTTTGCCGCATCACGCGCGATCACGTCGGCGAGCGCTTCGCTGTTCTATTAGATGGAAAAGTGCTGACGGCGCCGCGCATCAATGAAGCAATTTGCGGCGGGACCGGGCAGATCAGCGGAAACTTCACTGCGGAATCCGCGAACGAGCTGGCTATCATGATGCGCGCCGGAGCGCTCCCGGCGCCGCTCCGGATCATCGAAGAGCGTGCGCCCGACGCCTCCGCGCCCTAGCTCATCCAACGCAGCGTTGTTGGTTCGATGGGGTTCATGAAGTCGCGTTGTTCTTCACGGCTCTTGGTCCATTCGCGTTTGAGCTTCAGGTACCATTTCGCCTGAACGTCGATGTCATCGATCCAAAGCATCGTCGGCTTATAGTCGAGGCCGGTGTTTTGCAGATCAACCATGCGGCCGTCTTGATCGAGAAACTCGCGGCCCGCCGGGATTAGGATCGGCTTCATCACGTCGAGCAGCGGCGCGTTCTTCCAGTACGTCACTTGCGTGATGCGCGTAGAATTTTCGTTCTCGGGCGTGAGGAACGTCAGCGTGAAGAGGCGCGACTTTTCGTTCTCGACGACTTCCCACCGGTAGCCAGGCAGCATGAACGAAATTTCCGTCGTCACGTTGCCGCCGAACAGCATGCGATAGGCGAGCGAATTGCCGCTCGGCGCATGGCGCTCGATCGCCCAGCCTCGTTCGCGCGGGACGAAGCGCTTTTCCTTTAACCGCTTGCCGGTGCTGGGCGGGCGCCACCACCATTGATTGTGGACGTAGGG
The DNA here is from genome assembly GCA_031431115.1 of Caulobacteraceae bacterium. Taxonomy (GTDB): domain Bacteria; phylum Pseudomonadota; class Alphaproteobacteria; order Caulobacterales; family Aquidulcibacteraceae; genus Vitreimonas. Next base: position 16,622 of record JANPCV010000048.1, read on the forward strand.
CACGTGCGCGGGGTCCATGAGACCGACGACGGCGTTGTCCATGCTAGCGGCGAAGATGCGGTGGATGACGAACTTGGGTTCGACGAAATCGCCGAGCCCGAACTCAGGCGGCGGTTCTGGTTCATCAGTTGAGCGGGGATCGGATGAGACGAACGCGAGGATGACGCCGTTGGCTTCGTATGTCGGGAAGCGGCGGACGCGGATGCGATTGGCTTCGTAGGGCTGATCCTTGACCAGCGACGGGATCAATTTGCAGATGCCGTCCTGCGTCCCGTAGCGCCAGCCGTGATACGGACACTCGACAGTTTGGACGCCATTCTCAGCGACGATGCGCCCGGCGGAGAGCGGCACGGCGCGATGGGGACAGATGTCGCGCATCGCGAAGGCAGCGCCGTCCTCGTCGCGGCCCAGCAACACCGGCTCACCGAGGATTTCGCGCCGGAACATCTGTCCGCGCTTCAACTCCCGCGATGTCGCGGCGAAGTACCAAAGGTCTCGAAGCAAGTCGCTCATTGCTGTGCGAGATACAGGATCGCGGGGATGGCGACAAAGCCTAGCGCCGTGGATGCGACAATCCCACCGCCGCAAAGCACAGCGAGCAACGCCCGGCGGCGGCGCATTTCGGGAGGCCGGGCCTTATTCATCGCCCCGCCCGCGAAAAAGATGAGCCCCAGCGTGCCGCCCACAATGCCGGCGACCGCCAGCATGAAAAGGAGTGTTTGGGCGAGGAAGATCATTGTGCCTGCATAGGTGGGGCCGCGTCTGCCTTCGACGGGCTCAGGCTGACGCTACTGATGGTGACAGAAGGACCGTCACCCTGAGCTTGTCGAAGGGCGACGTCACCGCGCCGCACTTATTGCGCGACGATGGTGACGCGGAAGGTTTGGTTCGGCGGCTCGCTCGCGCCTTCCCAGGGACGACGCTGCTCCATGATGAGTTCGCCAGTGCCTGCCGCCGTCGCAGCGAACATCGACACTTCCCAGTGATTGCCGCCGACGAAGCCGGGTTGGCTCTGCGCCTGGGTGGTGTTGCCGGAGGCTTCACCCGCACGCGTGATGAAGGCTGGCACCTGCGCCGGCGCCCAAACGTAACCCGCAGTCGGCACGCCGACGAGTTCAACGGCGAAGCGCTGGTCGACAGCGACATTGACGATCTGGCCGTTTTGCTCGGCCGTGATGTGGACGGTGACGTCGCCCGGCGTCGGCGCAGCGACGCCGCTATTGGTGTTAGCCACTGGCGCTGCCTCTTCTTTTGTTTGTTGAGCGGGCGCGCACGCGGCGAGCGCGACTGCAGCTATCACAAAAACTGACCGGATCATTGCATCGCTCCTGCTTCCATGAGGCCGATATAGAATCGGATTGTGCGTTCGAGATTGGCGAAACTGAGGTGCTCATCATTGCCGTGGATGCCGGCGAGATCGTCCTCGCTGAACAGCATCGGCTGGAAGCGATAAACGTTCTCGGCGACATCCGAATAGTGGCGCGAGTCGGTGCCGGCGAGCACGAGCCCGGGCGCGACTGGCGCATCCGGCATGACATTACGCGAGAGCGCGGCGAGCAGAGCGTAGCTGGTGCTGGTAGTGCTTGAGACGCCGGTGGCGTCACGCGGCGGCTCGGCCCAATCGATATCGACGCCTTCGAGACCTGCCACCTCTGCACGCGCACGCGTGAGGATGTCGGCGGCGGTGTCGCGCGGATGGAAGCGATAATTGATCATCGCGGTCGCTTCGGCGGGCAGCACATTCGGACGGACGCCGCCATCAATCATGGTCGGCGCGACCGTCGTGCCCATGAGCGCGCGTGCGGTGCGGTTTTCCGACATGCGCTGACGCAATAGCGGCGCGAACAGCCATTCGTTCGAAATGGCTATACGATTGGTCAAAGAGATTTCGGGCGACAACGCGCGCATCATTTCGATCGCCGGGCCGCCTTCAAGGCGCTGCTCGATCGGCATATCGTGGATGCGCACCACCGCTTCCGACACTAGCGACACGGCGGTCTCCGGCGGCGGCATGGAGGAGTGCCCGGGCTGGCCAACGGCGTGAACGCGCATGGTGCCGAAGCCACGCTCGGCTATGCCGATCATTGAGGCCGGGCCACCGGTGAGCGGGTGCTCCATGATTGCGGCCATGCCCTCATCGAGCACGAACCAGGCGCGAATGCCGCGGTCAGCAAGCAGGCGCGCGACCTGCACAGCACCATCGGCGCCGCCAATTTCTTCGTCATGGCCGAATGCAAAAATGATCGTGCGCACCGGCCGCTTGCCTTGGGCCGCGAGATACTCAGCCGCTTCCAGCAACGAGACGAGCGAGCCTTTGTCGTCGACAGCGCCGCGCCCCCACACGATGTCATCGCGGATCACACCTGCGAACGGATCGACGGACCACGCTTCGCGCGTGTCATCGGGCACTGGCACAACATCCTGGTGCGCCAGCAGCAACATCGGCGGCTGCGCCGGATCGCTGCCTTCCCACGTATAGACGACGGTGAGGTCACTCACCGTCTCGCGACGCGCGGCGGCGTTGAAGGCTGGATAATTGGTGACGATCCATTGCTGGAAATTGGTGAACGGCGTGCGGTCTTCGCCCTCCTCGACGAGCGAGACCGTGCGGAACTGAATGGCCTGCGAGAGGCGCGCGGCGGCGGCGGGTACATCGATCGTGTAGGTTGAGGTATCGGGGATCTGCACATCCGCTGGCGGCGGCGGCGCGGTGAAGGACATCGTGCGGTAACCGACAAGCCCCGCCACCGCGACAAGCACGAGCGCCAAGCCCGCAAGTATCAGACGCACCATCGCTGCTTCCCCCGCGGCGGGTTTCTCGTCCTCGCCAGCTGGCCGAGATTGGAGCGCCGCGCCGAGGCAAGGTCAATTGCGCACAGCCGCCTAGGCGGAGGTTGCGCGACGTCAAAATTGGGATTTGTGGCTAACCGGTCGCGGGCCCGCGTTGGGTGCCCGGCGTCAGCTATTCGTCAGCAGGCGCGTCTTCCTTGACGGGCGCGACCTTCTTCTTCGCAGCGGTTTTGCGTACGGGCGTCTTGCGCACCGGCGCCTTCGCTTTGCGTTCAGCAAGCTCAGCGTCGATGAGCGGCATCAGGCGCTCGGCTTCGGCACGTTGTGCCGTTGAGCCGGTTGACGCCAGCCGTCGCACGTTGTCGTGCAACGACCCGAGTTCCTTGTCGGAATAGCCCGAGATGCGCTCATCGATCGCCATAGTCTTTAGTCGACCTTCAGGTTCGTCGCGGACTCACGGCCTTGACGGTCCTTTTCGAGGTCGAACGACACCTTTTGGCCGTCGGCCAGGCCACGAAGGCCAGCGCGCTCAACGGCGGAAATGTGAACGAACACGTCCTTGCCGCCACCGCCATCCGGCGCGATGAAGCCGAAGCCCTTAGTGGTGTTGAAAAATTTTACTGTGCCAGAGGCCATGACCGTCTCCTGAGGGTCGGATTGCCCACCCAGGAACATCCCGGCGGGCTCGAACTCGAAGGAAAACGGCAGGAAATCCGGCGCGAGAGCGAGGGACAATGCGTAACGCGACGAAGAACGATGGGGGCGTATAGGCGCTTTGGCGAGAAATAGCTAGTGCGGGCTGGAATTGGTGTTTTGAGGCGCGCACGGCGTCCCTTCTCCTGGTTAAGGAGAAGGTGTCCGAGCGAAGCGAGGACGGATGAGGTTTGCCGCACTCAAAGCGGGCGCGCTCAATCCTGAAAGCGCCGCACCCTCATCCGTCGGCTTCGCTGACACCTTCTCCCCCACGGGGAGAAGGGACGCTGTGTTTCCGCTAGCCCCGCGCGTTGCTGAGTTCCAACACGTCGTCCCACGTGCGCAGGCCTGAGCGTTGCGCGTTGACGAGCACGGCCATGTTGCCGGGCTGGTGCTTGTTATCGAGCATCTTCTCGTGCGCCTCGGGGATTTTGTCCCAGGGCAGCACTTCGGACATTGCGGGGTCGATGCGGCGATCAATGACGAGCTGGTTGGCTTGGGCGGCGTGATAGAGGTGGGCGAAGTGTGAGCCCTGCACGCGCTTTTGGTGCATCCAGAGATAGCGCGCGTCCATGGTGAGATTGTAGCCGGTGGTGCCGGCGCAGATGACGACCATGCCGCCGCGCTTCACGATGCGCACTGAAACTGGGAACGTTGATTCACCCGGGTGCTCGAAGACGATATCCGGATCTTTGCCGCCGGTGATGGCGCGCACGGCTTTGCCGAACTTGCCGACTTCTTTCATGTACTCGGGGAAGCCCTCGCCGTTCACTTTCGGCAGCTGGCCCCAACAATCGAATTCCTTGCGGTTGAGCACCGCTTTCGCGCCCATCGACAAGACGTAGTCCTTCTTCTCATCGTCAGAGACGACGCCGATCGCGTGCGCGCCGGAGACAGCACAGAGCTGAACAGCAAAGACGCCGAGACCGCCCGATGCGCCCCACACGAGCACGTTCTGGCCAGGACGCAGCACGTTCGGACGCCAGCCGAACAGCATGCGATAGGCGGTCGCGAGCGTCAGCGTGTAGCAAGCGCTCTCTTCCCAGGTGAGATGCTTCGGACGCGGCATCAGCTGACGCGCCTGCACTTTGCAGAATTGCGCGAACGAGCCGTCGGTCGTCTCGTAGCCCCAAATCTTTTGCGTCGGCGAGAACATCGGATCGCCGCCGTTGCACTCTTCGTCGTCGCCGTCGTCTTGGTTGCAGTGGATGACGACTTCGTCGCCCGGCTTCCAACGCTTCACCTTCGAGCCAACTGCCCAGACGATGCCCGAGGCGTCAGAGCCAGCGACGTGATACGGCTGCTTGTGGACGTCGAGCACGCTCATCGGCTCGCCGAGCGCGGCCCATACGCCGTTATAGTTCACGCCCGCGGCCATCACGAGAACGAGCGTCTCGTCTTCGCCGCACACGGGCACCGGCACTTGCTCAAGCTGCATGGCGGAGAGCGGGCGGCCATGGCGCTCCTTGCGGATCGCCCACGCCCACATCTTCTCCGGCACATGATAGGCGGGCGGAATTTCGCCGATGTCGTAAATGTCCTTCACCGCTTTGAGATTGGGTTGAGTCATGACGCCGGCCCTGTGATTTTGCTGCGGCGCACAATGGAGCGGTTAGGCCGCTAGCGTCAATGGGCGCGCCAGTGTGAGGTGCATGCATTACGCAGCGCACCCAGCCGAGACGGCGGCCCCATGCCTGCCTTAACCCTACGCTTAAAACAGTCCCAGAACTGGAGGAGCCGGCATGTCTTCACGTAACCCGCGTTTTCGGCGTCCGCTGCAGGGCCTGCTTGCCTTGGCGGCGATTGCTGTCGTTGCGACAAGTCTCAGCGCCTGCGAGCGGCGCGAAACCCTGCTTACGGTGCATGCGAGCGCGACTACGCGGAGCGCGCCGGATTTGGCGATTGTAACGCTCGGCGTTGTGGCGCGCGGGGCGACGGCGCGTGCGGCACAAGATGCGCAGAACGAACGCATGCGCGCGGTTATGACAGCCGTGCAGGCGGCTGGCGTAGAAGACGGCGGCGTGCAGACGGTCGGGTTTTCTCTCGATCCGATCTACGCCTACCCACGCAACGCAGCGCCGCGGATCACCGGCTATCAAAGCACGAATGTCGTCAGCATCCGCGTTAGCAATCTCGACGCCATTAGCGGCCTGATCGACGCCACCGTGGCGGATGGCGCGAACTCCCTGCAAGGCATCCAGTTCACATATGAGAATGAGGAAGCCTCACGCGAAACCGCGCGCGCCCAAGCCGTCGAAGTTGCGCGGGCTCGCGCCAATGCATACGCAACCGCTGCCGGCATGAGAGTGGCGCGCGTCGTCTCGATCACCGAGCCCGGCGCGATCCCGCCGACGTTCTCTTATGATTTTGCGCCGCGCGCGGTGGCGAATGAACAAGCGATGAGTTCACCGATCGCGGCGGGGCAACTCGACAATCCGGCGAGCGTCACTGTCGTGTTCGAGCTGCACTAACGGAAACAGCCCCGGTTTCCCGGGGCCGTTTCTCGTCTTAGTTGTGTCGTCTCTTACTTTTCGTCGTCTTGCGCCCGGCGACGCGAACGGCGCGAGCGGCGCGGCGCTTCCGGGGCAACCACCGGCGCATCTTGACGCACGACCGGCGCGGGCGCCATCGGCGGCGGGATGATGACCGTAGCGATCTGTTCCGGACCACTTGGGCAAGGCGTGCCCGCCTGCTCCATGGCGGCGCGAACGTCGTCATCAACACACATCAGAGCGGTTGCAGCGCGGTGATAGCCGAGCGCAACAAGCTGACGCGAGTTCTTCAGACGCTGACAATTGCTGTCACGCCACGTGGTGCCGACCGAAATGCCGAAGCTGACGGCCTGAGCGCCGAGCGAGCTTGAACCCATGCAGGTGTCTTCGCCAACGGCGAGCGGCGCGGCGTACGCGGTATTGACAGGCGCACGCTCGTTGTAGGTGTTCACGTTCACGTCTTGGCTCGAGTTGTTCGAGTTTGATGTGTCGCTTTGGTTGTTCACCGATTGCGACTGGGTTTGATCCTGCGCATTCGACGAGCTTGAGTTGTTGTTGCCGTTATTGTTGCCGTTGTCGTTGCCGTTGCTGTTACCGTTGCCATTGCCGTTATTGTTGCCGTTGTTGTCGGCAGTCGACGTGCCGCCGGTCGCGGTGCTCGCGCCACCCGTGGCGTTGCTTGAACCGCCGGTAGCATTGCTTGAGCCGCCCGTGGCGTTGCCGCCTGTAGCGTTACCACCCGTAGCGTTGCCGCCTGTGGCGTTGCTCGAATTGTCGGCGCTGGTGGTGTTGGTGTTCGTGGCCGTGCCGCCGGCCCCGCCTAGGCCGCCTGCGCCACCTTGACCGCCTTGGCCGCCAGCGCCGCCTTGACCACCGGTCGCGCTGCTCGAATTGTCGGCGCTGTTGGTGTTCGTGTTGTTGGCCGCGCCGCCGTTTGCGGTCACGTCGGCGCTGTTGGTGTTCGTATTGTTCGCGGCGCCACCGTTCGCGGTCACGTTGTTGTTGTTCGTGTTCGCGGCATTGTTGGCGTTGGTGTTGGTAGCACTGCCACCGGCGCCGCCGTTCGAGGTCACGGTGTTGGTGTTGTCGGCGCTGCCGCCGGCGCCGCCATTCGCCGTCACCGTGTTTTGCGCGTTGTTCGTGTTGGCGTTCGAGGCGCTGCCGCCGGCGCCGCCTTGAGCCCAGGCGTCGCTGTGGCTGTCGATATCAGCGGTGATATCGACCGAATTGGTGCCACTGCTGTTGCTGGTGCTGTGGCTGCCGCCGCCGTTGTTGCCATTGTTGCCACCGCTATTGCCTTGACCACCGTTGTTGGTGGCGGACGCCGCGGGCGCGAGCGCGAGGGCGCTCACGACGACAAACGCCGCCATGTATTTTTTCATAAGCACGTCATCTCTCCCTGGCTGTTCGCCAAGTCCGGGACATGCATTCGACACGCCGTCAGAGGCGGCGCGGAACGGCACGCAAAGTAGTTTGGCGCGCGAGCGGAACGTCGCCGGCATATCCTGCTAGGCGGCGCCGGTGCGTGCCGTTTTGATCTGATCGCCTACCAGGTGAGTGCATTCGCCCGGTAGATGCAGCAGCTGAAGGCAGCCCAATTTCGCGTCTCGACATTCCCCCACCCGACTGCACCGCTGGCGCAACGTCATTGCAAGATTTTGGCGATTGGCTGGCGGGGGACTAGCGGCGCTGCGTTTTGCAATGCAGCATAGGCGCGCGATGACGACTCCCTTTCAACATCCGGCCGATCCGCCGTGGATCTTCCGCACCTATGCGGGGCACTCGACGCCTGCTGAGTCGAACAAGCTCTACCGTGCGAATTTAGCGAAGGGTCAGACCGGGCTTTCCGTTGCGTTCGATCTGCCCACGCAGACGGGCTACGACAGCGACCACATCCTGGCGCGGGGGGAAGTCGGCAAGGTTGGCGTGCCGGTTGGCCATCTTGGCGATATGCGCGCACTGTTTAAGGGCATCCCCCTCGAACAGATGAACACGTCGATGACGATCAACGCGCCGGCGGCGTGGCTGCTGGCGCTTTATGTGGCGCTGGCGGAGGAGCAAGGGGCCGATCCGAACAAACTCACCGGCACAACGCAGAACGACATCCTCAAAGAATATCTCTCGCGCGGCACCTACATCTTCCCGCCTGCGCCGAGTTTGAAGCTCACGGCGGACACGATCGCGTGGAGCCTTGATGCGATCCCGAAGTGGAACGCGATGAACGTCTGCTCGTATCACTTGCAGGAAGCAGGTGCGACACCGGAGCAAGAGCTTGCGTTTGCGCTCGCGGCTGCGATTGCGGTGCTGGACGAAGTGAAGGCGCGCGGCGAAGTGGGGCCTGAGCGGTTTTCGGCAGTGTTCTCGCGTATCTCGTTTTTCGTGAACGCCGGCATGCGCTTCGTGACCGAGCTTTCGAAGATGCGCGCGTTCGTGCAGCTCTGGGACGAGATCGGCCGCGAGCGTTATGGCGTCGACGACGAGAAGGCGCGGCGTTTCCGCTATGGCGTGCAGGTCAACTCGCTGGGACTGACCGAGCAGCAGGCGGAAAACAACGTCTATCGCATCCTGCTTGAGACACTGGCGGTGACGCTCTCAAAGGACGCCCGCGCACGTGCGGTGCAATTGCCGGCGTGGAATGAGGCGCTGGGCCTGCCACGGCCGTGGGATCAGCAATGGTCGCTGCGGATGCAGCAAGTGTTGGCGTTCGAGACAGACTTGCTGGAGTTCGAAGACATCTTCGATGGCTCGAAGGTGATCGAGGCGAAGGTCGCGCAATTGGTTGAAGGCGCGCGCGCTGAACTCGCGAAGTTGGCGGCCAATGGCGGCGCTGTCGCGAACGTCGACTACATGAAGGCGGAGCTGGTGACGTCGAACCGGCGGCGGATCGAACAGATCGAAGCTGGCGGGCAGAAGGTGATCGGCGTCAACGCCTTCACCGAGGGCGAGCCCTCGCCGCTCGAGGCGGGCGAAAAGAATATTCACGTCGTCGATCTTTCGGTCGAGGCTGAGCAAATCGGGCGCTTGAAGGGCTGGCGCGCGGCGCGTGATCGCGCGGCAGCCGAAACAGCGTTGGCGCAACTGGAAGCGGACGCGCGCGAAGATAAAAACGTGATGCCCGCTTCGATCGCCGCGGCGAAGGCTGGCGTGACAACCGGCGAATGGGCGGCAGTGCTGCGGCGGGTGTACGGCGAATATCGCGGACCGACTGGCGTTGCGCTGGTGATCGAAAGCGGCGGCGATGATGTCGAGGCGGTGAAGCAGGACGTGCTTGCGTTGAGCCAAAAACTCGGGCGCCAGCTGACGTTTCTCGTCGGCAAACCTGGGCTTGACGGCCACTCCAATGGCGCCGAGCAGATCGCAGCGCGTGCGCGTGCGGTCGGCATGGACGCGATCTACGAGGGCATTCGTCTGACGCCAGCGGAGATCGTGCGCGCGGCGAAAGAGAAGAAGGCGCACGCAGTCGGGCTCTCCATTCTTTCGGGATCACATCTCGACCTGGTGCAGGAAGTCGTGCGCCTGATGCGCGCTGAGGGTCTGGAAAACGTACCGCTGGTCGTCGGCGGCATTATTCCGCCCGTGGACGCGCTGGCGCTGAAGCAAATGGGCGTCGCGGGCGTTTACACCCCGAAGGACTTTAAGATCACCGGCATTATGAGCGATGTGGTGAAATTGGTTGCAGCGCGTGCGTGAACCAAAGGCGATGGCGCCTGCGCGAATCAAGTGGGCGCTTGAGCTTCTAAACATCGAAAAATCGAGCAACGTGTTCGAGATCGGTTGCGGCAGCGGCATCGCGGCGCAGCGGATATGCCCGGTGCTCGGGCGCGGCAGCTATATGGGCATCGATCGTTCGCCAGCGGCGATCAAAGCCGCGCTCGCTCGCAATGCAAATTACACCAAGGCCGGGCGCGCGATCTTCTTGGAGGGCGCGTTCAATGCCTCCGAACGAGAGCCTGCCCTGTTCGATCGCATCTTGGCCGTGAACGTCAACGTGTTCTGGAGCGGCGAAGGCGCGGAGGTGATCGACGTGCGACGCCTCATGCACGTTAAGAGCGTGTTCGTGCAAGTGTACGAACCACCGGAAGCGGCGCAGCGCGCCAAGATTGCGCGCATACTGAAGAAACGGCTCGCGCCCTACTTCGGCAATGTCATCACGAAGCTGCACACAACCGGCGGCGCATCGCTTCTCGGCGTTGTCGCAACCGGCGAGCGGTCAGCCGCATGATTGGCCCGAGCCCTGCCGACATCGATCGGGCAACAATCGTCGCGTGGCCCGCGACGGTGACGGAAGAACGCAACGGTTGGATATACCTCGCCGCTGGCGGCGTAACCGGCCGGGTCAACGCCGCATGGCCGCTGGCCTGGCACGGCGACAATCTTGATGCAGCGATCGATGACGTGGAGGCGTGGTACGCGGCGCGAAATCTGCCGGCGCGATTCAAGATCACGGACGGCGCATGCGCGCCTGAAAGGCTCCCGGAGCGGCTCGCACAGCGCGGGTACGCGTGCGTAATGCCAACGCTCGTGATGACGGCGAATGTTCGTGCAGCTTCCGCTCCCGGCGACGTCAGGCTCTACGACGCACTTCCCGCGGCGTTCGACGCCGTGATCCGCGAAACATCAAAAGACGACGCAGAATACGATGAGCGCCTCAGCATCGCGTTGCGCGCGCCGCAGCCTGCGGCCTTCGCCGTGATCGAACGCGACGGCCGCGCTGCTGCGATCGGGATGTGCGCAGCAGCAGGCAACCTCGCCGGCATCTTCCTCATGCGCACGGCGCCAGAGGCGCGCCGCCAGGGCCTCGCGCGTCTCATCTTCCGCGCACTCATGACACGATGCGCGGCATGGGAGACGCAGACGGCGTTCCTGCAAGTGGACGATCATAACGCCTCAGCCATCGCGCTCTATGAGAGCGAAGGCTTCACTCGCCTCACCACCTATCGCTTCTGGCGCAAGCCAACGGGCTAATCAGCGAATGGAGTGGATGAAGCGGGTCATCGCGCTCGCGCCAACGAGCGGCGCGAGGAACGGCACCAGCGAGCACGCAAGCCCGATCATGAACACCGCTCCGCCGTGACGTTTCCGGAGCGCGACGGCGTCCTGGTAGCTCATGTGACGCGCAGCGGTGATGGTCGCGTATTCGCGGCCCATCAGAAAACCGTTCAGCGTGTAGAAGGTGAAGGCGTTGACCACCGGTATGAAGTAGAGCGGGATGACGAGCAGATTGAGCGCAAGCGCCGGCAGCGCGATGCGAAACCCGTTCACGATGCCTTGCTGCAGCGGCACGCCGGGAGATTTCGGCGCTCCAACTTTCTTTTCGATGCGTTCAGCGGCGATATCGAACAACACGCCGCCGACCACCATCGAGATTGCAGGTGAGAGCGCAATCGCAAGCACGACGACAGCAACACTCGCGACGAACGAGCCGGCCATGGAAAGATAGCCGAGCCAGCCGCCGCCATCGGGAATGAGCGGCACCAAATACTGGAGCCCCGCCCGCGCGGCGAACACAGTGACCGTGCCGGCGACAATAAGGTTAGCCAGCGCCAGCCAAGTTAGGCGGCCGAAGATCACGTCCTTCAAGCCGCCAAGGATTGCTGTCATTGCACGCGTCACGTCAGCACCTCCGCCGCTTCCGGCTTGACGGCAGATAATTCGCTTCCCACCCTTGCGCCAGTGGGAGATGCGGATGAGTGAGCGGCCTTGGCGCAGCGAAGCGGTGGAATGGGCCAAGACGCTCGGGGCGGCGTTCGTCGCCTATCTCGCGTTCACCACCGTTGCGTTCGCGCAGTATCGCATTCCGTCGGAAAGCATGGTCCCGCACATTGAAGTGGGCGATCGCGTCACCGTGTCGAAGTTCGCCTATGGGTATAGCCGCTTCTCGTTGCCGTTTGACCTTGGCTTTGCGCTGCCGCGCGCGGAGCAACGCTTGTTCGAGCGCTTGCCACAGCGCGGCGACGTCGTTGTGTTCATCCATCCGGTTACGAATGCGGTGATGATCAAACGCGCCATCGGCTTGCCGGGCGATGTGATCGAAATGCGCGACGGCGTTTTGCTGATCGATGGCAGCGCAGTGGAAACCACCGAACCGCGTTTGCTGATGCGGCAGGTTCATCCGCGCGGACGCGAGTGGGCCGAGCGCTACGACGAAACGCTGCCCGGCGGCGTCAGGCACGCCGTACACAATCTCACCGAAGGCGCGCCGTTGGATAATTTCGGGCCGTACACTGTGCCTGAGGGGCACGTCTTCTTTATGGGCGACAATCGCGACAACTCGCTCGATAGCCGCTGGGATGGCATGGGCCCGGTGCCGATCGAAAACCTCATTGGCCGCGCTGAAATCATCTATGCCACGGCGATTTCGTCATGCGGACGCGACCACACCGTTGCCTGCCCAATGGATCGCTGGTTGCGGCCGCTGCACTACTGACGGCTGCGCTGCACCGCGAAAATGCCGGCGAGAACCAGCGCTGCGCCGAAGAGCGCGGTCGCGCTCAGTGCTTCGTCGAACAACATCCATGAGAGCGCCGCCGCCACCAGCGGCTGCATCCAGAGCAGCACCGTTGAGACCACGATCGGCAGACGGCCAACGCCGTAAGCGATGAGGCCCTGCCCGCCGACCTGCACCAGCACGCCAAGGCCAATCACCAGCGCCCAGCCGAACCAAGTTTGCGGCAGCATGGTTTCACCGAGCGAGAAACTCAGGGCGGCCGCAACGCACGCAGCGGCGAGCGTCGCCCAGAACATCACGGCGCCAACGCTGACGTCTTTGCCCATGGCGCGCACGATCATCAGATAGCCGGCGTAGAAAAGCGCGCCGAACAGCGAGAGCGAGTCTCCGAGCCAGCCGTGTTCAAGAGTGTCCGCCGGGCCGCCGCCAGTCTGCGCGCGCGCCAGCGCCAGCGTGACCGCCCCCGCCAAAGCCACCGCCCCGCCAGCCAATATGGCTGGGCTCAGCCGCTCCTTGAGCCAAAGCCAGCCGAATAGCGCTGCGAACACTGGGGTCAGGTTCACCAGTAAAGTGGCGTTGGTGATGGTGGTAAGATTGAGCGCCACCGCCCAGAGCGAGATCTCGAGGCCGAACAAAAGCCCCGCAAGCACGAGCCATAGTGTCTGAGTCCGGGAGGGAATCGGCCGGCTCATGGCGGCCCAGACGGCGAGAATCGGCAGCGCGAACAAGAATCGCCAGAGGTTGGTGGCGTTCGGACCCACTTCTGAGAGGCGAATGGCGATCGGCGCGAGCCCGATGAGGGACGCACCCGTTAACGCGGCCAGCGCCGCTTTTCCCCGCCCGTCATGCCCGCTCATTTGCCTGAAAAACGCCGGATTTCGTTAAGGTGCAAGGCCATTTTGGCGGCTTTATGATACCACAATTTCGAGCCGCTTGCGTTAACGATCGAACCCGGTCGTCGGTGCGTGTTCACAGATTCGACACGCGAAATTTCGCTGCTGAGCCCCTAGGCCATTGACCCTGCATTAACCGGTGGCATCACTATATATAGCGGTACGGCCCACCCAGGCCCCACAAGGTTATGTGGTTTGGGCCAGGGCCGAGTCGAGTTAACACAGACCTAAATTCGGGGGCGCGAACATGCAGGCACGGGCGGAAAAAGCGGGGGTCCACCGCATGGGCGATGTGCATCGTGGCAAGCCCAAGCCCCTGCGTCCGCTCAAGGTCGTAGAGAAAGTCATTACGGATCCGAGCCGCGATGCGCTGCTGACGGAATTCGGCAAGACCACGCTCAACGATCGCTACCTGCTCGCCGGCGAAACGTATCAAGATATGTTCGCGCGCGTCGCGACGGCGTTCGCCGACGACATCGGCCACGCGCAACGCATCTACGATTATATGTCGAAGCTCTGGTTCATGCCGGCGACACCCGTGTTGTCGAATGGCGGCGCTGAGCGCGGCTTGCCGATCTCTTGTTTCCTCAATGCTGTCGGTGATTCACTCGACGGCATCATGGACACGTGGAACGAGAACGTGTGGCTCGCCTCGAATGGCGGCGGCATCGGCACCTATTGGGGCGGCGTTCGTTCCATTGGCGAAAAGGTCGGTCAGAACGGGCAGACGTCGGGCATCATTCCGTTCATTCGCGTGATGGACTCGCTGACGCTGGCGATTAGCCAAGGTTCGCTACGCCGTGGTTCGGCCGCTGTGTACCTCGACGTGCATCATCCGGAGATCGAAGAATTCCTCGAAATCCGTAAGCCGGCAGGCGATTTCAACCGCAAGAGCTTGAACCTGCACCATGGGCTCAACCTCACAGACGAATTCATGATCGCGGTGCGCGATGATCTTCCGTTCGCGTTGCGCTCGCCGAAGGATCAAGCGCCGCTGAAGCACGTCAACGCGCGCAAGATTTGGCAGAAGATTCTCGAGCTCCGCCTGCAAACGGGCGAGCCCTACATCATCTTCTCCGACACCGTGAACAAGGCGATGCCGAGCCACCAAAAGAAGCTTGGCTTGAAGGTTCGCCAATCGAACCTGTGTTCGGAAATCATGCTGCACACCGGCATGGATCATAACGGCCGCGAACGTACCGCGGTTTGCTGCCTCTCCTCCTTGAACGCCGAGACGTTCATGGAATGGCAGAACGAGCCGGAGTTCATGGAAGACATCTTCCGCTTCCTGGACAATGTGCTGCAAGACTTCATCGAGCGCGCGCCGCCAGAAATGGAACGCGCCGTTTACGCCGCGATGCGCGAGCGTTCAGTGGGCCTCGGCCTGATGGGCTTCCACTCCTTCCTGCAACGCCAAGGCGTCTCGATGGAATCGGCGATGGCGAAGGTCTGGAACAACAAGATCTTCCGTCACATCCGCCGCGGCGCCGACGCTGCCTCGGTTAAGCTCGCGCAAGAACGCGGCGCTTGCCCGGATGCAGCTGAGAACAACGTGATGGCGCGCTTCTCCCATAAGCTCGCGATCGCGCCGACGGCTTCGATCTCGATCATCTGCGGCGGCACGTCTGCTGGCATCGAGCCGATCCCGGCGAACATCTACACGCACAAGACGCTCTCGGGCTCGTTCGCGGTGAAGAACCCCTATCTCGAGCAATTGCTCGAAGAGAAAGGCAAGAACACCGAGTCCGTGTGGTCCTCGATCCTGAAGAATGAAGGCTCGGTGCAACACCTCGACTGCCTGACCGACGATGAGAGAAACATCTTCAAGACAGCCTTCGAAATCGATCAACGCTGGGTGATCGAACTCGCGGCCGATCGCACGCCGCTGATCTGCCAGTCGCAATCGTTGAACATGTTCATCCCAGGCGATGTCGATAAGTGGGATCTGCACATGCTCCACTGGATGGCGTGGGAGCGCGGCGTGAAGAGCCTTTATTATTGCCGCTCGAAGTCAGTGCAGCGCGCAGGCTTCGCCGGCGAAGACAACAAGGCCGACATCGATACGTCATTGATGACGACCGAAAAGACCGATTACGAAGAATGCTTGGCGTGCCAATAGCGCGCTGAATTGGTTGGATTGGGAATGACTGGGCGCTGAGAGCAATCTCAGCGCCCTTTTCTTATGGCCGATAGCTGGCGCGGCGCGCAGATGGCGGCTCAAGGCCGGCGTGACCAACCTGCACCGGCGGCTCGAACATGCGCTCGCGTTCAGCTGGCGTGACATCTTCAAGGCCCATCGCCTCTGCCGATGCGGAAGTGAGGCTAACGCCGCCCGTCTCTAGGGCGCGCGCCTTGGGTTGCGGCGCTGTTGAGAAGCTTTGCGCGGCGCTGATCAACAGCGAGCCCGCGGTAAGCGTCAGCACGGCGAACACCAGGGCAGCGTGCGCGCGCCCGTTAGACCCGCCGCGCGGTAATTTCCGAAAATCCCGTCGCGGCGATGGCGCGCCGAGTTTTGGTTGCGCAGGCGCTTCGCGAACGGGATGCAAAGCCTTCGCTGGGATTGGCGCCTCCCACGCCGCACGGGCGCGCTGGCTGCGGTCGCTGGAAGCATGAGTGATCTGAAGCGGCGCTTCCACGAAATCGGCATCTTCGCACAGCGGGCGCGACGGCAGCGCGATCACACTCGGCCGCACCGGCGACACCAAATCGAACACAATTTCGAAAAGCGCATCGAGCCCACGCGGATCGTCGCCGTCCCATGCAGAGATATCTGCGACGGGCGCGCTCGACAGAGCGTCGCTATGCGGGAGGGCGGCCAAGCTGGCGACCACGACGCGATCGGTCTGCAATGCACGCTCCGCCGCCTTGTGGAAGGCATCTGAGCGCATGGCGGCGCGCGACCAGACGATGATGCTCAAAGCACCATCGCTGCTTTCGCTTCCACTGATCGAATAGCCAGCCTGATCGAACGCTTCTGCAAGCGCTTCAACATCGCTTGCATCTTCGCGTACGAACACAAAGACCACGCCCACCATGACGCGCCCCATTTCTCGCCAGTCGAACTGGTCGGATAAAGAAAATCAGACCTGCTGGTGGGCAGGTACTGCGCGGTACTAACGGGGCGCGCGAATTTCAGTTCCGCAGCGCTCTGAATTAGCGCCAATGCCTCCATCGGCGCGGAAAATCGCCGCAAACGGCCTTGTTGGCGCTGTTTGCATCCAAACTGATTGCGGCATTCATCCCCAACTCAGGAACGCGGTGCGTACCTTCGGGGTTGGGGAAACATGACAAAGCTAGCCGCCTCCGCAACTGCCACGGCCTTCGCGCTGGCGATGCTTGGCAGTTCCGCCGTTTCGGCCATGCGCGGCGACGTAGACGTCACGCCAGTCCAGACCATCGCTTTCGAGCAGACCACGCCGGAAGATCGCACGCGTTTGGGCCAATGCAGCATTCACTACGATGCACTGTCACTCGACAGCCAGCCGGCCGCGATGGAATGCGAGCACGCCAATTGGGTGGCGCAACGTTGGGGCGGCCGCGTTATGGAAAAAACTGGGACGGGTTTTGTCGAACGCGCGACTTATAACGGCCGCAACGATTTCTCGGGCGTGCCTTCCACGGCGTTGCCGCGTGCGGGTTGGTGCCGCGCTTGGATCGAAGGTCGCGATGTTACAGCGCAGCCGGATCAAAGCGATTGCCGCACCGCTGAACGCATTGCGTCCGTTGAAGGCGGCCGCGTGCTGTTCATGCCGCTCTAAGCGCGCATCGCATCAAAGATAGACTTGTGGCGGGCAATGATCCGCGCGATCCGTGCTGGATCGGGTTCAAGTGACCACTCACCATGCTCGAATGAACCGCCAAGCACGATGCCGTCGCGGCGACCGAACATGTATCCGTCGTAGCCGATCGTGTTGTAGTTCACTTCGGGCTGCGGCAGCAGGATCACGAGCTGACCGCGCACCGGTTCAATTTCGGTGTCTCCGAACAGACGCCCCGCGCCTAAACCCGTGCAATTGAAGACTGTCTGCTCCGGCAAGGCGCGAACCTGCTCAACATCTGCAAACTCGCGCACGACGATTTCACCGCCGGCCTGACGCACATCAAGCTCCATACGGCGCAAATAGAGCGGCGTCTCGATCATCATCGTATCGAACTGTCGCACGAACGGCCGTGGGAAGTTGTGCTCGTCAAACGCCAGATCGCGTTGGTTCACGACCAAGCGGTGCATCAACTCGTCTTCAGCCGCTGGGTAGTCGGTGATTGGCGTGTTGGAGAGATTGTAGTTGGTCTCCCAACCCACGCCGTAGCCATCACCCACTAGCGACTGATAGCGAAGGAACGCAAAGCTCGCGGCGGCAAAGTGCTGTTCAAGAAAAGCTGGCGTCACGCGATCAGCGCTAAATACAGATGCGGGCCACCACTGCGCGCCGGCGACATTCGAGGTCGTGTTGGGCGGCAAGTCCTTTGCGTAGATCCGCACCTGCGCGCCGCGCTCCTGCAGCAAGCGCGCGGTCGCCAAACCGACAGCGCCACAGCCAAGCACGGCGACATCCGGTTTCGACGCGTCGTAACCCAAATCGACGGCGAGCTTGGCCGTGCCCCACGAGAGCGTGATCCCACCACCGCCGTGGCCGTAATTGTGAACCAGCACTTTGTCGCCCAACGCCTCGCGTTCGACACGAAAGCCGCTCGGCCGGAACGGACGCAAACCGACATCAATGCGGATCACGCGTTCTTCGGAGACGATCACCGGAGGCAGGCGCACAGGCCGCGTGCCCGGCGCCATGCGTAAATCACGCATCAGCCCGCCGCCGAAACCACGCGCAGTGGCGCAAGACGACGTCAGACCCGCCGCGCCAATCGCCAACAATGTCCGGCGTGAGTGCATGATGTTATCTTATCCCCTCGCGTCGCATGAGAATGCAGTTCGCGAGCGTGTCAATGCCGCCTTGCTGTTCGAGCGATTCCGCGCCAAATGACGCCCATGCACGGGCACCACGGACACGCGCACGATCACCACCACGATCACGCTTCTCATCACTCCGCGCCATCCGACAAACGTTATGCCATCGCGATCGCGCTGAACTTGGGATTCGTGCTCATCGAAGTCACCGCCGGTTTCATGGCGAACTCGACCGCACTCCTCTCCGACGCGACACACAATCTCTCCGACGTGCTGGGCCTTGCGTTGGCAGGCGGCGCTGCTTGGCTGGCGAAACAGCAAGCCGGAGAGCAGCGCACGTACGGCTACTCCAAAGCGACGGTGTTGGCGGCGCTGGCGAATGCGTTGGTGCTGGTGGTCGCGTGCGGCGGCTTGTTGTGGGAAGCCTCCTCGCGACTGTTCGCGCCTGAGCCAACGCAGCCGCTCTTCATCATGGCTGTGGCCGCCGCCGGTGTTGTGATCAACGGCGCGACGGCGATGCTTTTCCTTGCAGGGCGCAAAGAGGACGTGAACGTGCGCGGCGCTTACTTGCACATGCTGGCGGACGCCGGCGTGTCGGCCGCCGTGATCGTCGCTGGCGCGCTGATCTTCTTTACCGGCATGAACTGGATTGATCCGGCGATTTCGGTCGCGGTCGTGCTGCTGATTTTGTGGGGCACATGGGGCCTGCTGCGGGAATCGCTCGACCTCTCACTTGATGCGGCGCCAGCGCACATCGATGTGGTGAAGGTGCGCGAATATCTGGCGGCGCAGCCCGGTGTCACGGCGGTGCATGACCTTCACGTATGGGCGATGGGCGCGACCAAGCCCGCGCTAACGGCGCACCTCGTGCGCCCGCAAGGCAGCGACGACGCATTTCTGGCTGAGGTGTCCGACGGCATTACCCACGCCTTCGGCATCTCGCACGTGACGCTACAAATCGAACGCGCTCAACGCGACGATTGCGAGCACTGCTAGCGCTCGGACCACGTCTTCAGCAATTGATGCGCGATCGCGAACGGCGGCGGCGACCAACAGTCAGGATGCTTGCCGGCGATGAGCAGCTTCGCCTCTTCGCGCGTGAACCAGCGGCCGCTCTCAAGCTCGGTGGTGTCGACTGTGGCGTTGTCGTCTTCAACTTCGCAGAGCACGCCAATCATCAGCGAATGCGGAAATGGCCACGGCTGGGTGGAGTGCATCTCCACGTGCTTCACCTTGAGCCCCGCCTCTTCTAGCGTCTCGCGCGCGACGGCTTCTTCGATCGCTTCACCCGGCTCGATAAAGCCTGCGAGCGCGGAATGCATTCCGGGCGGCCACGGCTTCTGACGGCCGAGGAAGCACTTATCGCCGAACGTAGGCACCATGATGCAGACCGGGTCAACACGCGGATAATGCTCGGCGGCGCAGGCATCGCATTTGCGCACCCAACCACCTTCGACGACGCGCGAGGGCGTTCCGCAATTAGCGCAAAAGCGGTTGCGGCTATGCCACTCGAACAACGCGCGCGCAGTGCCGACGATCGGCAATTTGTTCGCCTCAAGGCGCGGCGCAGCAGGCCGCAATTCTTCGAAAAAGCCGAGATCGCCCAGCACGGACGGGTCGGCAATTTCGCACGCGAAGTTCGGATCGCCGTTGTCATCGTTGCCGAGGAAGATCAGCGGCAAGTCTTTGTCGCCATAAAGCCCGTACACATGCGTCGCAAGCCAGCGAAGAAAGAGCTTACCGCCGCTCTCATACAGATACGGCCGGCCTTTGTTGAACGGCAGCAGAAGCGCTTGCGGATCTGCAAGCGCCTGCGCGAGCCAGGCTTCGTCCTTGCGTTTAAGACTGGCGCGGTCGAGCGGCGAACGCGTGAACGCGTTCGGGTTGTGTGGGAGCAGCAAGAGGTTCGCCTTAGTTGGCTGGTTTCACAAAGCGGAGCGCGAACTGATCAGTGTGACCACGGATATCGCTCTCGAACACGCGCTCGCTGCGGTCGTCAGCAGGATTGCGCAACACGTCCGTTTCTTCCTGCAACACGAAGCCTGCCGCGGTGAGATCGCGGATTACTTGGCCGCGATCGATACGATGCAAAGATTCAGTCACGCCAATAGAGCTGCCATCGGCCGCCGCATGATCGATGATCACCAGCACGCCGCCCGGCTTCAATGCAGCGAACATCTGACGGTTCAACGCAGGCACGTCGATGCTGAGCTGCGGCAAGTAGAAGTCGTGATAGATTTGCGAAATAAAGATCGCATCGAGCGGCTCGCCAATCGTCCAGCCCTGATAGCCGGCGGTGAGATGGGTGATGTTGCTGTAGGTCGGCGCGACCGTAGCCATCGGACGCGGACGCTCGGCGGTGCCAGCGCGATCTACGGCATAGACACGGCCGCTATCGCCGGCGGCAACAGCAAAGAGGCGCGAGTAGTAGCCGCCGCCGGGGCCGATATCGGCAACGCGCCAGCCAGGCTGAACGCCGGCAAACGCCAAAATTTCGGCCGGGTGGCGGAGCGCATCCCGGGTGGTGTCGGCTTCCGGCCGGCGGGAGTCCGTCACGGCGGCTACAATCTGGGGCGACGTGGCGGTTGGCAGCGCGGGGGTGGCCATCATCAGGCCAGGGATAGCGCCGCCAGCACACGCGCCTATGAAGAGCACAACCCCAAGTCCAGCCAGCAATTTCCGCATGTCGATCTCCCTCATGTGGGCGGCGGTTTAGCCCAGGCGCGGCTGCCTGTCTCCCGCTTCGCAGCGAAGTGAACGATTGGAAACCGGCTCGGGCTACAATGGTGCGCCATGATTCCCGTGACGCCCTCCCTCGCCCTCGACGAGCGCGACCTTGAAGAACGCTTCATCCGCGCCTCTGGCCCGGGTGGACAGAACGTCAATAAGGTTTCGACGGCAGTCGAACTACGCTTCAACATGAACGGCTTCACTGAGATGCCAGAGGACGTGCGGGCGCGTTTGGAGCGCCTCGCGGGCCGGCGGCTGACGCTCGACGGTGAGATCGTCATCCGCGCCGATGAACACCGCACGCAGGATCGCAATCGCTCTGAAGCGCAAGCGCGGCTCGTGGCGTTGGTCGAACAAGCGACGCACCGCCCCAAGCCGCGCAAACCGACGCGTGTATCGAAGGCGCAAAAACTGAAACGCCTCGAAGGCAAGGTGAAGCGCGGCACCATCAAAGCCAACCGCGCCCGCCCTCGCCACGACGATTGACTTCGTCTATTCCGGCTTCCGGAAGCGCATCATGAACTGATCCGTATGACCGCGGATTGCAGGATCGAACACACTGGCCGTGTGCGGATCTTCGGCATTGCGGAGCACATCGCTTTCGCCGTCAAACACGAAACCGGCAGCTTCGACTTCGGCGCGCACGATCGCTGGATCGATACGGTGAAGCGCGGTTTCTGCGTCGGTTTCGATCGCGGCGCCCGCGTTGGCGCGATGGTCAATGATGACGTAAACGCCGCCCGGCCTCAGCGCAGCAAACGCAGTCGCGTTCGTGCGGGCGCGATCACCCAAGGCGTAAGCGGTCAGCGGCATGTCGTGATAATTTTGCGCCGTGAACACGACGTCGAGCGGCTCGGGATACGCGAGCGCGTCATACGGCGTACGCGCCATCACGGCGTTCGGATACTGCGCCGCGACTGCGAGGACCGGCGTCTCATATTCACCGGCGACGCCGTCAGGGCGAATGGTCGGATACACGCGGCCTTGCTCGCCAACGGCAACCGCAAACAGACGCGTGAAGTAGCCGCCGCCCGGGAAAATTTCACCGACCTTTTCGCCTTCTTCGATACCGGCGAACGCCAGCGTGTCGGCGGGATGACGCGCTGCGTCGCGTTCCGTGTCGGTGGATGGGCGGCGCGCGTCAGCGACGGCGGCGACAATGTTCGCAGCTTGCGGGGAGACCGCGACAAGCGCCGGAGGTGGGGTTTCTTGCGGCGCGGGCGGCGAGCAGGCCAACAATGCAAACGCGGCCGCAGCAGCGAAGAACAGGTGTTTCATAGCGCATCTCCCTCTGCCCCGCGTTTAGCGCGACAGTGCATCAGCTTCACCAAGAACGCGACGAATGACGTCTAGCGCGCGCGCTTTGCAGGTTGCGGCGGCGGCATCAGCTCAAGCTGCTCCGGCGGCGCGAGTTGACGCGGCGCGCTTTCGATCTGCGCAGCCGCAGCAATATCGATCCCTGCATCGCCGGCGCCCAGTTCCTTAAACTTGCGCGCTTGCGGCAAGACACGGCTTTCGACCGAGCCGACAAGCTCGTTGTAGCTCTTCACCGATTTCTCGATGCTGTCGCCGACCTTGGCCATCTTATCGACCATGATCGCCATGCGGCTATGCATCTCACGGCCGAGTTCTGCGATCTTCTGCGTGTTCTTGGCGCTATCTTCCTGACGCCAGCCATAGGCGATGGATTTCGCCAGCGCGACCATCGTTGTTGGCGTGGTGAGGATCACCTTCTGCGCAAAGGCTTCATCGAAGAGGTTCGGATCGCGTTCCGCAGCGGCGGCAAGGAAGTTCTCGCCTGGCACGAATAGCACCACGAACTCCGCCGTATCCGGCACGTGTTTTTGATATTCCTTCGACGCCAGATTTCTTATGTGGCTCTTCAGTTCGGCCAAGTGCTTCTTCAGGTGCAGTTCGCGCGTGGCGTCATCGGTCGCTTCTACCGCGTCGAGATAACCCGAGAGCGCAACCTTTGAATCCACGACGATGCAACGGCCGCCCGGCAGATTGATCACGACATCAGGACGAAGACGCGCGCCCTCGCCGTCCGTCGTCGAGTATTGCTCTTTAAAATCGACATGCGCGGAGAGCCCGGAAAGCTCGAGCACGTTGCGGAGTGTTTGCTCGCCCCAACGGCCACGCATTTTTGGCGAAGCGCGCAGTGCAGAAAGAAGCTGCGTCGTGGTTTTATTGGTAGTGCCCACAGCATCGACCATCTGGCGCACTTGTTCGTTGATCGCCGACTTATCCTGGAGGCGGGCCTTCTCCAGCGCCTCAACGGACATGGCAAGTTTGCTCAAAGCTTCCTGTGCGGGCGTCAGCACTTCTTTCATGCCGCCGGTGGCGGCGACTTTGTGCTTTTCGAACGTCTCATTGGCGAGCGCCATGAACGTCGCTTGCGACGATTCAAGCGCCTTTTGAGCCACCTGAAGGAAGCGCGCTTCTTCGGAGTCCGAACGCTCGGATTTGGAGGCCTGCGCCGCCGCGAGTTCCGAACTCAGCCGCGTATTGTCCGCACGCAGGGTTGTGAGTTCAGCGACGGCGCGGTCGCGCTCAGCGCGAATGGGTTCAACGCCCGCCGAGCGGTAAGCAAACCAAGCGGCGACGCCCATAGCGGCGACGGCCGTGAGAAGCAGAAGTGATTCTATCATTTCGGAAGCCTAGCAGTCCGCCGGCCCCGACCACATGCCTCACATTTATAGGCTTGATTTGGCGCATGGCGAAAGGCCGGCCGCAGGCGTAAAGTTCCGGCTATGGACGCTTTCACCTACCTCATCCCAATTGGCCTCGCGGTCGTTTTCATGACACTGCTGTTTGGGATTTATACGATGTTCCGGGGCGGCGATTTTAGCCGCTCGTGGTCGAACAAGGCGATGCGCTTCCGGGTTGTGGCGCAGTTCGTGGTGATCTTGCTCTTGGTTGGCGCGCTGTGGTGGAAGCAAAACCATGGTTAGACTGGACAAGATCGTCACCAAGGCTGGCGACGGCGGCAAAACGCGCCTGGCCACCGGTGAGCAAGTCTCAAAGGCCAGCGCCCGCGTCGAAGCTTATGGCTCAATTGACGAGGCCAATTCCGCCATCGGCGTCGCGCGGCTTCACACAACCGCTGATCCCCTGCTCGATCCAATTTTGGAACGGCTGCAAAACGATCTTTTCGACTTGGGGGCCGATCTCGCGACGCCAGACTCGCCTGATCTGAAGTTCACGCCGTTGCGCATTCAGGAAAGCCAGGTCCTGCGGCTGGAGGCTGAGATTGATCAGCTCAACGAGAAGCTCTCACCGTTGACCTCCTTCATTTTACCCGGTGGCTCGCCGGCAGCGGCGCATCTGCACTTGGCGCGCGCAATCGCCCGCCGCGCTGAGCGGTCTGTGGTGGCGCTTGCGGACGCCCAGCCGATTTCGGCGGAAGCGGTGAAGTTCGCAAACCGGCTTTCGGATCTGCTGTTTGTGGCGGCGCGCTACGCCAACGATGAGGGCAAAGCCGATCTGCTGTGGACGCCGGGCGCAAACCGCTAATGCGCGGCGGCATTCATCACATCGATCTGACCGTGAAGGATGCACACGCATCGCGCGCGTTCTACGAAAGCGTGCTTGGCTTCATGGGCTATCGGCTCTCGAGCTTCATCTCTGAACTGAACGCCGCGCCTCACAACGGCTACGATTTCGACCTGCAGGATGGCGAGAGCTTCTGCTCCATCGGCATCTTGAGCGCGCGCGGTGAGAACGCGGACCGTGAGCACGATCGCTACAGCGCGGGCCTGCATCATATCGCGTGGACCGCGGCGAGCCGCGACGATGTTGACGCGATGCACGCGCATTTGTTGAGCATTGGCGCGACGATTTTAGATCCGCCCGCCGCATATCCGAAATACGGCCCAACATACTACGCGGTGTTCTTCGTCGATCCTGACGGATTGAAACTAGAGTACGTCCACAAGCCCTAATGAATCTTGGACCGCGGACCTTCAGGTCCGCACCCGCACAATTGCGAAACTTGAATGCGGGTCTGAAGACCCGCGATCCAAAAACGCAAAACGACCCGCGCTTTCACGCGGGCCGCTATTTGCGTACTGAATTCGAAATTAGTTCGGCTTCTTGAGTTCGTCTTTCACGTCACCGACGCCTTGGCGTACTTCGCCCTTGGCCTTGTCGAACTTGCCTTCGGCTTCGAGCTTTTCGTTACCGGTGATCTTGCCGGCGCCTTCTTTGATGGCGCCTGAAGCCTTATCGGCAGCGCCTTTAATGTGCTCTTTGTCCATAAATTCAGTCTCCTTAGAATGGAGAAAGAACGCTGAACAAGTGTCATCGTTCCTGCTCAGGTGATGTATTGGGCGCCATTCATTGTGAGCGTGGAACCGGTCATAAAACCTGATCCATCTGACGCGAGGAACGCCACGGTGCTGGCGATTTCTTCGGCTTTGCCAAGACGGCCAACCGGGATGCCGGCGATGATTTTCTTGAGCACTTCTTCAGGCACCGCGGCGACCATCTCGGTATCGATGTAGCCCGGACAGACACAGTTCACCGTAATGCCTTTGCTAGCGCCTTCCTGCGCGAGCGCTTTGGTGAAGCCGATCATGCCGGCCTTAGCGGCCGAATAGTTCACCTGCCCCGCCTGGCCTTTTTGGCCGTTGATTGAGCTGATGTTGATGATGCGGCCCCAGCCGCGCGTGCGCATGCCTTCGATGACTTGGCGCGTCATGTTGAAACAAGAATCCATGTTCACGCGGATCACTTCCGACCATTGCTCATGGCTCATCTTGTGGAAGAAGCCGTCGCGCGTGATGCCGGCATTGTTCACCAGAACGTCGATCGGGCCGAGCTGCGCCTCAACCGCCTGCGCGGCCTTCACGCAATCATCGAAGCTTCCGACGTTGCCCTTCACCACCATGATATCGAGTTCTTTGGCGGCGGCTTCTGCGGCCACATCGTTGCCGGAATAGCCGGCCGCGACCTTCATCCCGTCCGCCTTCAGCCGCGCCGCAATGGCCTTGCCGATCCCTCGAGTGCCACCGGTTACAAAAGCGACGCGCGTCATTTAGTCCTCCCAAATTTTCGTCTGATGCGAAACTGGGGTCACATTGCGCGAGTTGCGGCGCGAGGCAATACACGCTGGCCCATTTCCGCCTGAAACTCTGATGAGATCGCTCAGGTTGGCGGCGCCCAAGCGGGCGCGCCGGGCATGTCGAGACCATAGATGCGCGCGAACAATTGGCAGTTGCGTGGGAAGTTGTTGGCGTAAGCGGCAGGACGCAGCCGATCGATAAAGACTGCGGCGTTGAGCGCATTGGCGCGCGCGGCGTCAACGGCGGGTTGGTCAATCCGAAGGCGCACTTGTGGGGGCGCGGAAAGCGGATCGATGACTTGATCGCCTGGCTCAAGCGTGATCTCGCCAAGATCGACCGCCTCACCTGCGCCAATGTCGAACGCGATCGTGCCGAGGCAGAACGTGGTGCCGTCGTGGCGCGTCGAGCGCGCCATAGCGAGGCTGTAGGTGCCCGCGGGGATCACGAACGCAACGCGGACCGGATCGGGCGAGCCCTCGCGCGCTTCAGTCTCTGCTTCGAAGCCAGGAAAGCGCTCGCGCCCGTCCACCGTCGTACGACTGGGTTGGCCTGTCACTGGATCGCGGCGGTCGAACAAGACGTAAGCGCGGCTGCGCGGCGCGCGCATCGTCAGCAACACTACGGCTTGGTTGCCTGTCGGCGCGATGGCGGCGAAGTCTTCCACCGCATCGATTTGGCGCGGCAAACCCCACTGATTGTATTGCTGCACGGTAGAGGCTGACGGCGTGTAGCGGCGCTCCGGCGCGCGCAGGCCATCGCCGGCCAGCCAATAGTCGTTGACCCACACGCGGGCGAGCGCGCCTTCAGGCGGGGTTTCGCCGCCAAGATAGGCCTGCTGCTGTTCGGGTGGCATCGCGGCGAGGCGCTCACGAAAATCGCGCGACCGCACACCCGGAAGATCGAAGCGGCGATAGCCTTTGGACATCATGCATTCGTCGGTCGCGGCGACCACAAGCCCCGCGGATGCGATCGCGCCAAGGATTTCGCCGGTGAGCCCGTATTGCGACGGGCGATACTCGCCGTCACCGCCCATCATGCGGGCGCCAAAGCCGATGCACTCGACGTGGTCGGCATTGACCCCATCCACGCCGGCGCCAGGGCGATTGTAGAACCAGGCCGTGTCGTCGCTATCCAGCACGCTGGCGGTGATTGGCCCGGCCATTGACGCGGAGGGCGCTATGACCGCGCACATCAATAGAAGCGAAAGCCACGCTTTGCGGATCATGCAGTCCCCCCTCGTCTCGGTGCAGACTTACACTGTCCGAGATGCGCCGTCGCCCGCTCTAGGCACGCAATGAACACTGCACTCTGGGAGGGAGGCAACCGTTCGTTTTGGGCGAGTGAGGACTTGGCGCGTTCCTCGCGGTTCGCCACACTGAGCGGCCATGATCCGCACCGCCGCCCTCTACGCACTCGCCCTGGCCGCCGGCGCCCTTGCGCTGCAATGGGTGCAGTACAACTATCTGGTCCGGACGTTTCCGGTTGAGGTCTATGTCGGCCTGATAGCGCTCGCCTTCGCCGCCCTTGGCCTCTGGGCCGGGATGCGCTTGGCCCGGCGCCCTGCGCCTGAAACCTTCGAGAAGAACACTGCCGCACTTACGTCGCTCGGGATCACCCTGCGTGAGCAACAGGTGCTGGACCTACTGGCCGCGGGAAAATCCAACAAGGAGATTGCGGCGAAGCTCGGCATCTCTCCCAACACGGTGAAGACCCAGGTCGCGAGCCTCTATCAGAAGCTTGAAGTCCAGCGCCGGACGCAAGCCGTCCAAAAGGCGCGCGAACTGGCGCTTATCCCCTGATGGTCACGCGCTAAACGCCCGGATTTTGCCGATTTGGTACTTTTGGGTGATGGATAGCGCGGACGAGGCGCGTGCTTGCTCCGCTCGTTACGAAGCAAATGGAGCCCTTCATGTTTCCCACCGCCATCAGATACGGCGCGCTCTCGGGCGCGATCGTCATCAGCGTCATTATTGCCGGTATCGTTTTCGCCAATGGTCCGGGCCAAGGCCACGGCTTCGCGTCTCAGATCTTCGGCTACCTGGTGATGATCGTGGCGCTGTCGATGATCTTTCTGGCGATCCGGGACTATCGGAACACGAAGCTCGGCGGCGTGATCAAATTCCTACCCGCGTTCGGACTCGGGCTGCTGGTCGCGGCCATTGCCGGCGTCGCCTACGTGATTGGCTGGGAGATATATTTGGCGGCGACCAACTACGTCTTCATGGACAATTACGTAGCCCAAATGATTGAGGCCAAGCGAGCTGCGGGCGTCAGTGGTCCGGAGTTCGACACGTACGTCGCGCAGCTCCAGCAGATGCAGGTTTCGTATCGCAACCCGCTCTTCCGGGTGCCGATGACGTTCGTGGAAATCTTCCCCGTAGGCCTGATCATCGCGCTCATCTCCGCCGCGATCCTACGCAATCCGAAGGTGTTGCCCGCGCGCGCCGCCTAGGCGCCGAGCAACCGACCTACACCCACAGAAGGACCCACCCGATGAAACTCGGCGCATTCTCAATCAGCCTTGCCGTCAAGAACATCGCCGCATCGCGCGCGTTCTACGAAAAGCTGGGCTTCACCGCGTTTGGCGGCAACCAAGATCAGCGCTGGCTGATAATGAAGAACGAAACCACGTTGATCGGCTTGTTCGAAGGCATGTTCGAAAAGAACATGCTGACCTTCAATCCGGGTTGGGACAGCGACGCTAAACTGCTTGCGAGCTTCAATGATGTTCGGGACATCCAGAAGCGTCTAAGGGAGAGCGACGTGACGCCTGTCGCGGAAGCGGATGAGTCAACGCAAGGCCCAGCGCACATCATGATCGTCGACCCCGACGGCAATCAGATCCTGATCGATCAACATCGCTAGCGGTCGTTGCTGCTGCTCGCAGCAAGTGCAAAGATGAGGTCGACGACTTCATCTTCAAACGAGCGGGCTTGCAGAGAGCGGTCGATGTGATTGCGCAGGCCAATTTCGGCGATGACAAGGCCTAGACGGACCCGTCGCTCCGCGATGACGCGGTACTCGTCTCTAAGCTGGCGCTCGTTCTTACCACTATCTTGCGGATCGACGCGCCCGGCTTTGCGCTCAGCCTTAAGCATGCTCATGATCGCACGCAGTTCTTTCTCGATCAGCCATCGAGGCGGCGCGAACTTGCAGGCGCCGTCGAGCTCGTCGAGCAGCCGACGTCGCGGATCAGGCGCTGTCGCCGCGATGGTGGCCATCTGCCGCAACTCAACGTTCGTTGGGCACGGCAACTGATCCATGTTGGGACGCCGTCGCCAAAACATGCGAAGCGGCTACCGCTCCACGCAAACCGCGATTCCCATGCCGCCGCCGATGCAGAGCGTTGCGAGGCCTTTGCTCTTGCCGCGGCGTTGCAGCTCATAGAGCAGCGTCGTCAGCACGCGTGCGCCGCTGGCGCCGATCGGGTGACCGATGGCGATGGCGCCGCCGTTGACGTTCACGATATCCGGGTCCCAGCCCATGTCCTTGTTCACGGCGCAGGCTTGCGCCGCAAAAGCTTCGTTGGCTTCGACCAGATCGAGATCACCAACCTTCCAGCCCGCGCGCTCAAGCGCCGCCTTCGAGGACGGGATCGGACCCGCGCCCATGAAAGCGGGATCAACGCCGCGTGAGGCCCAAGAAGCAATACGCGCCAACGGCGTCAGCCCGCGCTTCGCCGCTTCATCCGCTGTCATCAGAACCAAAGCCGCAGCGCCATCGTTGAGACCAGAGGCGTTTGCGGCCGTCACTGTGCCGTCCTTCTTGAACGCAGCGCGCAGCTTCGCGGCGCCTTCAACAGTGGCGTCGTGTTTGATGTATTCGTCCGCGTCGACGATCGTATCGCCTTTGCGGCCCGAAATAGTCACCGCAACGATCTCGTCTTTGAACTTACCAGCCTTCTGCGCCGCGCTGGCTTTTTGCTGACTGAACGTCGCGAACTGATCTTGTTGTTCGCGGGTGATCTGCCACTTCTCGGCGACGTTCTCGGCAGTGACGCCCATGTGATACTGATTGAAAACGTCGGTGAGGCCGTCCTTGATCATCGTGTCGACGAAGGCGAGGTCGCCCATTTTTTGGCCGGCGCGCAGATGCGCGGCGTGCGGCGAGAGCGACATGTTTTCTTGACCGCCGGCGACAACGATCGTCGCATCGCCCGCTTTCAGCTGCTGGTACCCGACCACGACAGCGCGGAGGCCGGAACCGCACACTTGGTTCAACGACCACGCCGGGCTCTCATCCGGCACGCCTGCGGCGCGCGATGCTTGCCGCGCTGGGTTCATGCCTTGGTTCGCCGTAAGCACCTGCCCCAGCACCACTTCCGAGACATCCTTCGGATCGACTTTTGCGCGTTGCAGCGCTGCCGTGATGGCAGTCTTGCCGAGATCATGCGCGGGCGCTGCAGCAAAAGCGCCGTTGAATGATCCAACCGGCGTGCGGGCGGCGGAGACGATGACGATGTCGGTCATGGGCGCAGGCTCCTGAGGCGCGAAGGCATTGGACAGAAAGGAAGTCTTGATCCCTCCTATCGCACATGCGGCGCGCGAAATCCAAGCCGCGCTACCGCCTTCCGCAGGCGAATTCGGCGTCTTTGCCTTGCATTGCGGCGAAGGAAGCGGGAGTTTGGAAACCAAAGCTCGCGTTCGCGGGCGCAAAATACCAAAGGGACACGCACGTGGCGGATTCAAGCGGCCCGGCAGCGGGAGAAACCGGCGGCGCTGAGGCTCAACAAGCCGAGCCGATTGTGATCAAGAAATACGCCAACCGGCGCCTCTACAACACCGGCGAAAGCAAGTACGTCACCCTCGACGATCTCTCCGAGATGGTGCGCGCTGGGACAGATTTCATCGTGATCGACGCCAAGAGCGGCGACGAAATTACCCGCTCAGTGCTGACCCAAATCATCTTTGAACAAGAGAGCAAGGGTCAAAGCATGTTGCCGGTGCAGTTCCTGCGCCGCCTCATCCGCTTTTACGGCGACCAGATGCAGGGCTTCCTGCCGCCTTATCTCGATATGAGCATGGAAAGCTTCTCGAAGGCGCAAGAGCAGATGCGCGAAAACATGTCTCGCTCGTTCGGTACAGCGACGCCGATGGCGGCGTTCGAAGAGCAGACCCAGCGCAACATGGCGCTCTTTCAGCAAGCCATGAAAGTCTGGGCGCCATTCGCAGCCGGCACGATGCCGACCATTCCGGGAATGCCTGGCATGCCAGGAATGACGCCGTCCAAGGGCGGCGCCGATGACGAAGACAAGGACGAGCAACTCGCCGAACTGCGCAAGCAAATGGAAGCGATGCAAAAACAGCTCGACGCAATGGCCCGCGCCAAAGGCTAATAGTTTAGCGCCGAATGCTCCCGCTTGACTCGTGCAGGTCTGACCACTGACAGCGGCGGCGCAGGAACGCGCGTCACGATCAATTTCAAAGCCTAACGGCGGCTCACCGTCACGCGCAGGAATGTCGCCGGAATGCTGGTGACATCCGAACGGCCGCTCTTATTTTGTGCTTCAAAGAGAGCCTCTAGCTCCGCACGCAACGCCTCTGCCTTGCCGTTCTTCTCCGCCGCCTCGAATGCATTCATCGTCGGGCCGTAAAAACTACGGAACTCGTTGACGAAGGCCGCGGGCGGGCCTGCGAAGTTGAACGTGTAGGTCTGCCGTTCGCAGGCGATGTCTTCCGGCGAGACGCCCGCGGCGCCGAAGCGTTCGATGACATTCGCCTCCACGCCCCAAGTCACCGGGCTGATGAATCCTTCGGGCGGCGGCGGCGTGTAGGCGGCGCTGATCTTCAGAATTTGCGCAACGAGCGTCGGGTCGCCGGGGATCCAATTGCCCATGACAATCCGCCCACCGGGCTTTGTCACACGCACCATTTCCTTAGCGACGTCGAACGGCTTCGGGGCAAACATCGCGCCGAAGATCGTCACGACGAGATCGAACGATTTGTCCGCGATGCCTTCGAGATTGCAGGCGTCGCCTTCTTGGAAGCTGAGGTTACTCAGCCCCTCGGCTTTCGCACGCGCATTGCCTGCAGCGACGAGGTTCGCCGCGATATCAACGCCAAGCACATCGGCGCCGCGCTTCGCCGACGGCAGCGCCGTCGTGCCGTCGCCGCAGCCAAGATCAAGCACCTTCAGGCCGGGTTTCACGCCCAAGCTCTCAATCAACGCATCGCCGCTTTCGCGCATGGTCGCGGCTAAACGGGTAAAGTCACCCTTTTCCCATAGCGCTTTGTTCGGGTTCATTTTGCACCTCTCTTTGCGCACAACGTCCTAGCACTGGGCGCTGGGCATGCAGTGCCCCGCGTCACAGAGATTCTAGTTCCAAATCGGCGGCTTGCGATCTTTCCAGGGCATCTCTTTTTCCAACTGCCCCGCGAGCCGCAGCAACGTCGCCTCATCGGCGTAGCGGCCGGTGAACATCATGCCGATTGGTAGATCGCTGCTGCTTTGCGCGAGCGGCAGCGAGAGCGAGGGTTGGCCGGTCATGTTGAACGGCGGCGTGAAGCCGAAGGTCGATGCTTGGCGCCGGTCGAACTCTTTCAGATCGTCCATCAGGGTATCGAGATAATCGACGCGAGGCGGCGGCGTGACCATCACTGGCGTCAGCCACACATCCCACGTCTCCCACTTCTGCAGAATTTCGCGCGTGCGCAGCCGCAACTCCTGCAACGCCCAGAGCGCATCTTGTCCAGAGATGCGCTTGCCGGCTTCGTAGCCACGGCGCGCCAAGCCTTCGATGTCGTCACCCGGCTCGCGGCCCTTGACCTCGACCCATCGCTTTATGCTCGCGGAAAAGTTCGACGCGCTCACCAATCCTTGCGCGCGATAAAGCGCGCGATAGTCGATGCCGAGGCCCTCTTCGCGCACGTCATGGCCAAGCTTCTTTAGCGTCTCAGCGGTGCGCTCCAGCGCCGCGCGCACTTCCGGATCGACCGGATGCCCGGATGGCGTCTCGCTTGAAAACGCAATTCGCAGCTTACCGGGAGATTTGCTGATCTCTTCAAGATACGGCCCGTCTTGGCGCGGTGAGGCATACGGGCTCGCAGGTTGCGGCGCGCAAGTCGCATCAAGCATCGCCGCCGTGTCGCGCACGGTGCGCGAGACCACGTGATCCACCGAAAAGCCAATCACCCGGTCAGTGTCATGCAAGCCATTCGGATTGCGATCGCGCGTAACCTTAAGGCCAACGAGCCCGCAGCACGCCGCTGGAATACGGATCGAGCCCAAGCCATCGCTCGCATGCGCGAGCGGCACAATGCCGGCCGCCACCGCTGACGCCGCGCCACCGGACGAGCCGCCTGAAATATGATCCGTGTTCCACGGATTGCGGCACGGCCCGAGCAGGGCCGAGGTCGTCACGCCAGGAATGCCGAATTCCGGCGTGTTGGTTTTACCAACCAGCACCACACCGGAGGCCCGATAGCGTTTGGTCAATTCACTATCATCGCCGTCGGCATCGACCTGCGCGAACTTGCTCGCACTCGTGCGCGGCCAGCCCTTAACGCGCACGCCCAGATCCTTGATCAAAAATGGCACGCCTTTAAACGGCCCGTCCGGCAATGCGCCTGTCGCCGTCGCGCGGGCCTCGTCGTAAGCTGTGTGAACGACAGCGTTGAGCTTGGGGTTGTGGCGCTCGATCCGCTCGACCGTGGCCTCAAAAAGCTCACCGGGCGTCACATCCCGCTTGCGAACGAGTTCAGCCAGCCCGAGTCCGTCATAGTCCGCAAAGTCCCGCATGCGCGCCTCCGTCTTGGTGAGGCTAGCGGTTAATTCCCGTTTGGCACGTGAAATGCAGAAATTGCGAGATGAGCGCCATCCGCCCCGCGCCGATCCTTAACGCCGACTTCGTTGAAGTCGGTGATCAGCGCCGGACGGACCGTCGATCAAGCGATCGCCGCGCGCCTCGCATGAAGCTCGATCCGCTGTTTGCAGCTACGCTCGTCAATCAAATTGCCAAACGTGAAGACCCGCCAGCACATGGTTACGGACAGCCATGGCGAGGCCCGCGCCCGGGCATCATCGTAAACGTAAGCGCTTAACTTTAGCCGGCGGCTTTCTTCTTCGAAGCCTCAAACTCAGCAAGCCAGGTATCGATCGCATCGAGCCGCGCTTCGATGCTTTCAATCCGATCGCCACTATCGGCGCCAGGCGCGGACTCGCGCACCGCGACGCCGCTGCGGATGGTTACTTCGAGCAGATCGGTTTCGAGAATGCGCGCGAACTCCGTGAGTTCTTCGGCCGTCGGCGAGCGTTCATTGGTGAAGACGCGATGCAATTCACCGCGCTCGATACCGGCAGCGACGGCCAAACCGATGCGGTCCGTCCCACGAGTCGCCAAGCGTTGATCGAACCAGTCGGCATCGAAGAAAAGCGCCATTCATCACCCTAGCTCAAGCGAAGCATAGCCCGGCGCCGAACCTGCAGGTGGGCGTCGAACCATGGCTTCGTTCATCATTCCCCGATTCGGCCGTTGGCTCGACTTCACGATCGCATTGGCCTTGGGAATGTGGTGCCTGTGAACAAAATGAAAGGCGGCAAGGTTTCCCTTACCGCCTCTCGTTTGATGACAGTTTCGCAGGATCAGTGCTGACCCGCGAACTCCACGTCGCGACGGGCCGAAATGATCGTCACAACGACACCAGCCAGAACGTCCAGCAGCGCCATCACCAGGATCACGAAGAACGTGCTGGTGGCGAAAGCCGGGTGCAGCAGGAACTCAACCAAGCAGATGATGAAGACCAGCATCGACAGCGCGTGATTGAAAATCGCGGCGGTGCCGGTCGATGTTGATTTCAGCAGCTCGATGAAGAGCAAGATAAGCGCGAGCAGCACCAGCACATCGCCAAATGCGATGACCCAATCGGCGCCTGACGCCATCGGCATCGTGATCCACGGATCAGACAAATGCTGACGAACCGCGGCCCCGTCGCCATTATTGGCCGCCGTCGCTCCAAACGCCCAGATGTTGTACGTCAGGACCGGGATCAGGATCAGCGGAAAGACGTTGAAAATGGCCCCCATGGGACTCCCCTCATTCGCAGGACGGCGATTTCTGCGCGCCGCTGCAGCTAGACCTGTAGTGCTAACCGGGTCTCTGCTCATAACTCGTCAGCTCCCCCTGGCAAACGCGCCCGGCTTCTCAGCCACATAACGCCCCAGAGGTCCGTCATGTTCGCGGCCAGTCTGCCAAGATTCGTGTACTTCGAGCGACCGGCGCTCCGTTGTCGATGATTAACCTCCAAAAACTCCACTGCATAGCCTTCGCGCAGCATCAGTGCGGCCATGAAACGGTGCATGTGATCGAAGTACGGAAGTCGCAAAAAAGCTTCGCGTTTGAACACTTTGACGCCGGAGCCGCTGTCAATTGCGTTGTCTTTGAGGGCTGCGCGCCGAATTGAATTGGCAATCTGCGATGCAGCGCGCTTGCTCCAATCGTCCTGCCGCTTGAGGCGGTTCCCCGCTACCATGCCCAAATTCACCGGCGCTTCCGGGCGTGTGAGCTTCGCCAAAAGCCTCGGCAAATCGGCAGGATCGTTCTGGCCATCGCCGTCCAGCGTACCCACAATCGGCGCACGCGCAGCAAGCACGCCAGTGCGTACAGCCCGGCTTTGGCCAGCATTCGTGCGATGTCCCAGCAAACGCAGGGCAGGCAATTCCGCCTTTAGCGCCGCCAGTTCTGCGCGCGTGTCATCGCGGCTCGCGTCATCTACGAAAATCATTTCATAGCTGCGCCCATCGAGCACGGACGCAATCTCGCGTGCGAGGTTTGCGGCGTTGCCTTCCTCGTTCATCACGGGAACCACTACGCTGAATTCGATACTCTCGGCCAAACGGCGTCCCCGGCGCGTGAAAAGCCGGGTCTCTTAACCGCTCCTGGGCCATGAGGCGAGTGGGCGCACCCCGCTAGGGCTGCAAAGCGTCACACTCCTTGGTCAAACTGGCGACGTCCGCATGGCTTCTCCCGTCTCACCGGCCCTTTTCGACCAGTTCGCGCGCGGCTGGCGCGGGTATGTGCTGATCGCACTCATCGCCCTCACCTCGGGGCTGATGGGTGCGACGCGCGTTCCGGTCACCGACATCGACGAAGCCCGCTTCGCCCAAGCGACACGGCAGATGATTGAGAGCGACGATTACGTCCGCATTCGCGTGCAGGATGCTGAGCGCAACCGAAAACCAGCGGGCATCTATTGGCTGCAAGCTGCATCGGTGAACGCAATGCTTCCGTTCACCGAACGGCTGAATGCGGTCTGGCCATACCGGCTTCCGTCAGCGCTCGGCTTGATGCTCGCGAGCTTGGCAACGTTGTGGGCCGGCACAATTCTGTTTGGGCCTCGCACGGGATTTGTAGGCGCAGCGATCTTCTCTGTCGGCCTTCTCGCGGGCATCGAAGGCATGCTCGCGAAGACGGACTCGGTGCTGACCGGCTTCATCGCGCTCGCTTTCGCAGCGCTCGCACAATTGCGTGCTGGCTCAAAACACCCGCGGATCGTCGCGCTTGTGTTCTGGGCGGCGATCGGCTGCGGGATCATGATCAAAGGTCCGATCGCGCCGCTTGCCGCTGCGATGACGCTAACGGTGCTCGCGATTTGGGAGCGGCGAACAGATTGGATGAAGCCGCTCGCGTTCTGGCCAGGGCCATTACTCGCGCTCGCGATTACGCTGCCATGGTTCATCTCGATCGGGATCGCAACCGAGGGCCGCTTCTACGCGGATCTATTCTTGCGCGAGATCGGTCCCAAGCTCGTCTCCGGCGGTGATCACAAACACGGCGGCATTCCCGGCTACTATTTGCTGTGGCTGCCGCTGCTGATTTTTCCCGCGACCTACGCGCTGCCTGCCGCACTGCGTTTAGGCTGGAGTGCAATCCGCGCACCGCGTGACGACGAAGCCAGCGCTGCGTTCCGCTTCCTCATCGCTTGGGCGGCGCCGATCTTCGTCTTCTTCGAGCTGATGCCAACGAAGCTCATTCACTACACTTTGCCCGCTTTTCCAGCGATTGCACTGATGTGTGCGGCAGGATTGTTCGCCATGCGCGGCAAACGCTGGCGAACGACGCATCCGGCGGGCCTAGTAGCGTTCGGTGTTTTCGGCGCGCTGCTGGTGGCGCTCATGGCGGTCGTTTCGACGTTCATGCCCGGCGATCTCGCCGATGCTGGCGTGCGCCGCGCTGTGGCAACGGCGCTGATCGGCGCGGGCACGCTCGCGGCGGGGATCACCGGCCTCGTACTGTTGCGCCGCCCTACCGCACGCGCCGCTGTGCTCGTTGCTTGCGCGCTCATGCTTTCATTTAGCCTACGCGAACGGCTTTTGCCCGAGGCGCGCTCGATGTTTGTCAGCAACGAAGCGGCCGCAACCATGACGCGCGCGCGCTTGATGCCGCGCGAAAACCAGAACTTCTGGATCGTCGGCTACGAGCAGCCGAGCATGATCTTCCTGACGCGCACCTGGGTGCATTTGGTCGAGATCGAGAACTTGGCAGACACCGCTGTTCAAGCTGGAGACGGGATCATCATCGAGGGCCGCGTCCTTGAGCAGGCGCAAACAACATTGCGCGCACGCGGACTCGAATTTGAAGCGGCCGATCAGCCGGCGCGCGGCATGGCGATTGGGCGCGGCGAATACATGACGCTGAACGTTGGGCGCGTCCGCGAAGCCGTCAGCGACGCGCCGGCGGCCGTCCCGCGATCAAATCCTTAAGCGTCAGCAACGTCGCCAGCGCTGGGCCAGCAACGCGCGCGAAGGCTTTCTCAATCGGCGTTTTTGCGCTCTTCACTGCAAACCGCGTGAGCCCTTGCACCTTTCGGCTCCGGCGCGCTTGCGCGTACTCGAACTGAACGCCTGAGGCCTCCGGCTGAAACAGGACACTGCCGCCCGCCAACGCCGCGCGGCGGCAAAGGTCGAGATCCGCATAGTCAGTGTCGAACTGTTCATCGAAGCCATTGAGTTCGTTGAAGTCGCCGCGCGGCATCAACATCAGCGCGCCCGACACCGCCCCGACTTTCGTCGCATCTTCACCCTTGCGCGACGGTCGCGCCGGCCATTCGACTGCAACCGCGATGGCTGAAAACGCATTCAACGATCCAGCCCGCGCCGCTTGGCGTTCACGCCCTTCGAGATCGAGCAAACGGCCGCCAACAATCCAGGGCTGCTGCGCGCCGCCGCCAGCCGCCGCCAAGCGCGCGACTGCGCCGCGCTGCAGGACTACGTCTGCATTCAAAAACAAAAGCCAGCGCCCGATCGCTTCGGCGGCGCCGACATTGGCGGCTGCGGCCAAGCTCAAACTCTGATCGGCCTGCACGACGCGGACATCGCGGCGGTCAGCCTCGAAGGAGCGCAGCGTTGATGAAATTTCTTCCGGGTTATCGTGATCGACAATGACGACTTCATCGATCCAATCTTCCGCGAGCGCACTGCGCAGGCAAAGGTCCAGCGGCGCACGCCCTGAAGCATTGGCGCGAACCTTGTGCGCAACCACGATGGCGGACACGCGTGGCTCAAGCGTTGCTGACGTCGACCGTGCGCGTGATGGATGCTTATCCAACGCCTTCTCCGCCCCCAATACCCGACGCCATCCTGGATTGCAGCGCGCCCGTCTGTAAAGACGCCCGGCGGCCGCAATCCAGAACTTGTGCCATTACTGACGTTTCAGGTCGGGTGGCGTCGCTTCCGCCACAAGGGCCTCTTGTGCACTTGCGAGCGACATCAGGTGCTGCTCCTGGCTACCGAAGCGCCGGATCGCAACACCGCGATCTTCCGCCTCTTTTTTGCCAACGACCGCAATCGCTGGAACCTTCGCCAGCGAATGTTCGCGTATCTTGTAGCCGACCTTCTCGTTGCGCAGATCGAGTTCAACGCGCAGGCCAGCCTGGCGCAGCGTCTTGGCCACATCCTCGGCGTAGGCGTTGGCGTCGGATGTAATGGTCGCGACAACCACCTGAACCGGCGCCAGCCACATTGGGAACGCACCGGCGCAGTTTTCGATCAGGATGCCGATGAAGCGCTCAAGCGATCCCAAGATCGCGCGGTGCAGCATCACCGGGCGGTGCTTCTGCCCATCTTCGCCGACATATTCCGCGTCGAGGCGATCGGGCAGCACGTAGTCAAGCTGGATCGTGCCGATCGTCCATTCACGGCCGATTGCGTCCTTGACCGAGAAGTCGAGCTTCGGCGCATAGAAAGCGCCGTCGCCTTCCGCGATAACGGGCTCGACACCTGCCGCCCGCGCGGCGTTCAGCATCTGAGCTTCGGCTTTATCCCAAAACTCATCGCTGCCGGCGCGCACTTCGGGCCGCGTCGCCAAGGCGATCTTATCGCTCACCATGCCGAAATCGGCGTGGATAGACTTGGCCAAACCGATGAAACGCGTCGTCTCTTGTTCGATTTGGTCCTCTCTGCAAAAGATGTGCGCATCGTCTTGCGTGAACGCGCGCACCCGCATCAGTCCGTGCAACGAACCTGACGGCTCGTAGCGGTGACACGCGCCGAGCTCAGCCATGCGCAGCGGCAAGTCGCGATACGACTTCTGTCCGAATTTGAAGATCTGCACGTGGCCCGGGCAGTTCATCGGCTTCAGCGACAGCGTCTCGCCTTCAACCGTCTCGCAGACGAACATGTTCGGGCGATACTTGTCCCAGTGCCCTGACTTTTCCCAGAACACGCGATCAAGCACCTGCGGCGTGCGCACTTCTACGTAACCCGCTTCTTCCAAGCGGCGGCGCATATACGCTTCGATCGTACGCCAAAGGGTCAGGCCCTTTTCGTGCCAGAACACCATGCCGCGTCCCTCTTCCTGCATGTGGAAGAGATCCATTTGGCGCCCGAGTTTGCGGTGGTCGCGCTTCTCAGCTTCCTCCAGCCGAAGCAGATGCTCCTCCAGCTGCTTCTCGTCGGCCCACGCCGTGCCGTAGATGCGCTGCAGCTGCTGGTTCTTTTGATCGCCGCGCCAATAGGCGCCGGCAAGCTTCATCAGCTTGAAGGCTTTGCCAAGTTTGCCCGTTGAAGGCAGATGCGGACCGCGACAGAGGTCGCCCCACTTGTCGCCGTGGCTATAAATCGTAATTGCATCGCCGGGTTTGATCACCTCATCGATCGTCTCGGCTTTGTAGATTTCGCCCAGCGACTTGAAGTGCGCGATTGCGGCTTCCTTCTCCCAGACCTTGCGAATGATCGGCAAATCGGCATCGACGATGTCGCGCATGCGTTTTTCGATCTTGGCAAAGTCGTCCGTTGAAAACGGTTCTGCGCGCGCGAAGTCGTAATAGAAGCCGTCTTCCGTCACCGGACCGAACGTCACCTGCGTGCCGGGAAACAATTCCTGCACCGCTTGCGCCATGACGTGCGCCGCGTCGTGACGCAGAACTTCCAGGCCATCCGCGCTATCGCGCATGACGAGTTCGATCTTGCCGCTGCCTTCGATTGGCCGCGTCAAATCCCACCACGCGCCGTCGATCTTCGCGGCGACGATCTTTTTCGCCAGCGATTTGGAAATGCCCTCGGCGACCGCGAGCGGCGTTACGCCATCGTCGTAACTACGCTCAGCGCCATCGGGAAACTGAAGTGAAATGCTCATGACTTGCTCTTATCGAGTTCAATGCCTTCGGGCGGCGCGCGATAGCCGCCCTTCCAATCGCCATAACGCCAGGGCCGCCACCACGAGTTCTTCTTGATCTCGCGCGGCGCCGGGTCCCAGCCATGCCCGCCCCATGGCGCGCAGCGGCACAGACGCGCCCCCGCCATCCAGCCTCCGGCCCATGCGCCATGCGTACGGATCGAGTCCGCGGCATAGGACGAACAAGTCGGCCGATAGCGGCACGCTTGGCCGATGAGCGGCGAAAGCGTCCACTTATAGAGCTGGATAAGGCCCAGAAGGCCCCGCGCAGGAATGCTCGGCGACATGACAATTACAGCGATTTGTTTGGTTTCAGGACCGGGGGCAAAGCGCAGCCGCCGCGGCGCGCCCGATCTCGCGCCGCCGGCTTCAGTAGGTAGTCGTCGTGACGAAGCGCCGGTTCATGGCGCTGATATACGTGCTTCGCGTCCCCGGCTCAAGCCGCGCCGACTCCGCGATCGACACGGCGGCATTGCACGAAGGTGAACGCGCCCCAGCATTCGAGATAAGCCGCGCCGGGCGTATCGAGCGTGTATTTCGAGGCGAGGTAATAGGTCTCAAAGCGACCCCGGCCGGCCATCATGCCGGTGACGAAATCGACGACGCCATCGAGCGAGATGCCGGTTTGCGCCTGCACCTCGCCCGTTTCTTCTTGCGTCTGCGTTTGCAGGAAGGCTTGCGCTGCTTCTTCGTGCGCCTCGCGCGCCGGCACGGTGAAGTACGCGGCGACGCCGATAATGATCAGCAAAAGAAGCAGGCGCATCTGTTAGCCTCCGGTGCGCGTGTCAGGCGCGCGGTTGCACTGGACTTGCGTGAACGCGCCCCAGCACGTGACGATCGACTGACCGTCGAGCGCGATGTTGTACTTCGCGGCGACGTAGTAATTGCTGTAAGCGCGCTCGCCAGCGAGAGTCGCGCCGAAGCTTTCAAAGCCCTGCGAAATGTCTTGCGGATCGCTGAGCACAGCGTCAGCGGCTTCGCGCATCACAGCTTCTTCCGGCCTCGTGAAATAGCCGGCGACACCAGCGATAATCAAAAGCAACACAATCCATTTCATGTTCCGCGTCCTCCCAAGGGTTCCCCAAGCGGCGGAAGCTAGCCGCTATTTCCTTCGCCCGGAAGCCGATCAGGGCGCTTTGCGGCGCTTGGGCGCTACAGGCGGGGCGAATGACGCCGAGAGTTTCTTCGGCGCCACGGCGCGCCAGCTCTCATCGAGATAATCGACAAGTTTGGCCATCGGCGGCTTGGCCTTGGCGGTAAAGCTGAACGACACCCAGCCCGAGCGGCCGAGCCCATATTCAGTTGGTTTGGCGCCTTTGATGGCGAGCGCCTCTTCGTTGCGGAACGGCAGCTTCATCGAGCATGACCAACCGCCTGCCTCGTCCTCGCTCAGAAAGAGAAAAACCTTCTTGCCCGCAATCTTGAAGGCGCTGTGACCCCATGGAAAATCCTCGACTGTTTCAGGATAGCCGAGCGACGCTTTGCGAAGCTCTTTCGCGTGCGCATTCTTGAGTTTGGCGGACGCGCTCACGCGGCTTTTTTCTGTGCTTGATCGAGGGCTTCGACGGCGGCGTCGAAGGCGAGCATGGTGGAGGCGTGGCGGGCGGGGTAGTCGCGGACGCCTTCGAGGTGGCGCAGCTCCCAGAATC
Organism: Caulobacteraceae bacterium; assembly: GCA_031431115.1. Classification (GTDB taxonomy): domain Bacteria; phylum Pseudomonadota; class Alphaproteobacteria; order Caulobacterales; family Aquidulcibacteraceae; genus Vitreimonas. The sequence goes on from JANPCV010000048.1 coordinate 58,894, forward strand.
GGCCGATAGGCGGCGGCCCCTCGCCCTTTAGCATGGCGCGCAGCGCGTCACGCGCATCGCGGATTTCTTTGGGGGTCGCGCCGATCGCGTGCATGGCGAGCACGCCGGTGGTGGCTTGGCCGAGCGCGCAAGCTTTGGGATGCACAGCCACTTTGGTGACGATGCCGTCCTTCAGCACAAGTTCAACGGTGACGACAGAGCCGCAGACCCGGCTTACCTTGGTCGCCGCCCCGTCCGGCGCGTCGAGGCGCCCGACGTGGGGGATATCGGCGGCCAATTCCATGATCCGCGGGTGGTAGAGGTCGTCCATCCGCCCTTATGTGGCCTTCCTTCGCGGGCAAGCAACGGGCAAAATCGCCCCTTCGGAGCCACCTATGTTGAGACGCACCCTGTTGATCAGCGCGTTTGGCGTTTGGCCGGCGGCCGCGCTCGCGCAGACGCAACAACCGGCAGCGCCCGCGCCTACGCCGCGCCCTGGAAGCCCGCCGCCGATCACGCCGCAAAACGCGCTCGAATATGCGTTTGTGTCGGCGCTCACCAATGAAAACATGCGTCCGATTTTTCGGCGCTATTTGATGGAAACCCACGTCGCTTTGGCGTTGGCCTCCCCTGAGGACGATGCGCCGGTGCGCGAACTGCGCGTGCGCGAGGGTTTCACAGCTGGCGCGATCTTCACCAGCGAACAGCGTTTGACTCAGGCGCTCGGCGCCGACGCGCCGCACATCATGATCAATGGCCGCGCCGCACTTACGCGGCTTGTCGGCAAGAATGTCGTCATCAATCCAGGCTTCGTGCCGATGCTCACGCTCGAGCCGACGGATGTTGCAGCTTATCTGATGACGCCAGGCGAAAGTTCAGCCGGGCCCACCCAGTAGGCCGTCATTGCCGCAGCGGCGATCGTAGAGACCGCGCGTGCGCGCGAGATGGCCATCGCCGCCCGCATCAAACAAGTGAACTTGCCATGTGTGGGTGCAGCCGCTCGCGGTCGTTGTCTTGCGGCAGACCTGCGCGGGCGGATCGCCGCGATTGCCCTCAGCGAGCGGCGGCGCGGCGGTGCAGTTGAAATCGTTGCGGCGAAGATCACCCGAGACCGACGCGATTTGCAGACCCGCGCCGTAGCGGCCGGTCACGCCTTGCTGAAACGCTTCGAGCGTCGCGGCTTCGGAGGCGCCGCGCCAATCGCCCAGATTGACTGGCGCAGCTGGAATGGTCGCCGGGCCCGTGGGCTCGGTGACGCCGCCGATCGGCAACGTGGCGCAAGCCCCCAACAGGAGCGCAAGGCTGACGGCGATCGTGCGTGCGTAGCTCATATCTCTCACCTATTCGCGCCGAGGCACATTTGGTCGAACCCAGCGACAGGTTCGCGCGCGCCGCGTTCGAGCACAACATACCAGTCAAACGGGCATTGGCGCTCCATGATTTCGATGCGGCAGTCGAGCCGGCGCTCGTCTTCGCAAGCAAAGCCATTGGCTTCGAGGCTGGCGCGGAGTTCAGCGTTGGTCTGGCCAGCGAAACGCTGACGAATTTGGGTTTGGAACGCTGGCGCGTAGATGGCGGGATCGGCCTGGCGCCACTGGCCGAAATCGACGCCGCCACGCGCTGCGCCTTCAGGCGGCGCGGATACGGCGGCCTCAGTTGGTGGAGGTAGCGCTTGCCCGCGCTGGACCGGAAAGGGCGAAGGTCCGCTGGCCGGCTCATCGCCGCCGCCGCCGGTGGCGCAAGCGCCCAGGAGCGCAACCAAAGCTAACACCATTACCCGCATACGTTTTTCCTTGATCCCCGCCAGTGGCTTAGTCGGGCTGGCGGGCATCTTCAAGGCAAGCGTCTGCGCCTGCGCCAGCGTGGGCGCTGGCGATCCAAGAAAGTGGAGAGCCCGGAGCGCGTGAGACGCGCAATGGGTAGTGCCTAGATGCGGCTTGCGCCGCCGCGCTTCTCACGCGCTCCGGTGCGGTTTGCTTCGACGGGTCAGCTGTTAGAGGTCTTTCACTCCA